>CAVQAR010000019.1:0-32256 GCA_963710425.1 uncultured delta proteobacterium
CCGCGACCGTCGCGCCAAAACCCCCGCTCCTCAGCTAGGCCTGTTCTCGCCGCGGGAGGAACGCATCGTTGATGAACTCCGCAGTCTCGACATCGAACGCATGACCCCGATGGACGCCCTAAACGCCCTCGCCCGCCTGGCCGGCCGCCTGAAGCAAGAGAAATGACCTTCTCGTGTCATTCAGAGCAAAGCGAAGAATCCCGGATTGTACACTGCGCAATGGCGGTCATTCTGGGCCGAGTGCTCGCTAACCGCGTGATCTTGCAGAGTTTTTCACAAAAATGTTTCACGTGAAACGTCCATTAGTTCAGGAGAACAAAACACGAACCGTGTGTTCGCGCGGAACAGGGCGTGGTGATCACCGCAACCGGCAGCTATTCTTGCTCATTGGGTAGGTTGCGGTGATGCGGAAATTGATGGCGGTGGCGCTCGCGACGGCGACGATTGGCGCGATGGTCGTGCCAGTGCGCGCCGGCCTCCCTACATCAGTGCTGACGTCTGCGCGAATCGAGCGGCGCGGGCCGACTCTCGAAATCCATTTCGGTTTCAGCGGACCACCTCCACGACCCGATCTCAGCACCCATGGCAGTGAACTGTGGATCTCGTTGGGACGCACTCGCGTCGCGATTCCGCCGCGTCCCTTGTTTGGACAAGAGACGGCGCCAATCTCGAGCGTGCGAGCGATCCAATCGGACAGCGGCTCGCGAATCGTGGTCGAGGTGATCGGCAAATCCGACTATGCGATCGCGCGGCTCCGCGATAGAAACGAAATAGTTCTGCGGGTCGCAACAATCGGCGCGGATCCGAATATCGCTGCGCCGATTATCGTGCACAATGTCGCTCCACGGCGCCCTGCTCCACTCATCGCGCGTCCGGTCGCGTTCGCGCCGTCTGAAAATCCGCGTTCTGTTTCTCTTGCGCCACCGATTGCGTCCGCACCCGTCGCCTTGAACGAGGGCAATCGTCAGCCCGGACGTTTTCTCGTGATGATCGATCCAGGTCACGGCGGCTACGATCCCGGTACGCAATCGTCCGCCGGGGCGCAGGAGAAAGATCTGGCGCTGCAGATCGCGACGCGGCTCAAAGCGGCTCTGGAAGCCCGCGGCATCCGCGCCGAGCTCACGCGCTCGACCGACGTTTTCATCAGCCTCGCCGAGCGCACTCGAATTGCCAACAGCGCCGGCGCCGACCTCTTCGTTTCGATTCACCTCAATTCGAGTCCGAACACCGACACCACCGGAATCGAAGTTTATTACCTGAACAACACCACCGACCGCGCGACGATTCGGCTGGCGCGGATGGAGAACGGCGGCGGCGACGGCTATGGCGCGCCGGATGCCTCCAACTTAAACTACATCCTGACCGACCTGCGTCAGAACTATAAGGCGTCGGAAGCGGCCTCTCTGGCCCGAAAATGATCGACGCGCAGACGGTCGCCGATCTCGATGCCGGACTTGGACTTAATGTGAACGCGCTCGGAGCGAAGATGGGACCATTTTACGTGCTGGTCGGCGCGCATATGCCGGCCGTGCTGGTCGAATGCGGCTTCATGTCGAACGCCGCTGAAGCCGCGCGGCTCGAATCGCCCAACTACCAGGACGTACTGGCGCGCGCGATCGCCACCTCGGTCGTGGACTACTTCGACGCCGATATGGCGGCAGGAAATCTGTGAGCGTCGTCACCGGAGCGAATCGCGCCGAGTCGGTCCCGCCTGCCGCATCTTCGCCCCGCGGCGAGGACGCGCTGCTCGCGCAATTCGTCGCGAGCAAGACCCCCGGCATCAAAGCCCGCGCCTATTTGGAATCGATTCGCGCCGAGTTGTGCGAGCGCCATTTCGCCGGCGCGAGCGGCAGCGAGATTGTCGCCGCGATGACGTCGGCGATGGACGATCTGCTGCGCGCGCTGTTCCACTATGCGGACGCGGAGCATGCGCGGCGGTCGCCCAAGCTCAATCAGAAAATTGCGGTGGTCGCGCGCGGCGGCTACGGGCGCGGTGAGCTGAATCCGCAGTCCGACGTCGATCTCCTGTTTCTGCACGACTACAAGCGCGGTCCGTACGCCGAGATCGTCACCGAAATAATGTTGCACGCGCTGTGGGACGCGGGCCTGATCGTCGGTCACGGCGTCCGCACGGCCAAGGAATGCGTGCGGCTCGCCAACGAAGACCTGAAAGAAAAGACCGCGATCCTCGACGCGCGATTTTTGTGCGGCGACGAAAAACTTTACGCCGATCTCGACAAGCTGCTCATCGCCGAGGTCCTCAATCGCAACCAGGACAAGTTCTTCGCCAGCAAGCTCGACGAGAGTCGCAAACGCCACGCCCAGTACGGCGATTCGATCTACCTGCTCGAGCCGCAGATCAAGGACGGCGAAGGCGGGCTGCGCGATCTGCACACTGCGATGTGGCTCGCGAAGGTCAAGTACAAGGTCCATTCGCTCGAGGAGCTGGTGCAAAAGGCCGTCATCACCGAGCCTGAAGCGGCCGAAGTTATCGAGGCGCGCGATTTTCTCTGGCGCGTTCGCAACTCGCTGCACTTTCTCACCGGCCGCCACTTCGATCAGATCACGTTCGAGATGCAGGAGCGGATCGAGCCAATCCTCGGCTTCAAGCCCGAGGAGGGACAGGCCGCCGGCTCCGCCCTGATGCGCGCGTACTACCAGCACGCCTCGACGATCCATCGCTTCGCCGAGGGCCTGATCGCGCGCGTCACCGAGAACAGTCCCGGCGGACGATTTTTTCGCCGCACACCGACTCGCAGGATTCGTCCCGGCGTGATCGTTCAGGGCAGTCTGCTGAGCATCGCGCAAGCCGATTTCTTTCAGCGCGATCCACTGAACCTGATCACGATTTACGCCGACTGCCAGGCGCAGAACGTGCGCCTGTCGGGCAGCACTTACCAACTGGTGCGCGACAATGTTGCGTTGATCGACGACGCGATGCGCAAGGACCCGCGCGTCGCCGAAGCGCTGATGACGATTCTGTCCGCGCGCCAACGCGTCGCCGAAACTCTCGAGGCGATGCATCTGTCCGGCGTGCTCGGCGCGATAATTCCCGAGTTCGGCAATCTCTACGCGCGCGTTCTGCACGACCTCTACCACATCTATACTGTCGATCGTCATTCGCTGGTCGCGGTGCGCGAGCTCGAGCGCCTGCGCACCGGCGAGTTCAAGGATCCGACTCCCCTGCTCACCGAAGTTGCGCGCGAGCTGCCTCATCTGCCGCTGGTATTCCTCGCGCTGCTGCTGCACGACATCGGCAAAGGCCACGGCCACGACCATCACGAGCGCGGCGCCAGCCTGACCGCGGAAGTCTCGCAGCGCCTCGGCTTGAACAGCGAGGAAATCGATCTCGTCGTGTTCCTCGTCCGCAACCATCTGATGATGTCGCAGGTCGCACAGAAGGGTGACCTCGACGATCAAACCACCGTCGCGGAATTTGCGCGTACCGTCGGCTCGATCGATCGCCTGAAGGCGCTCTACCTGCTGACCTACGCCGACATGCGCGCGGTCGCGCCCAAGGTCTATAACAACTGGCGCGACATGCTGCTGAGCGATCTCTACCTGCGCGCGCTCAAGGTGCTCGAGCAGGGCGATCGCGAGGCAGTCGATCCCGCGCGCCGTCTCGCCACCGTCAAGGCCAGTGTGCGCGAGACTTTGCTCAGTGCGTCCGCTCCTGAAGCCGACGTGGCAGCGTTCCTCGACGAGATGCCCGATCGCTACTTTTTCACCGTGCCCGAAGACGACATCCCGCTGCACTTCGATCTGATGCGCTCGCTCGACGACCGCCCGCTGGTCTGTCGCGTCCGGCATTTTCCGGACCTCGAGTTCAGCGAGTTCATCGTCGTGACGCGCGACCGGCCGGGGCTGTTCTCGATGATCGCGGGCGCGCTGACCGCCAACAATCTCAACATCCTGTCGGCGCGAATCACCACGCGCACCAACGGCGTTGCGATGGACGTGTTTCGCGTCTCGCATCAGATGGGCGAGGTCTCGATGGCGCTCGAGGACGACCGCTGGCTGCGCGTCGAGCACGACCTCGAACGCGTCATCACCGGCCAGCAGGACATCGCGGCGCTGGTCGCCGCGGCGCATCACGTGCAGAGCGCGGGCCGCAAGTTCGTGCGCCACGTGCCGACCGAAGTCACAGTCGACAATCGCACCTCCGAGCAGTTCACCGTCATCGACGTGTTCACCCAGGACCGCGTCGGCCTGCTGTTCGCGATCACCCACACGCTTTTCCGGCTCGGCCTGCGGATTCACCTCGCGCGCATTTCGACCAACGCCGATCAGGCGCTCGACGTCTTTTACGTGAGCGATCGCGACGGCGGAAAAATCGAGGATCTCGATCGGATGCGCGAGCTGCGCGCCGCGTTGCTGGAAAAGGTCGAACAAAATCCGCGCGCAGGAGCACCCGCGTGAGCGTCGCCGGCTGGGACGAGCTGATCGATCGCCATTTGTCGCGCCAGGCGGTCGAGCGCGGCCTCAGCCGCCATTCGATGGAAGCGTACGCGCACGACCTCAGTCTCTTTCAATCGTGGTGCCGCGATTCCGGCCTCGAGCCCGCGCAACTCGACGCCAGTGCGCTGACCGCGTACCTCGAAGCGCTCGCCGACCAGGGCTTCGCCGTCAGTTCGCAGCGCCGCCATCTCGCGAGCCTGCGCGGGCTCGCGCGCGAGCTGGTGGACGAGAAGATCATCGAGCGCGATCCTGCGCCCGCGGTGAAGCTCAGGCCGCATCCGCGCAAACTCCCGCGCACCCTGTCGCCCGCTGACATCGAAAATCTTATCGCCGCGATCGACGCGCACGACGCGCGCGGACTCCGCGATCGCGCGATGCTCGAAATGGCCTACGGATGCGGTCTTCGCGTCTCGGAGCTGGTCGGTTTGCAGCTGCATCAGGTGAATCTCGCCGCCGGCGTCGTCGTCGTGCTCGGCAAGGGCAGCAAGGAGCGGATGGTGCCGATGGGTGGCGCCGCGATTCGCGCGCTGAAGGCCTACCTCGATCGCCGCGACGAAATTCTGAATCCTGCCGGCGACGATCATCGAAAAAAGAAAATTCCGCGACGCGTCTCCGCAGTTTTCATCACCAGGCTCGGCCGCGCGATGACTCGCCAGGGATTTTTCAAGGCGCTAAAAGGATGGGCCGCCAACGATCCGCGACTCGCATGGATCAGCCCGCACACATTGCGCCATTGCTTCGCCACACATCTGCTCGAGGGCGGCGCCGACCTGCGCGCCGTGCAGGAGATGCTCGGTCACAGCGACATCTCGACCACCCAAATTTACACGCATCTCTCGAAGAGCCACCTGCGCAAAGTGCATCGCACGTTTCATCCGCGCGCGACTCGCGCGAGCGCGGCGGAAGGTACCGACTGACTTGGGCGATTTGAACGGAACCATCGCGACTATCTGCATCGTCGCGCCGCCGATCATGTTCGCGATCATCGCGCACGAGGTCATGCACGGCGTGGTCGCGCTGCGCCTTGGCGACGATACCGCGCGCCGCGCCGGCCGCCTGACGCTGAATCCGATTTCGCACATCGATCTCTTCGGCACGATCATCCTGCCCTTCGGGCTGTATCTTTTCGGTCTGCCCGTGCTCGGCTATGCGAAGCCCGTGCCCGTCGATTTTCGCGTGCTGCGCGGCGGACGCACCGGGATGTTGAAAGTCGCCGCCGCCGGCCCGCTGACCAACTTCGTGCTCGCGATCCTGAGCGGTCTTGCGCTCCGCGTATTGCCCGCTTTCCTGCACGGCTCGCTGGGCACCACCGTCGTCGTACCGCTCGCCCGGATGCTGCAAGCGTCGGTGATCGTCAACGTCGAGCTGGGAGTCTTCAATCTTTTTCCCATACTGCCGCTCGACGGCGGCCGCGTTTTGTTCAGCATCCTGCCCATCCCCGCCGCGCGCGCCTACGCGCAGACCGAGCGCTACGGCTTCCTTATACTGCTGGTGCTGCTGTATACGCATTGGATGGACGTCGCGATTTATCCGGTGATGAATTGGGCGTTCAGCGCGATCACGTGGATGGTGCAGTTGTGAGCAACGAAACCGAAAGCAGCACGACGCCCAGGCTCGGCGCCGACGCCGGCGTCCGTTTCCGGCTGCCGATTTACGAAGGCCCGCTCGACCTGCTGCTGCATCTGCTCAAGCGCGCCGAGCTCGACCCGCACGAAGTCACCGCCAGCGTTATCACCGAGCAATATCTCGCGTGGCTCGAATTGCTCGACCAGTTGAATCTCGACGTCGCGGGCGAGTACCTCGTGATGGCGGCGACGCTGCTGCTGATCAAGTCGTTCGCGATGCTGCCGCATCCGGAGCTCGCCGACACCGAGGAGGCCGAGGAGCTCAAGCGCGACCTGGTCGAGCGGCTGCTCGAATATCAGCGCTATCGCGAGGCCGCTGAAAAACTCTCCGAGCGCGCGCTGCTGGGTCGCGACGTTTTCACCACGCCCGGCGAGGTCGCACCCGAAGACGCCAACGCCAAGCAGTACACCGTCTCGATTTTCGATTTGGTCGAGGCGATTGGCGCCGTGCTCAAGCGCGTCGCCGACAAGACGCCGCGCAAAATCGAGCTGCGCGACATCCCGGTGGCGGAATGTATCCCGCGAATCCTGCGCGCGCTGGAAGGCGTACGGGACGAATCCCGTTCGCCGCGCTGTTCGAGGACGCCAACGATCGCTCGCTGGTGATCGCGACCTTCATGGCGTTGCTCGAATTGATCCGCCGGCGCGACGTTCGCGCGTTCCAGGAAGAGCGCTTCGGCCCGATTTTTCTCGAGCGCGGAATTGCGGCATGACGGAGGCTGAGTGGAAGAGGAACGATTGAAATCAATTCTCGCGAGCCTGCTGTTCGCAGCCGGCGAACCGGTCTCGATTGCGCGCTTGGCCGCCGTCTTCGACGACATGCCGCGCGCGACCGTGCAGAAGGCGCTCGCCGAGATGTCGTCGCAGTACGCCGCCGAAAACCGCGGCATCGTAATCGACGAAGTCGCCGGCGGCTACCAGATGCGCACGCCCAAGGACCACGCCGGCTACGTGCGCAAGCTGCTCGCCGCGCGGCCGCCGCGACTCAGCCGCCCGCTGATGGAGACCGTCGCGATAATCGCCTATCGGCAGCCGATCACGCGCCCCGAGATAGAACAGTTGCGCGGCGTCGATACCGGCGGCGTGCTCGAAACGCTGCTCGAAAAACGCCTGGTCAAAATTGCCGGCCGCAAGGAAGCGCCGGGGCGTCCGATGGTTTACGAAACCACGCCCGAGTTCCTCGAATTGTTCGGACTCAAGGATCTCGAAAGCCTGCCCGACCTCTCGGAGTTCCGCGAAATCGAGCGCGCCGTCGAGCAGGCGAACACCGGCCCCGTCGAGGGAATCGAGACTCATCCCGAGGATGTTGCCGAGACCGCGCCGGCGACCTCGGAAGATCCTGCCGAACCCGCGCCTGAGACCTCCGACGACGACAAGACCTCGCACTGATTGAAGGAATTAAGATGTATCGATATCGACTGCTGGTATTCGTAGCACTGACCGCGTTTGCGTTCGCGGGATCGTCGCTCGCCGAGGAAAAGCCGCACCGCCGCGCCGCCGGAAAATGATCCGCTCTACATGCGCGTCGTCGCGATGCCGTATCCGCCCGAGGCGCAAATCCTCGACGGCAATGGTCATCGCCATTCGGCCTACGAGTTGTACGTCACCAATTGGGGCAAGACGCCGCTCAAAATCACCAAGCTCGACGTGACTGGAAAGGACGACGACAAGGTGGTCGTCAATCAGTCCTCCACCGGCAAGCAACTGGCCGCGATGTTCGTGCCGGTGAACGGCGACGGCACCAAGCCCAACGATCCGAGCCTCAAGCCGGGCGAGACCGGCGTCTTTTTTATCTTTACCGATTGGCTTCCCGACCAGGGCGATCCCGACAATTTTGATACTGCGATTACGATCGAGCAGCACGGCGAGCGCAGCGGCTCCGGAACCATCCACACCGTCCCGCCGATCGATCTGAATCAGGACGACCCGATCGTGATTCATTCTCCGCTGCGCGGGAAAAATTGGCTCGCGGCCAACGGCCCCTCGAACACTTCGGCGCATCGCCGCGCGATGCTGCCGGTTAACGGACTGCCGCATATCGGCCAGCGCTACGCGATCGACTGGATTCAGCTTGGCGACGACGGCAAGGCGTTTACCGGCGACGAGCACGACAACAAGAGCTATCACGCCTGGGATCAGGAAATTTACGCGGTCGCCGACGGCAAGATCGTCGAGGTCAAGGACGGCATTCCGGAGAACGTCCCCAACAGCGGCAAGCTCGCGACGCCGATTACGTACGACACGCTCGCCGGCAATCACATCATCCAGGAGCTGAGCGACGGGCACTACGCCGCGTATGCGCACCTGCGGCCCGGGACGCTCAAGGTGAAGGTTGGCGATACCGTCCACGCCGGCGACGTGCTCGCGCATCTCGGCAACACCGGCAATTCATCGGAGCCGCATTTGCATTTCCAGGTCTGCGACGCGCCGTCGTTTCCCGCCTCGGAGGGCCTGCCGTTCGCGATCGATCAGTACACCTACGAAGACTACAAGCTCGACAAATCACCAAGGCCCGCGCTGACCGTCAAATCGTCGCACTCGATGACCAAGCAGGAACCGATGGAAGACGAACTCGACTCCTTCTAGGCGCCGGTGTCCTCCAACATTCCAAACCACCGATCTGGCCCCGCCTGTGATGAGGTTGAAGAACTGCTTACTTCTTTAGATCTTGGTCGAGCTAGGACGCCAGACGAATTGACAGCTCTCGCTGCTGAAATCGGACGGGCGTTCGACGAGTCTAAAGAACTTAGGAAGACTTCGCGGTCCCCGGGAAGGCTGTGGAAAAAATACATAGAAGAGGTCCTTCCATTGGCGCACCTGGGGCAACATTTATTCCCAGGGCGCCCAGACGTCCGGTGTCAGCCAATCTTGCGTGATAGCGGAAATTACGACGCGATCATCACATTTCCGGACGGATCGAAAACGACGAGCTTGTTCGTAGAATTCACCTACGCCAAGGACGGTCACGAAGACTCACTGCGAATGGAGGTCTTAAAGGGCAAAGGCCGCGTGAATTTACTCGGGAAAGTCACTTACTCTGGCACGAAGAAAACGGGCCATCATATTGACGTGGAAGATGAGGCAGTGTTTAGGCCGAGGATCCTTGAAAAGCATCGGCGCTTAATCATCGACCGTGTAAGAGCCAAATCCATCAAGCGATACGGCCCCGATCACATCCTCGTCGTCGTCTTCGATGATTACACGGGTATTCGTTCCGAACCGGAGATGGCCGATCTGAAGTCATACCTTGCGTCAGAGATGGACCTCTCGGCATTGGACTTCAAGAGGCTTTACCTTCTCGGCTCATCAGGCAAGATTCTGTCGGAGTTGCGGCTGGAACCGTGATGCGGAAACGGAAATGATCATCGAGGAAGATAAATTGCTCGGCATGAGTCGGTGGCGGTCCATCTCGGAAATTCCGGACTTCCCCTTCAAGTCATTCGGAGACCTGCAGCAAGCTGTCGCGGAAGGGCGATGTTACGTTAGCGTTGATAAGTCGTCGGCCCATCGTTTCGCGCACTTGTTCAATGGTCCAGTCACCCGGGCACTAGATACTCTCCTGTCGTTGGCACCTATTTTTGTGGCAATTGCGTCTGTAATCGCGGCAATTTCCTTTCGAAACGCTTGGTTTGTAATCGGGGTCCCGGCCGCTCTGATCGGGTTCGTGGTTGGCGGCTCTGTGCACAACCTATTGCGGTCCATTTTAGCTGTGGCGCCACGCGATCCGTCCGTTCAGTTCCCGGTTCGATTCACTGCGAGAATCCTTCTCGCAGTGATGCCTTTTGGGACAGCGATCGGAATCCTTCTCTTCGGCGGCTTGTTGCTGTCTTCCCATGGCGCCGCTGCCTGGACTATCGCGAGCTATTTGATTTCGGTTTATGCGGTCGATCTTTTCTTAATCGGGGTGCGATCGCGCTCGACTCTGCTGCAAGACGATCAGAGCCTATTTTCCTCTTTGCACTCTCTCGTGGCCTTTGTGGCCTGCGCGACAAATCGACCGACGAATTCATTGGTGTAAAGCCATGGGAAGCGAAAAGATGATCCTTTTTTGTCTTCTGGCGTTTTCCGGTTCTGATGCAGCGCCTAACGCCTACCCAGCCACCTTCTAGACGCCGGTATCTTCGAACACTCCTGTCTCCGGCGTGTAGTTCTCGAACCGTGTGTAGTGGTTGATGTATGTGAGCTTCGCCGTGTCGGTGGGACCGTTACGCTGCTTGGCGACGATAATTTCGGCGACCCCCGGCTCCTTGCTCTCCTTGCCCTTGTACATTTCCTCGCGGTAGATGAACGCGATCACGTCGGCGTCCTGCTCGATCGCGCCCGACTCGCGCAGGTCGGCCAGCATCGGACGCCGATTCTCGCGCGACTCGACCTGCCGGTTGAGCTGCGACAGCGCGATCACCGGAATCTTTAGCTCCTTCGCCAGCCCCTTGAGCGACCGCGAAATCTCCGCGATTTCTTTTTCGCGATTTTCGCCGGGACGTGCGGATCTCATCAGCTGAATATAGTCGATGATTATCAGACCGAGGTTCTTGTCGTGTTCGCGCTTGAGACGGCGGCATTTCGCTTTAAGCGTGATAGACGTGGTGTCAGACGAGTCATCAATATAGATGTTGGCTTCCGACAACCGCGCCGCCGCCTGGGCGAGCTTGGGAAAGTCGCGCTCGCCGAGGAATCCCTGCCGCGCTCGGGCGCTGTCCACCCGCGCCTCGGAGCAAAGCATGCGCAGCACGAGCTGCTCTTTCGACATTTCCAGCGAAAAAAGTGCGACCCCTACAGGCTTGTCCGCTTCTATCGCCGCGTACGCCGCGATATTCAACGCGAGCGCCGTTTTGCCCATACTGGGGCGGGCCGCGATGATCACCAGGTCTGACGGCTGGAATCCCGCCGTGATTCGATCAAGATCGATGAACCCGCTCGGCACGCCGGTGATCATCTCGCGATTTTCGTACAGCCGCTCGAGGATCCTCAGCGCCTCCTTGGTCAGCGGAGGCATCGTGTGGAACGACGGCTTAATCCGCTTCTCCGAAATCTCGAAAATGCGATGCTCGGCTTCGTCGAGGAAACCGTCCACATCCGCCGGCGCCTCGTACGACGAGCTCGCGATGTCGGTCGCGATCGATCCGAGGCTGCGCAAAACCGCCTTGTCATGCACGATTCGCGCGTAATGCGCGACGTTCGCGGCAGTCGGCACGATCGACGCGAGCTCCGCGATGTACGCGGGCCCGCCAATCTGCTCGAGCACGCCCCGCGTGCGCAGCGCGTCGGTCAGCGTGATCGCATCGACCGGCTGGCTGTGATCGGTAAGCTCCGCCATCGCGCGGAAGATCTGCCGATGCGACTCGCGATAAAAATCTTCGTCCGAAAGAATTTCGAGCGAATGGTTAATCGCGTCGTTGTCGAGCAGAATCGCGCCCAGCACGGACTGTTCTGCTTCGAGATTTTGCGGGGGAACGCGCTTTAGAATATCATCCGACGAAACCGCCACCTGCACCTACCTCCTCAACCAACCGCGCGTCCAACAATCTCAGGAGCGCCGATTATTTCCGATACCTTCACCGCACACAATAATTACACCAGCCGTCGGCCAACGGTTGTCCACTCTGTCCACATTTGATGAACGAATGAGCTAGCGCGATCGTCGTCGAGCCGGGCGATTGATCGCGAGTATCGGGCCGAGCGCGACACCGAACATGAAACCGCCGATGTGCGCCCACCATGCGACCCCGCCCATCACTGCCGCGCGCCCGCTCTGTTGGAGTCCCGCGTAAAGCTGTACCGCGAACCAGACGAACAGGTAGATGACCGCGGGGATTTCGATGAACTGAATGAAAACAAAAATCGGCAAAATCGTCAGAACGCGCGCGCGCGGATAAAAAATGAAGTATGCGCCGAGCACGCCCGCGATCGCACCGCTCGCGCCAATCACCGGCACGCTCGACTCCGGCGCAATCCACACGGTCGCGAGCGATGCGGCGATTCCGGCGGCGAAGTAAAAAATCAGGTAGCGCAGTGCGCCCATCCGATACTCGACCGCCGCGCCGAAGATGAACAGGTACAGCATATTGCCCGCGACATGCCACAAACCGCCGTGGATGAACATCGACGTGACGGTCGTCATCAACGGCGCGAGCGCGCCGGCCTCGCGATGCGCGTTGCTAGACAGCGCTCGCGTCACCGCCGAAGGCACCAGTGCGAATCGCTCGACGAACACTGCCACGCGCGGGCCGAGCGACAGTTCGTAGATAAACACCGCAACGTTCGCGACGATCAGAGCGAGGTTGATCGGCGTCAGGCGGCGCAGCGCGGCATTATCGCGAAGCGGGATCATCGGGAATCAGGCCGTGCACGCAGATTGATCGGCCGCTGCAATACTACCGGCGCACTACCGGCGCGCGCGAGACGGCTGCCGCTCCACCGTGAGATTTTCTTATGCGGCGCCTGCCCGAAGATTCTCGCTTGAGCGAGACCTCCTCGTATGCGACAAAGGTTGCCGGGTCGTCCGTCTCCCTCAAACGCGATCCGCGATCGCGACCCGCTATTTCGCGGACGCGAATCTCTCAACGGAGGTCTCAGCTATGGAAGTGGTCTCGAGTGAAGTATCGATTCGGACCGGCGCCGAGAATATGCCCGCGCATCTCGCGCGTCCGGCGTCCGGTGGTCCTTATCCCGCCCTGGTGGTCGTGATGGAAGCGTTCGGGCTCAACGATCAGATCAAGCGCATCACCAATCAATTCGCGTCCGAAGGTTTTGTCGCGATCTCGCCGAATCTTTATTTTCGCCAACCCAACAACGTCGTCGGCTACAACGATTTGCCCGGCGCCTTTCGCCTGATGGGCTCAGTCAACGACGATCAAATCGTCGCCGATATGGGCGCCGCGATCGATCACCTCAAAGCAATGAAGGAAGTGAAGCCCGCGTTCGGCACCACCGGATTCTGCATGGGCGGACGCGTCGCGTTCATGACCGCATGCCGCAATCCGGCTGTCAGAGCCACCGTGCCGTTTTACGGCGGCGGAATCGTCAAATCGCGGCAGCCGGGCGTCAAGCCGCCAATCGAATACGTGGACGGACTCAAGGCCACCGTGCTCGCGTTTTTCGGCGGCAAGGACGCGTTCATTCCAATCACGGAAGTCGATGAATTTCGCGACGCGCTCAAGAAAGCCGGCAAGCCGGCCGAGGTGGTCTTCTATCCCGACGCCGACCACGGCTTCATGTGCGACGATCGCCCGTCGTTCCATCCCGTGCATTCGAAAGAGGCGTGGGCGCGCACGATCGCCTTCTTCAAAGAGTATCTCGGCTGAAACTGCGTGGACGTGTCTTGTTGAAATTACTTCGGCGGGCCGGTACGCGCCGGCCCGCTTTTTTTCTTGCGCTTACAATAGCTGTCGCCGCATCGAGCGGATGCTATTCCTCCGACTATCGCCGCACTATCGCTGCGAACGTGTCGCTGCTGTCCGACATGTCCGACAAGCTCGCCGATTACTGCCGCACATATTTCAAGCTCGACGATCGCCAACTGTCGTCCGAGGAGATGGGCGAATTTTATTACGCCTTCAACAAGGCCAACGCGTTCTCGTCCTCGACCCCGCGCGAGGCGTCGCGCCCGTCGCATCGCGATTTCGTAAAGCTGCTCAACACGTACGAGAAATTCGCGCACGCCGCCGACGAGTATCGCCTCGGCGGCAAGCCCGACCCCGCCATGCTCGCGTCATTGCTCTCGCAACACGATCAGGTCCGCCACCTGGCCGGCAAAGTCACCGAAGATTTGAGGAACGAACCGCGACTGACGCTCAACCCTTCCAATGCTTCCCGTAACTGTCCAAGTACGCGACCTCACTCACCGGCCGCCGCTTGATCGGTCCGAACTTTCCCTGCGGATATCCGATCGGCATCAGCGCGTACGTCATCACTTCCGGCGGCAGCCCCAGAATCTGTTTCACCTCGTCCTCGAAGAACGTGTGAATCGTCGTCAGCACCGTGCCGAGACCGAGTCCGCGACACGCAAGAATAATGTTCTGCACGGCGGGATAGATGCTCGAACCGGATATCCGCGCCTGGCTCTTCATCGCCGCGGCCACCTCGGGCGGCAGTTTGGGCGGCGGCCCCGACAACGGAACCTGCTTCAGGCATACGATCAGCAGCACCGGCGCGTCGGCCATGTGATCGATCAGGTAGTACGCCGACGCCATCAGTTTTTTGTAGGTGTCCTCGCTCATGTGCTCAGGCTTGACCCGGTCGGTGTAGAGCGCCTTCAAAATTGCGCCGCCCTTTTGATACACCGCGCCAATCTTCTTGCGCTGCGCCGCGTCCTTGATAACCACGAACTCCCAACTCTGCTGATTGCTGCCCGACGGCGCGCGAATCGCCGCATCGAGCACCTTCGGTGATCACGTCGTCGGGAACCGGATCGGGCTTGAACCGCCTGAGCGATCGCGCCGAGTAAATTGCCTCGAAAAGTCCAATCTCTGCCATCGTCAAAACTCCTGGTCGGATTAATGCTCAGCCGGAGAATGGCATCCCTTTGTGAAAAAAGAAAAGCGGCCGGCGAATCGCCAGCCGCTCATCTTCAGATCGCAATCTGTAAGCGCTCACACCGGCGTGCGATTCACCTTCGCCGACTGCGGCCCCATCAGCATCCTGATGGACTTTCTTCGCGTCCTCAGGATCACTCACCATCGGTCCCGGCTGATCGTGATGCCGCATGATCTTGTCTTCTGCGGTGAACGCGCGCACAGTCGCGCAATATTCAAGCAGCAGGCCGTTGGGATCGCGAAAATAGATCGAGCGGCACCATTCGTGGTCCACCACCGCCGTCACCTCGACGCCCTTTCCGATCAGCTCTTCGCGCTTGGCCTCGAGCTCCTTCACGTCGTCGCAATGGAACGCGAAATGGTAAAAAGCGCCCGGCAATCCCTGCGCGCTGTTGATATCGGTCGCCCACTCGGTCGGCACGCCCGGAACTTTTTCCGGACACATGAACGCCACCAGGCTGCCGTCGCCGGTGTTAAGGAAGACGTGCTTGATCTTGCCCCCGCCGGCCGTCTCGATAATGTCGGCCCACGCGACTTCCCAGCCCAATTTGGTGGTGTAGAACTCGACCGTGCGATCGATATCGAGCGTCGCCAACCCCAGGTGATGGACGCCAGTGCGTTTCATAAGCCGCGCCTCCTGTCCCGTCACCAATTTACTAACACGCCCAAATCGAGAGTTCCAAGACTCCAGAACGATCGTTCAAGACTTCGTCGGGTGCAGGGGTCACCCCTGCCGCGGAAGCGTGAAACCCGCGAAGGGTTTCACATCAGATAAAGTGAATTACTCCTTACACTCATTCCAGGCCTGCGACGGCATATTGTTGTAGTTGAACCGAACACAAGCGATCGACGCGCACGCGTTAACCAAATCCGCCGTCGGCGGCACGTTCGCATTTTTCATCAGCCACAAATTCAGCTCATTGACCATCTGCGGACCAAGCCCATTCAGCTCCGGAACCACTACGATGTAGAGCGCATCCTCCTGCCGACGCGCCGTGGACCACGCCCCCGGATGCGCGATCGAGGGGAACGCCTGCATCCTGCGATGCGTCGTCGGACCTTCGACCACCTTCCAGTTGTTGGCAATCTCAACCGCCAGATGACGCGGGAATTCCTCGATCAAGCCGCTGACGTCGGTATCGTTCGCAGGCTCGACGCCGACCGCACAAGCGCGAACCTCGCCCCAGTAACGATCGATCGCGTCGGCCGCCGCCTTCTTCGACGCGTCGGTCTTATACTGCCCGTTGGTCTTCAAGCGAATCCCGGTAGGCGTAACCAAATCAGCCGCAAACTCCGATGACGACAACTCCAGCGGCCGCTTCCCAACTTCAGCCGGCGTACCAGTGTTATTCTCAGCAGTGTAAGTGGATTGCGTCTCGCATCCGATCAGTACATTCGATGCGATCAGTGCCAACACGACGATCGATACGCGCGGAATCACCGCACGAAAACCTCCGCACCGCTCCACCGCCAGCCGCGCCAGCCTCATCTGATCAGACAACTCCTTCGATCAAGCCGGGACTTCGATTCTAAAATCCAATTCAAGCATCAACGAATACACGAGCCATCGGGCCATTGCACGGCTCCAGCCCAGTTTTCAGCCGCGCGCGTCTTTCCAGCCATCAGGCACCGTCATAAAACGCAACTGAAAGTCTCTAGCAACCCCAGAGGCAGGCGACAGAAAAAAGAACCTGTGAGCAAAATGGCGTCCTCGCCATTTTGCGATTTCTTATCACCGGGTGCAGGGGTCACCCCTGCCGCGGAAGCGCGAAACCCGCGGAGGGTTTCGCATTCAATTAGATGACCCCCTCGCGCTTGAGACGCTCTAACTCATCCGCGCCGATTCCGATCGACCCGAGCACTTCCGCGTTATGCTCGCCCAGCTCAGGGGGACGCCTCATCGGCCGGCCACCTTCCGGCGCGCCGGACATCTTTATCGGCATGCCCGCGACGCGAATCTTGCCGCGCGTCGGATAGTCGCTGTCGATCAGCATTCGGCGCTGCGCAGTTTCGGGATCGGCGATCACTTCTTCGACGGTGCGCACCGGCGCGCACGGGATTCCCGCTTCGATCAGTCCTTCGACCATCGCATCGCGCGGCTGCGCACTTGTCCATTCGGAGACAAGCGCGTCGAGTTCGTCCGCGATCTTCAGCCGCGCGCCATGATTCCGGCATCGTGGGTCGTCGATCAGCTCTTCGTGACCCATCAATTTCGCCAGCGTGCGCCAATGCGCTTCCGTCAGGCAGAAAATCAGAATCTCGCCGTCGCGCCGCAGGATAGATGTTGGTCGGGCATGCGCCCCAATGCCGATTTCCAAGCCGCTTGAACTTCATCCCTTGCAGCGCGGGCGCGACCGCACTGGTCAACGCGGGAATCGCCACGTCGAGCATCGCGACCTCGACATGCTGCCCGCGGCCTGTCTTCCCGCGATGGATCAGCGCGGCCAGAATCCCGCTCACCATGTGACTGCCGGTGCCCATGTCGATAAACGTCGCCGACGTTTTCACCGGATGGTCAGGAAATCCGGTGATACTTATGAATCCCGACGACGCCTGGATCGTATTGTCCATCGAGCCGAGCTTCGCGTAGCGGCTGTCCGAGCCGTAGCCCTTGCCCGACGCATAAATCAGCCGCGGAAAACGATCCGCAATTTGATCGTAGCCGAGGCCGAACGACTCCATCACGCCGTCGAGATAATTCTCGACCAGCACGTCGGCGTCCTCGAGCAGCTTCAGCACGATTTCCTGCCCGCGAGGCTTCTTCAGATTGATCGTGACCGAGCGCTTGTTGGCATTGAGCATCAGGAACGAGTATCCGGCGCCGCCCGGCGGCAGCTCCGGCCTGCGCAGCACTTCGCCCGTGACTGGCGGCTCGATCTTGATAATATCCGCGCCCATCGCGGCCAGTTGCAGCGTGCAATACGGCGCCGCGTAAACCTGTCCGAGGTCGATCACGCGAATGTTATCCAGCGGCAGACTCATCGTTGGGACCTCATCGCAAAAGCGAACGCGCGATCACCATCCGATGCACCTCGCTCGGTCCTTCGCCAATTCGGCGGATGCGCGCCTCGCGATACCATCGCTCGATCGGAAATTCCTTGCTGACGCCGTAGCCGCCGTGAATCTGCACCGCGCGATCGACCACGCGCCCGAGCACTTCACTCGAATAGAGCTTCGCGATCGACGCCTCGGTGCGAAAATCCTCGCCGCGGTCGGCCTTCCACGCGCCTTCCCACGTCAGCCATCGCGCCGCGCGCAGCTCGACCTCCGAATCCGCGAGCATCCACTGTATCGCCTGCCGTTTCGCCAACAGCTCGCCGAAAGTGCTGCGCTGCTTGGCGTGATCGATCGCCATCCTGAGCGCCGCGACTCCAACGCCGACGTTGCACGCCGAGTACGGAAAGCGCAGGCGCGTCAGCAGATCGAGGCACAGATTCAATCCCTCGCCCTCAGGCCCAACCCGCTGCTCGATCGGCACGACGCAATCCTCGAAATGAACTTCGTTCGGCAGCGCCGACGTGCGCAGCGTCCGGAACGGCCGCGCCGTGAATCCCGGCGTGCCCTTCTTGATTATGAAACAGGTGATTCCCTTGCGCCCGGCCTTCGCGTCGGTGCGCGTGAACACGACGCCCCACTCCGCCTCATGCGCATGCGAGATGAAAATTTTCGTGCCGTTGAGGACGTAGGTATCGCCCTGGCGAACCGCCTTGCACTGAATCGCGCCGGCCGGATCGGAACCGCCCGACGGTTCCGTGATCGCAAAAAACGTGTGCCACGCATTCTTGATCGTGCCGCCGGCGTACGTGCGCTTCTGCTCATCAGTGCCGGCGTAAATCACCGGCGGCGGCGTACGCCCGAACACGCCGCATCCCGGGTTGTAGAGGCCCATCCGATGCTGCGCCATCTCCTCGGTCAGCACGCACATGTCGAAAGTGCCCAGCCCGCCGCCGCCGTATTCGCGCGGCGCACCCATGCACCACATGCCCGCGGCTTGCGCCTTGTGCGCGATCCGCCAGTAATCGTCCTCGGGAATTTCGGCGGCGTCGGGATCGCATCGCGCTTCGATCGGAATAATTTCCTCGCGGATAATTTTCCCGACCTGGTCGCGAAGCGCGCGCAGTTCCGGCGACAGTACGAATCCGTTGTCAGCGTCCATCAGAATAATTCCTCCGCCGGTTTCCCGTTTCCATCGAGCGCGCGCTGGAGTCCGCGGATCCACATTTCGCGGATCCATTCGAGATCGTACGCGCCCCAGGTCCCTTTGATTTCCGGATCGATCGCGCGAATGTGCGCGATCGCGTCCGTAACTCTCGTGATCGCCGCCGCTCCCCATATCTGGCGATGGACGCCCGTCTGCTGCAGCGCTCCCAGGTAGTCGGACAGTCCCGCGAGCACATCACTGCTGTAGCGCCACAGCTCCTTCTCGGCATCCGCGAGACGAGTATCCGCGCTCGATACGATCTGATCGGCCGCCGCAATCGCTTCGTTGAAAATCAATGCGGCTTCGCGCAACTCGTCGCGCTTGCGCGCAGCTTTGTCCGGCGGCATCACCGGGCTCATAACGTCGGCATAGTCGAGGCACAGCTTCGACGCGCGCTCGACCGCGCGATATGCATCGGCCATCTCGGTCGCGCATCGCGGATGCCGGCCCGCGGCGGTCTCAACTAAAGTAGCCTCGGATTCAAAACCTGGATCTCGCGATCCGCGCACGAACGCCTCGAGGTTCACCGGATACGCCATCACGCTGTACGCGCCAAATGTCAGACACGAGATGCTGCTTAATCCAAGCCGGCGATACGCGCGCAAGTCGGACGCGATCACCGCAGGAGTTGCGAAGCCCAGGCCGCCGAACAGGATCGCGTCGGCGTAATATTCGAAGATGTGGCCGCGGCCGTTGAAAATGTCGATGTAACGTTTCAGCGATTCGAGATAGCGCGGATTGATCTCGCACGCCGCGTCGTCGATCGCGTGGCTGTAGCATCGTTCGCGCGGCGCCCATTCGAACCACACATTGTCGAGCGGCTTCAGGCCGGGATGCGGCTCGATAGTGTCGTGATACGCGAGGTAGGCGATTGGCGGCGCGTTCGAGTCGGCGGCGAGTTCAGCGGCGATTGCGTTGACGATTTTCATGTATTGAATCTGCGGCGGCAACTCGCGGCATTGACCGCATCGACACCACGCGCCGCGCCGCACGTCGGCGCCCCAGATGTGCAGCAACTCGTTCTCGGGATGATCACGAACGTAGGCGAGCGCGCCCGCGCGGACGAGAGCGACCGCGTCGGGATTGGAGACGCACAGGTTGCCGCTCGCGATTCGAACGCCGTCGTCGCCGGCCGGGAAATATTCGGGATGCTCGGCGAAGCGGTCGCGCGGCAATAGAAGTTGCAGAACGTGGCCGCCATACTCGACGCCGATTCCGTGCTCGCGCAGGATCGGCGCAACTTCGTCGATCTTGAGGCGCGTGTCGTGCGCGTGACGGATATAGGAGAAGGCGTTGATGCCGCGACGCGCCATCCATGGGATGAATTCGCGGTCGTGCCGCAGGTGCAAATCGAGGCGGTCGGGGAAGTTATAGTCCCAGGTCATGATGTCGGAGATGAATGCGCGGCGCTTGAATGCGGGAGTGACGCGAAATGGCTCGAGCGCGGCGAGTCGGGCCAAATCGATTCGCGGATACATCGGCGCCACGCCCGGCGGGAATTGTGCGCCGAGCTTTTCGAGCAGATTCGACTCGGCATGGATCAGTCCGCGTTCGGTTCCGGCGCGAATGATTATCGATTCGGCACTGCGCGAGACATCAAAGCTGTCACCTTCGAGGGCGACTGAAGATGCGGGAGCGGCGGTCGAGTTGCCGAGGTCGATTTTGATTTCAGTTGGCGTCAACGACGCGTCGGCGGACGATCCGACTTCGATTCCGAGCATCGCCGCGAGTCCGCTCGACAGATCGCGCGCGGCGAGTCTGGCGACTTCGCCGGCGATTGCGCTGAAGCGAACATGCGGCGCGGCGACGCCTGCTTTACTCATTATATTGAACTCCCGACACCTTCAGACCGTCGTTTTTCCGGCGGTTCCGGGATGATAACATGGGCGTCGCGCTTTGGTAGCGCAGCCGCATCCTAATCGAAACTTCCGACAGGTCCCTATCCGCACAATGCCGAGCCCAAATGAAATTCTCGCCGAACTCAAGAAAGTAAAATACCCCGGCTTCACCCGCGACATCGTCTCGTTCGGGATCATCAAGGATATCGAAGTTGCGTATGCGGGCGTGACCGTGTCACTGACGATGGCGTCGGCTAAACCCGAAGTCGTCGAGAAAATTGTGGCCGAGGTGAAGGCGACGGTCGCGGCGATGGCGGGCGTTCCTGCGGTAAACGTTCAGATCGAGCAGCCTGCAGCCACTGCGCCGAAGGCAGCGGCCGGGATGGCGCAGCCGCGGACAATCGCCGGCGTCAAGCATATCGTCGCGGTCGCCAGCGGCAAGGGCGGCGTCGGCAAATCGACGGTCGCGGTGAATCTCGCGCTCGCGATGCGTGCGCTCGGGTGGCGCGTCGGCCTGATGGACGCGGACGTGTACGGGCCGAGCGTCGCGATGATGGTCGGGGTCGAGAAGGCGGTGACGCTCACGCCCGAGCGGCGAATCATTCCGCTCGAACGATACGGCATCCGCTACATCTCGATGGCGCTGTTTATCAACGACGAGACCGCGGTCATCTGGCGCGGGCCGATGGTCACCAAGCTCGAGACGGAATTTCTGTTCAACGTCGAATGGGGCGAGCTGGACTGCCTCGTGCTCGACCTGCCGCCCGGCACCGGCGACGCGCAACTGACTATTACGCAGCGCGTGGCGCTCGACGGCGGCGTGATCGTGACAACGCCGCAGAATATCGCGCTGCTCGACGTCAAGCGCGGCGTCGCGATGTTCGACGAAGTCCACGTGCCCGTGCTCGGCGTGGTCGAAAACATGAGCTACTACCTCTGCCGCAAGTGTAATCATCGCCACGAGATTTTCGCGCACGGCGGCGGCGCGCGGCTGGCGGAGTCACTCAACGTGCCGTTCCTCGGCGAGCTGCCGCTGGTTCGCGAGCTGCGCGAGGGCGGCGATAACGCAAGCCCGATCGTCGCGACCAACCCTGCGCATCCGATTAGCGCGGCGTTCAAGTCGATCGCGTCGAAAGTGATCGAGGGACTCGATCGCACCGAAGCGCAGCACGCCTCTTAGCTTCGGAAAGATAGAGGTCGAAGACATTGATCAGCGATATCTTCGTGGTGCCGGATGGTTTGGAAGAACTCAAAAAGGAAATGCCGGGGGTCATCGATTTAATCGCTCGAACAGCTCGATGGGTTCACCCCGACACCTTTCGGGCGCTCCCTGTCTGGTATCCGGAGACGGCAAGAGGCGAGCCAATGTACAACGCGAAATGGGCAGCCGTTTACACGAACAGGAATCGATCAACCGCCAAAATCACCGATAAATCCGAACCGAATATCAAGGCCGGCAAGGCTTTCGTAATGGCGCTGGGCACGAGGAAAAAAAGTAACTGGACGGTCTGCCATATCTGGGGCGTCGATGATCCGAAGTTTCAGCGGTCAAATGGAGTTATTCGCGATCCTCGATACTATTCGTGCATCGGTAATATGGTTTGGTTACCTACGCCGTTAAAGGGCTTCACCGATGCTGTGCCTGAAGTGAAGCGGATGCTCCGAACATGTGCTTTCTATCTCTACGGCTGGGTGTGTCAGCACAAGGATGTGACCTTACAGGCCGATGAAGTGGCCTCGGGCGCCCTCCCTGACGACTATCCGAAAAAATGGCCCGCACCGGGACGAAGCATACTACCCCCAGGCACCGCGTGTTTTTCTCCGCGTGTGAAGATCGCTATCGAGAATCGAAAAGCAGAACTTCGCCGGATGCTTAAGGACGATTCGCTCGAGAAATTCCCGCGCGACAGCGTGAGAAGTGTGCTCGAATTCTGGAACGTAAAACTTTAGGCTATGTCAGATCGCCCAAAGATTTCGTTGATCACGATCACGCGCGACGAGGAGGCGCTGATCGGCCAGTGCCTGAAGAGCGCATGGTTCTGCGACCAGAAAATAATCATCGATTCGTTTTCGACCGACAAGACGGTTGAGATTGCACGCGGACTGGGCGCGGACGTCGTGCAGCATGAGTTCACCAACTACGTGATGCAGAAGCAGATGGCGCTCGATCGCGCGACTGGAGACTGGGTGCTGCTGATGGATGCGGACGAGCAGGCGACGCACGACCTCGGCGAGGAAATTATCCGCGCGGTGTCGTCGCCCAACGCGGCCGACGGCTACCGCATTCGGCGCATCCTGTACCACCTCGGACATTACTACTCGCACGCGATTTACCCTGACACGCCGGTGCGGCTGTTCCGGCGCGCGCGCGGGCATATCGGCGGCCGCGATCCGCATGACAAGGTCGTCGTCGAGGGCCGCGTCGAGCGTGCTCGACCATCCGATTCTGCATTTCAGCTATCGCGACATTTCGGATCACGTCGCGACTATTAACCGGTTCAGCTCGCGCGCCGCGATGGAGCAGGAGCCGAACGCCTTCACGCCGTTCAAGATGATCGCGAATCCGGCGTGGCGATTTTTCAATTTTTACATTATCCGCGGCGGATTCCGCGACGGCGGCCGCGGACTGTACGCCGCGATGACAGCGGCGTTTTACGTATTCCTCAAATACGCGAAGCTGTACGAGCGCCGCCTGAAATCGCGCACCGGAATTTAAGCGCGGTCGAAAACAGTGGCGCCCGACCACTTCTATCGCGCCGCAGACCTGATAATTTAGCGACTGCCCATGAAACGTCTGTTCTTCTACGTACGCCGGTATTGGACCTGGTACGGACTCGGAATGCTGTGCACGCTGGTCGCGTCAGCGTGCGGAATGACGGTGGCATATCTGAGCGGCGCCGCGATCAGCGCCGTGCAGGCGCATCACGCGCAAACCTTCACTCCGCTGGCAAAGCTTGGCCTTCCCGCACAGGAGTCGCTCGATCGAATCGTGTTGATGTTGTGCGGCGCCGCGCTCCTTGGCGGCACCGCAAGATGGCTTTCGCGCATGACGATTTTCAACACCGGGCGCGATATCGAGTACGATCTGCGCAACGACCTCTTCGTCCACCTGACCCATCTCGGCGCCGACTTTTACGACAAGCATAAAGTCGGCGACCTGATGTCGCGCCTGGTCAACGACCTGACCGCGGTGCGGATGATGGTCGGGATGGGCGTGGTGACGTTTGCCGACGCTCCCGCGACCCTGACCTTCGCACTCATTTTCATGCTGAGCGCCAACGTCAAGCTGACGATCGTTGTGATCGTGCCTTACGCGTTGTTGATGATCGGAATGAAACAGCTGTCGCGATCCTTGATGGTACGCAACCTGCGGGTGCAGGAAGGTCTCGGCGGAATCGAATCCAAGGTCCAGGAAAGCCTGGCCGGGATTCACGTCGTGAAGGCGTACGCGCTCGAGGATCACGAGTCTGCCCTGTTCCGCAAAGCCAACGACGACTACAACGAACTGGGCCTCGCGCTTGCGCGCCTGCGCGGCGCGATGTTCCCGATGATTCGCGGCACCTCGACCGTTGCGGTGATGGTCCTGCTGATTTACGGCGGCTCGATGGTGACGCGCCAGAAGCTCGAAGTCGGCGACCTCGTCGCGTTCATGGGCTATCTCTCGAGAATGGCGTGGCCAGTCACCTCGATGGGCTGCATGATTTCGGTATATCAACGCGCGAAAGCTGCGATGAAGCGCCTCAACGAAATTTTTGCCGCGCCGCCGCAGGCTGGCGAGCTCGAAGACGGCGGCGTACAGCTTGACGTGCGCGGCGCGATCGAATGGGACCACGTGTCGTTCAGCTATTTTTTGCGCGACGGCGTGGCTGGCGCGGTGGCGGAATCCAACGGCAGTCCGGCTAACGGTCATTACAGCTACGCGCTGAAGGACGTGACCGTGCGCGTGCCGGCCGGCGGCAAACTCGCGATCGTCGGACGCACCGGCTCGGGAAAATCCACGATGGTCAAGTTGCTGACCCGCCTGATCGAGCCGACCGACGGTCGCGTGCTGCTCGACGGCAAGGATATTCGCGACCTGCCGCTGCATTCGCTGCGCAAGACGCTCGGCGTGGTGCCGCAGGAGCCGATCCTGTTTTCCGACACGCTCGCGCGCAACATCGCGTTCGGGCGGCCGGATGCTTCGGTGGATGAAATCGAAAGTGCCGCACGCGTCGCGGGACTCGAATCAGACATCGCGGTGTTGCCGCATGGACTCGACACTGTCGTCGGCGAGCGCGGCATGTCGCTGTCGGGCGGGCAGAAACAGCGCGCCACGATCGCGCGCCTGCTCACTTACCGGCCCGCAGTCGTGGTGCTCGACGATGCGCTTTCGAGCGTCGATACGGAAACTGAAAAGTCGATCCTCGACGGCCTGGAAGCATCGGTCAGCGGCCGCACAGCGATAGTGGTCTCGCATCGCGCGTCCACCGTGCGCGACGCCGACGAGATCGTCGTGCTCGAAGACGGCCAGATCGCCGAGCGCGGAACGCACGAACAACTGATGGCGCGAGCATGGAATCTACGCCGAGCTGTTCCATCGCCAATTGATGGAAGAGGAGCTGGCGCGGTACTAAAGCGATGCAGCAGGGCGAAGAAAAACAGCTCGGACGCGCGCGCGATTACGCGCTGCTGAAGTTCGTGTGGACGTACGTGCGTCCATACCGGCGGCTGTTCTTCCTCTCCGTGATCCTGATGCCGCTGAACTCGGCCTTCGCCCTCGCCCAGCCGTACATCATCCAGCTCATCATCGATCTTTTCCTGGCTCATCATAAGACCGTGCCGCCGGCCTGGCTGGCTGCGATTTTCCGGGAGACCGGCGGCGCCAGCCTGACGACGATGGCTCCGATTTACATCCTGCTGGTCGCGGGAGAGTTCGCGACGTTTTATGCGCAGTTTTACCTGACCATGATGGTCGCGCAGTATTCGCTCTCGGATTTGCGCCTCGCCGTTTTCAACCACGTCGAGCGGCTGCCCATGTCGTTCTTCGATCGCACGCCGGTCGGCAGGTTGGTCAGCCGCATGACGACCGACATCGACGCGATCAACGACATGTTCGCGTCGGGGTCGCTGACCGTGTTCGTCGACGTGATGACGATGACGGGAATCGTGGTCATCATGTGGTACAAGAGCCCGCATCTGGCGCTGTGGGCGCTGATCGCGATACCGCCGCTGCTGCTGTTCATCAACATTTTCCGGGTGCGAGCGCGGGTCGTGTATCGGCAGATTCGTGAACGGCTGGCGGCGGTGAATGCGTATCTTTCGGAGTCGCTGGCGGGGATGACCGTAATCCAGCTCTTCACCCGCGAGCGCACCAGCCGCGACGAGTTCGACGTCCTGAACGCGCGCAGCCGCGACGCGCAGATGATGGCGAACATTTACGAGACCGGACTCTTTGCGGCGGTCGATACTGTCGCATCAATCACGATCGGAGTGATTTTGTGGGCCGGCGGCGGTGAAGCACTCCATCGCGCGATCACAATCGGCACGCTCATCGGTTTCATGCAGTACGCGCAGATGTTCTTCATGCCGCTGCGGGAAATTTCGAACAAGTACACCGCGCTGCAATCGGCGCTCGCGTCAGCGGAGCGAATCGAGCAATTGATGGAAGAGCCGCTCATCGTGTCGACTCCCGCGACGCCGAAGCTGCCGACGGTCTCGCGCGGGTCGATCGTGTTCGATCACGTCAACTTCGAATACCGCCGGGACGAACCGATACTGAAAGACCTGAGTTTCACGGTCGAGCCGGGACAGAAAATTGCCATCGTCGGACCGACCGGTTCCGGAAAAACGACGATCATCAAATTGCTCAACCGCTTCTACGACGTGCAGAGCGGGCGAATCCTGGTCGATGGAATCGACGTGCGCGAATGGGACCTGCGCGCGCTGCGGCGCACGATCGGCCTCGTACAGCAGGACGTGTTCCTGTTCGCCGGCGACGTGATGGAGAATATCAGGCTCGGGCTCGACCTGACCGAATCGCAGGTGCGCGATGCGCTCCGGCGCGCACAGGCGTTGCGCTTCGTCGAGCGATTGCCGGACGGGCTGAACGAGCAGATTCGCGAACGCGGCGCGAACCTGTCCGCCGGTCAGCGCCAATTGCTGTCGTTCGCGCGCGCACTCGCCTACGACCCGCGAATCCTCGTGATGGACGAAGCGACCTCGAGCGTCGACAGCGAAACCGAGCGCCTGATTCAGCTCGCGCTGAACGAGTTGCTGGCGGAACGCACCGCAGTCGTGATCGCGCATCGGCTATCCACTATCGAGCGCGCCGACCGGATCATGGTGCTCGGCGGCGGCATGCTGCGCGAAAGCGGGACGCATGACGAATTGCTCGCGCAGCGCGGACTCTACTACCGGCTGTTCGAATTGCAGTACGCCGCGATGGCAAATAGCGACCGCCTCGTTGCGGGCTGACCTTACTCTTCGAAGGAAGTTTGTCATGAGCAGGCGGCCAGCATGCGCGCAATCGTATCTGCCCCGCCTCGCGGCGATAATTCTCGCACCGATTCTGCTGAGCGGATGCTACATCGCGCGCGCCGCGTACGAGGAAGGCCGCATCCTGTGGAACCGCAAGCCGATCGACGACGTGCTCGCGCGCAAGCGATCTCTCGCCCGACGTTCGCACCAAGCTGGAGACCGTCCTCGCAGTGCGCAAGTTCGCCGCCGATCAACTCGGCGAAAATGTCGGCGGCGCGTATGAAAGCATTGCGCCCGTCGATCAAAGCGCGATCGTTTACGTCGTGATGGCGGCGCCGCGCGACTCGCTGGAGCCCTACACCTGGTGGTTCCCGATCGTCGGCCGCGTGCCGTATCGCGGCTATTTCGACAAGAGCGACGCCACTGGCCGAAGCGGCGTCGCTCGAAGCGGAGGGCCTCGACACGATGGTGCGGCCGGCGGTTGCGTTCTCGAGCCTTGGATTTTTCAGACGATCCACTGCTGACGAATCTGCTCAAGCTGGACCGCGTCGAGCTGGCCGGCGTGCTCATCCACGAGCTGTTCCATCGCACCTACTACCTGGCGAGCGACGCGATGTTCGACGAGTCGGCGGCCAACTATGTCGGCAGTGCGGGCGCGGTCGCATTTTTCGCGGCGACTGACGGCGAGTCGGCGCCCTCAACGATCGCCGCGCGCGGCATCCTCGACAGCGATCTGAAGTTCGCGCGCTTCCTGCTCCAGGAGCAGGCGCGCCTGCTCGACATCTACATGGTGGACCTGCCGAAAGCCGAAGCTCGACAAGCGGCGCGAGGCGGCCTTCGCGGCGATCAAGGCCGACTACGCGGCGCTGGCGCCGACGCTATCGGGACTCGAGCGCTTCGATCTCGACAAGCAGCCGCTCAACAACGCGGTGCTGGTGAACTACCTGATCTATTTTCACGAGCTCGACAATTTCGCCGCGCTCGATCGGATGAATCACGGCGATTTGCGCGCGACGATCGCGCAGATCATTTCGATCGCGAAGGCGCATCCCGAGGATCCGTTCTATGCCATCTGGGAGGCGACCCGCGCAGCGCCGCCGGTCCCGAGGGACGTTAACCAAGTATCGCGGCAGCGATCACGCGTGACAGATCCGCTTCGCGGCCGCCGAAGAAGTGATCGGCGCCCGCGATGATCTCCAGTCGCGCCGATCCGCCGATTTTCGACACGAGCGCTTGCAGTCCCGCGACCGGCGAGTACGAATCGCGATCGCCTGAGACCAGCAGCACCGGTTTGGATGCGCCGTCCGGGAACGCTTGCCTCGGCCATCGCCAGCGGCAGCGCGACCGCGACGATTCGCGCGATCTCCGCGCGTTCGTATCCCGCGCTCATCGCAACCATCGCGCCGAACGAATATCCCGCCATCGCGGCGTCCTCTTTGCGCACGCCCGGCTGCGCCAGCAGAAATGACATCGCCCCGACCGCATCATCGACTTCGCCCGGACCGCCGTCATGCTCGCCCTCGCTAGCGCCGACGCCGCGAAAGTTGAAGCGCAACGTCGCGTACCCGGCTTGCCACATCGCCGCCAGCATCGCCTCGACGACGTTGTTGTACATCGAGCCGCCGTACATCGGATGCGGATGACAAACCACGGCCGCCGGCGCGCCGCCGCCCGGATTGGCGAGCAGACCTTCCAGCGTCAAATCGCCCGATCTAAACGACACCTGGGTTTCATCCATCGCCCGCCTCTCTCTAAAACTTAAACCATCGCTTTATACATCTTTTTCGCCTGACACTTCGTGGAACGGTGCTATAATACAAGCGATTGCGATGGATGAAACTCCCCGCCTCGCTGTTGATCGGATGCTGATGCGATTGGCTCGCTGGCTGCGACTGCTCGGCGCCGACGTTATCGCGGACGCGTCACTGACCGGCGCTGACCTTCTCAAGATTGCGCGCGCCGAAAATCGAATCCTGGTGACGCGCGACAAGCGCCTCCGAACCGCCTCCGACGTTTTCTTCGTCGAGAGCAACTCATCCGAGATCAGTTGCGCGAGACAATCCGACGCTTCGGTCTCGATCCGCGGGAGATTGCGCTGACGCGATGTTCGCGATGCAACACTGCGCTGACCGCGACTGCGCGAGAACTCGTGTCGCGACGAGTACCGCCTTACGTTTTCGCCAGTCACGATCGATTTGCCGAGTGCAGAGGGTGCGGCCGCATTTATTGGCCCGAAACGCACCTTGGGCGAATGCATGCGATGCTGGATTCGATTGCGTTCTAACGACCTGATGCGGCCGCCTGGCTGGCTCTTTCTTTGCATTGCATCAGGTACGCTTTCGCGACTATAAGATCTACGGGGACTTGAGATTCGTGCAACTGATTTATGGCTGGGGGAAAAATGTTTAATTTCAGGGCGTTGCCATCTGCGCTCGCGATTTTGCTCCTCACTCCGCTAAGTGCGCACGCGGTCTCGTTGAGCCTGAACGGCAACGGCGCCGACTTGCAGATGGACAATACGCAGGCAGTCTACGCCAGCGACGAAAGCGGCGTGCCGACGCTGATCACCGGAATCGGGATGCAGGCGCCCGGGGGCGGCGTCGTGACCGAAGTCGGCGTGCCGTCGATGATGCCCGATGGACGCGTGATTTTCGGCGCCGAGTCCCAGCCCAAGGACACCAACATCAAACCGCGCTGGAATATTTTCATCGGCAATGCCGACGCGGTGCCCAGCCATCGCATCATCGCTGCGCTCAATCCGAAGGCGCTCGCCGGCGATTGCACGCCCGCTTTCAAAGGCGACCCTTACCCAGTCGCCGACATGGACGGAAATATCGCCTTCATCTCGACCGTGCCGCACGGCCGCGATGCGCTCTTCTTCTATTCGCACGGCAAACTCACCTGCATGGCGAAGGCCGGCGACAAAACAACGAAGGCCACGAAATCGCGATACTGAGCTTCGGCAGCGCGCAAATGGGCGACGACGGCGCAGGTCGCATTCACCGGCGTTCCTGGGCGATAGCGCGAAGCCCAGCGGACATCATCAGGCGCTCATGCTCGCGTCGCTCGGCCGCGGCGTCACCGAGCTCGCGGTCGAAGGCGAGTACGGACCGAATCACACGCTCTATCAGCGCCCGTTCGGATTGCCCGGCGGCGCTGCCCAGCCAGCTCGGGACCATGGTCGCGTTCACCGCCAAGACGCCCAGCGGCGCCGCGCTGTTCCTTTATAGCGGCGGCTCGATGGCGCGAATACTGCCGACCGGCACGCTCACCAGCGTCGGTCCCGTCTCATATCTGTCGGCCGGACGGCCGGGCCTGATGGCTGACGGAACTACCGCGGTGCTCGCCGGATGCGCGCGCATACCGGCGATTTTTCGGCTGACCCGGCAACGCCTCGATCTGCGGATTGAGCGCGGACAACTGACGCCCTTCGGCACCGAACTCGAGTCGCTCGGCGATCCGGTGCTGACGGCGTCGGGCGCGATGTTCGTCGGCGCCACCGATACCGACGATCGCGAGAAGCTCTACGTGCTGTCGCCGACGACGCGTTCTTCGAGGTCGGCGAAACCGAAATCATCTACCGCATCGCGATAGCCGCGCAGAAGCATCCACTCGATCTTCACCGGCACCCTGACCGTAAATCAGCACGGCGACTTCGCCTACCTCGGCGGCCGCTAAGCTCTGCGAAATCCGGATCCCCTGCGCCAAAACGATTCGTTCCTTCCCGCTCGGGAAGGTGAGGGGTTAGGTTCCAGTAACATCCGCACCAACTAGTGCATTCGTGACAAACGCCTTTCCTGCCCACTTGTTCCTGCCATTTTACCGGATGGCAGAACACCAAAAATTTATTTCGCTCAACCCCAAACTCTACGACTACCTGATCGCGCACGGACACAACGGCGATCCGCTCCGCGCCGAACTCGCGGCAGAAACCGCAAAGCTCGGGATGATAAGCGGAATGCAGATTGCCGCCGAGCAAGGCACCTTCATGGGAATCCTCGCCGCCGCGATCGGCGCGCGCTCCGCGGTCGAAGTCGGCACCTTCACCGGCTACAGCGCACTTTGCGTCGCTCGCGCATTGCCCGCCGACGGCAAACTGCTGTGCTGCGACATCAACGATCAATGGACCAGCATCGGACGCCGCTACTGGGATCGCGCCGGCGTCGCAAACAAAATTACTCTCAAGCTCGCTCCCGCTGTCGAAACGCTGAAGGCGCTTCCCGCCTCGCACACCTTCGACTTCGCATTTATCGACGCCGACAAGACCAACTACGCGATCTACTACGAGGAAATCCTGAAACGTCTGCGCCCGAGCGGCCTCATTTTGATCGACAACGTTCTGTGGAACGGCCGGATCGTCGACCAAGCGGCCACAGATGCGGACACGGACGCGCTGCGCAAGCTCAACGATTTCATCGCGAACGACACCCGCGTCGAAGCCGTGATGCTCGGCGTCGCCGACGGACTCACAATCGTGCGCAAAAAGTAGCGTCTCGCTCGCGTGAACGAACTTCGCACCCCTCGCCTGATCGGCACGCCCGCCGGTCCAAGCAACTTCGCCGATATCCGTCGTCTCCACAGCGACCCGCGCGTGATGGCGACGCTGTCCGCCGATGGAAAAATTTTCACCGAAGAACAAAGCCGCGGTTTTCTGGAGCGCGCCGCAGATCACTGGAAATCCCACGGCTTCGGCCTCTGGATTTTACACCAACAGTCCGACAACGACTTCGTCGGCTACGGCGGAATCAGACACACCACCCTCGAAGGCCGCGACGAAATCGAACTAGCCTACGCGATCACCACCGATCACTGGCGCAAAGGATTCGCCACCGAAATCTCCCGCGCAGCACTCAAGCACGGCTTCGACACGATGCATCTCGAACGAATCGTCGCCTTCACCCTGCCCCACAACAAAGCCTCGCGCGCCGTAATGGAGCATTGCGGCTTCACCTACAATCGCGACATCGTCCACGCAACCCTCCCCCACGTCCTCTATATTCTGCAAGCTCCCTGAAACCGTGCTTAGGGTCGGTTTGTTTAGTTGGTTCACCTGCGTGTACACTGTACACAGGAGCAGAGGCAGGAATTGGAATTCGAATGGAACCCGCAGAAAGCCGAAAGGAACCTTCGCAAGCACGGAATTG
>CAVQAR010000020.1:0-193806 GCA_963710425.1 uncultured delta proteobacterium
GGATTCAGGCGGATGCGCAGGATCTGATCGCGCGCGTCTTCAAGCAGGCCCGGTCGGCTAGCTGAGGGACGACGCTTGCCGGCTGGTCACGTCATTTTGTGCATCAACGTCGGTTCGTCGTCGTGCAAGTTCGCGCTGTACTCGGTTGCCGGCGGCGTCGAATCGCTTGTGGCCGAAGGCGCTGCGGACAGAATCGGGTTGAGCGGCGGCAAAATCAGGATCCACGACGCCAGCGGCCGCTCGCTCGCCGAATCCGATCGCGAGCTTAAGCGTCCGCAGATTGCGGTCGATGCGCTGTTCGACGAGTTCGAGCGGTTGCAGCTGCCGCACCTCGACGCGGTCGGGCATCGAATCGTCCACGGCGGGCCGGATCACGTCGCTCCCGAAGTCGTGACGCCCGCGCTGATCGACGATTTAAAGAAGCTGATCCCGTTCGCGCCGCTCCACATGCCGGGCGGTATCGAAGGTATCGAGGCGGTTGCTGCGCGGCATCCGAAACTTCCGCAGGTCGCATGCTTCGACACCGCATTTCATCGCGGAATGCCCGAGTGCGCAGAGCGCTTCCCGCTTCCTCGCGAACTGTGGGAGGCCGGGATACGCCGCTATGGCTTTCATGGAATTTCTTACGAGTACATCATGCAGGCTCTGGGAGCGGACGTGCCGTCGCGATTGATAATCGCGCATCTTGGGAACGGCGCGAGCATGGCCGCCGTGCTCGATGGACGTCCGCATGACACGACGATGGGATTCACGCCGGCGGGCGGCTTCATGATGGGCACGCGGCCGGGCGATCTCGATCCCGGCGTGATTCTCTATTTGCTTGAGCAGAAAGGTTACGACGCCGCACGACTTAGTGAGTTGGTGAATCAGAAATCCGGATTGCTCGGAGTCTCTGGACTCAGTTCCGACGTGAAGACTCTGCTGGATGCACGCGCGACTAATTTCAATGCGTCGATGGCGATTGAAATGTTTTGTTATCAGCTCAGGAAGACGATTGGTGCGTTGGCGGCAGCGCTTGGCGGATTGGATGCACTGATCTTCACCGGCGGGATTGGCGAGCATGCCGCGGCGGTGCGCGCGGAAGTCTGCGATGGGCTCGCGTATCTGGGGATCGCGATCGATCGAGCGCGCAACGACGCGAACCAGGACACCATCAGCTCAGCCGATAGCAAATGCCGAGTGCGGGTCATTCCGACCAACGAAAATTTGATGGTCGCTCGACATACGGCTCGATTGGTATTTGTATGAAGGCTGTTCCTCGGCACTGCCACTTTCGTTGAGAACATTTGGAAGCGGGGTCGGATGATGAAGCTCTACTTTGCTCCACAGACCAGGGCGATTCGGCCGCTTATCATGCTTGAGGAACTAGCGGTGCCTTACGAAATAGTGATGATCGATTTCCAGGGCGGGGAGCATAAGCGGGTCGAGTATCGAAAGATTCATCCGCATGGACAATTGCCCGCGCTGCAGGACGGGACGCTGACGATGTTCGAGTCGGCGGCGATTTGCGCATACCTGGCGGACAAATTTCCGGACAAGCGGATGGCGCCGGCGCTCGGCACCGTCGAGCGCGGGATGTACTACCAGTGGATGTTCTATTCGATGGCGTCGCTCGAAGGCTTTGCACTTGACCGGGAGCGAATGAAGGAATGTTTCCTGGTGCTCGATCGCGTGATCGACGGGCACGAATTCATAATCGGCGACAAGATTACGGCGGCGGACGTGATGATTGGATCGGGAGTGATTTACCTCGACGCGCGCCATCATATACTGAATGACTTTCCGTCGCTGGAGGCTTATGCGAAGCGGATGCTCGGGCGGCCATCATTTCAGTGCGCATTCACGCCACTCGGCGAAACCGCGCGACAATAGAAGGTGTGCGGACGATTCACAATCACGCGGCGCGACGGTAATTCACTGGCGGCGGAACTAGGCGTCCCAGCCGACTCGTTCGCAGATTATCGGCCGCGGTATAACGTCGCGCCGACGCAGAATCATTTCATTGTCAGAATCAAGTACGAAAATCGCGAAGTGATTCCGGCCACCTGGGGACTGGTCAAGAGCGGATCGAAAGATGACAGCATGGCGGCCAGGACTATCAACGCGCGGTCGGAGACGGTCGAAACGCGTGGGGCTTTTCGCGACGCGTTCCAAAAGCGTCGATGCGTGGTGCCGGCCGATGGATTCTTCGAATGGACCGGGGCCAAGACCGCGCGGCAGCCTACATGGTTTCATCGCGAGGACAATGGGCTGATACTTTTCGCGGGACTTTATGAGGCATGGCAGAAAGAGCAGGGCGTGTGGCGGACGACATTTACGATTCTGACGACGTCGGCTAACCGCTTACTCGAGTCCTATCACGACAGGATGCCGGTGATACTAGCCGACCGCGACGCCGACGACTGGATGGACCCGCGAGCGCCGGACGCGTACGCACTCAAGCGGCTGCTGGTGCCTGCGCCCGCCGACTTGCTTACAGCGACTCCGGTCTCGCCGGAGGTCAATAATGTGGATAATGATTCGCCGGAGCTGCTGCAGCCGGCCGGCCAGATGAGTTTGTCACTGCGCAGCAGTTAGGCGAGTGTCCTATATCGATACAGTCACGCGAACCCGCTCCTAGCACCACCAAGCGCAATTTTCCAGTAACCATTTTTTGGCGATCGAGTCTCGTCCAACGCCAATAGGACGGCGTTTGTTGCTGTCATGGCGGCGGAGATATCGTCGGCGACCTTTGTGCTTGCTTATCAGTCCTTGCCTTTTGACTGCCCTGGCTCGTCTTCCTTGGACTAATCCGACAGACGGTTTCTGAACTCACCGTTCGGCACAGACCTTGCGCTGCTGGGGGCTGGACGGATTCGTGCTCAGCAGATCGAGTGGGGTGCCATGGTTCTCAAATACATAGTCAATCGAGTATCAATCATGGCGCTGGCGATGATCCTATGTGCGGTAGGATCGTCCGCGGCGGGTAGGTCAGACAAGCCTCGTCCGGTTGTGGTATCGACGAATCCATCGGACGGCGCAGTCGATGTAGCTGTGCAGACCAGTATTACTGTGAACTTCAGCGTCCCGATGGACTGCCGATCGATAAACAAAAGTACCTTCCGGCTAAAGCGCGTCGGATTCTGGGATGTCTTACCCCGCACGGTCACTTGCAGCGGTAGCATCGCGAGCCTTATCCCGGCGCAAGATCTCTTAGTCAGCACAAGATACAAGCTACGGATTATCGGGACAGTCAAAGCTGCCAATGGAACGAAGCTGAAGGATGGATTCATATCGGGCTTTACGACTGGTCCGAACTCGAGGCCTCCGGCCACGGCGACGCCGACCGCGACCGCCACTTCGACTCCTGAATCGACAGCGACTGCCACTGGGACCGCGACCGCGACGGCAACTGATACCGCCACGGCCACGGCGACTCCGACGGATACGGCTACCGCGACCGCAACTTCAAGTACCACTGCGACCGCGACTGATACAGCTACAGCGACTCCGACTGCCACTGCCACCGACACTCAGACCGCCACGGCTAGCGCAACTCCGACCGACACGGCGACGCCGACGGCGACCGCCACTGATACAGCGACTTCGACTGCGACAGCTACCGACACTCAGACTGCGACGGCAACCGCGACCGAGACAGCTACAGCGACTCCAACTACCACAGCTACCGACACTCAGACCGCCACGCCGACGGCGACCGACCGCTACAGCGACTTCAACAGCGACTGCTACGACGAGCGACCGCAACTACTACCGCGACGGCGACCGAGCCACAGCTACCGCAACGCCGACCGATACGGCGACGGCGACCGCAACTGATACGGCTACAGCGACGGCGACCGACACTCAGACTGCGACGGCAACCGCGACAGATACAGCCACAGCGACTTCGACGGCGACGGCGACCGATACTCAGACTGCCACAGCTACCGCAACGCCGACCGACACGGCGACATCGACCGCAACTGATACGGCCACGGCGACAGCTACCGACACTCAGAGTGCGACGCCAACGGCGACTGATACAGCTACTGCGACGGCGACTTCGACCGCGACCGATACTCAGACTGCCACGGCTACCGCGACCCCGACGGACACGCCGACTGACACAGCAACCTCAACCGCGACGGCGACCGCGACTGATACACCTACAGCGACAGCTACCGGCACTCAAACCGCGACGGCCACGGCGACCGATACAACTACAGCGACTCCAACTGCGACGGCCACCGACACCCAGACCGCGACGGCTACCGCAACGCCGACCGACACGGCGACATCGACCGCAACTGGTACGGCTACGGCGACAGCTACCGACACTCAAACCGCGACGGCCACCGCGACCGATACAGCTACAGCGACAGCTACCGACACTCAAACCGCGACGCCAACGGCGACTGATACTCAGACTGCCACGGCTACCGCAACTCCGACGGACACGGCGACTGATACGGCTACCGCGAGCGCCACCGCGATCGATACTGCGACCGCCACTGACACCGTCACGGCGACCGCGACGGCGACCAGCACGGCGACTGCCACTGACACTTCAACTTCGAGTGCGACTCCAACTGCAACCGCTACTGCGGTTCCGCCGATGGTGAATTCGACCAGCCCCGCGGCTATAGGATGCGGTGGGCAGGGAATGGGAACCAATCAGCAAGTCACGGCGACCTTCAACGAGCCGATGGACTCTACGTCGATCATGGCCCCAGGGACTTTTATCGTGACTGATCCTGACGAGATTCCCGTACCTGGGACCGTGACCTACGATGCGGTCAACAACATCGCAGTCTTTGCACCGACCGAAGGAGGATTCGCATCCAGCACTATATATACTGCGACTGTGACGACTGCGGCCGAGAGCACGGGACTTTCGCCGTTGGCGAGCAACTATGTTTGGACGTTTACCACCGGCGCCAGCACCAACTCGACGGCGCCGCTGGTAACCTCGACCAATCCGGCCGCTACCTCTGTCGGCGCAGGCACCAACCAGAAAATCACGGCTACTTTCAGCGAAGCGATGGATTCCACGACCCTCACGCCTTCGACATTTATGTTAATCGGGCCGGGCGATACGTCGATTGCGGGCACGGTGACCTACTCGACAATTGGCGCGACGGCTACGTTCACGCCAAGCAGCGCGCTGACTGCCGACAGTACTTACATTGCGGTAATCGCGGCCGGAGTAACCGATCTGGCTGGCAATACACTTGTGAGCGACTTCATTTGGGGTTTTACGACGGCGGACACCACTGATACCGCTGCTCCGACGGTCAGTTCTACCAATCCGATCGATAGTGCCCCCGCCGTAGGTACCGACGCTTCAATTAACGCAACCTTCGATAAGGCGATGGACCCGGCGACACTCAACCCCGGAACGTTCACGGTGACGGGGCCGGATGCAACGGCGGTAGCGGGCCAGGTCACTTACGACGTTCCCGATATGATCGTGACCTTTACTCCGACCAGCCCACTCGCAGCAAGCACCACCTTTACTGCCGCACTTACCGGAGCCCAGGACCTGTCGGGCAATCGTCTCGCAACCTTTATATGGACCTTCAGTACCGGTTCGACAGCCATCGGTCTGGCGCCGATAGACATGGGAGCAGCCACCAACTTCGCGGCCTTTGCGCAAGCGACAGTCACGAATTCCGGTGCAACCGTAGTCAACGGTGATCTTGGGTTGACCCCGGGTCCGTCGGTTACGGGATTCGGGCCGGGAGTAGTGAACGGCACAATCCAGGTTGACAATTCTGCCGCGGCGGCCGCGTTGGCTTCATTGACGACTGCTTACAACAACGCCCAAGGACTGACGGGGGCAACGATCGTATCCGAAAATCTTGCGGGACAAACGCTTTCCCCGGGTCTCTATGCGTCCGCTCTGAACTCGTTCGAGATAAGCTCGGCCAATCTGACGCTCGACGCCCAAGGCGATCCGAACGCAGTATGGGTCTTCCAGATGCCCGGTTCTACACTGACGCTGACCGCACCTGGCTGCAGCGTGATCCTGAAGAACGGCGCGCAGGCTTCTAACATCGTTTGGCAGGTTGGCACTTCGGCGACTGTCGCCGCAGGCTGCGTGGTCGAAGGAAGCATACTGGCAGATACGACAATTACCTTGGCTGACAGCGCTATAGTCAACGGCCGAGCGATGGCAGGTGCAATTACGCCAACCGGCGCTCTCACGATGTCCAACAATATCGCGACGCGCCCGGCCTGCAACTAAGTGACCGGGTGGGAAGCATCGGTGTACGCGGTCGCGCGAGTTACTTCTGACCGTGAGCCGCGCCGAAGTAATCGCCGCCCTTCAGATGCGGGTGTTCTGCGCCCCACTTGATGTCGTGATCCATCCGTTGCATCGGCGGTATGTGCTTCGAGCACTGGACGTAGGCCTCAGCTACTTCGACCATGACCCATCGTTCCAGGTGTCCGCCGTCGCTCTCGATGATGTCTTTGAGGACTGCGTCGCCTAATATCTCCTGCTCGGCTGGATGGTCCTTGAGGAAAGCCAGGAACTTCTCGTTCTCAACTATCCTAGCGCTGCCGTTTATGTGGAGACCTATCTGGTCGCCGAAGTCTACGAATAAGAGACCTGCATGAGGATTTTCTGAAATATTTCCGAGACTGGCCATCACGCCGTTGCCGCGGTACTCGGGATAGGCGAGCGTGCGGTCGTCGAGGACTTTCACAAAGCCCGCATGGCCGCATCGAAAGGCCGAGTCGGCGTTTCCTTTAGCGTCTGCGGTTCCTACGAACATCATTTCCTGGCGGCCCAGGAAAGTTTGCATCGCGGCATTGAGATGGTCGAGGACCTGGTGCTTGTAAAATGCCAGAGCGTGAGTCGTCCGGCCGTACTTCTCTTGCAGGCGATGCTCGCCGTCGGAGCCTGGTAGTGGAGCAGTGCTGGTAACTTGCGATTTAACGGTTTCTTCGACACTCGATCCCATTCTGGAGCCCTCCCCGGCCAAAGCGGTTCGCGTCAGTCGAAGAATAATACAAGAATGCGAAGTGGCTGCGCGACAGGACGCGGATGCTCAATTGATGCGTTTTGCCGCGCGTGATAGTTGAATGGGTTCGGTCGCGACAGCAACCGACGCGGGGCGGCGTACCCAAGTGGTTAAGGGAGAGGTCTGCAAAACCTCCATGCATCGGTTCGAATCCGATCGCCGCCTCCAGTAATATCCTGCAAGTTCGAATTTGCCGATTGAGGCAACAGTGTGATCGTCAGTCGCGGTCGAGACTGCGATTCCCATCTGTGCCTGGCGCAAGGCAGCGGCTTCGTCAAAGCCGGGCGCGGGACGGACCGCGGCCACCGTCAACTCATTGAGCGTCAGCGTGCCGGTCTTGTCGGCGCACAGGACGTCGATAGTTGCAGCCTCGTCAACGGCCGAGAGGCGCGTCGGGAGCACGCCCAGGCGTGCCAGTGCACGCGCGCCCAGAGCAGCCGCAACGGTACAGGTCGTAGGGAGGGCGACGGGGATCGACGCCAGGATCGCGGTCAGCACCAGCGGGATGATCTCGGCAGGTGGCATCGCGAGCAAGTAGGCATACGTCGTGGAAGCTTTCTGTGCATTGGGAAAATTGAGCTGTCGTGTCCTGAACCTGGGATCCTCGCGCGCGCAAAGGGGATTTGCACCGCTTGCATTGAAAATTCGGTCAGATAAAATGTTCGTTGCGCAATGCTTAGTCGCCGACATTTGCAACTGGTTGCCGTGATTCTTGTCGCGATAAGCGCCGTAGCGTTCACACCTCGTTTGCAGCATCCGCACGTACGCCTGTCCTGCGGATCGAGCGACGGCCCAACTCTTAGCGGGGCCCAGCGGTTCACCGATGATTCGTCGCGGGTGCCCGATCTGAAGGCTGGCTATGAGGTGAGTGTCATTCCATTGCTGCAGGATCTGAAGCTTATAGCGGACGATCAGGCGCTCAAACCGTCACTGAACTCCGGATTCAGGAGACCTTTCGTAAGACCAGTAGCGAGACGCTACAAACTGTTCCCCGCGCGCGCGGAAAGCCAGGACCCGCTCTAAGCAAACTTCAGACTCGTGATTCGCTAGCACGCGAGCAAGTTTTCGCGGGCGGTTGTGGTCAAGTTTGAAATCCATCGGCGGAACTTAGCCGGGGATGGGAGTTTGCATCGTGCCAAGTTTCTCGCTGCGCAATCCGCACGCCGTCATCGTCGGCGCGCTGCTCACGCTAATTCTGGGCGTCGCGGCATTCCTGAGTATGCCGGTCGACGTCTTTCCCAATCTCGACATCCCGGTCGCAGTCGTCGCCACGTTTTATCCCGGGATGCCGCCGCTGGATATCGAGGCCGACATCACGACCCGCTTCGAGCGGTTTTTCACGCTCGGCAGCGACATCGATCACATGGAATCGCGATCGCTCCCCGGCGTCAGCATCATCAAGGTGTTCTTCCAGCCGGGCGTCGACCTGAGCGCCGCGACCGCCACGTTGGGCAATCTCGCGATGGCCGACTTGCGCCATCTGCCGCCCGGCACGCTGCCGCCGCTCATCCTGAAGTCAGGCGCGTCGTCGTTGCCGGTCACGCTTGTGACCGTGTCGGGCAAGGGATTCACCGAGGCGCAACTCCGCGACCAGGCGCAGTACAACATCCGCAACTGGATCGCGACCGTGTCCGGCACCTCGGTGCCGCCGCCGTTCGGCGGCAAATACCGGCAGATCATGGCGTACCTCAATCGCGATGCGCTGCAGGCGCGCGGACTCACCCTGATGGACGTCGTCCATGCGCTCGACGACGCCAACCTGATCATTCCGGCCGGCGACGCGAAGATCGGTCCGACCGACTACTTCGTTTACAGCAACAGCATGATCGACAACCCGGCCGACATTAACCAGGTGCCGGTGAAGGTCGGGCCCGGTCAGGCCCCGGTGCTGATGGGCGACGTCGGCCACGTCGAGGACGCGGCGCAGATTCAGCAGAACATCGTGCGCATCAACGGCCAGCGCTCGGTCTACATCCCGGTGATGAAGCAGGGCAACGCCAACACGATCGCGGTCGTTGACGGCGTCGGGCAGGCGATAAAAAAGATCGCCGGCCTGCCGAGCGGGATGAACGTCAACGCGATCTTCGGCCAGGACACCTACGTCCGCGCGGCGATCGAAAGCCTCGAGCATGAAGCGGCTTCGGGCGCCGTCCTCGCGTCGCTGATGATCCTGATTTTCCTCGGCAGCTTCCGCTCGACCGTCGCGATCTTTCTGTCGATCCCGCTTTCGATTCTGGCCGGCGCGTTCGGCCTGCACATGATGGGCTCGACCATCAACATCATGACGCTGGGCGGCTTCGCGCTCGCGATCGGCCGCCTGGTCGACGACTCGACGGTCGTGCTCGAGAACATCAACCGCCATCTGGCCGAGGGCAAGGCGCCCCCCGACGCTGCCCGCGACGGCGCCAACGAAGTGGCGCTGGCGGTCCTCGCCTCGACCATCACGACCATCATCGTGTTCTCGCCGGTGATGTTCCTGTTCGGTGTCGCGAAGTCGCTGTTCAGCGCGCTGTCGCTGGCGGTGGTGCTCTCGATGCTGGCGTCGTACATCGTCGCGATGACGGTGATCCCGGTTTTCTGCGCGCACTTTCTGACGGCCGAGTCGGCGCGAGAGGCGGAAGAAGGTACCGGCCGCGGTTTTCTCGCTGCGTTCATCCGCAGCTACGACCGCTTCGCGGAACGTTACGAGCATCTGCTCGATCGAGTGCTCAATCACAAAGGCGTGGTAGTCGCGGCCGCGACGATTCTGTTCGTGGTCAGCATGGCCGCATTTCCCCTGCTCGGGACCGAACTCTTTCCCAGGACCGACGCCGGTCAGTTCGTCATCCAGTTCCGCGCGCCGCTGGGAACACGCATCGAGCTCACCGAGCAATTGGCCGAGCGGCTGGAGAACACGATTCGAGACGTGATTCCGCCGGCCGATCTCTCGACCATGGTCTCGAACATCGGACTGGCGCCGGGCTTTTCGTCGATCTATTCGTCGAATGCGGCCAGCGACTCCGGCTTCGTGATGGTCGCGCTCAAGTCCGATCACCGCGTCTCGACCTGGGACTATGTCGCGAAGCTCAAGTCGAATTTGCCCACGCGGATGCCGGAAATCCGCACATTCTTTTCGTCCGGCAGCATCATCGATTCGGTGCTCAATTTCGGACTGGCCGCGCCGATCGACGTGCAGGTGAGCGGCCGGCACTACGCCGAACTGTTCGACCTGTCGCGCAAAGTCGATGGGCGAGTGAAAAGGCTGCCCGAAGTCGCCGGCACGTTCATCCCCGAGGAATCGAACTATCCGACGCTCAGGATCAACGTCGATCGCGTGAAAGCGGCGCGCCTCGGTCTCAACCAGCGCGACGTCGTGACCAACGTGATCACCGCGCTCACCTCGAACCAGATGATCGCGCCGTCGATCTGGATCGATCCGAAATCCGGCAACGATTACTTCCTGACCGCGCAATACGACGAAGACAAGATCGATTCGCTCGACACTCTGCGCGACATCCCGGTGCGAAGCAGCGACGGCGACCATTCCCGCGCCGACGCCTGCTGCTGCGCAACGTCGCCACGATTACGCGCGAGAATCATCCCGCCGAAGCCGACCACTACAACATCCAACGCGTCGTCGATGTGCTGGTTGCGCCGAGCACCGACGATATCGGCGGCACGCTGACGGCGGTACAAACGGCGCTCTCCGAATCTCGAACTGCCGGCGGGAACTCAAATCGCGTATCGCGGGTCGGTCGAATCGATGCAGAAATCGTTTTCCAGCTTCGGCTACGGCCTCGCGATGGCGGTGGTGCTGCTTTACCTCGTGATGGTGGCGCAGTTCCGATCGTTCCTCGACCCCTTCATCATAATGTTCGCGGTGCCGATGGGTCTGATCGGCGTCGTGTGGACGCTTTTCCTCACCGGCACCACGCTCAATATCGAATCGTTCATGGGAATCATCGCGATGGTCGGTATCGTCGTGTCCAACGCGATCCTGCTGGTGGATTTCGCCAATCGGCGCTTCCGCGGCGGCCAGGAACTGCGCATGGCAATCATCGAGTCGGCGAAAATCCGCATGCGCCCGATTCTGATGACAACGCTGGCGACGGTCGTGGGCCTGATGCCGATGGCGCTCAAGCTGGGCGCCGGCTCCGAAGCTTCCGCCCCGCTCGCGCGCGCCGCCGCCGGAGGACTCGCAGTTTCGACAGTGCTGACGCTGTTCCTGGTCCCCGCGCTCTACGAAATCTTCTACAGCCGTCATCAGCAGGTGTCGAAATGAACAGGTATATCTGCCCCACAATCGCTGCCGTGTGCATGTTAGCGGCGGTGAGTGGATGTTCTCATCCGCATAGCGATGCGCAGAGCGAATCGCGACACACGGTTATGGTAGTACGTCCGCAGCGCGGCGACATAGTCAGTTCGATTACCTTGCCCGGAGATTTGGTCGGCCTGTACCAATCGACTCTCTACGCAAAGGTAACCGGCTATTTGAAAACTATCTCAGTCGATAAGGGAGACTGGGTAAAAGAAGGACAGGTCCTTGCCGTGATCGAAGTGCCCGAGCTTCAGGAACGGCTCGCGCGCTCGCGCGCCGATCTGGAAGTTCAGCACCTGACCTATCAGCGCCTCGAGCAAGTCTGGAAAAGCGATCCGCGGCTGGTCGCGCGTCAGGACGTCGATATCGCACAGGGCAAGTACCTCGAAGCAAAAGCGGGCGTGGACGAGCTCGAAGCGATGGCCTCGTACACGAAAATCGTCGCGCCGTTCGCCGGCGTCATCACGGGCCGATTCGTCGATCCGGGAGCTCTAATCAAGGCTGGCGGAGAGCAGACGACCTCCTCTCCGGATCAGGGCTCGACGCATCCGAGCGGTGGCACGTCGCCGGTTCTGAGTCTCGCGATGATCGACACGATGCGCACGTACGTTTACGCGCCGCAGGACGCGGTCGGATCGATCCGGCGCGGAATGCCCGCGAAGTTGACGCTGCAGGATCTGCCGGGACGCTCGTTCGACGGAGTTGTCACGCGCTACTCGAACTCGCTTGACCTGGGAACGCGCACGATGCTGACCGAGATCGATTTGAAAAATCCTGGGCACGAGCTTTACCCCGGAATGTACGCGAATGTGACGCTCGAACTCGAGCGGCATCGCGACGCGCTCGAGCTACCCGAGTCTGCAATCGGCGAGTCGTCCGATGGAAAGTACGTAATGGTCGCGCAGGACGGGAAGCTGCGGAGGCAGGAAGTAACCGTCGGGATCAACAACGGCAAGAGCGCCGAGATTGTCAACGGTCTAAGCGGCAATGAAGAGGTAGTGACCGCCCTGGATCCTTCAATCGTTCCGGACGAAGCCGTCAATATCGTACAGCAGAAGCCACAGCCTGATGAACGATCGAACATGGTTGCAGCAACCCCGTGAGTACTGGAGCAATACTATGCGAATATCGAGTATCAGAGCTGCAATTGTATTTGCGGGTTGCCTACTGACTATAGCCACTCCGCAATTTGCCGGGGCGCTCGGGATCAACAATGGCGCCTACATAGAAGTAACTTCGGGCTTGTCGCCTCAATCACTGGTAGTCGCGACTTACAGTAACACTCTCAGCGCGGGACAGCAGGTGGAGGCTCGGATTCAGAACGAAACTGTGCAGGCCACAGCATCCGCAGAAAGGTCCGACTGACCTTACAATGCCGAAGCGTCAAACGCGAAAATCGATTGCCGATCAGGCAGGTGAGCTTACAATGGAATCTGCGCGAATCCTGGTTCTTCTCTCATGCATCCTTCTCTCGGCGCATCGTCTCGCTAACGCTGCCGGTCCCGCGGCGGCACTACTGGGTAATACGCAAGTTGCAACCTCTCCTCCCGGAACTTCGCTGGCGCCCGGAGAGCACTGGCCGCCGGCGACTTCATCCACTATCAACCCGCCGGCTGGCGGCCTCCCGGCTCAATCGCAACCCTCCGGCTCGAGTGGCCGACCAATTCCACCGGGCTCCCAGTTGACGCTCAAGGAGGCAATTGCGATCGCTCTAAAGTATCACCCGAGACTGCAGGAAGCCGTGGACAACACCAACGCCGCCCAGCAGCAGATCGGCGAGGCGCGATCATACCTGGGACCGCAACTGTTTGGCGCCGCAGACTACTTGCGCAGTACCGATAATGGCATCGGCAATACGCAGTACTACAATCCTGATGGAGCGCTTCCGCGAGTAAGCGGAACGAATCACAACCTACCCGCAAATGACACCTCGCAAAGTTGGGACACCAGCAACAACTACATGGGTGGCGTCATGCTCTCCCAGTTTCTTGCCGACTTCGGCCGCCGACATGGATTTGTTTCGGAACGCCAGTTTGAGGCCGCGGCCGCAGCGGCCAGCCAACAGCTCACCGAGCTTGATCTTATCTTCGAAGTCTCTCAGCGGTACTTTGACCTGCTGCAGGCGAAGCGATTGATCGCCGTATATGAGAAAGCACTCGAGCAGCGTCGATATCACAACCATGAGGCTCAGGTTAAAGCTAACGCCGGTCTGAGGCCGCAACTCGATACCTATGTCACGGAAGCCGAGGTGCAGCGGGCTCAGTTGCACCTGGTCGATGCGCGTAACGGCGACCAAGACGCCAAGGTCGCGCTGGACAACGCACTGGGTCTCAGTGACGCAGCGCCGGCTTACGAACTGGCAGATATCTTAACCTACCATCCGATCAGCGAATCAGTGAACACTTTGCTCGATACGGCTTTCCGAAGCAGGCCTGATCTGATTGCGCTCGATGACCAGGCGAAAGCTATGGGAGCCAGAATCGTTCAGTACAACAGTGACTACTACCCGAGCGTCAACGCAGTGGCTGGATACTCGGCACTGGGGACTGGTACTCCTGCTGCAAATAATTTCAATGCCGGGATAGTTATCACCTGGCCAATCTTCAACAGCTTTCTTACCACTGATCAAATTGCGGAGACCAAGTTTCGCCAACACTCGATCCTTAGCGCGATCGAAGATCTGCGGCAGGAAATAATTTTGCAGGTTCATACTTCGTTTCTCAATTGGCAAGCTTCTCTTGAACGGATCTCCCGCGCGGAAAAGACACTGGCAGCTTCACGCGCGGAACTGGAACTCGCGGAGAAGCGCTATGAAGCGGGCCTGACAAGTATTATCGAACTGGAAGACGCGCAACGAAGCTATACTACAGACGATGCGGCGTACGCCGACGCCCTCTATGGCTTCTCCGTTACCAAGGCGGCGGTTGATAGAGCGACCGGTCGGTCATTGGTGGAATTCTAGGTAAATCCAGCGAGCAGAAACGCAATTGGCGACGAAGCCCTGAGGAAGAGCTATGCTGAAATACAGTAAAATATTGTGTGCGTTCGAATTCGATGGAAATTCAACGGCCGCATTACTCTTGTCGAGCACGCTGGCGAAGGAAAGCAACGCTACACTCTACGTACTACACATTGCCAGAGTGCCTACGCATGATATGGACGTTCCGCTTCCGTTTGATGCCGATCCGCGCTGGGAGAAAGAGGCTAGAGCCAAACTAGAACTAATTGTTCAGAACACCCTTAAAGGCGAGGGGCAATGTGTTATCGAAGTCAGAACAGGTGTGCCTGATACTGATATCGTGCGGGCGGCTCATGAGCTCGGGGTAGACTTGATCGTAATGGTTACCCACGGGCGCCATGGATTCGAGCATTTCGTTTTGGGCAGCGTCACTGAGCATGTCATTCGCGAAGCTCATTGTCCCGTGCTCGTATTACACCACACGGATCCAGGCTCGGCGTCTGTTTGACGACGCTTACATTGGTAGCTAAGGCTGGCTTGCCCTCGAGACAAACCAGCCCCACTGCAAGGTTCGCGGTAGGTCTGGTTACGGAGCCGCTTTCACCATCGCGTCTGGGTCGAAGAAGTTACGGTCGACCGCGCCCATATTGATATACCAGCACTCCTTTTCCGGAGTGTTGCGACTTGGCAGGTAGCACATCGCCGACATTCCGGTTTGCGTATCGGTGGCCGCCGCTCCTACCACGAACGAGCGCTTGAATGGATAGATCGCTATTCGCGCATCAGGCACCGGTCGATCGCGATAAGTCAGCCAGTAGATGTGGTCCTGCCACAGCTGACCCTGTTGATCGTATGCGTCCTCGTAAAGCGGGAACCATACTTCGCTGTCTATGTAGAGCACCGTTTTCGATTGTAGTGCCTGCGAGTTGTTTGAATGACGCCTGGGGGTAGCTTCCACGATGTACATTTGGCGAGTCTCCCAGTTCTCTGGACAGGCGCTACCTCCGCCGTCTGTCGGGCAGGTTACTTCGGGCGAATGGACCGCGTGGACCACGCCGAGCATGCTCTTCGAACCCAGGAAGCGATAGTTGTATTCCTCGACCTTGGCGTTGAAGCCGGAATAGTGATCAGGATCGAAGACCACGATATTGCCGGCACCTTCACTCGGCGTCCCCGATCCGGTAACTGCGTCGCTCATGATGCCTTCGTCCAGACGGCGCAGCCTGCGCGAGCCGGTATTCCATGACCATATGTCGTCGGATTTTTTCGGATCGGCATAGCGATAGCGCAGAAAGCCGGCGCCGCGCATACCTTCCGGCGCCATGATCGGGTAGAGCCCGAACAGCCAGTAACGCCCGGTCTTCTTGAAGTCTTGATCGATCGGCATTGGATCGACCTCGGTCCGTCCAATCTCGTTGTAGCCGGCGTAGTGACCTACGTCGATCTCATCGAGCACTCGGTAGGGAACGTTGCGCCCGCTCCGCACATTTTCACAGGCGAAATAACGCAGATCGTAGTCATCAGTCTGCAGTGGCCGAAACACGTTGTTCCAGATGATCTTGGTTGCAACCTGAGGATCGTTGGGATCGAGGAATGGGAACGGTTGGCCGGCCACATAGTTCTCAACCGTGCGCCCATCCGGCGACAGGCGGACCTGCGCAGAATACTTCTCGGTTGCGTCCTTATAGGGCGGAGGCCAATCTACGCGATCGGATGGCGCGATTTTCATCTGCATTCCCTGCTGGACTTTGTAGAAGACCCCAGGAGAGACCAGATCTTTGACCTTGTAAGCATTGTCCGGGGTGATGACGTCGCCGGGCTTAACCTGAGCCAGTGCGAGAGAAGCCGTCAGAAAAGTCAGTAGTAAGACGGCAGGAACTATTGCATAGAACTGACATTCAGCTCGTTTCATCGGAAACATATAAATTCTCCTCTAGGTACTATCCATTCACTCTGAAGCGTCATCCGTTGTCGGCGGCGCCGAGAGCTGTCGTCAACAACTGCGTTTGCCGACGATGGGGGAGCGCTGGTTAGGCGCGGATCCTGAGAATTTATTTGTCGAGACTAGTTGCCGTCGTCAGGTGAGGGCGGGAGCGTTCGCCGGTGAAAGAGGCATTTGGAGGGCCATTCGGTCACGTCGACCTCATTAGTCTTGCTCGTGGTGGCAAATTTCGGTTCGGGCTCAGCTACTACGAGTGAGATCGTCATGAAGCTGCTTATGCTGGGATCGATTTGCTCGTTACCAACCTCCTCGACGGTATAAGGCGCAAGCTTTTGAGGGTGAATCGCCAGCGTCGGCGTGCTCGATAGCGTAAGTGAGAAAAGTGGTCTCGTGGATTGCGAGACCGCCAGCGCACAGGACAGCACCGCCAGCATCAGGCAAATCGAGCGCCGAATTCTATTTCGTTCCGCGCGCATCCATTTTCACCGCGCAATGCGAAAAGAGGGCCTAATCTCTATTCGACCGCCGAATTCAAATCCAGTCAAGGTCGCGAAGAGTCGATGAGCCAAAGTATTGGCGCCTACCGCGCATCGTCGCCCCGTGGTCTTGCGCCCGCCGTACCGTGTCGTCGGTCCCCGGCAATGAAATGTTTCCGGACGCATACTCGATTTCCATTCGTGGCCTGGTTTCAATTCCGACTCTTTTTGAGGTCATCTTCAGTCAAATTTCGCCGAAGTTCATCTTGCAACCTTTTAATCGCTTTGTCGGCCAGCTTGTTTCGCTCAACGAACGGAAGAGAAGAACACTCAACACAGATCCCCTGATTAGCTAAAGCCGCTTCGGCGTTAATGCTGAACTTCTCCTGAAACATTTCATGAGCTTCAGGGCTTAGAGGAAAAGGATCAATCTTAACCTCAGTAGATGTTTTGGCGCATAGAAAGCATTTCATAGAAATTTCTCTTTTTGGTAAGTGCCGAACGGTCCTAGCCCGTCGTGGATGTGGACGCCGCACGTTATTGCAACCGACTTATGAATCCTTTGTCGCTTCGGTGCCGACCGCGATCATGATGTAGCGCGCGCTAACGATGCGATTTGTGGACTCGCCTGACCGCGCAAGCCGCAGCGTGTGAGGCGCAACAAGATGCACTTCATTGGAACCAAGCCTGGACGTTTGCATCAGACGTTCCGACTTTCTGCTCGAAGTCGATCGTGCGCATCCGTCGCGAACTCTTTCATCGGCGAAAGATGTTCAATCGCGAGGTGAGCGCGAATTCCAGGAATATGTTGAAGAAGCTAGTTGTTGTCGTCGGACGATCGCGGTGGCGTTCGCCGATGAAAGAGAAACTTATAGGGCCACTCGGTCAGAGCGGCCTCGTCAGGCAGGTTCGTAGCCGCAAGGTCTCGTTTGAGCTCCACGTCCGATAGAGAAAAGGTCAAGTAGCCGCTGGTTGTCGCAATATCAATCGGCTTGTTGTCGACTTCCTCTACTGTGTAGCGCGTAAACCTCCGGCAATGAGTTGCGAGTCGCGGAGTGCTGCCTAGCGCCAGGGCGGAGAGCGGTGTGGTGAGTTGCGAAACTGTAATAGTGCAGAATAACGCCGCCAACACTAACGGCAGGAAGCGCCGCATCGGACTTCTCTCTGTGGGCATCCGTAATACCTGCTCCAACTGACCAGCTCTGGAGCACAAAGGAAGCCAACCACTGCCTTCGGATGAAGTCAAGCGGTCAATCGAGTGGCCGCAAAGGAACAAGTTTTGGTCGCCGCATAGCCTAATGTTGAAATTGCATTTTATGACTTGTGACTGATTGTCCCACGGAGGTAACGTCATTCATACAACCAGCATCGCTTGCGGGAGGCCGTTTCTTTAATAGCTGGAGCTGGAATCGTGAGTAAGATCGAAGTCTCGACAAGTTACGGCAACGTCGTTGGTACTGGGAAGATTGGCATCGTGGTTGTCTCATCGTTGCTCGCCTGTCTGATGTCTGCCTGCGCTCCAGCCGAGAAGCCCGTTTCCCAGGAACGGAGAACAGAACTAATCGCGCAGCTCGAGCAAGCGAAACAACTGGATCAGGCAAGAGCCCTGGATATCAGTCTCGGACCAGTAGCAGCCGGCGATTACATGCTTCAGACGGACAAAGCCGACGCGGCCATCGCCGACTTGGAGCGACGCTCTCAAGTACCCGAGTGCGAAATCGAGGCGGCATTGTTTGTGCCGCCGAGGCATCTTTCAGCTAGCGAGCGAGCCCAGCTCATCCGTCAGCTCGAGAAATCGAGGCAGCTGGACGAAACGGGTTGGCGAGAACACCAGGGTGGCAGGGAGCCGATTCTCGAAGAGGACTACAACATTCAAGACACAAGAGCGACCAGGGTCATATACGCGCTCGAAAGTAACACACCCGTATCCTGGTGGGAGATTAGCGACGCGATGCAAGTCCCGGATGGCTTCTACTAAGGTTCGTGTGAACGGCGACGCGAGCAAGAGGTGTCGACAGATTCGGGCCGCCCCATACGTAGGACGGAGCCAATGCCGAGTCGGAATATGCAGGAGACCCATATCCGTCACCGTAGCCATAGTGGTACAGGAGGGTCCAAAACCTCCACGCATCGGTTCGAATCCGAGCGCCCCCTCCAAAAGCCTCAACAGATAACCGCTATGTTTCTTTTTGCGGCTGGTTGGCTAATCTGTCGGTCAATTGCGTGCTTGACCTAATGCTGGCAAGGGCATAGCTGGTCAGTCATCTTCGGCCACCTTTCCCTGATTCATTCTTCAGAACCAGCGATTTGCCGAATAAGGGCGTACGCGGCTGCGAGGCATTCCTCTCGCGGCTGCGTGCGTTGCGATCGTCAACTCATAACTTGTGAGGAGATCCATATGGCAACGGTATCGAATATTTTGTTTCTCAAACCTCAACCCGGTCGTCTCGAGGCGCTGCTGCGCGACGTCGGGCGCGCGCAAACGATCATCAAACGCCTGGGAGGAACGCTCCGCGCGTACAATGAGGTGTCGGGCCCGAATGCGGGAGCCATCGCGCTGGTGACCGAGCATAGCGACTGGAAGGACTACGGCAATTACATGACGAAGCTTGAGACCGACAAGGACTGGCACTCATTCATCACCGAGATCAACTCGGCCAAGTCGCCGAACGCCGAGAGAGTGGCGACTGGACTAAACGTCGAAGTGCCGAGCTGAACTGAACCGGCGCGCAAAACAATTTCATCAAGAATTGGGAGATTACTATGGCTATCGCACAAGTCTTTACCTACACACCACGGCCCGGCGCTACCGAACAATTCCTCGCTATCGCCAAGCGTGCGGACAGGATTATCCGGGGATTAGGCGGCACCACGCGTACGCATAGCGCGGTCGCGGGCGCAAATCCGAATGCTTTCATCTATGTGATCGAAACACCGAACTGGAAGGCGCACGGGGAACTCAGCACGAAGCTGGAGACCGACAAGGACTGGCAAAAGCTGATCGCGGAAGTGAGCTCGATGGACAAGCCCACCGCGGATCTCGTTTCATCCGCGGTGTACTCTGAAATCCCGCTCAACTGATCGAATATCGCGGGAGGGGATGCGATCCCCTCCCGCCGTTCTTTCAGAGCTTCGGATTATTGCGGGAGAATTGCCGGAATTTCGCGACCAGAGGAAAGCCGTCGGGCGTGTCGATGATTTGCTCGAGATCGAAGTCGATCACCCGTTCTGCGCCGGGGAAAGTGCGCACGCGTTCGGGAGCCCAGTCGATCGATGCACGACCGGTGAGCTGGAGCGTGCGACCGCTGTCGAAATCGATGAACAGGAGGCCGGCGCGCGGATTGATCGTCACGTTGCCGAGCGTGTTGAACATGCTGTTGCCGTTGTAGTCGGGGAACGCGATGCGCTTTTCGTCGAGCACGCGCACAAAGCCGGGGTTGCCGCCTTTATGCGAGACGTCGGCGCCGCGCTCGGGATTGTCGGTAGCGATGAAGAATGTATCCGCGCGCGAAATCTGCTCTTGCTCCGATGCCGACAGCGTGGTGGCAACGCTGCCTTTCTTGCCCGCCGCTTGAGTTTCGCGGGTGCCGATGAAAATCCGCTCCTGCAAGTAGCGCCGGCAGTTGCCATACACCTCATCGGTCGTGATGTAGATTGCGCCGTTCCTGATGACGCCGCGACCGTTGACGCGCACTCGACGCGAGGCGACGAAATCGGGAGCGAACAGGGCGGTGTGGCCCTCGGTCGCGAGATTGCGGACTAGCGGATCGCTGGACTTTATATTCGTCGCGATCCTGAGCGTGCGAGCGTCAACGGTCTCGATGAATCCGGGGTCGCCGGTAACGACCGAAGCCCAAACGCTCCCGCGACTATCGGCAGTACCGAGTACGCACATTTGCCGGCGTTCGAGGAACTCACTGGCGCCCGGCGGAAGATGGTCAGCGATGCCTTCGCCGACATCGGCGGCGATGTCGCGGACTCCAGCCCGTTCCTGGACCGCTATTTCACCGCGATGAAATCTCATCGACTGCTATGGTGCGGGCGCCGTTGCTTTCACCCGGAGCTTGACGAGACAGGGCGGCCCGTCCTCGCCGTAGCAGAGATTGCTCACTTCGCCGAGTTTCGGATCGCGGTCGTCGTGCGTGTAGTCGGGACAGATCCAGTGGCCGCCTTCGCGATAGAGTGCGACCGCAAAATATCGGCCCGCCGCGAGATTGCCGCCGATCGGATCGCCCCGCGACGAGACCTCGCGCGAGTTGACGATCTCGAATCCGTCGTGCGCCGCGTCGGGCGAGTAGAGCATAAAGAAAATCCGCCATTGGCGGCCGGGACTCGCGGTCACCTGGTATTCCATCGCGCGGTCGTACGAGAAGACCGGCTTGTCGCGGCACAGCCACGGGCGCGGCTCGTCAGCGAACGCGGGGCCCGCGAACAGCATCGCGAAAATTGCGGCGGTCGAGAGGAATTTCAAAAGTTTCATGTCGCTCACTTTTCGCGGCTTGCGATTGCGATGATACGGCCGACGATTTCGCCGAGGTTGGAGTCCTTTGGGGTGAAGACCGCTTTGACGCCGAGATCGAGCAGCGCTTTGCGATCGGCCTCGGGGATGATCCCGCCCATTACCAGCGCCACTTCGCCGGCGCCGCGGACTTTCAGCAGATCGATAGTCTCGCGCGCGATCGACATGTGTGCGCCGGCCAGGCTCGAGATCGCGAGCACTTCAACGTCCTCTTCAAGCGCGGTCGCGACCATCTGTTCGGGCGTCTGCTTGAATCCCGCGAGCACTACTTCCATCCCGGCTTGCATGCAAGCGTGTGCGAGCAGCTTTACCGCGTTGATATGCCCGTCGAGGCCGGCCTTGCCGAGCGCGATGCGAATCTTGCGCGAGGCGTGCGGCACATTGAGCGCACCGACACTGACGCTGGTTTCGAGAATCGGCGGCGTGTAACGGCCGCGGCCGACGCGCACCAGCGAGTCGGTCCATTCGCCGACGGTGCCGCCCGCGCGCGCGAGATCGATCGTCGCCTCGATGAGTCCTTTGTCGCCGTCATTTGCGCCTGCGCGTTCGAGCGCCTCGCGAGCTTTGGCGACGGCGGCCTGATCGCGTGCCGAGCGCCATTTTTTGATCGCCTCGACCCGTTTCTTTTCCTTTGACGCCTGCGCAGCATGGTCCGCATTCTGTTTCGGCGGCGGGGTGAGTCCGACTTCGCCAGTGAATGCGTTGACGCCAATCTGGACAATCTCGCCAGACTCGACTTTGCGGTGACGCTCGGCAAGTTGGCGCGTGAGTTCGCCGCTGACGATCGAAATGGCGCGGGAGTAGCCTGCCTCGCGCAGGCGAATCGCGATTTCGCGCGCGCGCGTCGCAGTTTCGTCGGTAAGTTTCTCGATAACTTTGCTGCCCTCGAAAATGTCGCCGTAGGCAGCGAGTCCCGTCTCGTGCATGAGAACCTGTTGCGTGCGAAGGCTGAGGGTTTGCTCGGACTGGTCAGGCAATGCGAGCGCTTCGCGAAAGCCTGGCAACTGCAGTGCGTTGACGCGCGCGTCGGCCGATATAACGACCGGCAGCGCCTCGTATGCGATGCGGATAATGTTCACTTCGGGCTGCGGCTCGGTCAGCGTGAGCGAGCGCACCTGGCATCCGGCGCGGAAGGCAACGTCGTTGACGCCGTATTCGGAGGAGCACAGCTCGCGCCAGAGTTTGAAGTACGCGCGAATCTTGCAAATTTCGGGGACCAACTCGATGCCGCTGTTGATGAAGAATGAAATGCGGCGGACGGTCTGTTCGAAGGCCGCAGCGTCGAGCTTGGGGCGGATCGCTTCGAGGATCAGCAGCGCGTTGCCGAAGGCGTAGCCGATTTCCTCGGCTGGGCCGGCGCCGCTTTCCATGTAGTGGTAGCCGCAACAGTTGATTGGGTTCCAATTTGGTACGCGCTCGACGGCGAATCGGATCAGATCGGTGGAAAGGCGGAAAGACAGGTCGGGATGAAAGATCGAAGTGCCTCGCGCGACGAATTCCTTGAGCAGATCGTTCTGCGTGGTGCCACGCAGTTCGGTCCACGGCACGCCGTGCTTTTCCGCGACGACCAGGTAGAGCGCCAGGATGAAGGGCGCGGTCGCGTTGATGGTCATCGAGGTGTTGATCGACTGCAGCGGGATTCCTTCGAAGAGGCGTTCCATATCCTGCCAATGACAAATCGAGACGCCGGCCTCGCCGACTTCGCCGCGTGCGACGGGAGCGTCGGGGTCGTAGCCGTTTTGGGTCGGTAGGTCGAAGGCGATTGAAAGTCCGCGCTGGCCTTGCTTCAAATTCGCGAGAAAGCGCTCGTTGGCCTGGCGCGCGTCGCCGAAGCCGGCATAGGTACGAATGATCCAGGGCTCGCGAGGCGTGCGAGCTTTCTTCTCAGTGTCTGGCATCGTCACAAGGTTAGTTATGGAAGCATCGGGATTCCAGCCGATGTACCAGTTCAATCTCAGCCACGTTTATCGAGCGGTTCGGTGCGTATCTCGACCCAGAGAAATCGCCGGCTCTCGTGGTAAACGGATACGGTTGGGGGTGGGAAAGAGAGGTCGGCGAAATTGCCTGCTGAAACAGCTACGACACCGGGGAGCGCGTCGATGGTCCAGAACACGGTGGCGCCGCACTTCGGGCAAAAGCTGCTGGTGATGTGGTTGCCGTCGTCGCCGATGCGAACGAACTCATTCGCATTACCCTCAATTGACACATCGTTTTTGCCAAACCATGCGCCGAAGCCGAAGGCGCTGCCGGTTTTCCGCTTACAGGCCAGGCAGTGGCAGACGGCGATGCGATAAGGTTCTCCAGAGCAGGTCGCCGAGAGCTGGCCGCACTGACATTCGGCTCGACGAGTGGTCATGGGTGGCTCCTGTGCGTTGGCTGCTTGGGTGTGTGAAAAAGGCATTCCTACCATATGTTGGGTTCGAGACGCTCGCACCGCTAGGCGTAGCTTCGTTCCGTCAAAAGTTGTTTTTCTGAGTGGAAGCGAGGGTCGCTTGAGTTCGTGCATGGCAAGTGAGGGTGAGGGAGATTGGCGATTGTCCATAGGGCCACGGTAGCACCGAAAAGCGCAGAGGGTCAGGCTTAAAAGTTCATCCCTGAAATAAAGTGGCTTCGTGAAAGGAGCGCGCGAAGCGCGCGACTTCAGAAACCGGAACCGGCTTCGCGTGCGCGAAGCTGTCCGAGGCCCATTCCTCCCGTCGCTAACGCTCCCGTCGTCAGGGTGACACAAAACGCGAAGCGGTCCGGAGGCTCATTCCTCCCGTCGCTAACGCTCCCGTCGTCAGGGTGACACAAAACGCGAAGCGGTCCGAGGCCCATTCCTCTCGTCGCTAACGCTCCCGTCGTCAGGGTGACACAAGACGCGAAGCTGTCCGGAGGCCCGTTCCTGCCGCTCGCGTTGCTCGCTTTGTCGGGGTGACACCTGAGGCTCGCGTTGCTCGCCTTCGGTCAATGACTGAATTCGCGATGATAAGCGATCAGTGGCGCTGCGCGGCGTGGGGGGCGGATTCGTTTTCGCGATAGTTGGTGAGTTCTGCGGCGAGGCGATCGATCAGATTGATTCCTGAGAGGCCGCTATGCTCAGGGATTTCGAGGACTGGGCCGCCGGTGTCGTTGCGGATTTTTGCGAGCGCTTTGCGCGCTTCGGCGATGCGGGTCAGCTCCGACTTTGCCAGCTCGGCGAGATGATCGAGATCTTTCTTGCGCGAACGTGGCGTGCGGCGCTTGGTCAGCGCAGTTATGTCATCGGCGCTGAATTCGACAGGCGGAATCCGATTGAAAAGGACGGCGGCCGGCGCGAGATGAATCTTGCTCAACTGCGCGTGAGTCTCGATCGTTTCGGAAATCGAAAGACTGTCGGCGGTCGTGACCTGCACGATCGCGCAATTGCGGCGCTCACGCAGCATCCGCGCGATGTTGCGCGCTTCCTTGCCGACTACACTGTCGCCGAAGGTTGAGACCGCGGCGGTCGGCATCTTGAGCAGGCTCATCGCCTGGCCGCTGGCGGGCGCGTCGACAATTATTATGCGGCCACCTGGCTGCTTGGGATCGGTACGACCGGCATCGTAAAAAACCTTGCCGAGCATCATGAGTTCGCGCAGGCCTGGCGCGGCTTGAACGAAAAATTGGTAGATGCGGCTCGAAAAGACCGCCTTCAAGAGCATCCGGCCCGGAACTACGAGGCGAAGATATTCTTCGAGCGCACTGCGACCGTCGAGGGTCATCAGATCGAGATTGTGGGCGACTTGCGTCGGCGTGAACGAGGGCTCAACGCCGAAAGTTGCGGCCAGCGGAGCGCGCGCGTCGCATTCCATGATGAGTGCGCGAGCGTTCGAGAGCGTCGCGACTTTTGCTAGCGCGGCGCTCAGTGTGGATTTGCCGACGCCGCCTTTGCCGAGCACGATGAGTACGCGGCGGGCGAGGATTTCGTTTAGCATTTTGGGTGTAGGGGAGGTGCGGAGATTGGGAAATCAGTGGGTGATTGGCGACCTAACCCCTAACCCCTTCCCATGGTGGGAAGGGGAACCGGAAAAAGTTATCGCAACGCGCCGTCCTATCCCCCTCACCCCCTTTCCACAAGGAAAGGGGGAACAGATGAAAAGCGAAGGGAGACCAGGTGAAAAGCGGGAAGGGGGACCGGATAAAAAGTTGTGATCGTGCGAAGAACCTAACCCCTAACCCCTTCCCGAGCGGGAAGGGGAACCAGATTATTGGGAGTAATCCCTTCCCTCGAGGGAAAGGGGACCGGATGAAAAGCGGGGAGCGGGACGAGATCAAAAAGTCGCGCTTACCAGCGGACCAGGTTGGCGCCCCAGGTTAGGCCACCGCCGCAGGCGTTTAGCATTACGAGGCTGTTGTCGTGGATGCGGCCTTGTTCGAGGGCTTCGTCGAGCGCGATCGGCACCGATGCGGCCGAGGTGTTGCCGTAGCGTTCGATGTTCGTGAAGACTTTTTCAGGCGGCATCCCGAGCCGTTCTGCGACCGCGGAAATTATCCGCATGTTCGCCTGATGCGGCACGAACAGATCGATCTCTTCGAGCTTGACGCCGGCGCGCTCGGCGACCTGACGGCTGACTTCTTCCATGCTCTTGACGGCGATTTTGAAAAGCTCGGGGCCCTTCATCTGGATCGCGTCGTCGGGGGACCGCCGCACTTCGGAGTCGATCGTGCTGCGAGTTCCAGTCGAGCGGACCGAGAGCAATGTCCAATGCTCGCCGGCGGAGCGCAGCAGACTCGAGAGCACGCCGCGATTGCCCGGCTCGGTGACCATCACGCATGCGCCCGCGCCGTCGCCAAACAGAACCGCGGTGCGGCGATCGTTCCAATCGACCATCGTCGAGAGCGCGTCGGCGCCGACTACGAGTACGCGCTTGAAGTCGCCGGCGCGCATCTGTGCGTCGGCAACTTGAATCGCATACACGAAGCCGGAGCAGGCGGCGGCGACGTCGAAGGCGGGAATCGACGAGATGCCGAGGCCGAGCTGAATCTGGCAGGCGAAGGACGGGAAGCCGTATTCAGAAGAGACGGTGCCGACGATGATCGCGTCGAGATCGGCGGGCTTGAGGCCGGAGCGTTCGAGCGCGGTGCGGCTCGCGTCAATCGCGATCTGCGCGAGCGACTCGCCCTGGCGCATGAGAAAGCGATTGCCGATGCCGGTGCGCGAGCGGATCCATTCGTCGGAGGTGTCCATGTACCGCTCGAGATCTTTATTCGTCAGATTGGTGCGCGGTACGGCGCGTCCGGTGGCGACAATTCTTGAGCCCATGCTGAAACCGGTTAGCTCTGGTTAGGCGGGCCTGAAGGCCAGCGTGGTGTTGGTGCCACCGAACCCGAAAGAATTATTGAGTGCGATGCGAATTTTTGCCGGGCGCGGCTTGTTGGGCACGTAGTCGAGGTCGCATTCGGGATCGGGAACTTCCTGGTTGATAGTCGGCGGCATCATCCCGCGATCTGATCGCGAGCACGGTGTACACCGACTCGATCGCGCCGGCCGCGCCGAGCGTATGCCCGGTCATCGACTTGGTCGAACTGATCGCGAGTTTCGCGGCGCGCTCGCCGAAGACATGCTTCACCGCTTGAGTCTCGGCGAGGTCGCCTTGTTCGGTCGAGGTGCCGTGAGCGTTGATGTAATCGACTTCGTTGGGGTCGAGGTCGCTGTCTTCGAGGCACATCCGCATGCATTTGGCGGCGCCGCGTCCGTTCGGCGAGGGCGACGTGATGTGGTAGGCGTCGCTGTTGGCGGCGTAACCACAAATCTCGGCAAGGATCTTCGCGCCGCGCGCGATTGCGGCGTCGCGCTCCTCGAGGATCAGCGCGGCCGAGCCTTCCGACATCACGAATCCGTCGCGCTCCTTGTCGAAGGGACGGCTGGCTTTCGCGGGCTCTTCATTGCGGGTCGAGAGCGCGCGCATCGCGACGAATCCGCCGACGCCGAGCGACGTGATTGCGGCCTCGGAGCCGCCGGTGATCGCCGCGTCAAGGTAGCCGAGCCTGATCATCCGGTACGCCTCGCCGATCGCATGGCTGCCCGACGCGCACGCGCTGGTGGTCGCGAGGTTGGCGCCGCGCGCGCCGTAGCGAATCGAGATTTGTCCCGGCGCGAGGTTGCTGATCAGCTTGGGAATGAAGAACGGCGTAACGTGACGCAGGCCGGTGTCCATGAAGACCTTGTGGTACTCCTCGATGGTGCACAGGCCGCCGATGCCGACGCCGACCAACACGCCGACGTTGTCGGCATTCTCTTCGGTGACTTTGAACCCCGACTGGCGCATCGCCTGCTCAGCGGACGCGACCGCATACTGGATGAAAGGGTCCATCTTTTTGATGTCGCGCTTTTCGATCCAGTCCTCGGGATTAAAATCGCGCACCTCGCCGGCGATGCGGGCGGGGAAATCCGAGGCGTCGAAGCGCGTAATCAGCCCAATACCGGATCGCCCCGCCATCAGGGCGTCCCAGTTCTTCTCCACTCCAACTCCGAGCGGCGTAACCAGACCGACTCCGGTGATCACCACGCGGCGCTCAAGCATTCGTCTCATCAGGCCCCTCATCCTCCGTTGAGTTCATCCTTAATCATCTACCAAAAAGGCTTGCTGGTCGAGAATGCGCGAAAGCTGACTGCACCGAAAGTTCGCGGTTATTTGTAAACCTCGCGCCGATGCGCGATCCGCGTCACATCGACCGTTCTGGTGGCGTCGTCAATGACGTAAACTACCCGGTAGTCGCCGACACGAATTCGCCATTCTCTGTCGCCGCCTTTCAGTTTTTTGCAACCCCGAGGCCGCGGGATCGACGAAAGATCTTCGAGATGAGGAAAAATGCGGGCAACTACTTTCTTCGGCAGCCCGCGCAACTCTTTCTCCGCGCTTGCTGCTAGGGCTACTCGATACGTGCTCAACGTGGGAGCTTGCCGCTCTTGATGAGTCCCGCCTTTACCTTATCGAGTGGGATCCGTTTTTCGTGCCGCCGCGATCGTGACAAAAGTACATCCTGGATGTCTTCCCATATGCCCCGATGCTTGGTCAGGTCGATTTGAACGGCCACCTTACGGCCTTTTTCGTCGGTCAGGTATTGGATTCCGGTCATGGCTTCGTTTTCTCCCGGCGATTTCGACACCTTGTAGTGGCGGATCCGATCTTACCCCGGTTTGATGATCTTGTCATCGCTGCGCCGGCGCGATTCGCAAGACTTGCATCTAAAGTTGTACCGATGAAACAATTCAAGTGTGCCGCTCAGCAATCCTGCAGACGATCCGTTCACCAAACTCGCGCAGAATCTTGGCGAACTCGAGATTGTGATCGGTGAGCGCGCGCGGCCTGCGATTGCCGGCGTGCGCGAGCGCTTGCGCGACGCGCTCGCATGCCGCGAGCGAGGCGACATGGCTGGATCAATCGCCGCGATTCGCCTTGCGATGGGGCAACTGGCGGCGCTCGGCAGTGCGCTCGATCCGGAAGAGGGCGCGGTGATGCGAATGATCGCGGAGCGATTTACCGAAGCACTCGGCGCCGGCCATAAGGGCGACGCGAAGACCAGCGTGGACATGATGCGTCGCAAGGCCGGCGACACCAAGGACGACGACCCGAAGGATTGGTGACCGCGTCCTTTTGTTGGACGAGATCGCGCTTGTCCCACGAGTGGATTGGACGGAAAATCCATTCACAGAAACTGAAAAAACCATAACGGCGGATTCGACGACCGCCCCTAACCAATCGTGGTGAAATCTTGGCGACTGCAGCACAAATCAAAGTGAACCGGTCCGACCTGGACCAAACCTGTATCAACGCGATTCGCGTGCTGACGATCGACGCGGTCCAGAAGGCCAACAGCGGCCATTGCGGATTGCCGATGGGGATGGCGCCCGCCGCCTACCTGCTCTACACGCGCTTCATGCGGCACAATCCGAAAAATCCGAAATGGTTCGGGCGCGATCGCTTCGTGCTCTCGGCCGGCCACGGCTCGATGCTGCTCTACAGCGTGCTCTATCTCACCGGCTACGAAATCACGCTCGACGATATCAAACAGTTTCGCCAGCTCGGCAGCAAAACGCCCGGGCATCCCGAGTACTGGTGCGTCCCCGGCGTCGAGACCACCACCGGTCCGCTCGGCCAGGGCTTCGGCAACGCCGTCGGTATGGCGATGGCGGCGAAGCATCTCGAGGCGCATTTCGAGCGCGACAAGTCGGGGCTGTTCGACCATCGTATTTTCGGCATCTGCAGCGACGGCGACTTGATGGAAGGTGTCGCGAGCGAGGCGGCGTCGATCGCGGGTCATCTCGGACTCGGCAATATTGTCTTTCTCTATGACGACAATCACGTGACGATCGATGGGCACACCGAACTCAGCTTCGACGAGGACGTGCTCGGGCGCTTCGACGCGTACAAGTGGCATACGCAGGACGTAGCGGATGCGAACGATCTCGACGCGCTGTCGAGGGCGATCGAAAATGGAATCGCGGAGACCAGCCGGCCGTCATTGATTCGGGTGCATTCGATCATCGGATACGGCAGTCCGCATAAGCAGGGCACGTCGGCCGCGCACAGCAATCCGCTCGGCGTCGAAGAGGTCAAGCTGACCAAGGAATTTTACAAATATCCGACCGAGCCGCCGTTCTATGTTCCCGACGACGCGCTCGCGCACTTTCGCGAATGCGTCGAGCGGGGCGAGGAACATGAGCGCGATTGGAGCACGAAGTTCGAGACCTACGCGAAGAAAAATTCCGGCGTTGGCCGGCGAGTTTCAATCGACGCTCGCGAAGGAGCTGCCCAGCTGGATGGGACAGTGAGTTGCCGGTCTTCACGCCCAAGGATAGTCTCGCGACGCGCGTGTCAGCTTCGCAGGCTGAGGCCGTGATTTCGAAAAAAGTCTGGAACCTGTTCGGCGGCTCTGCCGATCTCAACGAGTCCACCTTTACCGACATCAAGGATGGCGGCGATTTCGAGCGCGGGCACTTCGATGGCCGCAATCCGCATTTCGGAATCCGCGAGCACGGCATGTGCGCCATCCTCAACGGCATCGCGCTGCACGGCGGGTTCATTCCGTACGGCTCGAGCTTCATGTGCTTTACCGATTACGCACGGCCGTCGATCCGGCTGGCGGCACTGATGGAAATCCAGGTGGTGTTCGTCTTCACCCACGATTCGATCGGCGTCGGCGAGGACGGGCCGACGCACGAGCCGATCGAGCATCTGTCGTCGCTGCGCGCGATACCGCATCTCACCGTGATTCGTCCCGGCGACGCGAACGAAGCGGTCGAGGCCTGGCGCACCACCATGACGCATACGCAGGGCCCGGTGCTGCTCGCGCTGTCGCGGCAGAAAGTGCCGACGCTCGATCGCACCAAGCTTGCGCCCGCAAGTGGCGCGCGGCGCGGCGGCTATGTGATTGCTGAGACCGCGGGAAAGCCTGCGGACATTATTTTGATAGGCTGTGGATCGGAACTGCAGTTGGTCGTCGATGCGAAACCGAAGCTCGAAGAAAAGGGCAAGTCGGTCCGCGTCGTGAGCATGCCGAGCGAAAATATTTTCAAGAAACAGGATCAGGCTTATCGCGACTCGGTGCTGCCGCCGAACATTCGCCGCCGGCTGGCGGTGGAAGCGGGCGCGCCGATGTCGTGGTACCGATGGGTCGGGCTCGACGGCGACATTATCGGGATGACGACTTACGGCGCGTCGGGCAAGTCCGAAGACGTGATGAAGCATTTCGGCTTTACCGTCGATAACGTCGTCGATCGCGCATTGAAGTTGCTCGCGCGCTAGCGAGTTCGACCGAATTTTCGTCGATCTAATTTCAATCAGGAGCGAGCGAACAATGGCCAGCGCCGAAAATCCTCTCAAGCAGTTGGAGCGCTTTGGACAGGCCGTATGGCTCGATTACATACGCCGTCATCTGCTCACGTCCGCCGAATTTCGTCGCATGCTCGACGAGGACGGCCTCAAGGGCATGACGTCGAATCCGACGATTTTCGAAAAAGCGATCGCCGGTTCCACCGACTACGACGATCAGCTCAAGGAACTCGCGCCGTCGAAAAAAAGCATCGACGAAATTTACGACGCGCTGTCGATGCAGGATATAAAGATGGCGGCCGACGCGTTCCGCCCGCTGTACGACAAGAGCGGCGGCATCCACGGTTACATCAGCTACGAAGTTTCGCCGACGCTCGCCAACGACACCGACGGCACCATCGCGGCGGCCCGCCGTTACTGGGCCGCGCTCGCGAAGCCCAACGTGCTTATCAAAGTTCCTTCGACCCCCGCGGGTCTGCCGGCGATCGAACAGCTTATTTCCGAGGGCATCAACGTCAACGTGACACTGATGTTTTCGATGAAGCATTACGACAGCGTGGCCGAGGCGTTTATCCGTGGTCTCGAGCGGCGGCTCAAGGCGAACAAGCCGATCGACAAGGTCTGGTCGGTCGCGAGCGTGTTCGTCAGTCGGGTCGAGACTCTGGTCGATCGCAACCTCGAAGACAAGTTGAAGGGGTCGCCGAACGAGGCGATTGCGGCGCTGATCGGCAAATCGGCGGTCGCGAACTCGCGGCTTATCTACCAGCGCTTCAAGGAAATTTTCGCGGGCACTCGCTTCAAAGACGTACGCGCGAAAGGCGGGCGTCCGCAATGGCCGCTGTGGGCGTCGACCGGAACGAAAAATCATGCGTACAGCAACGTCAAGTACGTCGAGGAACTTGTCGGCCCCGACACTGTCAACACGATGCCGCCGGCGACGATGGATGCGTTCCGCGACCACGGCAAGCCGCGCGCGTCGCTTGAGGAAGGCGTCGCGGAAGCGCGCGAGATCGTCAAGCGGCTGGCGGCGGTCGGGATCGATCTGATCGAGGTCGGCGAGGAATTGCAGAAGGAGGGCGTCGAGTCGTTCGCCCAATCGTTCGAGGATTTGAGCGCGGTCATCAAGGGTCGGCGCGCAGCAATCGTTGCCGGCGCGCACGACAAGCAGACCATCGCGGCGACCGGTTACGAAGCGCAAGTGAGCGCGGCGTACAAGGATCTCGACAAGAACGATTTTCCCGCGCGGCTGTGGAAGAAGGACGCCACGCTGTGGTCGAAGGATCCCAATGTCCAGCAGGCAATCAAGAAAGGTCTTGGCTTTCTGAATGTTCCCGAGGCGATGGCCGAGCGTGTGAAAGAGCTCGCGTCGTTTGCCGATGAAGTGCGCAATGCCGGCTTCCGCGACGTCGTGTTGCTCGGCATGGGCGGTTCGTCGCAGAGTGCGGAGCTGTTCGCCACGACTTTTTCGACCGCAGCGGGTTATCCGAAACTTCACACTCTAGATACCACCGTCCCGGAGACGATCCGCTCGCTCGACCGCAACATCGATATCACCAAGACGCTGTTCGTCGTCGCGAGCAAGACCGGTGAGACGGTCGAAACTCTCTCTCACTTTAACGCGTACTTCGATCGCGTGAAGTCGAAGTCATCGAATCCGGCGGGTTCGCATTTCGTTGCGATCACGGATCCCGGAACCAAGCTCGCGGCGATCGCGAAAGAAAATAAATTCCGCCGGGTGTTCCTGAATCCTCCCGATATCGTCGGCTGCTATGCGGTCTTGTCGTACTTCGGGCTGTTGCCGGCCGCGCTGATCGGAATGGACGTGGCCACATTGGTTGACCGCGCGATTCGGATGACGCATAGCTCGGCCGGATGCGTGCGAGTCGAGGAAAACCTCGGCGTAAGCCTGGGGGTGGCTCTGGGAGCGCTCAAGAAGGCCGGTCGTGACAGGCTGACGTTTATAATTTCACCGGCGATCGGCGCATTCGGACTGTGGGTCGAGCAGTTGATAGCTGAAAGTACTGGCAAGGACGGCATCGCGATCGTGCCGGTTTGCGACGAGCCTGCGGTGGACGTGAAGTCGTACGGCAAAGACCGCGTGTTCGTTTACCTCAAGCTCAGCAACGGCGCCGATGCGGCGCAGGATGCGGAGTTCGAGGCCGTCAAGAAAGCCGGCATCCCAACTGTTCAGATAACGTTGTCGGACAAAATCGATCTCGGCGAAGAATTCATGCGCTGGGAAATTGCTTCGGCGACTGCCGCTGCGTTCATCGGTGTCGATCCGTTCACGCAGCCGGGAGTTCAGGAGAGCAAGGACAACACCAGCCGCATCCTCGCCGAGTTCGCACGCAGCAAAAAGTTTCCCTCGCAAGTGCCGATCGCCGAGAAAGGGAAGCTCGCGCTGTTTTCAGGAAAGGCTGCTCAGGATGCACTGAAAGGCGCCGGAGATCTGCGCGCGATGCTCGGTGCGTTCATGAATCTTGCGAAGCCCGGCGACTACTTCGCCACGATGGCGTACGTGTCGCCCAATCCGACCGTGGACAAGGAAATCGCGGCGATTCGCAAGGCGGTCATCGAGCGCTACGGCGTCGCGACGACTTTTGGCTACGGCCCGCGCTGCCTGCATTCGACCGGACAGTTGCACAAGGGCGGTCCGAACACCGGATTGTTCCTGCAAATCACGCACGAGCATCGCGAGCCGGTTGCTATCCCCGGTGCTTCGTACGATTTCGCACAACTCAACCAGGCGCAATATCTTGGAGATTTTCAGTCGCTCGAGGCGCATGGACGGCGCGTGATTCGCGTCCATCTGGCGGGTCACGATCCGATCGACGCGATCGAAGCGCTCCGCCAGGAGATTGTCGCCGCGATTGCCAGGTAACATATGTCTGAACCAAAACTGATCGTTCTGAACGATGCCCAGGAACTTTACGTGCGCGCGGCCGAAGAAACCGCGCATATCGCCGGTGAATCGATTTGCACTCACGGCGAGTTCACGTTCTGCCTCTCCGGCGGATCGACGCCCGCGGCCACCTACGACTTGCTCGCGACGCGATTTCACCTGAGCGTCGATTGGAAGGAAGTGCAATTCTATTGGGGCGACGAGCGATGCGTCCCGCCCGATCATGCCGAAAGCAACTACGCGATGGCGAATCGCAGGATGCTGAGCAAGCTCGCGCTCCGGCCCGAACAGGTGCATCGGATGCGCGGCGAGGATCCGCCGGCAAAGGCCGCGGCTGCTTACGAAGGCGAATTGCGCAAACAGTTCGGCCTTGGCGCCGGTGAATTTCCGCGGTTCGATCTCATCATGTTGGGCCTTGGCGACAATCGCCATACTGCGTCGCTGTTTCCCGGCGATCCTGCGATTCACGAGACGCAGCGTGCCGTGGTTGCGGTCGAAGTGGACGCCGAGCCGCCCAAGCGCCTGACCTTTACGCCGCCCGTGATCAACAACGCGCTGCGCGTGATGTTCCTGGTGGCGGGGCAGGCCAAGGCGGCGGCGGTGAAGGACGTGCTCGAAGGGCCGCGCGACCCGGACAAATTTCCCGCGCAGATCGTCGCGCCGAATAACGGCGAGGTGATTTGGCTGCTCGACAAGGCCGCCGCCAGTCTGCTTTCGCCGCGCTGATCGGGCAAAATAGACTCGATGCGATTCGTACTGCGCCACTTCACCGCGATCCTCATCCTTGCCGCGATCGCCGGCTGGGCCGTTTTCTACTTGCCATATACTCCGACGTGGGCCGTGCTCCGAATGAAGCAAGCCATCGACGCGCGCGACGGCGACGAGGCCGCCAAGTACGTCGATTTCGAAAGCGTGGTGAGGAACGCGGGCCGCGAGATGGTGCAGAAGCAGGGCGGCACCGATCCGCTGAGCTCGATGCTCGGCAACGCTGCGATCGATCTCCTCACCAAGCCGATGGCGCAGGTCGCAAAATCGGCGGCTATCCAGAAAGTCGATGACGGCGCGCGCGAGGTGCAGATGCCCGGCGTTGCTGTAGCGGGTTCGATCGTACTGCTGCATCGAAACGGCGACATCGCGGCCACCGATTTCACCGACAACAAGGGCCAGCGCTGGCGAATACACCTGGCTCGCGGGGGCGACGGCTATTGGCGCGTCACCGAGATCGAAGACATCGAGCAACTGCTACAAAAGCTCCAGCACAACCAGCCGATGGGCTCGCCGCTCGCCGTAGGCGCGCGCATTACTGTCCTGGTTTCAGTGGGGCGGGCCGCCGTGCCCGCCCTCTGCTCGGTCGAAGTAACCTAGAAGTTAGATGAGTCATTCGTCGGTAAGCGTGGGCGCGGACGCCCGCGCGTCGATGGCGGGCACGGCGGCCCGCCCCACTATAAAGACCATAAGCTACAGCGGAATCGGCCGATGGGCTCGCCCTAGCTGCGTTACGGGAGTGTTTCGCCGACTGTTCGCGCCCCTGCGTTTACTCTGCGTCCAGCGACAGCTACAATAGGACTCCGCGCGGGCGAACCTCAGGAGGCTCGGCCGCGTTTTAGTATTCAGCACAAAATGAGACGCCCAGACATAAGAAATTTAGCGATCGTCGCCCACGTCGATCACGGCAAAACCACTTTGGTCGACGCGATGCTGCGCCAGTCGGGCGTGTTCCGCGCCAACGAGCAGGTCATCGATCGCGTGATGGATTCCAACGCGCTCGAGCGCGAGCGCGGCATCACGATCATGGCCAAGAACACTTCGATCCTGTGGGGCGAGACGCGCATCAATATCGTCGATACTCCGGGCCACTCGGATTTCGGCGGCGAAGTCGAGCGCACGCTCTCGATGGTCGATGGCGTCCTGCTGCTGGTCGATGCGTGCGAGGGGCCGCTGCCGCAGACGCGCTTCGTGCTCAAGAAGGCGCTCGAGTCGAACCTGCCCGCGATTCTTTGCATCAACAAGATCGATCGCGCCGACGCGCGCGCGCCCGAAGTGCTCGACGAGGTTTACGATCTGTTCATCGACCTCGGCGCCAACGAAAGCCAGCTCGATTTCCCGGTGCTCTACACGCAGGCGCGCGCCGGCACCGCGTCGCTCAAGCTCGACGTCCCGAGCGAAAACCTGGTGCCGCTGTTCGACGCGATCGTCGCGCATCTGCCGGGACCGGAAGTCGATCCCGACGCGACCCTGCAATTCCAGGTCAATAACATCGACTACGACGATTACGTCGGCCGTCTCGCGGTCGGCAGGATCATCGCGGGCTCGATGACGGCGTCGCAGAACTATTCGCTGTGCCGGCGCGACGGCAAGACGGTGGTCTGCAAAGTCGCCCACATCTACGGATGGCAGGGGCTGACGCGGGTCGAGCGCAATACCGCCAGCGCGGGCGAGATCGTGATCGTCGCGGGCGTCGAGGACATCGCGATCGGCGAAACGATCGCCGACCTCGAAAATCCGCGCCCGCTGCCGCCGATTCGTATCGACGAGCCGACGGTGGCGATGACTTTCTCGGTGAACAATGCGCCGTGGGCGGGCCGCGAGGGCGAGTTCGTGACGTCGCGGAAGCTCGGCGAGCGAATCGAATTCGAGGCGCGCCGCAACGTGAGCACTCGCGTCGAGCAAATCTCGCCGGAATCGTGGCGCGTGATGGGCCGCGGCGAATTGCAGCTCGCGGTGATTATCGAAACGATGCGCCGCGAAGGCTACGAGATGCAGGTCTCGAAGCCGACCGTCATCACCAAGCAGGCCGACGGCCAGGTGCTCGAGCCGATGGAGATGCTGGTCATCGACATTCCGTCGGAGTACATCGGCACCGTCACGCAGATGCTCTCGACGCGCAAAGCCAAGATGCGCACGATGGTCACGCATGCGAGCAATCGCGTGCGGCTTGAATACGACATCCCCGCGCGCGGCTTGATCGGCTTTCGCGGACGCTTTCTCGAAAGTACCCGCGGCAACGGCCTGATGAATACGCTGTTCAACGGCTACGCGCCGTGGTCGGGAACGATCCGCTCGCGCGCCAACGGGGCGATGATTTCCGATCGCGAGGGCGTCAGCACGCCGTACGCGATCTTCCATTTGCAGGAGCGCGGTATATTCTTCGTCGGACCCGGCGAGCCGGTTTACGAGGGGATGATCGTCGGCGAGTATGCGCGCGAGATAAACTTGCCGGTCAACGTGTGCCGTGAAAAGAAGCTCAGCAACATGCGCGCCTCGGGCCACGACGAAGCGATTCGACTTTCACCCGCGCGCGTGCCGACGCTCGACGCGGCGCTGGAATGGATCGACGAGGAAGAGCTGGTCGAAGTCACGCCCAAGTCAGTGCGGCTGCGCAACCGCGTCCTCAAGACCGGGCTCAGGAACAAGCATCGTGCGGGATACATCGACGCGCCGCCGTCGGAGATGGCCGAGAGCAACTGATCGTTTCGTGAGTCAGGCGGACGGCGCAGTGTCGGACGTGGCGATCGCGTCACGGCAATCATGAGACTGGTCCGCATCGCCGGGATTTCTCTGCTGATCCTCGCAGTGCTGGTCGGCGGGTCCGCGGCGCTGATCATATTCAACCAGGCGCGCATCGTCGTTTACGTCCTGGCTTCGGTCCGCAACCGCACCGGCGTCGATATCATCCCGCGCGCCAGCTCGGTTCATCTTGGCACTCACCTGATCGTCGTCCTCGACCAGCCGCAGGTCATCGACAACGGACACGAAATCGTCAATCTGAAATCGCTGCGCGCGATCGTCTCGTACCATTCTCTTTTCACCGGCACCGGGCTTCCACTTTATCGGCTGACTGCGATCAGCCCTGAAATCACACTTCCGGTAAATTCCGGCAACGCGGCGGCATTCCCGATTCCGCGTCCCGGGACGCCCACGATCGACGCGCTGCAGGATGCGGCGCATGCGTTGTCTCGAATCTGTTGGCGAGTCGAAACGTCCGACGCCACGGTGCGTTATGCCGACGGCGCCGAGGTCGCGAATCACGTTGGAATCGTAGCGTACCACACCCGCCGCGATCCTTTCCGCTGGCTGCTCGGATTCAGCGGCGCGCTGCTTCAGACACCCGTGCCCGGCGCGCGAGTGAGCGGGAAATTCAGCCTCGGCATCGGCAGGAATTCCAAGCCCGGCGAATTTGGTCACGGCGAAATCTGGACCTGGGACGTGCCGTTGCAAGGATTCGAGGTCGAGGGTTTCTCACTGGTAGGAACCGTCGCCAATACTGTCAAGTTCTTGATCCATGACGATGGCTCTGTGAGCGGCGATGCGAACGTCAGGGCCGAGAAACTGCTACTCAAAAGCACCCGGCTCCCCGCGCCGGAAGATTTGAGCGAATATTCCCTGCATGCCGGTTTCGAAATAACCGACGGCAAATATGCGATCACGCAAGTCGTTTTGCGCCGCGTCAACGCCGCCGTGCTCTCTGGCGAAACCGAGCTTGACGCCCCACATAGCGACAATCCGTTGCTGGGAATCCACCTCGGCGGCTTTCACTTCGACGCCGCCGCGGTCAAGGAAAAGCTGCTATCGGTCCGCCGGCTGCCCGCCGACTTCACCGACATGCTCCATCGGCTCGGCGCTGGAAAAGTCACAATTGGCGGCGCGACCTTGAACGCCGCGCTCGACCAGATCAAGACCGCGCCGCTCGACACGATTCGCAAAAACCTCGTGGTGAGCGGCACCGTTCAGGATCTCGGCTTCATCATTCCCGCGGATACGAAGTTACCGCCGATCACAAATTTGAGCGCGCAGGTCAGCTACTCCAAGGGGCTGGTCACGATCACGCAAGGCACCGCGAAGTTCGGGAACTCGACGGTTCAGGATCTGATCGCCAGCGCCAACATTGACAACGGCATCGAGGGTGCGGACTACAAGACCAGCGTCGGCATCAGCGCCGACCTCGACCAGCTTTACCCGGCCATCGCCCGGTTTCTCGACGTCTATCAATTGCGCGAACGCGATCGCCTCGAGCACCTGAGCGGCCGCGTCGAAATGGTTGCCAACGCATCTGGAAAGTTGAGCGTGACGACCCTGGTTCCGCCCAAAGATTACCAGGTTCGCGCCGACGCCCTCGGCGCCGTGCTCACCATCAAGGGTTCGCCCGGCCCGCTCAAGGTGTCGCGCGGCACCGTCACGATCGACCCGGCCTCGATCAAGTTCGACAACGTGATGCTGGCCGCGACCGGCGGCAATGCGACGCTGGACGGCGTCGTGAATTTCGAGAAACAAGGCGTGGTTGTGCGCGATCTGACGCTGGGCCTTCACGACTTCCCGTCGCAGCTGTGGTTGACGCTGCTGGTCGATCCCACCGATTTCAGCGCCACCGGGCCGATTGGCGGCAAGGTTGTCGTCAACGGCAATCCCAGCACTCCCGGCGGCTTGACGCCCGAAGGTAAACTGACGCTCGCCAAGGGGAACGTGCAATTCAACTTCCTGCGCTCGCCGATCGTCGTTCAAGGTGCGACGCTCACGATGCATCGCAAGCAGATCGTCTTCGCGATGCCCGGCTCGAAGCTCGAGAACCAGGCCATCAATTTCCGCGTCTCGGTTGCCGATTACACTCATCCCTCGATTCGGATCGACGCCACCGTGCAGAAACTCGATCTCGAGGTGATGAAGTTTGTGCGGATGCCGTGGTCGCCGGCGACACCGCCGATTAATTTTCCAGTTCCATGCTTCGGCCACATCGAATCGCACGCCGCAAACCTTGCCAGTTTTCAGATGACTGACGTCAAGACCGATTTCACCCGCAGCCCGCAAGGCGATTGGCGCATTTACAACATGAGCGCGACCGCTTATCGCGGGCAGATGAAGCTCGAGCTCGTCGGCCGCGCGCCGGACAACTGGATCCACATCATGGGCAGCTCCACTGACATGGATCCCGCGCCGCTCTTTATGCTGAGCGGCAAGAACAAGCACTCGCCATTGCTCGGCCACCTCTTTCTCGCGACCGATTTGTGGGCCAACACCGACACCAACTTTTTCGAGACCCTTGCCGGCGACATGACGATCACGGTGCGGGACGGTACTCTCAACAAGTTTACCCTGCTTTCGCGCCTGCTGAGTTTTATCGACATCAAGAATTGGCTGAGCGCGCAAATCCGGACCCGCGCATCGCCGGCGTCCCGTTCAAAACCATCTTCACCGATTTCAAGGGTCACGGCGGGCTCTTCTACACCGACAATTTCGTGCTGAAAGGTCCGGTGATGGATATCACGGCGAGCGGCAGCGTCCAGTTCGGCGCGGGCACTCTCGATATGGAGGTCGGCATGTTTCCGTTCGACACCGTCGATTGGGTGCTGAATCACATTCCGCTGATTGGAGACCGTCTCGGTTCGGGCACGGGCAAAATGGTCGCCGCTTACTTTCATGTCAAAGGTCCGGTGAGCGATCCCTCGATCCTGCCGATGCCGATTGCGTCGGTGGCTAACTTCCTCAAGAAAACGCTCGGGTTGCCGATAAACATCATCCGTCCCAACACGATCAAATGAGTCCGTGGTCAAGATAAAATCGCGGCCGGCGTTGATCGTGTTTTGCCGCGAGCCCATCGCGCATCAGGTCAAGACCAGACTAATCGGAGCAATCACGCCGGCCGCCGCGGCAGCATTGTCCGACGCCTTCATTCGCGACGCGCTCGCCAAGGCAGTTTCGATCCGCCCGTTGCGCATCGTCATCGCGGCCAGCGCGCCCGACGGCGCGCGCAGCAAATATTTTCAGCGTCTCTCGCGCCGCTTTGATGCGGACCTTATCGATCAAGGGAGCGGCTCTCTCGGCCATCGCATGGCGCGCGCGCTCGAATCGTGTTCATCCACGGGTGCGCTGCTAATCGGTACCGACACGCCGTCGCTTCCTGCGGATTTGCTCGCATCCAGTCTCGAAGCGCTTCGACAGTATCGCGTCGTGATCGCGCCAAGCCTCGACGGTGGCTACTACGCGGTAGGCGTGCGCGGCCCGATGCCCCCGATTTTCACAGGCATCCGATGGGGCACACGTAGCGTGCTCGCTTCGACGATCAAGTGTCTCAAACGCGCCCGCATTCCGTTCGCGCTGGGGCCAGCGTGGTACGACGTCGATCGATGGGCGGACGTGCTGCTGCTTGCCGCACACCTGCGAATCCTGGCGCGAGCGCGCCGCCGCACGAACACCTCGCCGTGTCCTGCGACCGAGTCTGTCCTCGAGCGGCTTGGAGTACTCCGCCACGATCGCTAGAGTACCCCGGTGATCGACCTGATTCTTTACACCAGAAACGACTGCGAGTTGTGCCACGAGATGGAAGCGGTGATTGCGGCCGAACTGCCGAAATTCGACGCGCGCATCCAGCGCATCGAGATAGATGGCGACCCCGAACTCGAAGCGCGGTTCGGAATCGAAGTGCCGGTTCTGTTCGTGAACGATCGCAAGGCATTCAAGTATCGATGTACTCCCGCGGAGTTGCGCCAACGCCTGGCGCGCGAGGTTAAGACCTGAGATGCCGGCACGAACCCCTCACAAGATGCGCGTGATTTTGGTGACCACCGAAAGCGAAGAGCAGGCCCTGCAGATCGCGCGCGCTCTTGTTTCAGAACGGCTCGCGGCATGCGTCAATATCGTCGGGCCGGTGCGCTCGATCTATCGATGGCGCGACGGTGTCAAGGACGGTCGCGAGTATCTCCTTATCATCAAGACGCGCGCGCTGCTTTATATGAAAGTCGAGACGCGCGTCCGCGAGATGCATATCTACGAAGTTCCCGAGGTCCTTGCGCTGAATGCGGATCGCGGCTCACCGCCGTACATACAGTGGATGCTCGACTCGACCGGTCCGCCCCGCAGACACCGGCGATGATCAGGATTGCGATTGCCGGCGCCGGCGCGATTACCGAACGCGCGCACATACCTGCGCTTGCGAGCGTCGCGGACGTGCGAATCGTCGCGATACAAAGCCGCACCGCCGACAAAGCCGACCGCATCGCGCAATCGCTTTCGTCCGACGCCGCGAACCGGCCTAAGGTTTATTCTGACTTCGACGATATGCTGGCGCGCGAGCGTCCCGACGCGGTCGGAGTCTTCACGCCGAATAATCTTCATTGCGAATTTACGATTAAGGCCCTTAACGCGGGCGCGCACGTGCTGGTGGAAAAGCCGATGGCGCCGACTGCCGCCGAGGCGCGCAAGATGGTCGATGCGGCGGCGAAAGCCGAGCGCGTTCTGATGGTCGCGATGCAGCGTCGCTTCGGTGGAATCGAGCGCGCGATCAAGGACGCCCTCGCGAGCGGAGAGATCGGCAAACCTCATTTCATTCGCGCGCGGCTTTCGCACGGCGGACCTCAGTTGTGGGCGCCCGGGCAGAAATGGTTCACGACGGCTTCGGAAGCGGGCGGCGGCGCGATGCTCGATCTTGGGGTTCACGTCGCTGACCTCGCGATCTGGTTCATGGGCGAGATCGATTCCGTTTTGGGGCAGGTCGGAACCCTCGCCAAGCAGATCGAAGTCGATGACACGGGCGCGATGATTGTCCATTTCAAGTCCGGCGCGATCGGCGTGGTCGAAGCCAGTTGGAGCAGCATGCCGCCGCTGTCGGCAATCGAGATTTACGGCACCGAGGGCAGGGTGATGGCCGGCTATCCGCGCAACGACATATCGATTCTGAAATCCGACGGAAGTTCGGTCCCGGGATTTTCGCGCGAAGATGTGATGATACGTTTCGACCCGCGCGATCTGCTCGCTCCGTCGCGGGCACTCGCTCAGAACTTCGTCGCCGCGATTCAAGGCCGCGAGGAACCCTCGCCCGACGGGATTGACGGGCTGCGCGCAGTGGAAGCAGTCGAGGCCTGCTATCGTTCGTCGCGCTCTGGCAGTCGAATCAAGCTGCCGCTCGATACATAATTCACTGATGTTCCGCGAATCGATCAAAAACATGGCGGCGTATCGGCCCGGCGAGCAGCCGCGTCCCGGTCAGCGGCTGATCAAGCTCAACACCAACGAAAACCCGTATCCGCCCTCGCCGCGAGTGCGCCGCGCAGTCGCGAAAGTGATGGCGGGATCGGCGCTGCGCTTGTATCCGGCGCCGCGTGCCGATGAATTCGTGGCGAGCGCCGCGAAAATCTATTCGATTCCACAAAACATGATTCTCGCCGGCAATGGCTCCGACGAGCTGCTCTCGATGGTGTTTCGCGCGACCCTTGGCGAAGGTGACACCGTCGCGTATGCGGTGCCGACGTATTCGCTCTACGACACTTTGGCGCTCGTGCAGGAGGCGCGAATCGTTCACATCCCGCTCGGTCCCGACTTCGCGCTGCCGCTCGACGAGCTGGCGGATGCGCGCGCCAATCTCACCATCGTGTGCAGTCCGAATTCGCCGTCGGGCACCCTGACTCCGAGTCGAAGCCTGGGCGCGCTCGCGAAGCGTCTTGACGGCAGGCTGCTTGTGATCGACGAAGCTTACGTCGACTTCGCCGACGCGAACGCGCTCGGCCTGGTGCGGCGCCATCGTAACGTAGTGGTTCTGCGCACGCTGTCGAAGTCCTACTCGCTGGCCGGGATGCGCCTCGGCCTCTGCTTTGCGCATCCGACCGTGATCGACGCGCTGATGAAGGTCAAGGATTCGTACAACCTGAGCCGCGTCGCGCTGGCTGCCGGGGCGGAAGCGCTGCGCGACGATGCCTGGATGCGACGCAATGTCGCCAAGGTGATACGGACCCGCGCGCAGACCGAGGCGCGGCTGCGCAAGCTTGGCTTCGAAGTACCGCCCTCGCAGGCGAATTTTGTGTTGGCGCGGATTCCGGGACGCGACATGGCGCCCGTCACGCGCGGGTTGCGTCGCGCCGGTATTCTGGTCCGGCATTTCGCCACGCCGCTGCTCCAGGATGCGCTCCGTATCTCGATTGGCACTCCGGCTGAAATGAACGCGCTGTTCAAGGCGCTCGCGCCGCTGGTTCGCCCTTCTTCTAAATCGAACGCCGCGTTCACGCATGAGCGTTTGAATTCGATGGCGGCAATCAAGCGTCTGTTCGGCAATTTTCGCGCATCGCGCGGCAGGAAGTCCGACTCGGAATCGCGTTCATCGATTCAATGGGTGGTCGCAGGACTGGGAAATCCTGGCGAAGAATACTCGCGCTCGCGTCACAACGCCGGATTCATGACGATCGATCGAATCGCCAAAGCAAAAGGTGTCGAATTGAACCGGCGCAGATTCAAAGGCGTGACCGCTGAAATCACGCTCGCCGAAAAGCCCGCGATCCTGGTCAAACCGCAGACCTTCTACAACCTGACCGGCGAATGCATTTCCGATCTGCTCGGATATTTCAAAATTGCTCCCCAGCAATTGATCGTGGTGCACGACGAGCTGGATCTCGAAGCGGGGCGGCTCCAACTGAAGCGAGGCGGCGGCGACGCCGGCAACCGTGGCGTGCGTTCAATCGCCGAGTCGCTCAACACCACCGACTTCATTCGCGTCAGAATCGGAATCGGCCGGCCACCCGGCTTCACGATCGAAATGGAGCCCGGCCGGCAGCCGAAGACCGAAGAAAATAAGGACTATCTGCTGCGCCCGATGACGGCCGCCGAACGGCAACGCTCGCGCCGATCCTCGATCGCGCCGCAAGCGCTGTGGAAGCGATCGCCGCAGAGGGACTCGCCGCGGCCATGAACCGCTACAATCAGCGTGGCTAAATGTCATTGAACGCCTGTCGTAGTAACAAAATGTCTCGAACTGTAATCATTCTGTTGACTTTGCGTCGCGCCTCGCGGTAAGCATCAAAACATTGGAACCCTCGTCGCGTTTAGTGCGGGTAATTTCGCCTGCGGACTGGCTTCGTCAGGCACACGCTTCGCGCGGGTTCTTAATTTTTCACTTAGGGAAAGGACTGCGATGTTTGAGGAAAACAAGATTCGCTTCAGGAGGGCGGAAGAGGCTCTGCGCTTTTATTTTCGCTTGCGCGAGCTGCTTCACAGCGGACGGACCAGACGGTTGGTGGCGGACGAACTGCCTGCGGATGCGTGCACATCCGCGGCCAACGCGATCGACGATTACCAATGCATCGGCTGGTGCATGCGAGGTCTCGATGAGATCGCGCTGTGGTTGCTCAGCGAAATTTACGGACCAACGTGCTTCGGCGTCCATCGGCGCACCTTCGCGCACACCTGCAAGGCTGGCCGGCTCGAGTTTCCCCAGCGCGAATTTCGCCTGCGCGAGGTAGGCATGATCCACGAACACGCACTCGGCGTCGTAACGCGCGGCCTGCGCGAGCTCGGCATGATCCCGGGCCGCCAGGTGAGGGCGGGGCGCATGCGCCGCGGGATGATTGCGGTCGGCAAACATCCGCATCTGCACGGCGATCGCGCCGCGGAACGCGGATAAGTCGCCGGAGTCGACTGCGCGAGCAAGGCTAACGGGCTATTCCGCCCCGTAAGGATTCCTGTACGCTTGGGGACCAATGCTCACTGGCTCTCGGGCGAACGGACTTGACGAAGCGGAACGTGAACGAAAATCAGGCGAATGAAGAGGCTGCGGCGCTTGTCCGCGGCGCCACCGAAGTCATTTCTCCGCCGGAGCTAGCGGCGAAGCTTGCGCTCGGCCGGCCGCTCAGGATCAAGCTCGGGATGGATCCGACCGCGCCTGATCTGCATCTCGGTCACAGTGTGGTCCTGAAGAAGCTGCGTGACTTCCAGGATGCGGGCCATACCGTGATTTTTCTGGTCGGTGACTTCACCGCGATGATCGGCGATCCCACCGGACGCAATGAAACGCGAAAGCCGTTGTCGCGCGAACAAATTGAGCGCAATGCGGAAACCTATCGCACCCAGGCGTTCAAGATTCTCGATCGCGAGAGCACCGAAGTCCGCTTCAACAGCGAATGGATGAATGAACTGGGCGTGGCCAAGCTGATCGAGATTGCGGCGAAGGTCAGCGTCGCGCGATTGCTCGAGCGCGACGATTTCGAGAAGCGCCTCGCGGCTGAGGAACCGCTCTTCCTGCACGAGCTGCTCTATCCTGTGATCCAGGGGTACGATTCCGTCGCGCTGGAAGCCGATCTCGAAATAGGCGGCACCGATCAGAAGTTCAACATGCTGGTCGGCCGCGAGCTGCAACGACATTACGGACAGGCTCCGCAAGCCGTCATGACGATGCCGCTGCTCGAGGGTCTGGACGGTGTGCGCAAAATGTCCAAGTCGCTCGGCAACTACGTCGGTCTCACGGACCAGCCCGAGGATATGTACGGCAAGCTGATGTCGGCGCCTGACAAGCTGATGGTGCGCTACTACGAGCTGCTGACGATCGCGACGCCCGAGGAGATCGCGGCGGTGAAGTCAGGCGGGATGCATCCGATGGAAGCGAAGAAGCGGCTCGCCCGCACGATCGTCACCGAATACCACGGTGCGCCGGCGTCCACTCGCGCCGAGGAATATTTCGAGAGCAAGCATCAGCGCCGCGAAGTTCCCTCCAGTGCGCAGGTTTACCGAATCGCCGAGGATCTTTGGATCTGCGAGCTGATGAAGCAGCTACAGTTCACGCCGTCCACCAGCGAGGCGCGGCGCCTGGTAAGCCAGGGCGCGGTCCGCGTGGACGGCCATACCATAACTGACGTGAATTTTCGTTTCGTTCCGGGTGAGCACAAGGTGCTCGAAGTAGGCAAGCGCCGAGTCGCGCGAATCGAGCGCTGACCGGTTTTTCAGTCGCCTTTACTCTTCTCAGCGGCCGCGACCGCTTCGCGCAATTTTTCCATCGTGCGGCCGAGGGCCTTGGTGTAGCGCTGTTTGGTCCAGGTCTCCTTGGTCCGCATCTTGAGCCATCCGAGCTTCACCGCGTCGGGCTTGTTCCCCATCTCACCGGTCGAGACCTCGATGATCGCGCGCTCTTCGGTGTTGAGCGAGTCGAGCACTTCGCGCTTGAGATTTTGCAGAAATCCGGACTTGAGGTCGATATCGATCTTCATCGAAACTTCCACCACTCAGCCTAAACCATCGCATGCGCCTCCTCAACGGGTTGACATGGCGGACCGCCGAGCGTTATTCGCCGGTTAGCGGAGAAAAAACCATGAAGCATTTTACCGTCGATCAGCACGAACAAGTTCAAGTCTGGACCATTAACAATCCGCCGATGAACTATATGACGGCGCCCATGTCTCAGGAGCTGCTCGAGCTTGTGGGACGCGCCGAAAACGACCCCAACACCCGCGCGATCATTCTCACCGGCGGCGTCGATGGGAAATTCATCACGCACTACAGCGTGGACGAACTGGCCGCGATGGCCGACGATCCCGCCACCTGCGCACAGACCTTTCCCGCCGCGTCAGCAGGATTTCATCGCATGCTCGATCGGATCATGTTGATGCCGAAGGCGGTGATCGCGGCGATTAACGGCGACTGCATGGGCGGTGGCTACGAACTCGCGCTGTCATGCGATTTTCGTCTCGCGGCGGACGGCCCTTACCAGGTTGGACTGCCCGAAGCGGTGCTCGGAATTTTGCCTGGCGGAGGGGGCACGCAACGGCTGCCGCGCCTGATAGGCCGGGGCAGGGCGCTCGAGGTCCTGATGTTCGGCAATGTTTACAATCCGCGCGAGGCTGAGAAAATGGGAATGGTCAATCGCGTGCTCGCACCGGAGAAGCTGATGCCGTTTGCGATGGAATGGGCGCGCACGCTGGCCAGCCGCCCGCCGCGAGCCGTCGCGGCAATCAAGCGGGCAGTCTATCTCGGCGCCGATCGCGATCTCGAATCCGGACTCTACGTCGAGCGGATGGAGATGACGCAACTGATGTGCTCGCAGGACGCACGAACCCTGATGACCGCGTACAATAAAATAGCCGCGCGCGACCCGATGGTCGCGCGCAGCGAGTTCCTCAAGGGAATCGGCGTGCCGCCGGCAAAAGGAACTTGAAAACCAGGCGCTGAGGACTATTCCTCTTCGACCGCCTGCCGGATCGAATTTAAGATGAACAGGAACTGACCCGGCGACGATACGCGGCCGAGCATGTTCACGTTCTTCAGCACCTTGAGCTCCCGGGCAGTCACCTTGTGACGCGCCAGCGTCCCGCGATCTCCCGCAAACTTGCGCCACGCATCCTCGCGCCGCTTGGCAGGCGAGGCCTCGCGCCGCTCGCCGACGATCCAATGCGCCTCCGGATGCGCGAGCAGGAACAGGCGCCGCTTGTCGAGCTCGAGCGTATCCGCAATCCGCGACAGCAGCGAAAGAGAAGGGCGCCGCCGTCCATTTTCGAGATACGCCACGTGGCTCGCCTTGACGCCGAGTTTGCGCGCGAGTTCCCGTTGCGTGTAGGCATACGCGCCGCGCCGCTGTTTGAGGACCTGACCAAGAGTTTCTTTCTTCATAGTTCGTTTCCGCCACTCATGCCGATAGGGGTTTGCGTAAGTAAATGTTACCGGCCAGGTATTGAAACCTTGGTCCGATCATTAGTGAGTGCCAAAAATCGATCCCCCGACTTTCGCGCTTCCCCCTTTCCAGATTCCTTCGCTCCAAAAATTTTGTCGGACCCCAACTGGTAATAAGTTTACGTCTGAGCGAGCGTTCAGGTTTCGACGTCGAGACCAACAGTCGCACAAATATGAACATAAAGTCCACAGAGGCGACCGCCTTTGCGGCTAAAGTTAAAATAACAAGATGGTTGAATAGGCTCTCGATGACAATTTGACGCTATGCATTGCCCTGAATGTTACCGACCGACCGGTAAATATTACATAGTGCCGTGCTATTAATGACCGAAAAAACGATTTTCCCTCGAACGGCGGGTTCGGAAAGGAACTTCGCACTTTAGATCCGAACTCCAGGTTAGCCCGACGACGGGTTGGGAAGCTGCGGCTTCTGACAGCTGCCGCCTGCCACGCAATTCATACCCGCGCCAAAATAAACTGCGCCGGCCTTCACCGGGTAGAATATATAATCGAGCGGCGTCTCGATCGGGTCGAACTTCTGCGGCGGCCCTGACGCCACCGCTTCGGCATGAGCCTGCTCCTCGACCTTCTGTTTGGTGTTGGTCTCGACGTCCTGCACGCTCGCGAGACGATTGTCGGATCCAAAGATTGCCGCCTTGCCCGGCTCGAGCCATACATACCGCAGCACGCTCGCCCCGTTGTGATTGGGATCCGCGATACTGTCTTTCAGGTCGGGCTCACCCATCGACTGCACCGTCTGATCCGGCGTCATCCCGGGACTCAACGAGCCGCTCTTGATGGTCGAGCATCCGAACACAAACAGGGCGAGCAGCCCAATCGCCGCGCGCGCAGAAAATATCCGCAACATCATCATCAAATACCTCAAGCAGGATAGGAGCTAACATACCAAACGCAGGTGCGGCAACCGACTATGCGTTGTATCATTCTGAGCGCAGCGAAAAACCCGGATTGACCCCTGTGGAAAACGAAGACCAACTACTATTCGTGTACGGCTCCCTGATGGATCCCGCCGACCGCCTGCGCCTGCTAACACGGCCGATCGAAGCAATCCCCGCGCGCCTCGATGGTTATGTGCGCGGGCGGAAGCGCTACTACTTCGTCGCAAAACAAGCGGACGCCGTCACCGAAGGCGCAATCCTGGAAGGACTTACCGCGCGCGACCTCGCGATCCTCGACGATTACGAAGAAGTCCCGACGCTGTACACTCGCGAGCGCGTCGAGGTGGTCGCAGCTGACGCTCGCAGAATCGAGTGCTGGATTTATCTACCGACTAGTTGGGCGAGAGACTGATTGGATGCCTTTCAGCTTTTTCACCGGGTTTTATAAACAACACACAGTAGTGCTTGACCGTCCCGCTGATCGGCCACGGCATCGTTTTGATAAGCACGAACCCGGCCTGAGTAAGTTCATTCTCGACGATTCGTTCTGGAACTCCGTGTCCGCCGCGATTCGCAGGTACTCCTGGCGGGGGCGGCTGCCCCGGCAATTGAGAAGGATCGAAATCGATTATCGCGAGACGTGCCCCAGGCCGCATCGCTTGAAAAAGCGAGTGGTCGGTGCCCGTTGGATCTGTCAGGTGATGGTACACTTCGCGCAGAAAGGCCGCGTCGCAGCAGTTCGCCGGCAATCCGGTTTCGTGTGCGTCGGCGGTAACAACAACCACATTCCGCGCGCCTGCCTTTTGCGCCAAGTGACGGATTTTGTCGAGCAGGTTTGGATTGATCTCGGTCGAATAAACCTGGCCGTTCGGTCTTACGCGTTCCGCTAGCGCGATCGAGATCTCGCCGGAACCCGCACCGACATCAGCCACGGACGAACCGGGCTTGAGCGCCAGTTCCTGGACAAGATGATCGATCTCGGACTCCTCGGCGAGCGCGACTGCTGCCGACAGCACGAAAGCGGCTGCGATCAGAGCTACCGCCAACCGCTTGAGTGTCCGCCGATGCGCAGCGACAGCCATGACAGTCAGCTTACTCCGATATCGTTCGCGTAAGTGTCATTTTAAAGGCCGAAGGCCGTGGAATCCCGGATCCAGATTCGGGACCCTACCGCTTCGCTTCAGGGTGACAGAAAACCCCTCTTACCCCTTAACGTCCGGCGGGATCGGCTTTGGCTGCTCCCCGCGCTTCAATCCGAACTTGTCGATCCTGTATTGCAATGTCCGATAACTCATCGCGAGCATCTTCGCCGCCTTCGCGATTACCCAATCGTTGCGCTCGAGCGCCTGCAGGATCGCGTCGCGCTCGAACGTCTCAAAATTAAAGCCCTCGCTCGGAATCTCGTACTTGTCGCCGCGTTGACGATCCCCGCTGCGCCCCGGCGTCTTGCGCGACAGAACTTCCTCCGGCAAATCGCGCGGCAGCACCTTGTCCCCTTCGCACAACAGGATCGCGCGCTCGATCGCCGACTCGAGCTGACGCACGTTGCCCGGCCACGAGTAGTCGAGCAGCACTTCCATCGCCTCGCGTCCGATCTCTTTGACCCGTCCTTCCGCTAGATGTCCGAATTTGGCGAGCGCATGATTCGCCAGCAGCGGGATGTCGCCGCGCCGATCGCGCAACGGCGGCAGCGTCACCGTCACGACGTTGATTCGATAGTACAAATCTTCGCGGAAGCGCCCCTCGCCGACTTCCTCCACGATATTGCGATTGCTCGCCGCTACCAGCCGCACGTCGATCCGAAACGAATCGTTGCCGCCGACCCGTCGCAACTCCTTCTCCTGCAGCACGCGCAGAATCTTCGCCTGCATTCCCTGCGGCAGGTCCGCAATCTCGTCGAGGAACAGCGTCGATTTGTCCGCGCTCTCGAACAGCCCTATTTTGCGCTCGGTGGCGCCGGTGAACGCGCCGCGCTCATGCCCGAACAGTTCGTTTTCGATCAGGTTTTCGGGAATCGCCGAGCAGTTGATCGCGACGAATTGCCGCGCCGCGCGCGGCGACAGTCGATGGATCGCCTTGGCGACGATCTCCTTGCCGGTCCCGCTCTCGCCCTGGATCAGCACCGTCGAATTCGACGGCGCGACGCGCCGTACCAGCCGGATCACTTCCTGGATCGCGGGATCCTGCCCGATGATTCCTTCGATCTCGAACGTGCCCTCGAGCCGCCGTTTGAGCAGTTGATTTTCCTGCTGCAGGTTCGCGAACTCCGCCGCCTTGGCGACGCGCGTCACCAGCTTCTCGCGATCGGTCGGCTTTTCCAGGTAGTCGAACGCGCCCGCCTTCATCGCCTGCACGACGCTGTCCGTCGATCCATGCGCCGTCAGCACCACCACCTGGCTGCCCGGATACGCGCCGCGCACTTTCGCGAGCAGCTCCTCGCCCGACATCCCCGGCATCATCAGGTCCGTCAGCACGACGTCGAATCGCGACAGCGCGAGCAACTCGATCGCGCGCTTGCCGACCGCCGCTTCTTCGACCGCGAATCCTTCTTCGCGCAACGTGTCGGCGGTTATCTGCCGTTCGAGGTCGTTATCTTCAACGACCAGTACTGAGGCCTGCGTCATGATGGATTTGCTCGCTTACTACCGCGCTCGGCGGGAAGGTGAAAGTCAAAGTGGTTCCGTGTCCGTCCGGATTCGGCCCGATATCTATTGTACCGCCATGCGTTTCGACAATCGCCTTCGACAGAAACAGCCCGAGCCCGATTCCGTCGCGCTTGGTGGTGAAAAACGGCTCGAACACATGGCCCGCGACTCTCGCTTCGATCCCCGCGCCAGTGTCCGAAAAACTAATCACCATCGAGCCGTCGCCAATCCGCCGAAACGTGATTCGCATCGTGCCGCCATCGGGCATCGCCTGTATCGCGTTGGCGACGACGTTGATAAAACAGGCGCGCAGCTTCTCCGCGTCCACCTTGAGGATCGGCACCGCCTCGTTGCATTCCTCGATCAGCTCGATTCCCTGGCTCTTCATTTTGGACTCCGACAGCGCCACCACTTGATCCACCAGCTGACGCACGTCGGTCGGCGCGGGGAATATTTCAATCGGCTTCCCGTAATGGAGGAAGCTTTGCACCAGGTCGGCCAGCCGCCGCATCTCGTCCTTCATGATTCCGAGCTGGCGCAAGAACGCTTCGCGATCGTTCGGCTGCTGCGGCGCGTAACGAGCGCGCAGCTGGTCGAGCGCAAGGCTGATGAAATTCAGCGGGTTCTTGATTTCATGCGCCAGGCCGCCGGCCAGCTGGCCCAGCGCAGTGAATCGCTCGAGCCGGTTCAGTTCCTGCTCGCGTTCGCGCGCACGCCTCAGCTGCCCGACCATTTCGTTGAAGCTGCGCGTCAACAAGCCGATCTCGTCGCGCCGATGCGCCTCCGGAACCGGCTCCAGGCCGCGCGCCGCGAAATTCTGCGCCGCATTCGCGACCGCATGAATCGGCTTCACGTATCGATCGGCCAGGATATACGCGAAGACCAGTCCGATTGCGAAAATCGCAAACGCAAACAGCAGCTCGCGCGTGCGGCTCTGCGCCAGCGGCTGCGCGAAATCCCCGAAATTCGCCACCACCTGCACGTAGCCCAGCAGATGGTCCTCGACCTCGACCGGGATCAGGTACACCGTCGTCTCGGGCGCGAGCCCGAGCTTGCCGGCGGGAACGGTCACTAGCTTATCGGGATGCTTAAGTTGCTCGGGCGTCAGCCATTCTGCCTGCTTGGGCCGCAGCGCCGCTCCGATCAGATTAGGATCCGAGCTGTTCAGGATCAGATTTTCGCTCGACGCGATCGATACTTCGAGCCCCTGCGTGTGCAGATTGTCCACATAGTGATGAAGCTGGTCGCGATCGGTGTCGCGCACCGCGGTCAATTCCTGCACGCCGATCTGGATCACCCGCGCGAGATCTTTGACCCGCTCCTGCGTGGTCGCGACGATTTCCGCCTGCGTCCCAAGGCTGACCCACACCTCCGCGCCGAGCGTCAGCGCGAGCAGGCCGACGACCAGCACGATCAGCTTCGCCTTGAGGTTCAGCGCGGGAAAGTATGATTCCATTTTCGACATCGGCGCGCAGGCCGGCGCAATTCCGAAATACCTCGCCCGTTATTTTACGGGAGAGGCGGCCGACCGCAACGCGGCCGGTAGGTGAGGGTTCCGCGAATCAACCACAAATTCTTGGCTCACTTTTATTGCTCGGGCATTTCAGTCTTGGCGGCCGGCTCGTTGGCGGCCGGCTCGACGGTCTTGCGCAGCACAAACAGCCGCGTCGCGTAAACCGCAACGCTCAGGACCGCGACTACTACGATCAGCCGCTCGAAGCCGCCGATATATTTGACGATCCATTCGAGCTGATGGCCGAAAACATAACCGAGCGTCACCACGATAGGCACCGATATCAGCGCTCCGAGCAAATCGTAGAACAGGAACACGCTCGGCCGCACGCCGAAAGATCCCGCCGATAGATAAACCAGCGCCCGCAGACCGGCCAGGAACCGCGCGTAAAAAATCGCGCGATGCCCATGGCGCTGCATGAAGGCCTCGATTCGCTCAATCTGATGCTTACGCCCGGGCCGCCCGATCGAAAAGTAACGCACCAGCCCCGATCCGAAACGTCGTCCCATGAAAAAAAGCGAGTTGTCGCCCGCGACCACGCCCAGCAACGACACCGCCAGCGTGATCGGATAGCGCGTGATCCCGCGATGCACCAAATAGCCGCCCGCGAGCAGCGCCACGTCTTCAGGAATCGGCAATCCAAGTCCGCACAGCATCAGAACCACGAACAATCCAAGGTAGGTGAAGTGTTCGATGTACGCGGAGATCAGTCCGACCAAGCTCAGCTCCCGTGCGCGTAGCGCGCCCGCAGTGCGTCGCGAATTTGCTCGACCGGCATCCCACTCGTCGCCATCTTCTCGGCATCGCGCGCCTCACCGCAGCAGATCGCACACGTGCTGCCGTGAGTATCGCGGAAACAGTCGAGCAGATTCTTATGCCCGTCAGTGACGTCGCATCCGCAGTAGCAGTGCAATTGCGCCAGCAGCGCCGGATCTTTTTCCGCTACTTCATACGCCTCGCGAACGGTGCCCTGGAAATTCGCCGGGTCCAGCGTGATCCGCAATTTCGCCGCCGGATCGCCCGATGCCGCCAGCTGCGCGTCGGACGGCTGCGAAGTGTTCGAAATGTAAGCCGCAGCGGCGATCGCCACCACCAAAATGGCGGCGACACTAAGTGCGACGATTCTATTGATGCCCTTGAACATGACTCTCCCCTGAGGCCCGAAATTATAGCATCTCGATGAACCTTAGGCTTTGATTCCCAAAACTGTATAGTGCGGCCGGCCGATGCGGTCCGCGGCGCGTATGCGGCAGCCGTTTCAACATCCCCATCGCGAGAATGCTGCGCCGAAAATTCCGCCGATCGAGCGGACGCCCCAAAATCAGCGAGTACAGCTCCTCGAACTCCGCAAACGTGAACTCGCGCGGCAACAACGCATACGCAATATTGGTGTACTCGAGTTTCGACTTCAGCCGCTTCACCGCATACGCCGCCATCAGCGAATGATCGTACGCCAGCTGCGGCAAGCGCGTGACCTCGTACCAGCGGCCATTCGCGTACTTCTCGCACGACGAAGCGACCGCCTTCACGTCGGGAATCAGCGCCATGTACGCGACCGACACGACGTGCGCGCGAGGATCGCGCGACGGATCCCCAAAGGTGAACAACTGTTCGAGGTATGCGCCGCGGAGTCCCGTCGAATCATGCAGCTCGCGCCGCGCCGCGTCATCGAGCATCTCACCCACCCGCACCAGCCCGCCCGGAAACGCCCACCGCCCGCGAGCCGGCCCGCGGCGCAACTCGACCAGGTACGTCTGCAGTCGCCCGTCGTTGATCGCGAACAACACCGTATCGACCGCGACCATCGGCCGCGCCAACTTCTCGCCGCCAATGGGGCGGCCCGCCGTGCCTGCCCTGGACTCACCGATCTGCGTGCTCCCGCTCACACGCTCAACTCGAGCATCCGCTCCAGCGCCCGTTTCGCGCCCTCGCGCACTTCCTCGGTCAGCTCGATTTCGTACCGCAGATGGCGCAACGAATCGAGCGTCCCCTCCAGCGTGATCATCTTCATGAACCGGCATAGCTTGCACGCCTTGTAAAAATGCTTGTCGGGAATCTCCATCAGCAACCGATCCGACAGCCCGCACTCGGTCACCACCAGGAATTTATTCGCGTCACTGCTCTTCGCATACGCAACCATCGCGCTGGTGGACAACACCGCGTCTGCCAGCGCGAGCACGTCGCGCCGACACTCCGGATGCGCAATCACCTTGATTCCGGGAATCGCGCGCTTGACCTTGTTCACCTCGTCCGGAGTTATCTGATGATGCACGTAGCAGTTGCCGTCCCACGAAATCACCCGCTTCTTCGTCTGCGACTGCACGTAATTTGCAAGATTCTGATCGGGCACGAACAATATATTCTGCGAGTCGATCCGCTCGACGATTTTGGTCGCATTCGCCGACGTGCAGCACGCATCCGACAGCGCCTTCACATCCGCCGTGCAATTGACGTACGACACAACTTTCAAATCCGGATAAATCTTGAGCAGCTCTTCCTTCCGCTCAGCCAACGCCTCAGCCGTAACGCTATCAGCGAGTGAACACCCGGCTTTCAGATCGGGCAGCAGCACTTTGCGATCGGGATTGAACACCTTCGCCGTCTCAGCCATAAAATGCACGCCGCAAAACACGATCACGTCCGCATTGCGCACGTCGCGAGCATTACGCGCCAACTCCAGCGAGTCGCCAATAAAATCCGCAACCTCGAAAATCTCCGGCCGCTGATAGTTATGCGCAAGAATCACCGCCCGCCGCTCTTTCTTCAGGCGCTTTATCTCCGCAATCATGTCCGCGTAGCGCTCGCAAGATCTCCGCCGAATAACTCTCATTTCCCAGCACCGCCAACTTCTCCCGCAGCGCAGGCCGATCAATCGCGATATTTCCAGCTTCCATGACATCAATCCTCTAACATCCCATACTTTGCGTCAATCTGACACTTACTCCACCCCGCCCCCCGACGCAACCCGAAATCCCTCGCCCGCTCTTTCGCGGGAGAGGAGGCCGGCCGCAGCGCGGTCGGTGGTGAGGGTGCGCGATTCGACGACAAAAGTTCCGCCAGCTCGCTTTTATGTGTATACTGGGTTCAATCTGGTGGAGTGATGACAAGAGCCGGTTTGTTATCAGGAGTCAAAACAATGAATGAAGTATGGATCACGAAATCGTCGACGCTGTCCGCCGCTTCGTCGACCGCGACGTCATCCCCAACGCCTCCGACCTCGAACATCGCGACGAGTATCCACACGCGATGGTCGCGACGATGCGCGAGCTCGGCCTCTTCGGCGCCACCATCCCCACCGACTTCGGCGGCCTCGGCCTCAGCTTCCTGACCTACGCGCGCGTGATGGAAGAGCTCTCGCGCGGCTGGATGTCACTGGCCGGCGTCATCAACAGCCATCTCATCATGGCCTACGTCATTGCCAATCACGGCACCGACGCGCAGAAAAAATATTTCCTGCCCGCGATGGCGCGTGGCGAAAAACGCGGCGGCCTCGCACTCACCGAACCGCACGCCGGCAGCGACGTGCAATCGATTCGCACCACTGCAACCCGCCGCGGCGACGACTACATCCTCACCGGCTCAAAGATGTTCATCACCAACGCGCGCCACGGCACGATGCTCGCCGTCGCCGCCAAGACAAATCCCCATGCCGATCCCGCCTACGCCGGCATCAGCATGTTCGCCGTCGAAAAAAGCGATCGCGGCCCCACCGTCAGCCGCAATCTCGACAAGCTGGGCTACAAAGGAATCGACACCTGCGAAGTCCTCTTCGACAACGTCACCGTCCCCGCGACTCACCTGATCGGCGGCGTCGAAGGCGCAGGCTTCAAACAAGTGATGAGCGCGCTTGAAGTCGGACGCATCAACGTAGCCGCGCGCGCTGTCGGAGTAGGGCAGGCCGCCTTCGAGACCGCCATCCGCTACGCGCAACAGCGCTCCGCATTCGGCAAACCGATCTGCCAGCATCAGGCAGTCCAACTGCTCCTCGCCGACATGGCTACGCGCGCCGAGGCCGCCCGCCTGCTGGTCGCAAATGCCGCGCGCAAAAAAGACGCCAACGAACGATGCGACGTCGAAGCCGGCATGGCCAAGCTCTTCGCCTCGGAAGCCTGCGCGAAAATCTCCCTCGACGCGATGCGCGTGCTAGGCGGCTACGGCTTCATGGCCGACTTCCCAGTCGAAAGATTCTACCGCGACGCCCCTCTGATGATGATCGGCGAAGGCACCAACGAAATCCAAGCCCTGGTAATAGCCCGCGGCCTCCTGGCCCGTTATCTGATCTAATCTTTTCTTGTTCCCCTTCGCCTTGGGGAAGGGGTTAGGGGTTAGGTTGCTGCGGGGATCACTCCACCGTCAACTCATGCAGCGCCCGCGCGCATTCCACCGGATGCGTAAACATCACCTCATGCCCGCTCTTCACGAACTTGAGCGTCGGATTCTTCAACCTGCTCGAAAAATACGGATGCCAATTGGGCGCGCCCGCGACCGGCGTCTTATCGTCATCGCAAACGATATAGCTGCTGGGAATTCCGGTAGCGAAGTAGGGCGCCATCGCGACCGGCGTAAGCATAGGCGCGATCGGTTGCGGTCCCAACGCCGACAGTACGTATTCCTTTACCGCCGGCGCCATGTCGTTACTGAGCCCGTCGAGAAATTCCTTGCCCATCATCTCGATTGGAATCGATCGCTCCGGCACCGAGTCAGCCGCCGCCGCCAACGGCGACGTCGCCGGATCGACGATAGGTTGCCCATCGAGCGCTACCAGCGCCGTGACCCACACCACCCGTTTTATCCGCGACGGAATTTTCGCCGCGACCCCGGGAATCGTGAGCCCGCCCAGGCTATGCCCGGCGAGCACGACGTTCTTCAGGTCGTGCTGTTCGATAAACTCCGCGACGCTATCGACGTAGCTCTGCAGCGTGACCTTCGCGCGGTCCGCCCGGTTCATCCCATGCCCCGGCAAATCCACGGCGTAGGCGCGGTCGCTCAATTTTTCCAGTTGATTAATCACCGCCGCCCAGCACCACGCACCATGCCAAGCGCCATGCACCAATACAAAAGTCTCCGCCATTGTTTTTCTCCTAGGTTTTGCGGTGGAGTCGCAGAACCCTCACCTACCGTCCGCGATGCGGCCGGCCGCCTCTCCCGTAAAATAACGGGCGAGGTAAGATTCGCTTCGCTCAGGGCGACACAAAAAAACTTCTAACAGGGACGAAGTCCCGCATCTTCTCTTATCACTGGGTGCAGGGCTTAGCCCTGCCGAAGGAAGCGTGAAACCCACCGCGGGTTTCACTTCAAATAAAGTGATTTCCCCTTCCCCTAAGACGCGACCGGCGTAACTTCCTGCCCGTCTTTCAGCGTCGCCGCCGGCACCACGATCACCGTCTCGCCGCCGCTGAGTCCATTCTTGACCTCGACCCCGTCCTGGAACTCGCGCCCGATTGTGATCGCCACCTGATGCGCCCTGTCGCCGCGCACCACCCACACAGAATTCGCGCTGCCATCGGTCACGATCGCCTTCTTCGGCACCAACACCATCGGCGCCGCCGCGGTTTGCGTCACGATCGACTGGAACGTAACCTTGGCGCTCATTTCCGGTTTGATAATTTTCAAATCCGGCTGCAGGATTTTCACCTCGACCTTGACCGTGCCTTTCTGCCGGTCGGCCTCGGGATAAATCTTCACCACCTGCGCCGGGAACGGATCATCGGGATACGCGTCCGGGATCACCGTCGCCGGCGTTCCCATCTTGACCTTCGCGATATCGCTTTCGTTGATATCGACTTCGCAGCGCAGATCGCTCAGGTCCGCGAGTTGCGCGATATCGGTAGCGCCGCCGCCCGCCTGGATTTCACCGCCGTAGTTTATCGTGTCGCCGAGTTCGCGATATTTCTGCAGCACCACGCCGTTGATTGGCGACTCGATCACGGTCTGGCTCACGTTGAACTTCGCAAAATCGATCGCCGCGTTCGCCTTGCTGAGATCCGCCTCCGCCACCGACAGCTGATTCTCCGCGTCGTCGAGCGAGTCCTTCGATTGCACGCCCTGCCGGTACAGCTCGCGCAGCCGCTCGGCGCGCGCCTTTTTCAGCTTGACGTTAGCCACCGCCAGGTCGCGATCTGCATAAGCCTGCCTGAGCTGCGCCTGGTAATCGCGATCGTCGATCCGCGCCAGCAGGTCGCCGACCTTGACCCGCTGCCCTTCCTCGATCGGCTCGGCGACGATTTGCCCGAGAATCTTGGTGCCGATCACGATGTACTTGTGCCGCGTGATTATGTACCCGCTGCCGGTCAGCACAGTGCCCGCTTGTCCCGCCTGTTTGACGCTGACGATCGCGGTCTGAACTTCCGGCGGACGCCCGAGAGTCTTCTGATAGACGACGTAGCCCGCAATCCCGACCACCGCGAGGATCACTATCGTAATCGCAGCCGGAATTAACCGGCTCGGGCGCTTCGGCTGCGCCGCGCGCGCAATCCTCAGTGACTCGAGCTCGCGAATATTCGGTCCCTTGGGCGCTTCGGTCGACAAGGTCAAACGCTCCTCAATGCATCCACTACCGGCATTTTCATCGCCTGCCGCGCAGGAAGCCAGCCACCGACCATACCCATCACGGCGGCAAAAATCAGCGCCTCGATCACGATTGCGAAGGTGACGCGGAAGCTGAATGCCAGCGTGGAGAACGTTACAAAATTGCCAAACGTCGTCGTCAGCCCGTTAATCGGCATCGCGAGCACGATTCCGACCGCGCCCGCCGCCACCGCCAGCACCAGCGATTCGAGCAGGAACAACGTCATCACCGCGATCGGCGCGAACCCCAGCGCGCGCAACGTCCCAATCTCAGTGGTGCGCGACGAGACCGCCGCGTACATCGTATTCATCGCGCCGAAAATCGCGCCCACCGCCATGATCACCGCGACGATCATCCCCAGCACCCGCATCTGATTCGCGACCACCGCCTGGTCCTTATAGTAGTCCGCCTCAGTCTCCGCCTGCAGGTTGATTCGAGGATCGTCGGCCAGCCGATGGATCAGCGCTTCTGCATCCGCACCGGGCGCGAGCTTCAATCGCACATCGGCGTAATACGCGCCGCGCTGCGCATCGTCTTGCACGTTATGAATATCGCCCCAGACCTCGGACTCGAACGATCCGCCGTCAGCCGCCATTATCCCAACCACCTTCCAATTTCCGCGCCCGAAGCGCAGCGTCGATCCAAGCTGCATATTCGCGTAATGCCCTTGCAAGCCCTTCCCGACCACCACTTCATTGACCGAAGGATTGAACATCCGCCCCTCGATAATCTTGACCTTAGGATGCACCTTCAACGCGATCGGCAGCACTCCCCGTACAACTATATTGTCACGCCCCCCGCCCACCCGTTCCATCAACGCCTGCACCGGCAACTCCGGCGAAGCGTCAACCGTCCCATCAGGCTCACGCCGAATCTGCGGCAAGAATTTCATAGCATCGAACTGATCAAGCTGAATCGCCGAATAAGTCTCAGTAGTAGCTCCTTTGCGCAAAACGATAACATTATCCGGATCCCCAGTATCGGAAATAGCGGAGTTAAGCCCCGCGACTAACGCCATAACAATCACAAAAACGCAAACTACAAGCGCAATCCCACCCCCAGTCATAGCAGTAGAAACCCGCCTAACCAGCAACGACCGAACATTATATTTCAAAGGTATAGCCATCTAACTCCACTTCTTTGTGTTCCCCGCGCCTGAGAGCAAAGTAGCGCGCCGCGCGCAACTTTGCGCTTCACACTGGGTGCAGGGGTCACCCCTGCCGCCGCCGCGCAGGCGATTATTTCCTCCTCCTCACGCAACCGTCCTCAACGCATCCACAATATTCCTGCGCGCCGCCGAACTCGCCGGCACCATCGCGCTGAACAGTCCTATCAATGCGGACGCGACCAGCGTCTCGACCAACACCGCCGGCGGCATCCTTATCGTTCCAAGCGGCCCACCTACATTGCCGATCGAAAACACTTTCAGCACGATATACGCCGAGCCACATCCTATAACCCCGCCGATAAGTCCTATAAGCACTGATTCGGTCAGCAGCAGCGACAAAATCGTGCGCGACGGAAATCCCATCGATCGCATCACCGCGATCTCACCGCGCCGCTCGCGAATAGACATCGCCGCCGTATTCGCCGCCACCAGTCCTATCGTCAGCACCACGATAAAACCCAACAGCTCCGCCATCCTGAAAAACATGCGGTACTGGTCAAGAAAGTTGCCGATAAAGGCCGCCTCCGACTCGGACAAGGTCTCCGCCGACGAGTTGGCAAAGCCTTCGTCGATAGTCGCAATCACCTGCGGCACACTCTCCGGCTTATCCACCTTGATCCACATGTTATCGACGACACCGGGCCGCCCGGCCGCTTCTTCGAGGTAGTCGCGCCTGAACAACAAAAAATTCGGCGGCGCCTTGCCGCCAATCGTGCCTACTATCTGCAGCGTCACGTTGAACGGATAGAGCGTTCCGCGCAGTTGGATCTGTTGCCCGAGATGGAGATGAAAGCGCTTCATCGTCTCTTCGCCGACCAGCGCGGCCGTGCGAATTTTCTTGAACTGCTCGAACTCCTCAGGGCTGATTCCCCAGTCAGGCCACATCTTATCGACATTCTCAGGATCCGCCGCCAGATTCGGAAACTGATCGGAGACTTCGTGATACACGCCGCCAAACCAGCTCTCCGGAACTACCACCTCGACATGCGGCAACGTAGCGACTCGCTGCTTGTAGGCAATCGGAATCGAATAAGCCAGCCCGGCCTTGTTATGCATCGCAATCCGAGTGGACGAAGCCGTATTACCCAGTATCTGGTCGGCCACAGTAGGCACACTAACCAGCGCCGAAAAAATAAACAGCGAAACCGCAATCGACAGCACAGTCAAAAAGGTCCGCCGCTTACTCCAACGAGATTTTTAAAAACCAGCGCCGCATACTTCATCGCTAACTCCTATGACAAGCGCCACCCTTCACTAGGGTGCAGGGCTTAGCCCTGCCCAAGGAAGTGTGAAACCCAGGAGGGGTTTCACGACTCCTCACGCATGCGCCGCGGCCTCCACCACACCTCTCTTCCCAGGCTCAACCCCAGCCAACACTCCCTTATCCAGCCGATAAACCGTATCCACATAGCGCTCCGCGCGCGGGTCATGCGTAACCATCACGATCGTCTTCTGAAACTGCCGATTCATATCCACCAGCAATCCCAAAATTTCCTCCGCCGACTTGGCATCGAGATCGCCAGTAGGCTCGTCAGCCACGATAATCGTCGGGTCCGCCACGATCGCGCGCGCAATCGCAACCCGCTGCTCCTGTCCGCCCGACAGTTGCCGCGGATAATGGTCCATCCTATCCGCCAGTCCCACCACCTTGAGCGCCGTCTCGACATGCTGGCGCCGCTCGGCCTTATTCAGACTCGTCAACAGCAGCGGCAATTCGACGTTCTCAAACGCCGTCAGCACCGGAATTAAATTGTAGAACTGGAACACCAGCCCGATATGCCGCGCGCGCCAGCCCGCCAGGTCGCGCTCCTTCATCCCGGTTATTTCCTCGCCGCCAACCGCGACTCGCCCGGTGCTCGCGTGATCGATTCCCGCAATCAGGTTGAGCATCGTGGTCTTGCCCGATCCCGAAGGCCCCATGATCGCAACGAAGCGCCCGACCGGAATCTGCACAGTAACGTCGTCGAGCGCACGCACCTCGAACTCATCGCGCTTGTAAATCCGAGTCACATGCTCGAGATCGATCGCAAACTTTTCGTCCATGACAGTCCTTCACCTTACTCCAGGTATCGTTCACCACTAACTCTAACCATCCGGTCCCCCTTCCCACCATGGGAAGGGGTTAGGGGTTAGGTTGTCGATTATTACCGCGCCGCTTTATCTGTACCTCACTCATTCGTATCTCCCGCTTCAACTGCGCACACAACTTCGCGAGCACCCGCGCCTTCGCCGCCGTAATCTCACACCCAAGCTCAATCACAAATCGTCGCACCGCACTCGCGCCCTCGCGCCGCATCTCGGCCACCATCCCGGCCAGAATCGCCGTGCGCTCTTGATCGTCGCGCCGCGAACGCTCCATATGCTCGAGCGCAATCTCCGGCTCGCGGTCCGCAAAATAAATCTTCACCTGCGACTCATCGAATACGAACAGCGGCTGCGCCGGCTCGCGCAGCATCTTCATAAAATGCGCCCGGCCGCGCGGCGTGATCGCATAAACCTTCCGCGCGCGCCGCCCGCGCCGCTCCGTCCGCAACTTGACCAGCCCGTCGCGCGCCAATTTCTTCAGCGCCGGATATATCGATCCATCGCTCACTCGATAGAAAAACCCGACCGGGTCCTGGAACCGCTGCTTCAAGTCGTAACCAGTCGCCTCCGCCTCCATCAGAAACCCGAGAATCGGAAACTTCACATCCATCCGCGGCGGCGTCTTCTCGAATTCGAGCGCCGAACTCGCCGGAAACAACTGCGCACCGGGACGATAGCCTCGCGTCCCGTTCAACCCGGATGTTAACGATCCCTCATGCATACCTATCGAGCCAATAGCTCGACTTGAGCTATGTGTCAAGAAATGTGCGAGGACTCAGGATGCAGCCATCCGGCTGCGGATCGCTCGCGCAAGATTGCTCGACCCGGAAAGCGGCGCGACGCGTCCGCCTACCGCCGCCAACTCGCGCATCCGCTCAGGCTCAGGCTCAGTACCAAACACCACGTCCCAGATTCGGGAGGTAACCCCGAAAATCGCATCCGGCTCCTTCAAGTGATGCGCCAGATGGCGCGCGCGCAGCCGGTCCTCAACCGCATTGGCAGGACTCACGAAATGAATCCGATAATGTACGTACTCATAAACGGCGAACCCGCAAACGATACCGCCGTAAAAAACCACCCCAGGCGCCAAACCAAACCACGCGATCATTCCCGCGAGTACGACCGCAGTAGGAATCCAAGCCCCCAACGCAAACACCGCATGCGGATCGCGATGATGCACGTCATGCAGCGGCGTCACGAACGTCCGATGCGCATGCCCCAACACGCCGTGGATGACATACTCAACCAACGTCCACGCAAACAGCCCCGCCACAAAAACAAGAATCAGCAGCACGTCATGATCTTAGGATTGCGCCAATGCGTAAGCAACGCAGCCCCCCGATTGCATCGCTCCTCAGCGCCGTTGCCTTGGAGCTCCAAATCGAGGACAACTCGAACACCAAGGAGACCGTGCATCATGATGAACGCCGAGCAGCGCCGCGTCTTTGTCCGCGAGCACCGCACCTGCATCTTCGCCTTTCAGCGAAAATCAGGCCCGCCGTCGATGTCGGTCGTGTACTACACGACTCACGGCGACGACATCCTCATCGCCACCATGGCCGCGCGCGCCAAGGCCAAGGCCGTCCAACGCATCGGCGAGGCGTCGATCTGTGTGCTCGACGAAAAATGGCCGCTCACCTACCTGCAGCTGTACGGCCCGGCCCGTCTCGATTCCAACTTCGATCTGCTGGTCGATACGATGGTCAAAGTCGGTGAAATCATGTCGGGACAGCCGATCCCCAAAACGGCGCGCCCGTTCGTCGAGGAAATGGCCCGTCGCGAGAACCGCGTGCTGATTCGTCTGAGCCCGGAATGGACGGTTTACAGCCCTCCCGTACACCTCAACGCCGGCGACGACGCCAGCAAGATGCAGCATGGCCTCGCCGAGCGCATGCCCTGGAAGGCGTAATCAAAAAAAAGGCGAGGAGGGACTCTCCTCGCCCCGCCGGTGAAAATTAGTCGCTGTCGTCCGATGCCCGATTCGAAGCGCCGGAAGCATTGTAAGCCTCGTTCATGCTTATCGCGCGCTCTGCCGCTCGGAAATCGCGCTGCGCCTTGTTCTGGTCGCCATCGTTAAGCGCCTGCTCTCCTTCCTTCAGAAACGCCTGCGCCTCGCTGACATCCTTGCCCTGGCTGGCTGCCGAATCGATATCGCTCTGCACCTCCGACTTGGTCCGCGGACGCGCCATCGCCGCCTGCGAGCTCTCTGACTGAGGACCAGCGGCCGCGTTCTGCTGTTCGGCGCCCGGCACTTCCGCTTCCCAGATTTCGGCGTATCCCACTTCTACCGGGATGCCCAGCGCGAGCTCTGCGGATCGGAAATCATGACTCGCCTGGTTCTGATCGCCACGATTGAGCGCGTCCTTGCCCTTATCGAGATAATGCTGCGCATCGCCCGTATTGCCGCCATTCTTTCGCGCCTGCGCGATTGCATTTTCCACCATCGCCTGCTGCTGCAGCGGATTCTCACCGACGAAAGTAGGCTGATAGCTCTTGCCGCCGGTCGCCATCCTGAGAATATGCTGGGCGATTCGGAAATCCCGCTGCGCCCCGATGTTGTCGCCCTTGCCCCACTCCTCGCGGCCGTTTGCCTCAAACGATTCAGCGTCGCTCAAGTCGCGATCGAGCCGATGGATTTGGCGTCCGATATTGCTCTCCTGCTCCGCCATGCTCATCGAAGAAGGCATCGCGGAAGAAGGAGTCGTCGCGTTTGCCTCACCCGGCGTGAGGTCTTTGTTCAAATCTTGAGATTCTTTCGAGAGGCCTTTGTTAATGTCTTGAGCTTCGCTCGCGCTCTCGTTGTCGCTTTGAGAATTTGAAGCGGGACTCATCGAAGAGGTTCCGCTTGCATTTGTTACCGTGGTCGTACTGTCTGAATTTGTGTTCCCCGTCGCGGGATTCGTGTTTCCGGAGGTCTGCGCCATGGCGGGACTGAACGTTGCGAGCGTCAGCACCAACCCGGCGATAACCAAAAACCTCGTCATATTCATTTCGGCACACCTCATTCGTGTAAGAGCTGCAAAATTAGGCGGATCGATGAAGGCCGGCGATTCGATCGGGAGGGGATCGGCAAATCTGGTTCATAGGATCACACAGGCGTGTGAAAATTCTTTCCTAAAAACCGAAGCAATTTTTGATCCGATTTTTTCTCGATGAGTGTACAAACGAACTTCGATCTAGCAGCGCGACACCGGGAAAATTTTCAGGATCGCATCAGTCCGACTTCACGCCTAGTCCGTTCGATGACGGAGAGTCTAAAAAATGTGCAGGTCGGCAAAATGCGCGAATGAGAGCGTCGCGAAATCCGTGCGCGCAGGCACACATCACTACTTGACACCCTATTGAAGGATTGGAATACTCCAGTTCCCTAACAGCGTGGAGGAGGCCAAAAAGTGGACGACTCAGCCAATCCGTATCTGACCGGCAACTATGCACCGTGGCGCGAGGAAACTGACGCGTTCGATCTCGAGATCGAAGGCGAGCTGCCGCGCGAGCTCAACGGCAGTCTGTATCGAATCGGACCCAACCCGCACTTCAAGCCGCTCGGCCGCTATCATTGGTTCGACGGCGACGGGATGGTCCATGCGTTCATCCTGCGCGACGGCCGCGCCGCATATCGCAATCGTTACGTCCGCACCGACGGCCTCAAGGCTGAGATGAAGCAGGGGCGAGCGCTGTTCGGCGGATTGCTCGAGCAGCCGCGCGAAGTCGCGCAGGATCTGCCGCCATTCAAGAACGCCGCCAATACCAACATCATCGGATACGCCGACCGCCTGCTCGCGCTGTTCGAAGCCGCGTCGCCGCACGAACTCAAGCCCGAGACGCTCGAAACCGTCGGGCTGTTCAATTTCGGCGGCAAGCTGACCGGCCCCGTGACGGCGCATCCGAAGTTCGACCCCGTCACCGGCGACTTGCTGTTCTTCGGCTATCAGCCGTTCCCGCCGTACGTGACGTGGTATCGCGCGAGTCGCGACGGCAAGCTGCTCGAGTCGCGGCCGATCGACACCGGGCTGCCCGTGATGATGCACGATTTTGTCGCGACCGATAACTACGCGATCTTCTTCGTGTGCCCGTCCGTGTTCCATCTCGAGAATGCGCCGGCGGGAAAGCCAATTTTCGTTTGGGAGCCGCAGCATGGAACTAAAATCGGCGTGATGAACCGCGCGACCGGCCATATGAAATGGTTCCAGGACGAGGCGTTCTTCATTTTCCACTTCCTCAACGCGTACGAGGAGAACGGCTCCTTGATTGTCGATGGATGCAGGATGGAGTCGCTCGACATGTCCGGCAATTCGTTCGGCGGCAAGCCGGCGATGCCGTGGCGATGGAACTTGAATCTAAAGGACGGCTCGATGCGCCAGCAGCAAGTCGACGACGTCTGCCTCGGAGTTCCCGCGCTTCGACGAACGCATCGCCGGCCGCAAGCATCGCTACGGCTACTTCGCCGGCGGCGATGTTATCTCTCCCGAACATGAGACCAGCTTCCAAGCCCTGATCAAGCGTGACTACAAGACCGATAAGTTGGAAGTTCACAACCTTGGGAAACATTTCGCGCCCGGTGAGCCAGTGTTCGTGCCGCGCAATGCGAAGTCGGCCGAAGATGACGGCTGGGTGCTCGCGGTCTGGTACGACGAGGCGCTCAATCGCAGCGAGCTGGTCGTGCTCGACGCGCAAAACTTCGCGGGCGCGCCGGTCGCGAGAATCAAATTGCAGCATCGCGTGCCCTGGGGCTTTCACGGCAACTGGGTGCCCGCGCAATGAAGAAGGCAGTCCGTCCGCCACGAGCGCTAACGCGTGAGCGTGCGCTTCAGGGTCCAAACGACGGGCTCGGCTACCTGCGCTTTCCCACTCGGAAAGCGTCGCTCGATCTCGCGCTGCTCGGATTGATCGCGGAAGTGCCCGGCGTGTCCGGCTACGACATCATGAAGATCTTCGATCTGTCGATGGCGCATTACTGGCACGCGCATCCGACGCAAATTTATCCGACGCTCGATCGGATGGAAGAGTTCGGGCTGATCAAGCGGCGCAACGTCGTGCAGCGTAACCGGCCGAACAAGCGCCTTTACACCATCACGTCGTCGGGCGAGCGGCTGCTGATCGAATGGCTCGAGAGTCCGTTCGAGGGAATCAATCTGAAGCATCCGCCGCTGCTGCGATGCCGCTTTCTCGGGAATCTCGGTGCGGATGGCGCGATCGCGGTGCTCAAGGAAGAGCAAAGGTCGTGGGCGATTCATCTGAAGCGTTATCGCGAGATCGAGAAGACTTACTTCGCCGACGGCAAGGGCTACCGCGATGTGAACGCGATGTTTTCAATGTTCACGCTGAAGCGCGGCATCGATTGGATGGGCGAGAATATCCGCTGGTGCGAATGGGCAATCGCCGAGGTCGAACGGAATCGCGCGCTGTTCCCGGCCGAGAATATGCGCACGCAAATGAAGCCGTTGATCCCCTTCGACCCAATCCGCCACGGCCAAATGGCCCGCGATGAGATGGTCGCCGGGATGAAGAGATACAATCGCCGCAAGGCGCGCGAGAAGGGTAAATCACTTAATTAAACGTGAAACCCGCGTTGGGTTTCACACTTCCTTCGGCAGGGCTAAGCCCTGCACCTTGGTATTAAGAAAAGATGCGGGACTTCGTCCCTGTTAGAAGGGTTGAGGCGGAAAATCGGTTGCGCTCCTCTGGTCTCGCCTCACGGCCGCTGCGGCCTCCAATACCTCGCCCGTTATTTTTACGGGAGAGGAGGCCGGCGGGCGCAGCCGCCGGTAGGTGAGGGTTCTGCGACTCCACCACAAAAACGCGCGCGCTCACTTTCTTGTGTCATTCTAGAGCGAAGCGAAGAATCCCGGATTCTTCTTCGCCTCGCCTGCAGGCGCTTTGATGGCACCGCAGAACCCTCACCGCCTGCCGCGATGCGGCTGGCCGCCTCTCCCGTAAAATAAGGGGCGAGGTAAGAATCGAACACGCCCCGCAGCTACCTCCGTAACCTTTTCGCGACGGCGCGGGTTCTGTAGATAGAGGCTGATGTGTCCGCTCGTGCTGCATCCTTATATGCGACGCGCTCCACTGCGCCGGAGTGCGAAATGAAGGCGCGAGCCGCGGTGAAAATCGATCGCGATTGTTCAGCCGAGCGTGCGCTGATCGAAGCGGCGCAGCGGGATCGCGGGCGCTTCTCCGAGTTGTACGAGGCCAACTTTGAGCGCGTCTATGCCTACGTCATTCGCCGCGTGCGCGATCGCGACGACGCGCAGGATATTACTTCCGATGTTTTCCATCTCGCATTGAGAAGTCTGCCGCGCTTTGAATGGCGCGGGGTGCCATTTGCGGCGTGGCTGTACAGAATTGCCGCCAACGAAATCGCCGATCGATCGAAGAGCATCGCCAAACGCCGCGCTCTTCTTCAGGAAAGTGATGCGCGCGTTGAAGATACGAGTAGCATCGACGACGCCGAGCGCCGCGGGCGGTTGTTCAAGCTGGTCGATCGGCTGCCGCGCGATCAATCGCGAGTAATCGTGATGCGGTTTGCGGAGGATAAATCGATTCGCGAAATCGCTACTGCGCTCGGGCGCTCCGAGGGCAGCGTCAAGCAGCTTCAATTCCGCGCCATGCAGAATTTGCGGGTGCGGCTGGGTGATACGAATGGCTAAGGGGAAACTGATCGAACAACTGGACCATGCGGTGGAGGCGATCATGGCGAAGCCAGACGCGTCGCTGCCCACCTCCGATCCGCGCCTCGCGGCGATTCTGCGGATCGCGGGCGAGTTGCGCGATTTGCCGCGCGCCGATTTCAGGAATCGTCTGAAGGCGGACCTCGCCACGCAATCGAAGGAACTCGAATCGGTCGGCGGCAAGCCCCTGTTCACTCATGAGGATATTGAAGAACGCCTCGAGCAGTTGGCCGATCAGCCGAAATTTGTCGTGCATGACGTGCGTGCCGCGCTGAGCGACTTGCCCGACATGTCGATGCGTTTTCTCGACTCGATGAACGACAATCATCTCTTGATAGTGTCGCGCGGCGACCAGCGCACGCATTGGGAGCGCCATTTCGGCGGCGACGAGATGATCTACGTGATGGACGGCGAGACCGATATCGTCACCTTGACCGACGGCGGTCCGGTGGAATCGACGATTCACGCAGGCTCGATGTTCATCTGTCCGGAAGGATTGTGGCATCGCCTGACGCCGCGACCGTTCGTCTCGGCGCTTTACCTAACGCCGCGCCGCACCGAGGGCTCGGCAGCGAAGGATCCGCGGCCGAAGAGCGATCGCGTTGCAAGGCGGCCGGTGCGCAGGAGTACCGCCGCGAAGCTGCAAGATCATGATCTGCGCGCCGCGCTGCGCGAGGTCCCGCATCTCAATATCACCGCCGACACGACCGGCGAGGATGCCAACGCCGCAGTGCGCAACGTCGCGAAAATAGGGAATCTCACGCTTGGCGTCATGAGCTACACCGGGCAGACGCCCTGGGAGCGCCATCCTGACGGCGACGAGTTGCTGCTGGCGCTTGACGGCGAGCTGGATATCACAACCCTGACCGACGACGGGCCGGTGACGCGAAAATTGCGCGCGGGCGAGGCGTTCGTCTGTCCGCAAGGCTTGTGGCATCGGCAGTTCGTCGAGAAGTCGGTATCGATGCTGTATGGAACGCCGATCGATAACGGCGAGTTCTCTGACGCCGACGATCCTCGCGTCCTTGTCGAGAAAGTCGCGGCGCCGGCAGCGGCGATATCGCGCAGTATCATGCCGTTCTTGAATATCGAGGGCGTGGCGAAAGCGGTCGAGTTCTACAAGAGCGTGTTTGGCGCGACGGTGCTGATGCGCGACGAGGAGCCGAGCGGAATCGTCAGTCACGCGATGCTCAAGATGGGCGAGACGACCGTCATGCTTTCGGATCCCACTTCGCGCGACGTGAAGCAGAACGACGTGCATGGCTTGTCGCGCGCGCCGCGTTCGTACGGCGGCTCGCCGGTGCATATGTACATCTATGTTGCCGACACCGACGATGTCGTCAGACGCGCAGTCGCGGCGGGCGCGAAGATCATTGACCAGGTGGAGAATCGCGATTGGGGCGACCGCTGCGGCGGAATCGAAGATCCGTATGGTCACGTATGGTTTGTCGGGACGCCGCTGAAAGATTTGCCGAAGAAGGGCTAAAGCGGCGATACGAACAACCTAACCCACCCCTTCCCGAGCGGGAAGGGGAACCGGAAAGTAAGTTTGGTTCCCTCTCCAGAAGGGAGAGGGTCCAGGGGAGAGGTTCACGCATCGTCCACGGAGCTGGGAGTGATCAGATCACGATGAAAATTTCCCGCATCATCACCATCATACTGGTAGCGTTGTTCATCATCGCGATCGCGCGCCTCGCACGCCTCGAGAATGGCGGTCCGGCCCATGCGTTCGTGATGCTGCCGGGGCAGGAGCCGGCGACGATGTATCTGCCGGGGCCTGGCGATCCATTTTATACCCAATTTCCGAAACCGATGGCGGAGCGGCCGCCGGCGGTTGTCCTGATTCATGGCTTCAGCGGCGATCGCAGATTGATGAGCATGCTCGCGCGCCGCCTGGCGGAGAACGGTTACGGAGTGCTGGCGATCGACGTGAACGGCCACGGCGAGAATCGCAATCCGTTCAACGGCGGCTTAGCCGGGAACGACTTCCTGCGCGACGACGTGAAAAAGGCGGTCGATTATCTGCGCAGCAGCGATCTGGTCGATGGATCGCGAATCGTCGTGATGGGGCATTCGATGGGCGCGGGTGCGGCGCTCGACTACGCCACGCATGATCCCAATCTCAAGGGCGCGGTGATGATTTCCGGCGGCTGGGCGCTCGGTCCGGAACGTCCGAAGGACGCGCTGTTCATTTTCGCCGAGAATGATCCCGACGGGCCGATCCAGCAAACCTCGATCGCGCTGGCGACGCATCTGGCGAACCTGCCGAAGATCGAACTCGGCAAAAGCTACGGCGACTTCGGGCAGGGCAACGCCGTCGAAGCGATCCGTATTCCGGGCGTCAATCACGTAACGATCACTACGTCGCCGGAAGCCGCGACCACGATCGTAAAATGGCTCGACAGCACCTTCGGCACCGCGCGTACCGGTGCGATCGATCTCAAAGATCCACGTCGCGGTGCCGCTCGCTTCGCGCTGTTGATGTTCGTATTCCTGCTGGTACCGCTCGGGCGCATTTGCGGTTCGATGGCGCCGAGTTGGGCTGAAGAGCGGCCGGGACCGCGCGCGTGGATCGGACTGCTGATAGTTGGCGGCGCGCTGTTGGCGTCAATGCCGTTTGCGGCGGAAGATCCGGCGTCGTTCGTGCCGCTGGTTATCGGCAGTATCCAAATTTCATGGTACCTGGTCGCCGGACTTATCGTCGTGGGCGCGATTGCGCTGTCGCATCCGCTCGAGTGGTACCGAAGCCGCGAAGGCGCAGGCGCTGCGATGATCGCCGGCGCGGCAGGATTCGCGGTCGCGTACGTGTGCCAGGTCGCGATGTCGCCACTGTTGCATCACCTGTCGTTATCGCCCGAGCGTTTGACGGCGATGGCGATGGGCGCGGTGCTGATGTTTCCGTTCTGGATCGGCTTCGAGTTGCTGGTGCGGCGCGGCGGACTGGCTATCTCGACCATGTGGGCGTCGCTCGGCCGCATCCTGATCTTGGTCATGATGGTGGTCGGCGTGACGCTGGATGTGCTGCCGGGCGTGCTGATGTTGATTCTTCCGATCATCGTGATCGCATTCGTGATGATCGAAATTTTCTCAGCGTCTGCATACAGCACGTCGCGCAACCTGGTTCTGATCGCGACGTTCGAAACGCTCTGGTGGGCCTGGATGCTCGCAGCATCGAGCCCGATCACGTTTAAGTTCTAATTGGTCGGGGAGATTCCGGTTCCCCTTCCCACTATGGGAAGGGGGTTAGGGGTTAGGTCGCCGATAATTTTCACTCGCGCCAAAACCCCGCTCTCATGCTAGGCTTGGCGATTAGCAGACACCCAAGTCTGCATACATCCCAATCAAACCCGTCGCACGCGACGAAAGGAAAAAACAATCATGCTCGAAACCGGAAAACCCTTTGTCAATTTCAATCTTCAAAACCAGGACGGCAAGCAGATGAAGCTCGCCGATTTCGCCGGCAAGTGGCTGGTCGTGTACGTCTATCCCAAGGACGACACCCCGGGATGCACCATCCAGGGCAAGTCGTTCACCGCGAGCAAGGCGGATTTCGACGCGGCGAATATTAAGGTGGTCGGCGTCAGCGCGGACAACGTCGCGTCGCATAAAAACTTCGCCAACAAATTCGCGTTCACGATCGATCTGCTCGCCGATACCAACCATCAGCTGCTCAAGGCGGCGGGCGTCGGACAGACCGACTACAACGGCACCAAATATTGGAACCGCACCAGTTTCGTGATCGATCCCAAGGGCAACCTGCGCAAGGTGTACGAAAAAGTGAATCCCCAGGGCCATGAAAAGGTGCTGCTCGACGATATCAAGGCGATGCAGAAGGGCTAGGGGCAGGGCAGGATCCGGGCGTACATAGGCCGTGCGGGAACGTTTTGTTCTTGCCGTGAATTTTGATTTGATAGATCAGTTGGCAAGGCCCTGACCAGCCGGTATGACTATAGATGCTTTGGCCAGTTACCTGAATTTCAGACGAGATCTTATCGTCCGATAACTAGATGGTCCGGTACTTGCCCTGCCTCATGACGCCACAGTTTCGCTACATTCCAGGAGGAATGCATGGTTAAGAAGATCGCTGCCATAGCCGGCGGCGTTTTGATCGGCCTTGTGATTGCGTTTGCGCGCGCCGGCGCGTTCCCATTCTGGGGTTCCGATTCCGACGCTTCCAAGGCGCCGGCAGCCCCTACTCAACAGGCGCAAGCAAATCCCGCCGAGCCGCTGCCCGCGCCGCCGGTGCCTGGGGTTCATGTGGCCCCGCCGCCGGCACCGGCTGAGCCCAATACGCCTGAGCCGGGCGAAAAGGTCGGCGTAATCACCTCGTTCGCGCCGCTCGTCAAGAAGATGATTCCGGCGGTAGTGAGCGTCAACGTCGTGCAGGACGTGAAAGTGTCGGGGATGCCGTTTGGTCCGCAGGCCGGGCCCGGCGACGACAACGGTGGCGATGACGACCCAGGCGCCCAGGGCGGCGGTGGAGATCAGGGAGGAGCTATGCCGCCTGGTGGCGGCAGCGGCGATCCGTTCGATCAATTGCGCCGCTACTTCGGACAAGGCGGTCAACGTGAATACAAGCAGCACGGGCTCGGCTCGGGCGTGATCGTGTCGCCCGACGGTTACATCCTGACCAACAATCACGTGGTCGGTAACGCCGATGAAATCCACGTGACGTTGCAGGACCGGCGCGAGTTCACGGCTAAAGTGATCGGCAAAGATGCGAAGACCGACCTCGGCCTCATCAAAATCGACACTAAGGACGCGCTGCCGGTCGCACCGCTGGGCGATTCCAATACCACTGACGTGGGCGACTGGGTGATCGCCATCGGCAATCCGTTCAACGTCGGCATGACGGTGACGGCAGGAATCGTCAGCGCCAAGGGACGAATACTCGGCGGCGACTACGACGATTTCATTCAGACTGATGCGTCGATCAACCCAGGCAACTCCGGCGGCCCGTTAATCAACACCAAGGGCGAGGTAATCGGAATCAACACGGCGATCTACAGCCGCACCGGCGCCAACAACGGCATCGGCTTCGCGATTCCGATCGACATGGCGCGCAACGTGATGGATCAGTTGAAAGCGCACGGGCGCGTCGTGCGCGGATGGCTGGGCGTCGAGATCCAGGAAGTGACGCCGGACCTCGCGCAGTCGTTCGGATTGCCGAAGCCTGAAGGCGCGCTGGTCGCGAGCGCGGATAAAGACGGCCCGGCAGGCAAGGGTGGCATCGAGCGCGGCGATATCGTGCTCAGCTTCAACGGCCATCCGGTGGACGACGAACATGAGCTGCCGGCGCTGGTCGCGCAGACGCCGATTAACCAGAAGGTACCGGTCGAAGTCGTGCGCAACGGCAAGCACATGACCATCGATGTCACGATTGGCGAGCGCAAGGAACCGCAGGTGGCGTCGGCCAAGGCGGAGACGCCGGGCGGCAACTGGGGAATGCAGGTCGGCGATATCACGCCCGAGATTGCGCAGCAGTTCCATCTCGAAGGCACCAAGGGCGTGGTGATTCAGAAGGTCGCGCCCGACAGCCCTTCGGCGGAAGCGGGTCTGCAGCCGGGCGATGTGGTGATGGAAGTCAATCACGACAAGGTCGCGACGGTTTCGGATTTCGTCGCGAAGGCCAAGGATGCGCAGACCAACAAGAAGCCGGCGCTGCTGCTGGTGCAACGCGGCGGCGCGACGCTGTACACGGTGATCAAGCCGGCTGAGTCGCAAGCGCAGGGCTAGCCGCAAAGTAAGTCATATGCAGTTGACGCGGCGCATCGAGGAAATCGATGCGCCGCGTTTGTTTTGATGCTAGGCGTTGATGCCTTGGATGGCTTGCGAAAATTCGACGTGGTGATTGCAGGCGCGGGTCCTGCGGGTCTGGCGACGGCGCTGTTCCTCGTAAAGAATCGGCCTAGTTTCGCCGGGCGAATCGTCGCGATCGAAAAATCGGCGCATCCGCGGTTCAAGGTCTGCGCCGGTGGGTTGATTCCCAAGACGATGCTCGCGCTCGGCGAGCTGGGAATCGCGCTCGATGTTCCCAAGGTCGAAGTGATTCGCGGCGAGGCGGCGACGCCCGTCGGCGACGTCAATCTGTCGCGTGGCGGGGATGTGCTCGCCACGGTGATTCGCCGCGACCTCTTCGATTCGATGCTCGCGCGCGAGGCGGTCGAGGCAGGAGTCGAAATCGTCCAACGCGATCGAGTAATCGACGTTGCGCAGGACGCGGATAACGTGCGCGTCAGCACCGAGCGAGGCATCTACGAAGCGCAGCTGCTGGTTGGCGCGGACGGATCTGGCAGCCGAGTCCGTAGCGCGGTGTTTGGCGCTCGCAAGGAAACAATCGGCCGCGCATTGATGACCGACATCGCGGTCGATCCCGAGCGCACGCCGGAATTCGTCGAGCAGCGTTACCGCTTTGACTTCCGATGCGTCGGCCGCGGAATCAACGGCTACAGTTGGTCGTTCCCCTGTCTTATCGGAGGCGCATCTCATCTCAACGTGGGCATCTACGATCAACGCCCCCGCGAATTGGAAGGAGATGGTGGCGAACAACGGCGCATGATCGCGGAACTCGTCGCGGCGTTTCCCGAACTTCCGCTCGACGGCTTAATGCGGCGCGCGAAGCGATGGCATTCGTTCCCGATTCGATGGTTCGACGCGCGCGACAGCTATGCGCGCGGACGCGTCATGCTTGCCGGCGATGCTGCAGGGGTCGATCCACTGATGGGCGAAGGAATTTCGTGCGCCTTCGAGCACGGCAAGCTGGCGGCAAATGCGATCGGCAAATTTCTCGACGGCGACAGTGGCGCGATTGGGGCTTACGATCGCGCGCTGCATGAAGGCGCGGTGGGAAAAAAGCTAAGCAAGCTGGCGTTTGCCGCGCGCCACTTCTACAGCCCGCATGGCAGGCTTTTCTTCCGTATCGCGAACGTCAGCCGCCGTGCGCAGGAGATTGGCGTCGATTGGTACAACGGCGCGCGCCATCTCGACGAGATGCCTACTCACCGCCTCGTCGCGCGATGGGCGCGCGCGGTTCTATTAGGTGACCCGCTGCGGTAGCATTTCTGTGGGTGCTCGGTGCGGAGGGGAAGCAAGTGGCGAAGGGAGTACGAGTCGCGCCGGCGCGAAAGCGCGGGAGCAGGAAACGTCCGGCGAAGAAGAGTCGGATGCGGCGGCCGGGATTTCTGGTGCTGGCCGCGCTTGCGGCTTTGATTTTCGGATTTTTGGCGAGACGAATAATGATTCCGTCGGCCGTTCACTACATCGCATATCGACCGCCCGATCAGCCGCCGGCGATGGGAGAAGCAAATCCGCCCGCAGCTTCGGAAGACAGCTCGGAAAATCTGACGCCGCGCGATCGCAGTGAGCTGGACGCGATTATCAAACGCAAGAGCAAGTGACCAACATTTAAATGGCAGGCTCCATGCAAATCGCGGATGACATGGGATTTCGAGTCGAGCTCGAGCGTCCGCCGTCGCGAATCGTTTCGCTGGTGCCGAGCTGGACCGAGACACTGTTCGCGCTGGGCTTCAATTCCGAAGTCGTCGGCGTCACGAAGTTCTGCGTCGAGCCGGTAGCGGCGGTCGCGTCGATTCCAAAGGTCGGCGGGACCAAGAATCCGGATATCGCCGCGATCGTGAAGCTCGAGCCCGAGCTCGTGATCGCCAACGCCGAGGAGAACCGCCGCGAGGACATCGAGCGCTTGCGCACGGCCGGTATTCCGGTCTTCACGACGTATCCGCGAACGGTGCCGGGTGCAGTCGAATCGATCCTGCGATTGGGCCGCGCGCTCAGCCGCGAACCGCAGGCTGCCGCGCTGGCCAAGGAGATCACACTGAGCGTGAGCGGAATCGAAGCTTCGCTCGGCGTGTGGAGCAAGCTGCGGCTGCGCGTTTTCTGTCCGATTTGGAAGAAGCCCTGGATGTCGTTCAACGCCGACACCTATGCGCATGACGTGCTGCGGATGCTTGGCTACAACAATATTTTTGCGTCGGCGGGCGAGCGCTACCCAGTGACGACGCTCGAGGACGCGGTCGAACTCCGTCCCGATATCGTGATACTTCCCGACGAGCCCTATGCATTCGACGAGGACGACGTCGCCGAGCTGAAGCCGCTCCTGCCGCCCGCGCTCAGCCGCCGCGTGTTGATAGTCAGCGGACGCGACCTGCATTGGTACGGCGTTCACATGGTACTGGGGCTCAAGTCGCTGGCGGAGAGAATGGCGCGAGTGCGTGCCGCGGTTCTATAATTGGTCGTTGCGATTCGACGCCACGGTTTGATCGAATCGAACGGGGAGATTGGTATGTTCGCGAAAATCAGTTTGACCGCCGCGTTCCTTCTGATGGTGGCGCCACCGATCGCGTGCGCTTCGAATCGCGACCATCGAACGGCGCGCACGACGAGTCAACGATGCGCGCGCGACATGGTTGCTCGCTCAGGATGATCAACCTAACCTGGCAGTCACCTAACCGCGGTACCTCTGACAACGACAACGATAACGACAACGATTCAACCGATAGCGCCGACGACAAGCAGGACGATGGAGACAACGACACGGATCAGAAATGCGGCCGGCAACGATCAGCCGATTCCGCCTACAGTCCTGGGCGGTCCTGGGAACGACTCGGCGATGCGCCTCAAGTGCCGCAAATGAATGCCTATCCACTGCCGATAAGACCGGATCAATAGTCGCGCGTCGAAATTGCTCAGATAGTCACTCAATGCCTTTCTCGGGGGACGCACGATGGCCGCACCGCTGGACGGAATCAGAGTACTCGACCTGACCAAGCTGGCGCCGGGGCCATTCTGCACGATGATCCTCGCGGACCTCGGCGCTGAAGTGATCAGGATCGAGGAACCGGGGCCTCCGACCGGCAGACGCGCGCAGCAGGCGGGCGCCGCCGGCACGCGCCCACAGGGCAAGAGCTTCAACAGCTCGCCGCACAACGCGCTCGCGCGCAACAAGAAATCCATCGGCATCAATCTCAAGAGCGGCGCGGGCAAGGAAGTTTACTCCCGACTCGCGCAGCGCGCCGACGTGATCGTCGAGGAATACCGGCCGGGCGTCGCCAAGCGGCTCGGCATCGACTACGAGAAACTCGCGTCGCGCAACCCGCGGCTGATCTATTGCGCGATCACCGGCTTCGGGCAGACCGGGCCGTATCGCGACCTGGTCGGCCATGACATCAACTATATTGCGACCGCCGGCGTGCTCTCGATGTTCGGACGTCCCGGCCAGCCGCCGACGATTCCGCACAACGTGGTCGCTGACTATGCCGGCGGCGGGATGCATGGCGCGATCGGAGTGCTCGCGGCGCTGGTCGCGCGCAACCAGACCGGGCGCGGGCAATACGTCGATATCTCGATGATGGACGGCAGCCTCGCGCTACTGGCGCAGGCATTCTCGACGTTTTTCGCCAACGGCAAATTGCCGAAGCGCGGCGAGACGATCAACGACGGCGGGATTCCGAATTACAACGTCTATCTGTGCAAGGACGACAAGTATATTACGATCGCGGCGATCGAGCCGTGGTTCTTCGCCAACCTCTGCCGCGCGCTCGGCCGCGAGGATTTCATTCCGCACGAATACGATTCGGCCAAGCGCGCGGAAATCGCAGCGCGTCTTTACCGAGACCTTCAAAACCAAAACGCGCGATGAATGGTTCGAGATTCTGAGCAAGAGCGACATCTGCGCGGGCCGCATGCTCACGCTCGACGAAGTCCCGAACGATCCCCAGGTGCAGGCGCGCAACATGATCGTCGAGGTCGAAGGCGAGGGCGGTCGGAAGTTCAAGCAGGTCGGCATCTCGGCGAAGTTCTCGGACACCCCGGGCTCGATCAAGACGCTCGCGCCGCAACTCGGACAGCATACCGACGAAATCCTCGGCGAGCTCGGCTACAGCAAGGACGATCTCGACCGCTGGCGCGAGTCAGGCGCAATTAAGTAGCACCGGATCATTGAACAGCGGCACCGCGTTGCCCGCGGCATCGAATCACGGTTAAGATTCGCCTATGCCACAGCCAACTCCGATGTTTATGCGCGGGCCGCACGATCCGATTCGAATCGAGCGCGCCGAAGGCCCATGGCTCTACGCCTCCGACGGCAACAAGATCCTCGACGCCGGCGCTGGCGCCGTGGTCGTCAACATAGGGCAGGGGCGTCGCGAAATTGCCGAAGTGGCCGCGCGCACGATCGCCAATCTCGATTACATTGTGCCGGTGTGGACCTCGCCCGAGCGCGAGAAGCTGGTCGATCGACTGACGCGATGGACTCCCGCGGGGCTCACACGCTTTTTTTTCACCAGCGGCGGATCGGAGGCGGTCGAAGCCGCACTGAAGTTTGCGATTCTCTACAATAAGGCTCGCGGCAAACAGTCGAAGAGCAAGATTATCGGACGCCGCTTTTCCTATCACGGCAACACCATCGCCGCGTTGTCGGCGGGAGGCAGTAGTCGCCGCGCCGACTACGAACACATTCTGCTCGACTGGCCGAAGATCGATCCGACCTACTGCTACCGATGCCCATGGGGCAAAACTTACCCGTCATGCGAGATCGACTGCGCGACGGCGCTCGAAAAAGAAATCCTCAAGCACGGTCCCGACTCGATCGCGGCGTTCATAGCTGAGCCGATGATGGGATCGAGCGGCGGCGTCGTGCCGCCAGTCAAAGAGTACTGGCCAAAGATTCGTGAGATCTGCACGCGCTACGACGTTTTGCTGATAGCCGACGAAGTGATGACCGGCTTCGGCCGCACCGGACGGCGCTTCGGCGTCGATCACTGGGACGTCGTGCCCGACATTCTAATCGGCGGCAAAGGACTCACCGGCGGTTACATGCCGATGGGCATGATCGCGGTCAAGGAATCGCTGGTCGAGGAAGTCGAGGACGCGAAGGCCGAGTTCATGTTCTACACCTACAGCTCGCATCCGGTGGCATGCGCGGTCGCCGATGAAGTGCTTGCAATCATGGAACGCGAGCGGCTCGTCGAGCGCTCAGCCGAAGTCGGCGCGCGGCTCGGCTCGAGTTTGAAGGAAGAACTCTCGGGACATCCAATGGTCGGCGACATACGCGGCGCCGGGATGTTCTGGGGGATCGAGCTCGTTCAAGACAAAGCGACGCGCATGCCCTTTGCCCCTGAAAAAAAAGTTACTAATCGCGTGCTGGGCGCGGCGGTTCGAAAGGGTTTGTTCTTTTATCCGGCGAGCGGGATGGCTGGTAAAGCTGGCGGCGACGCAATGATGATCACGCCGCCGTTCATCATCGGCGATGCGGAAATCGAGTTCATCATCCGCACCGCGCGCGCGGCACTCGACGAGATCCAGCCTAACCTGTAGCTTACGGCGCTAACGTCTTAGCTTTCGTGGAGAGACCGGCACATGGCCGATAGCATCATCGGGCCGACTTCGCACTATTTTTATTCGCAGCGGCTCAAACTGCACTACGTCGATTGGGGCAATTCCGACAAGCCGCTACTGGTGCTGGTGCACGGCGGCCGCGACCATTGCCGCAACTGGGATTGGGTCGCGCTCGATTTGCGTGAGCACTTTCACATCATCGCGCCCGATCTTCGCGGTCACGGCGACTCCGATTGGGCGGTCGGCAGCGGCTATTCGATGATCGACTACGTGCTTGATTTGTCGCAGCTGATGAGCGCGGTTTCGCGCGAGCCGGCCACGCTCATCGGACATTCGCTCGGTGGTGGAATCGTTCTGCAATACACCGGCACGCATCCCGAGGCGGTCAAGCGCGTCGTTTCGATCGAGGGGATGGGCCCGCCGCCCGGGATGATCAAGGACACGCCCGCCTACGAGCGCATGAACAACTGGATCGGCCAGATGCGAACGCTCGCGCGGCGCAAAGTGCGCGAGTATCCGTCGATCGAGGAAGCGCTCGCCCGCATGCGCGAGGCCAACCCGCATCTCAGTCGCGAGCAGGCGCGCCATCTGACGATCTGGGGAATTCGCCGCAACGAAAACGGCACCTACTCGTGGAAGTTCGACAACTACGTTCACGCCACCTCGCCGTACATGTTCAACAATCGCGACGCGCGCGAAATCTGGGGGCGCATCACGTGCCCGACGATGTTGATTCGCGGCACCGAGTCGTGGGCCGGCGATTGGGTCAAAGACGGGCGCATCCAGGCGTTCAAGCACGCGGAGTCGGTAACTATCGACAAGGCTGGCCACTGGGTACATCACGATCGCCTCGACGAGTTCCTGGCGGTGGCGCACAAGTTTCTCGGCGTGTGACAACGTCCGGAACCACACATGCGACGACCTACACTTTCGCTGCGCGTCGATCAGTTCGAGTATGTCCAGCTGATCCTGCTCGCAGTTATCGTCGGCGTGCTCGCCGCGCTGGGCAATCTCGGCTTTCGTAAACTGATCGAACTTTTCTCGTGGCTGTTTCGCGTGCTCGAGTGGAACGCGCTGGCGATCGCGCTCGGCGGATGGCATCGGGCGCTAATTCCCCTGATCCTGCTGAGCGGCGGCGTCGCGATACTGCTGCTTGACCGCATTTTTCCCGGCGACGTGCTCGGCTACGGCTTTCCGAATTTTTTGGAGATGGTCAACCTCGGCACTGCGCGACTCAAGCGCCGTTGGATTTTCGTCAAGGCAGCAGGCGCGGCGCTTTCATTGGGCGCAGGAGCGTCGGTCGGTCGCGAAGGTCCGATCGCTCAGGTCGGCGGAGCTATCGGATCGACAATCGCGCAGCTCAGAAAACTTTCGCCCGATCGGGCCAAGGTGCTGATTGCTGCAGGAGCTGGAGCCGGCATCGCGACGACCTTCAACGCCCCAATCGGCGGCCTGATGTTCGCGCAGGAAATCGTCCTGCTCGGCCACACCGAAATCGCCAACCTCACACTTTTGATCATTGCGACCTTCGCCGCCGTGATCACCTCGCGCGCGATCCAGGGGAACGAGGTGGTGTTCCTCGCGCCTGAATTCGTGCTGCGCAGTTACTGGGAGATGGCGACGTATGCGCTGATGGGTGCGACGCTGGGCGCGCTGGCGGCGGGATACATTCGGTTCTTCAACGCGACGGAGGCATGGTTTCGCAGGCTCGATCTTCCGGTCTGGTTGAAGCTCGAAGCGGGATTGGCGGTCGTCGGCGCAATTGCGATTTGGCTGCCGCAAAATCTGTCCGACGGATATCCAGTGATCAACGCTGCGATGGCCGGCGAGTTTGGCATCGGAATGCTCGCCGCGATGACCTGCGCCAAAATTTTCGCCAGCAGCGTGTCGCTCGCAGCCGGTGCGCCTGGCGGCTCCTTCGGCCCGACTTTTTTCATCGGCACGATGGCGGGAGGATTGTTCCAGCGCATCTCGGCGCTGGTGATTCCTTCGCTGACGGGCCCGCGCGGATCGTACGCGCTGGTCGGGCTCGGCGCATTTCTGGCGGGCACCACGCACGCGCCGCTGACCGCGCTGTTTCTGCTCTGGGAGATGACGCACAGCGACACCATCGCGTTGCCGTCGATGATCGCGACCATCACGGCCCTGGTCGTCGCGCGGGCGATCGAAACCGAGTCGATCGACGAGTTCCGCCTCGCGCGCGCGGGCAAGAAGCTGCAAATCGGCCGCGAGCGCCTCGCGCTCACGCTCATACCGGTCGGCGCCGTCGTCACAAAAAATGTGACGATCGTGGCCGAGAGTACTTCGCTCTCGGAGGTCCTGCGCACCGCGGGTGAAACCGCTCAATCTACGCTGCCAGTCGTTGACAGCGACGGCATCTTCGTTGGGACGATCGTGGTCCGCGATTTGTTGTCGATGATCGGCGGCGGGCAGGAGCTCGGGCCGCTGGTCAACGCGTTCGACATCTGCAATACGCACGCTCCGACTGTGCCGCTCGACGCGAACCTCGATGAGGCGAGCCAGCTGATGGAGCACGAAGGTCTCGACGAGGTACCGGTGGTCGAACGCTTGACACGGCGCTTCCTCGGACTCGTGACCGAACGGCAAATCGCACAGGCTTTGAATCGCGTATCGGTTTCGCTCTCGACGCTCGCGACGCGCGACCAAAATATTTACTGGGCGACCGGCTATCGTGTGACGCGGCTCACGGTCCCGGCCAACGCGGCGGGAAAAACGGTACGTCAACTCGATCCGCGCGCGCGATTCAGCGTCACGGTTCTGGCAGTTCAGGACGCGAACAACCCAGGTAGTGGCTTTTCACCGATTACCCCTGATCGCCCGCTGAAAGAGGGCGACGAACTGATTGCGGCAGGTCGTCCGCAGGACATCCGCCAATTCACGCAAGAGTTGGAAAGCGGGAATACGGTCGGTGCGGCACCAGCCACGGCTCAGGCGGGCGGATCGGGAAAGATATAGGGGCGCGCGCGGCCGGCGCGAATTTCTGCGCACATCTGCTCGACGGTCTTCACCTCGCGCTCGAACTCCGTCGCGACCGTCATGAACCATTTTGCAGTTGCGAAATGTGCGTCGCTGCCACCGACCGCGGTCAGCCCGAGCTTGAGCGCGGCATCCTCCGCACGACGATTCTCCTCGATCGAGTTCTGGCCGTTCAATACCTCGACCGCGCCCAGTGCCGCACCATGGCGGCTTAGCAGCGCGTCCAGCCGCGATCCGTAGCCCGAGTCGCGAAACGGATGCGCCGGTATCGCGACGCCGCCCTCGTCATGCAGCACCTCGATCAGACTGTCGCTCTTGAGCATTCGCGCCGTGAGATCGAATCGTCGCATCACTTCGTCGTTCACTCCGAACAGCAGCAGATGACCGAGGTCGGTATCAGCCTCAATCCCCTTGAAGATCGCGATTTGAAATCGATCCGCAAGTTCGCCGTACAGCGCGCCGACATCGGCATTGCTCGGGAATAGCCGATGCTCGGTGAAGCAAATCGCGCCCAAGCCGCGTCCCGAATTCTTCGCGAACTCGAGATATTGTTCCGCCGCGACATTCGAGTCGGACGAAAGCTTGGTGTGGACGTGCAGGTCGGCGATCATCAAGCGATGCTACGGCTCGGCGAAGAAGTTATCGCGCACCTGGAGATGGTCTTCGATGGAGAAAATTCGCGCGACCAGGAAAATCTGCGTCTGCACCATCAGGCGATCGGCTTCGGTCGGCACCACGCCCCACAGAATGATCGTGTCACCGTCCATTTTGAAATGCACCGAGTTGTAGCCTTGCGCGTTGAGCGCCTGGCGCAGCGCGACCTCGCGCGGGTCCGTGTGAACAGGTTCGGGCGGTCCCGCTGGCACGGGCGCCTCCGGGTTCGGCACATCGGGGTTCGGCATCGCGGGAACCGTACCGTAGTCGGGTCCGGTATCACCATCGGACGGCTGCGGTTGCGACGAATGAAAAATCAGGTATCCGATCAGAAAACATCCGCCGACCACGAGCGCCATCGCCCGCCCGGGATGACGCCGGCGACGACGCTCTTGAAAAATCGGGCCTGGAAAGTCGCGCGGCGAAGCAACGTCGTCGAGCACGATCGTCTGAGCGTCATGCGCGCCGCGATCGCTCGCCGGCGTTTGCAGCCGTCCGGTTACGTCCGCTGCACAGAACGAGCAGAAATTCGAATCGACCGGGATGCTGCGTCCGCATCGCGGGCACTCAGTGTCGATCGCATTGCTCAGCATCGTCGGCGCCGACGCATGCTGCTCTTTTGATTTGACCCCGCTGAGCGGCAGCCTCATTTGCGGCCGCGCTGGCGACGAAGTGCGCGGCGGCATCGTGATAGGCGTTCCCGACTTGATCGCCAACAAACGTTGCCGAAATTCCGGCGCATCGGCCATCCGCAAAGCCACGTCGTACTTGAGCGCCTGATCGACCAGGTCGCAAAGCGCGGGCGTAACGTCGGGACATAGCGAACGCAGCGGCGGAAAACTGAAGGGCGGCTCGAGCGCAGGGTCGCGACCCGACAGCGCATGATGCATCGTGGCGCCCAGCGCGTATAGGTCAGATTTGAACTCGACCTTGCCGCGATATTGCTCGGGCGGCGCGTAGCCCTGCGTGCCGATCATCGTGGCGTTGCTCAGCGGCTGGAACAGTCGCGCGATTCCGAAGTCGATCAGCTTGACCTGCTCCGACGGCGTCAGCATCACGTTCGACGGTTTCAGGTCGCGATAAATAACCGGCGGTTCCAAGTTGTGAAGGTACTCGAGCGTGTCGAGCACCTGCAGCGCCACCTCGATCACCTCGCTCTCGGGCAGCTTGCCCCCGGCGCTCTGCAGTTTCTGCTCGAGCGTTATCCCGTCGATGTACTCCATCACGAGATAGTGATGGTTCTGATCGCTGAAGCGATCGAACACGCGCGGGATATGTTCGTTGCTGAGTTGCGCGAGCATGTCGGCCTCGCGCTGAAACGCCGCGACCGCCTGCTTCTGAGTCTCGGGGCTGGTGAAAGTATCGACCATCTCGGCCAGCGCGCACTGCCGCGACGCCAGCCGCAGGTCCTCGGCGAGATACACGAGTTTCATCCCGCCGCCGCCGAGCGGCTTAATCACGCGGTAACGTCCGCCGACGATTGTGTTGGGCGCAATCATCCCTACGATCAGAATCTAACCACTAACACTTTTATAGCAGCCCGCCGGCGTCTTAGGATCATCGCGCCAGTACGTCTTCGCGGAGCGTGCCGGAGAAAGCCGCATTGGCGGCGCATATAAGATGTATCAGGATGCCGAATGGCGGCCCCATTCCGTACGCTATCGACACGAAGAAGAACCACATGATCCCTTTGAAGGGCCGTCCGCGGTAAATATGGCCGACGCCAGGGACGATGCTGAGCACGAGCGCCAGTATCGGATTGAATCCCGAACTTCTGGACAGCAATGGGAACCGCGTCACCGGTGCCCCGCACGATTTGCAAAAGCTGGCCTCGGCTACCACGATCGGCGCGCCGCATCGCGAACAGAACCTCGGCTTTTCGAAATCGCCGTCAGCCACGGAAGGTAAACTGCGCGTCGCCGAAGCGTACAGCCTCGCCGTCGTTCACGCGCGTCGGCTCGGTCACGCGCCGATTCCCGACGAACGTCCCGTTCTGGCTGTTAAGATCGCGCACCACGAACGAGCCGTTGGAATTTTCGATACTCGCATGATGCCGCGAGATCGAGGAATGGCTGACTACGATTTCATTGTCGAGCGCTCGCCCGATATGAGTAACTGCGCCGGGACGCACCGGATACGCCTGCCCCGACGCATCGATCAGGCTTGGCCCATCGACCTTGGCATTTGCTCCCGCGAGCCGCGTCGCGATATGCGCAGGATTTACCGCGTCGCTGGCAAGCGACGCCTGATAACGCGCAGGCGTCGACGTCCCGCGCAAGTGGAACATCATTTCGTAGCCGCCGATGTTGATTCGATCGCCATCGTGCAGGTCGACCGTTTCGATCCGCTTGCCGTTGACGAAGGTTCCTTCCTGCACCGCGAGATTTTTGATCACATAGTCGGCGCCACGCCGTTCGATCACGGCATGCCGCTGCTGTACCGTCTGATCGCCAAACAGACCGACTGGATTTTCCTCGGCGCGCCCAATCGTCGCTCGCGCGCCTTCGATTCGATACTGACGTCCGCGCAAGCGTCCTTGCTCGACCGTGACCCACGCGGCCTTCGTCAGCTCCTGCACCAACCCGATGAACAGTCCGATCGCGAGCCCGGTGACTGCCTCGCCAAAAAATCGCGACGCGAGCCCGCCGCCGACCACCGCGCCGATCAAATCAAACGCGATTCCGCCGACTGCTCCGCCCACCAGTCCGCCAACCGCGCCCTTGGGAACGTTGTCCATCGTGAGCGTCGCCAATCCCACGCCGGCGCCCACCAGCGCTCCGTCGATTGCCCATCCGAGCAGTCTTGCGATTATGAGAACTACGATCGAGCCGGAGACGAGCTCACCGTTCGGACTGAAGCCGACGCCGCCCGCCTGCAGGACCAGGTTGAAAACGTAGTTCCCGAGATAGGTGGAGACCAACGAGAGCAGGGCGCAGATCGCGAAGCCGCGGATGAATCGACGCTGCGACTCCGGCGTCATGCGTACGTCGGAAGTATCAACCGCCGTAATGAACCCGCCGATCGCTCCTGCCGCAATTGCCGCGGATATGTAGTACGCGATCAATTCGCCAGTCGTCTGCGCTTGCCCAAGATGCGAGTTGTGCGAAGCGAGTTCGACCGGCAGCCATCCGATCGCGCCGCCACACAGGCCCGCGAGCGCCTTGTACGTCAGTTCGCGCCGGTTCAGAGAATCGCTTTTCAGTAGAGTTAGAGGTGAGTTCACGACGCCCTCGGTAGAAGCATCCAGCTTTTAGATATAATAGCCCGCAGCCACGCGCCGGAAAACGCCGTCCTCAAACGGCATGCAATCAGTGCGCTGCTCCCTTCGTATTGCCCCCTCTATATAAAAACCGGCATCATCGCCAAGCTATGAGCATCGAAAATCTCGTCACTGAAAAATTCGGCCCGCTCCAGGGCGTGAAAACCATATCGACCGGGACCTTGATTGCGCAGCCATTCGCCGCGGAACTGGCGGCCGAAATGGGCGCGGAAGTTATCCAGATCGAGCGGCCCGGAATCGGCGACATCGGATGGCGCAATATCGGCATCAGGCTCAAGACCAGAGACGGCAAGTCGAACGTCGCGACGACCTGGATCCAGGAACGCCGCAACGTTTTCTGCGTCTCGCTTGATCTGTCGAAGCCGCGCGGCCGCGAGATTTTTTTGAAGCTGATCGCGCGCGCCGACATCTGGATGGAAAGCTCAAAGCCCGGCACCTACCAGAAATGGGGCCTCGACGACGCCTCGGTGTGGAAAGTCAACCCGAAATTGGTGATCACCCACGTCTCAGGGTTCGGGCAAACCGGCGATCCCGACTACGTCCATCGCGCGTCCTACGACGTCGTCGGCCAGGCGGTCGGCGGCATGATGAGCCAGACTGGCTTTCCCGATCCGATTCCGCCGACGCGCGCCGCGCCATGGACCGGCGACTACATCACCGCGTTGTTCACGCTGTGGTCGTCGCTCGCCGGGCTCACTTATGCGCGCACGACTGGCAAGGGTCAGTCGATCGACGTCGCGCAGTACGAAGCGATTCACAAAACGCTCGGCGGCACGATGGTTGAGTATTTCCAGAACGGCGTGGTGCGCGAGCGCTCGGGAAATCGCGCGCAAGGCTTCCAGCCGCTCGACAGTTTCCAGGCTTCCGACGGATGGGTCGTGATGGGCGCGATCGGCGACGTGTATTCACGGATGCTGCACGTGATCGGACTCGATCCCGCCGACCCGAAATGGGAAACGGCGCGCACGCAACTCGAATCGATCGAAGGAATCGAATTCGACGCCATCCTGCGCGGTTGGATTTCCGAGCGCACCGTGAAGGAAGTCGTAACCGCAATGGCCGCGGCCAATGTCCCATGCTCGCCAATCATGACCAGCAAGGATATCGCCGAAGATCCGCAGTACCGCGCGCGTGGAATGCACGTCGAATGGGAAGACGAGCAGGTGGGCAAGGTCAAGGGCATCGGCGTCGCGCCAAAGTTCTCGCTGACGCCGGGGAAAATCGTGCGCGGCTCCGTACCCATTGGCCACGACAACGATCGCGTCTATCGCGAGATGCTGGGAGTGAGCGCCGCCGACCTCGAATCGCTCCGCCGCGACAAAGTGATCTAGCTCGCGACTTTCGCCATGAAGGTTTCGACCGATTTCCCGAATGCGTGCTCATCGGCGTAACGTCCCACGTCGAAGATGAAGTAGGTCGCGCCGGCTTCCTTCTCCGCCGCGACTTTTGCGCGAGCCGCAGAAGTGTCGTCGAGCTTGAGTCCTCGCCGGACGATGATCTCAGGAACGGCGCGTCCGGCCGCCAGCGCACCCGCACGCAATTCTTCAACTTTTGCTTTAAGTTCTGCTGGAGGCAACATCGGATGCCAGCCGTCGCCGAACTTGGCCGCGCGATTCATCGCAGCCGGCCCGCTGCCTCCAATCCAGATCATCGGCCGGCGCGGTCTCGGCAGGAAAACGAACGACGGAAACTGCACGATCTTCCCTCGGTACGCACCCGGCACGTCGGCGCCGAACAGATGATGAATTACATTCAGGGTTTCGTCGGTAATCGCTCCGCGACGGCGAAACTCGGCGCCGAGCGCTTCGAATTCCGGCTTCATCCATCCGACGCCGATGCCGAGAATCATTCGCTCGCCCGACAACTCCTGGATCGTCGCGACCTGCTTCGCGGTCAACACGGCGGGACGATAGGGAACGACCAGCACTGAAATGCCGAGCCGGATTTTCTCGGTAGCGCCAGCGATGAAGGCCAGCGTCGCGAGCACGTCGAGATAACGGCCGCCGCTGCCTTCGGTCTGGTCGGATGGAATGCATAAATGGTCGGAGAGAAAGAGTCCATCGAAGCCGGCTTGCTCCGCGATTCGTACGCAAGCGCGAATCGTCGCGCGGTTGGATTGCGGACCCATGTTACGGATTGCGATTCCAAACTTCATCGCGGCTCCTCCGAAAGAGATCACTGACACTGAAAACACTGGCAAGCGTGCGCGCATCCAGTCAAACTATTCGGCGACTGGGAGGCGACAAAGGCGTGGGGCGTCCATCCGCGAAGCAGCGCAAGCCATACAATCTCAACGCGATCCTCGACGTGGCGGTCGGCGTTTTCCGCGAGCGCGGTTATGACGGCAGTACGCTCGACAACGTCGCGCGAGCGGCGGGTATTACCAAGGCCAGCATCTACTATCACGTTCGCAGCAAGGAAGAGCTGCTGGCGCGGGGCGTCGGCCGCGCGCTCGACGCGCTGTTTGCGGTGCTCGACGAGCGGCCGGCGAAGCGGGGTCGCGCGGCGGCGCGCCTCAGGTACATCGTGCATCGCACGATCGAAACCACGGTCGATCAACTGCCGGAAGTCGCGCTGCTCCTGCGCGTGCGCGGGAATACTCCCGTCGAGCGGCGAATCATGGAGCGGCGGCGCGCGTTTGATCATCTGATCGCCCGGCTGATGCACAACGCGCAGCGCCAGGGCGATCTCCGTGCCAACGTCGAGCCGCGGCTCGCGACCCGGTTGCTGTTCGGAATGCTAAACTCGATCACAGAATGGTACCGGACTGGCGGCGACCTGGACGCGCCTGAATTGGCCGAGGCGATCTTCCGGATCGCATTCCAGGGGATGGACCGGGGCGCCAGGCGCCGCGTTTTGACAAATCAACCGAATGGTAGGTAGATTAGATCAGGAGACCAACTGCGATGAGCGAATTCGAAATTCCGGAGGGCGGCCTGGTCGAGGCGCCCGCCGTTGCGCAGCCCAATATCTTTCCGATCGAATGGCGATGCGAGACGCCGAAGCTTGCGGAAATTTACGAGCGCGCCAAGCGCGAAGGCTTCAATCCCGCCGACATCAACTGGAGCGATCTCTCGCCCGAGGCGTGGAGCGACGACGAGAAGGTCGCGATCATGTACTGGTGGGCGCTGCTCTCCAACTTCGATTCGTCGGGGCCGGCGGTGTTCGCGCGCGCGACGATTCATGCGTGGGAGATGCATGAGGAAGATCCGGTCCGCAAATGCTTCTTCTCGATAACTCGCGACGAGACCAATCACGAGGAAACCTGCCAGCGCGTGATCCAGCGGCTGGTGCCGAACGGGCCGCAAGGCTTTACGCCCAAGAGCGAGCTGCAGCGTGTCGCGCTCAACAATATCGGCTGGCTCTATCACAACGGTGGCCGCTATTGGACTGGTTACAATCGCGCCATCGATCGCTATCCGCTCGCCGTAATCTTCACCTCGTTCATGATGGGCGAAGTGGCGTCGTCGACATTGTTCCACGGCATGGCGCACGCCACGACGCATCCGGTGTTCCGGGAAATCTTCACGAAGATCGGACGCGACGAGGCGCGCCATCTGCAGATCTGCATCAACCTGCTCGAAAAGGAATGGCCCGGCCTCACCGACGAGCACAAGACGTTCATCACCAAGCAGCTTCGCGCCGGATTCGTGTTTCTCTCGATGGTGCTCTGGGAGCCACCCGCGCAGTTCTGGGATTTGCCCGGCTACTTTCTGCACAACCATCGAATCCTGTTGCGTACCGCGCGCGAGGCGGGACTTGGAATCCTTACCTACGAGCAGCAGGCAGACAACTGGCGGCTCGCGATCGCACGCGTGCGCAAGCTGGTCGAGCGATGGGACATCCAGTTCCCCGCGATTCCCGAACTTGATATTGAGGGAGTTGACGTCGGCGACATCACCGCCGAGGACATTATCCCGGTGTTCTAGCAAATTCAGAGGCCACCAATATGAGCGTCGATTTGTCGGTCGAAAACGGTCTCGCCGAAATTGTTCTCAACCGCCCCGACAAGATGAACGCGTTGAACGACGCGATGGTGGCCGAACTCAACGGATGCCTCGAGCGCGCGGCGTCGCATGGCGTTCGCGCGATGATGATTCGCGGCGAGGGCACGGCCTTCTGCGCGGGACGCGACCTCGCCGACGCGCATCCGGGTGACGAAGACGCCGAAGCGATAATCGAGACAACTTTCAATCCGTTGATCAAGCGAATCGTCGCGTTCCCCGCACCGACCTTTGCTGCCGTTCACGGCGCGTGCCTTGGAGTGGGCCTCGGACTCGCGCTTGGATGCGACATCGTGTACGTCGCCGACGACGCGAAGATCGGATCGCCGTTCGCGCGAATCGGCGCAGTGCTGGACTCGGGCGGCCACTCGTTCTTCGTCTCGCGCCTGGGAACGCATCGCGCGCTCGAGTTGATCTACACCGGACGACTGCTGTCGGGCGCCGAGGCCGCGCAACTCGGACTCGTAAATCGCAGCATGCCGAAAGATTCGTTGATCGCCGAAACGCGGAAAGTGGCGGCGCAGGTAGCGCAAGGTCCGACTGCTGCGTTCATGCAGTCGAAGCATCTCGTACGCCGAATCGACGAAGAGGCGATGGGGCTGTTCGCCGTCCTGAAGTGCGAAGCTCAAGCACAAGGGGCCGCCGGCCGCACCGCCGACTATAAAGAAGGCATCACAGCCTTCCAGCAAAAGCGTACGCCAAAGTTCCAGGGAAAATAGGCAGGAATATTTATGCAAGAGAAAATCAAAGTTGGTTTCCAGGCTTTCGTTTCAGACGGAGGCGAAGAGTTTGGCGCGGTCCGTCAGGTTGCGCCGGGCGGACGGCCGGAGCTGGTGATCTACGTCGAGAATGCCGGTGACTTCACCGTGCCGCTCAGCGCCGTCGAAGCAGTGCACTCGGAGAAGGTCGTATTGAACTGCGCCAAGCTCGATCACAAGCTCCGCCAAGCGATCGGACATGCGCATGACAGCGAAAAGCCCGGCGCTTAGCAGATGCCATCGGCAAGTTAACCCTTTTCCATTGCCTTGACCGTCTCGTTGGTGGTCAAGACCGCGTGCGCCAGGAATGCGTAGTTGATTAGCGCGGCGGTATAACCGTAGCCCCACTGCGGATGCTTTGGCCCGGCAGTCGCATCTTTCACGACTGCTACCTCGAAGCCTTGCTCCAGCAGTTCACGCAAGTGAGATTCGACGCACATGTTCGCCAGCATCCCGCCAAGAATGATCTTCGCGATCCTGCGTTTACGAAGCTGTAGGACCAGGTCGTTGGTTTCTGGTCCCCAGACGCGGTGCGGCGAGACGACGATTGTTTTACCGTCCTGAATGTAGGGCTTGAAGCGCGCCAACCAGTCGGCGCCGGAGTTTTCGAAGCCGTCGAGACTCAGTACTCCTTTGCGAGCGAACAACCCGCTGGCAGCTTCGTCGGTTTCGAGCGGTCCATTAAATTTCCATCCTTTGTCCGTCGGATAGAAGTAGTGAGGTGAGATGAAGACCTCGAACGCGAGTGCCTTTGCGGCCTTGAAAATGCGTTCCATGTTTTCAATGGTATTGTTCTCTTGAAGACTCTCGTGAACCAACGGCCACGACAAGCCAGTTTCACTCAGCACGTCATTTTGAGGGTCGATAAAAACTACTGCCGTGTCGTCCTTGTTGAAGTTCATACTGGCCACTCTAGAACCGGCGCATGGTTATGGATAATGCCCCGACCCAGGGCAACAATCAGCGGGCGGCGGCTGACGACGGAATCGGAGCCGGATCTTTGAGCGGCTCGGTGTTCCACTTTTTCAGCTCGGGCAATACATACTTCGCGAAGCACTTGATGCTGCGCTCGGCGTCTTCGTACGGCATCCCGCCGAAACTGAAATTGAAAAACACACCGTTGGCGTCGATCGTGTCGCGGACGAACGCGCACTTCTCGATCACCTGGTCGGGCGTGCCCCACGGCATCAGCATCGCGAAGTCGCGCGCGGCGGCGTCGGGGCCGGTCTTTTTGATGAACTTGCTGACGTTGCTGTAGAACTCGTAGCTCTTCTTGGTGCCGAACTCCGGCGACATCATCTCGTAGTGCTTCATGACGGTGTGGTAGTTGGCGGCGATCCATTTCATCGCGAGCTCTTCGGCGCGGTCCTTGTTTTCATCGACGACGCAGAAGCCGCCGGAGAGCGGCTTGGGGATCGGCGCGGCGCCGTTAACCTCGCGCCAGACCTTGTGGTAGACCTCGAAATCTTTTTTGACGGCGTCCCACGGCTTTTGCGGAATTACCAGCAGGCCGACTCCAAGCTTCGCCATTATCGGCATCGACTCGGGCGAGACGGCGGCGGCGTAGGTGCGGCCCTTGAATGAGCGCGCGGGGCGCGGACGAATCTCGCGGCGCGGCTGGCGCGTGAATTTGCCGCCTTCCATGTAGCCGTTTTCGAGCGCGTTCAGAACCAGCTCGGCGTATTCGACGAACAGGTTGCGGCCTTCGTTCTGATCGATGCGGAAGCCGTCGTACTCGATGCGCGCGAGGCCGCGGCCGAGGCCGAGAATGACGCGGCCGTTGGAAACGTGATCGAGCAGCGCGACCTGCTCGGCCACGCGAATCGGATCGTGCCACGGCAGCACGACGACGCCCGAGCCGAGCTTTATGTGCGTGGTGCGGCCGGCCATGTAGGAGAGGAATTGCAGCACGTCGGGGCACATCGTGTAGTCGTCGAAGTGATGCTCGACGCCCCAGATGGAATCGAAGCCGAGCGGCTCAGCCATCTCGGCGAGGCGAAGCTCGTTGCGATAAACCTCGGCGTCGGGAAGTGCGTTGTTGGGATTCTGGAAAACTGCGCCGTAGCCAACGTGCATGATGAGAGCCTCCTGAACCGAAGGGATTAATGAGTCATAGATCGGGTCCGTGAAAGAAGTACAGGATTTCTCCAATTTTTAGATGGTGCGCGGCGTGACAACGGTTTCAACCAAGCTCGCAATCGTGCTCAAATGCTGCGCTATGCCTAACGCGGACGCGACCAGGACTGCCACCTTCCCGCAACCTTCCACGCCTCAAGCCGTGGTGGCGGGCCGACGTCGGCGTCGCTCTTTCTGGTCGTGACGATTGATCCACGCCCTGAAAGCGTGATGGCCGTCCGATCGCTATGCCCGGATCTGGCCAACCTGCTGCGCGCGGTCGGGTTTCGCGATACTGCTGCAAAACTTGTCCTGCGTGATGAGCTTTGGATCGGCGGCATGGGACCGGCTCTTCGGAGATCCGCGGCCCGCAGAACTTCATCCGTTCCGCGAGATTGTCGGCGGTTCGCGCCACGCCGTGTCGACGCCGGGCGACGTGCTCTTCCACCTCCGCGCCGAGCGGACGGATCTCTGCTTCGAACTCGCCACTCAGATCATGGCGGCGCTCGGGGACGCGGTTTCGGTCGAAGACGAAGTCCACGCCTTCCGCTATTTTGACAATCGCGACCTGCTCGGGCTTCGTCGACGGCACCGAGAACCCGGTCGACAACGAAGCGCTCGACGCGGTACTGGTGCGCGACGAAGATCCGGCCTTCGCCGGCGGCAGTTACGTTATCGTTCAGAAGTATCTGCACGATTTGCCGGGATGGAACGCGCTGAGACCGAGCTCCAGGAGCGGATCATCGGCCGCACCAAAGTCGCGGATATCGAATTGGACGACGCCGTCAAGCCGACCTCCGCGCACAACGCGCTCAACACCATCGTTGAAGATGGGGTCGAGAAGAAGATCTTCCGCGCCAACGGTATCTTCGGCCGGCCGGGACAGAGCGAGTTCGGCACCTACTTCATCGGCTATGCGCGCTCGCCGCGGCACGATCGAGCTGATGCTGCAGAACATGTTCGTAGGACGGCCGCCGGGCAACTACGATCGGATACTGGATTTCAGCCGTGCCGTCACCGGTCGTTGTTCTTTGCGCCGCCGGCTTCGTTCCTCGACAGCGTGACGCCTGCCGGACAGCGCCCCTGCGTCCGCCCGCTGCTCAGAGCGGCTCTTCGCCAGATGCCCAGCGTGCGAGCGACGGCTCGCTCGGCATCGGCTCACTGAAAGGAGAGTCGCGCGATGAATAACCTGCACCGCGAGCTTGCCCCGATCTCCGACGGCGCGTGGGATCAAATCGAAGAAGAAGCGCAGCGCACGCTGAAACGCTACCTCGCAGGGCGGCGAGTGGTGGACGTCAAAGGTCCGGGCGGCTCATGCTGTCGGCGGTCGGCACCGGCCATCTGAGCAATCTCCGGCTCCAGGCGACGGTATCATCGCGCGCCAACGCCTGGTCAAGCGCGCTGGTCGAACTGCGCGTTCCATTCCAACTGGATCGCCAGGCGATCGACGACGTCGATCGCGGCGCAAATGATTCGGACTGGCAGCCGCTGAAAGATGCGGCGAAGCGGATCGCGTTCACCGAAGACCGCGCGATCTTTGACGGGTACGCCGCCTGCAGGAATCGAAGGCGTCCGGCAAGGGACCAGCAATAAAATCGCGGCGCTGCCCGGCGATCCGGCTCATTACCCCGACGCTATCGCCGAGGCGCTGAGCCAGTTGCGCCTCGCCGGCGTCAACGGGCCGTATTCGGTGGTGATGGGCGCCGACGCGTACACGGCGCTGAGCGAGGCGAGCGATCACGGCTATCCCGTAATTCAGCACATCCAGCGGCTGGTCAACGAGGAAATCATTTTCGCTCCCGCGATTGCCGGCGCGTTCGTGTTGACGACCCGCGGCGGCGACTTCGAATTGCATCTCGGGCAGGACATGTCGATCGGTTATCTGAGCCACGACGATAAGAACGTCAGCCTATACCTGCAGGAAACGATGACCTTCCTGCTCCTGACGTCGGAAGCCTCGGTCGCGCTCAAACCCGCATCGCGCAAATAGCTCTGCGCCTGCCGCCTGTGCTACGCGCGACGGCTTGAGGTTCTGGTTTCGACGAGGCGGCGGGCGGCTTCGCCGATTGTGCCTGCTCGGTGCCATCGCGAGTACTCCTCGACGGTCAGGCCGTGCGCGAGTTCCAATGCGACGGACAGTCCTGCGAGCACGAATACTTCGCCCAGCACGCTGATGCGCGGAGCGAGACCGAGGCCGCCGCCTTCGTTGGGCACAGGAACGTGGATCACCAGGTCGGCGAGTTGGCCGAGGCTCGAGTCCTTGTTGCCGGTGATCGCGATCAGCTGCGCGCCCTGCTCGCGGATGGCGGTGGCGGTCGAGAGCAGTTCGTCGGTGTTGCCGCTGTTCGAGATGGCGATGACGACGTCGCGCGGATGCACCTGCCCCAAGCTGCCGTGCAAGGTTTCGGTTGCGTGTAGAAAAGTCGCGGGCGTGCCGACCGAGCAGAAGACGCTCGCGGCGTAACGCGCGACGTGTTCGGGCTTTCCCACGCCCGTCACATGGACGCGGCCGCCGCGGCCGAGCGCGGTGCGGATTATCTCGACGGTGCGCGAGATGGCGGCGATGTTCAGGCCGCCGCGGAGCGCGGCGAGCTCAGTCAAGGCAAGGTCGAAGAACTTTTCGACTTCGCCAGTCGAGTCGCCGATGGCAGCCTCGCGCGGCTCGGCGTCGAGGCGCGGCGTCGGCAGCGCGAGCGGCTCGGCATAGAGGTCGAGAATTTCCTCGCGCACTTCGAATCCTGTCGGAAACGCGCCGAGACGCGTGACTGCGACCGCGCCGGCCGCATTTGCGAGGCGTCCAATCTTGTCCCATGGCAGACCGAGTCGAAGACCCGCGAAAACGCCCGCGAGGAACGCGTCGCCCGCGCCGGTCGAGTCAACCTGCTTGACCTTGAAAGCGGGCACGCGAATCGAAGTGTCGCGCGCGGCGATGGAACATCCCTTGTCGCCCTCGGTGATGACGACGGCGCGATTTCCGTACTTGGCGCGAATCGCGTCGGCAATTTTCAGCGGATCGCGCCCATTGCCGGCGATTTCACGAGCGGCGGCTTTCGACGGCTTGAGCCAGGTCGCGAGTTTCAGCGCGCGCTCGAGCTCAGTGCGTGTGCCTAGCGATCCAATTGCGTCGGACGGCGGCACGTCAACGTCGAGAATCGTCGGAATAGAGTGGGTGCGGGCGAAGAGCAGAATCGCGATCACGGTGCGCAGCGGGAGCTGTGAAATCTCGGTCGAAACGAGGTTGGCGCGGCGGATGAACGCGCCGTGGCGATTGCGGACCTCGGCCGGAGTGAGCTCGCCGGTCGCGCCGCGCGCCATGTAGATTGCGCGATCGCCCGCCGCGTCCACAAAGATCGTAGCGAACGCGCTGGCGGTGCCGTCGAAGGTCAAGTGATGGCGAATGCCGAGGCGATCCATGCCGTCGCGCAGGAACTCGCCGTTGCGGTCGTCGCCCATCTTGCCGAAGATGCCGGTTTTGAGCCCGAGGATGCGGCCCCATCCGAGATGATTGAGCACGAGGCCGCCGACCTGCGTGCGTTCGATGGCGGCGCTGGCGGTGTGCGCGCGCAGCAGGATTTTCTCGTCGGCGCGGATTATCCGCGGCGTGCGGTAGAACAGGTCCACCACCATGCTGCCGCATCCGACGACGTCGAGTTTCTCTTCAGCCATTGCGCCCCGCAGATTTTCGTTCAGTGGCCGGCGCGTGGCCGGGGGGCGAATCGTATTCGCTGACCCATCCGCGCTCAAGCATCTCGGCGTTGCGCTCGCGCAGTGCGGCGAACCGGGTGGAGAATTCGCGGCGCTCGGTGTCGGTGAGAGGCGGCGTGCCCGCTCCGACCGCGTCGCTGTCGATGACGCCGAGTTCTTTCAACGACGCCTTGATCGTTGCGATGGTCGGGCGATACGCCTTGGCGCCGCGCTTGAAGGTGCATGCGATGCGGAACTCTTCGATCGCGTCGGCATACAGGCGCATCAGCTCGACGTCGCCCGAGCGGCAGACCTGCCACGCACGCTGCCACTCGCGCGGCATCGCATTGGCGGGTCCCGCGACCACGCCATACGGACGGGTGCGCTGCGTCAGGTAGCGGTTCCAATAGTGGCGCATGCGATCGCCGACGCCTTCGGGCGGCGCGAACAAATCGAAGATGAGATACGCGTTGCCGGCGTAGATCGCGAACTCGTGACCCGCTTTGAAGTGCGACGCGGCGCGCGTGTAGTTGCCGATGACGGTTTTGCTGGCGGTGACCTTGATTCCGCGAACGTACGGCAGCCGCGCCATCGCCTTGACGTCGCGGGTATGCAGATGCGGCGCCTTGCCGGCCGCTGCGATGTCGGCGTTGTCGTACAGGAACAGCGGGAGCATGCGGCCCGCGCGGTTGAATACGGCGCCGATGTCACGCTCGACAAACTCGGCGGGATGCTCGACGTCGTTGATCGACAGCGGCGCGAGGACGACTGCGTCGGCGCCGGCGTGGATAGCGTGAGTGAGATTGTCGAGCGTGTCGGCGCGCGTGTGCGCGGTGATGCCGGCCCATGCTTCGATTTTCTTGGCGGCCGAGGCGCGTGCGCGGCGGCATTCCTCGATGGCGATCCGCGCGACCGCCTGGCGGCGTGAGTTGTCGATGCGATCCCATTCGCCGGTGGTGCCGGCGGCAAAGATGATGTCGGCGCCGGCGCCGTCCTGGAGGGCGAATCGGATGACGGCGCGCTGCTGATCTTCAAGGATGCGGCCGCGGGCGTCGAGAATCGTGACGATGGGGATCGAGAGCCCCGGGCGTGGGATGTAGTCGTCGAGCGATTGCACGGCGGCGATTCTAGCAGAAGGGTCAGATGGCTGCTGCCGGTGGGTCAAAAGGATGCGCTCCCAAGGCAATGGGGCTGAAAGTGACGCGATTCTGGTTTCGCTCGTTCAGGCGAAAACGGCGATTTCATACTATATGTGGTGGTCTCAAAGACGCCTTCCCCCACGGGTGGCTTCGTTTCGTCAAAAGTTGTTTTTGTCCCGGGACGAGGTCGGACGGCGTCGTGCGAGGGTTGGGCATTGTGACAGTGGCTCATGGCATAGGAGTAGCACAGAAAATTCGGAAGGGTCAGGCGGAAAAGTTCAGGGTAGGGAGAGCGCAGTTCCCCCTTTCCACCCGGGGGAAAGGGGGTGAGGGAGATAGGACGGCGCGCTGCAGTGACTTTTCTGTTCCCCTTCCCCATTCTTTCTGGGGAAGGGGTTAGGGGTTAGGGCTCTGCCGACGCAAGGCCGATCGAATCGTCGTAATCACCGACGCCAAATCAACCCCCACCGATTCGTTCGATATCCTGATCACCCGGATGCCGTGTCGCCGGAAATAGTCGTCGCGCATCCTGTCGTATCCCTGTTGCTCGCGATGCGGGCTGCCACCGACCTCGACCACCAGCCGCGCGGCGTGACAATAAAAATCCACGATGTAGGGCGCTAGCGTCTGCTGCCTCCTGAAATGCGCGCACAGCCGATTACCGCGAAGCTCCTGCCAAATGATGCGCTCCTCGGGAGTCATGCGCTTTCGCAACTCGGTCGCCCGGCGCAGTAATTCTGGATTTCTCTGTTCACGCAGAGTTAACGCTGGCATCCCATGGTTACTAGCATTGAGATGTGTAGAACGAAAGCACCCTAACCCCTACCCCTTCCCAGAAAAAGTGGGGAAGGGGAAGCAGAACAAAGTCATTGGAACGCGCCGTCCTATCCCCCTCACTCCCTTTCCACAAGGAAAGGGGGAACAGAACGGTTTTTTCCGATCCCCTTTCGCCTTTGAGAAGGGACTCACACATTCCGGTTCTATGGGTTTAGCTTATGCCGAGGCCGAGATCGGTGATGAAGTTCCAGTGGGTTTCGTCGCTCGAGGCGTAGTTTTCCAGCTTCAATCTGATCGTCAGTTGATAGGTGCCGTCGCCGGAGAGCGCCTCGACCGGAGGATTTTCGTACCAGATGCTCTTTCGGCAGACGTCGAGCATCATCTGATCGATTTTTGATTTGCCCGAGTGCTGCTCGAGGATCAGTTCGGTGAGCTTCCCGCTTTTGTCCATGACGGCGGTGATGATGACGGCTTTGATCTCGGTAGGTAGTTTGGTTCGCGAAATTTCCTCGGTGCGCTCGGCCTCGATCAGGCGCGCATAAATGCGATCGAGAATCACGCCTGAAAAACTTCCGAACTTGGCGGCCTTGCTGTTGAGCAGACGCACCGTGCCGGGGTTTTCGTCGTTGCCAACTACGCGCGAAATGCCGGGTTCGGTTTGATAGGTGCGCGGGCCGGCCGACACGGGGCCGTGATCGAGGATCATGCCTTCGCCGCGTTGAGGAACCTGGTTGATAGCGAACGGATTGACCGGGACCGCGTTGACGTCATTGAGGTTGGTCAACAACTTCGGCTGCGGGCCGGCGTCGGGGGCGGGCGCAGGTGGCTTGTCATCGGCGGCGCATCCGGCGGCGAAGATCGCGATTGCGAACAACGCCGCTGCGAAAAACCGATTTCCTTTTTCACTCCTCATCTGGATTTTTCCCGCGTGCTGCTCTTGTCCGAATCCAAAGCCAGGATCGCCGGACGCGCATCATTGTAGTCGGCGACGAACGCGTCGAAAAGTTCCTCGCCGAATGCGCGCTCCTCGGCGCGAACCTTGTCATTGTGTTCTTTGGCGATTGCGTCTCCAACCCGCGCGAGCAATTCGAGCGTCGGCGAATAGTTCAACTGTGCGGTGAAGCCGCCGGAAAAATCGTACGTGCCGTTGGCCAGCTCGCGCGAGCTGAGCTTCGAATTCAAGCCGCCATTTCCAGTCGCGATCCCGTGCAGAAAATCGCCGGCCACCAAGTCCATCACCTGATGCACCCCGGGCGGCGCGACGAGCTGCGGCACCGTGTTCATGCGATTGTCGAAAGTACAGGTGCCGGGATCGCGATGGTACTCGGTCGTGAATCCAATGTTGGCGAGGCCGAAATTCATCGCGAGACTGGTCACTTGCGCCGACGCCAGCGTGCGGTAACTGCCGCGCGAGATTTCGCCGAGCGCGACACTATCGCCAGTCGGTTGCATAGCGGCGTTGAAGGGCGTCAGCAGGCCGTTGCGGAGCATTATCGTCAAGTGGATGTGGCCGTGGTCGAACGCCTCGCGCATCCAGTAGTTGCCGTGCGATGTCGAGTATGTCGGATTCCGCGACCACCGCGGGCACCACCTTGCGATAGAAATCATAGAGCAGCGGATATTTTTTCAGCGCGTCGAGGCGAACTTCCATATCAACGTTGAAGAGCACGATCGGTCCCGCGGGCGAATTAAATTCGTCGAGCAGGTTATTGAATTTGAAGTAGTGATCGAACTTCGCCGCGAGATGCGGCATTTCGTGGTGGAAGCGGGCCATCCCGGCCGCATCGTGGTGATTGAACTTGCCGGGCACAGTGTCCCACGGCGGTTTCAGGTCGCCGTGAAACTCGCGCAACGTGTCGGCCAATAAATCGACCAGCGCGCCGAGACCGTAGGTATCGATCATCAGCTCGCCGGCGAGCGTGCCGGTGACGCTCGAAATGTTGTCGGGCGTGGAATCGGCGGAAGGCTTGAGGCCGAAGACGCCCGAGAATCGCGCCGGCTCCTCGGGACCGCGCCATTGATTCACCAGGGTGTAGAGATAGTCGCTGTCGTCCGGTTGCCCCGCGACGCAAATCTGATGCGTGCCGTCGACTGTGTCGTGCCATGGAATTTCGGGCTTCGAGTAGAGCGCGGCGGCGCGAATCATCGTCGATTGCCGAGGCGGAAGTTCGTCGACAACTTGCTGAAGCGAAGGACCAAGCCTTGGATGAAACGAGATTCTGCGCTGGAACGCGAGCTGGCGATCGAAAATCGCGATTGCCCGCGAGGCCCGCGCGGGACCCGGCGGCGCCAGAAAGACAATCGGCGCAAGCAGCGTCCGGCTATCAGGCGCGAAGCCGGAATTTGCCGCATTGGTCGGCGCTGGCGCGGGTTTCGGAGGAGGCGCGGCGTGAGTGGTAATCGCGAAAATCGTGATTATTATTGCTGCGAACGAGGTGGCGATAGCGATACGAAAAGCCCGAAACGCCAGTCGCGACGGGCGAATTGTGCGGGATACCTTGCGATGGTATCCTGCAACGTAATAGGTGGAAGAGTTCGAGAAGATAAAATGAAAACTGGAATCCATCCTGAATACCGCCGCTGCACGGTCGTCTGTGCGTGCGGCAACACCTTCGAAACGCGCTCGACGCTCAAAACGCTTCAGGTCGAGGTCTGCTCGAAGTGCCATCCTTTTTATACTGGCACACAGCGCCTGGTCGATACCGCGGGGCGCGTCGAGCGGTTCAATCGCAAGTACGGCATCAAGAAGCCGGCCGAAAAGACGGCGGAAACTGCCGCCGAGAAGTAGCATAGCAACTCCCGCCGCCTGCGGTGCCCGACGCACCCGGGTGCGCGGGGGAGAAATACATCGGCACGGCCCAATCGGCCGCGCCGTTGTTTTTTGTTTTTCAGCAAAGTGCTTTTTTCAGGAATGTGCTTTTCGGCTTTCTTAAAGGCCGATGATCGTGATGGGGCGATGCTCGATAAGGCAAGCGCAATAGAAGAGCGGGTCGCGGAACTCGAGCGCAAGCTCAGCGATCCGGCGACGCTCGGCAATCAGCGCGAATACGCGCGGCTGGCCAAGGAGCGATCGCAGCTTTCCGAAGCGGCGCAGTGCGCGCGCGAGTATATTCGCATCGCCGACGAAATCGCGGGGCACAAATCGATCCTCGACGGCAATGACGTCGATTTGCGCGAGCTGGCCAAGGCCGAGATGCCGACGCTGCAAAAAAATCTCGAAGCGGTCGAAGAGAAGCTCAAAGAGCTGCTGACGCCGCGCGATCCCAACGACGAGAAGAACGTTATCCTGGAAATACGAGCCGGCACTGGCGGTGAAGAAGCGTCACTATTTGCCGGCGACCTGTTCCGGATGTACACGCGCTACGCCGAGCGGCACGGCTTCAAGCTGGAAACGCTCAGCATGAGCGACACCGGGCTCGGCGGAATCAAGGAAGTGATCGCGCTGGTGACGGGGCGCGGCGCATACTCGCGGCTGAAGTACGAAGGCGGGGTACATCGCGTGCAGCGCGTGCCGGAAACCGAAGGCTCGGGACGAATCCACACCTCGGCGGTAACGGTCGCGGTGATGCCCGAGGCGGATGAAGTCGAAGTCAATATCAATGAAGCGAAGGACCTGAGGATCGACGTGATGCGTGCGTCGGGACCGGGCGGGCAGAGCGTCAACACCACTGACTCGGCGGTGCGAATCACGCACATCCCGAGCGGGATGGTGATAATCCAGCGCGACGAAAAATCGCAGCACAAGAACAAGGCGAAGGCGCTGAAGATCCTGCGCGCGCGGCTGCTCGAGCAGGCGCAATCGGAGCAGCAGGCGAAAATCGCGCAGACGCGAAAGTCGATGGTGGGGACCGGTGACCGCTCGGAACGCATCCGCACTTATAATTTTCCGCAATCGCGCGTGACCGACCATCGCGTCAACGTGACGATTCATCAGCTCGACAATTTCCTCGACGGCGCGATCGATCCGGTTATCGACGCGCTGGCGGCGTACGATCGCGAGCAGTCGCTGAGCGCGTAGCCGGCGATGAGCCAGCGGCGCGCGCTAGACGCGATCGATCAGGCGTCACGCAGACTCGCAGCCGCTGGCATAGAATCGTCGCGACTCGACGCGGAAGTCCTGCTGGCCCAGGCTGCGGGTGTGACACGCGAAGCCGCAATCACCGGGTCGCTCGATCTCTCGACGGAAACCCTGAAACAATTTGACGACGATGATCGCTCGCCGTGAAACGCGCGAGCCGATCGCCTACATTGTCGGGCAAAAAGAATTCTATTCGCTGGACCTCGAAGTGACGCCCGCAGTACTGATTCCGCGGCCGGAGACGGAATTCGTTGTCAGCGCGGCGCTGGAGTGTATCGCAGGAAAAGCCAACGCGCGCGTGCTCGACATCGGCACCGGTTCTGGCGCGATTGCGATCGCGATAGCAGTCAACGCACCGCAAGCACTCATCACGGCGCTGGACATTTCTGCCGACGCGATCGCTGTGGCGTCGCGCAACGCTCTGCGTCATCACGTCCAGGATCGCGTGACGCTCCGACGCGCCGATTGCTTCGACGTTCTCGATGCGGGACCGACGCTCGGAACCTTTGACGTGATCGCTTCGAATCCACCCTATCTGCACGACGCCGAAATTGCGGCGTTAGAGCCCGACGTGCGCGGATACGAGCCGCGCGTAGCATTAGATGGAGGGGCAGACGGCCTCGACATCCCCCAAAGGATAACGACTGGCGCCCGTGCGCATCTCGAAACCAACGGCGAGTTGATAATGGAGGTTGGGGAAGGCCACGCGGGAGAGGTCGTGAATCTCGTTGAGCGCGCGGGCTTGAGCGTTGTCAGTGTGATAAACGATCTCGCGGGACATCCGCGCGTCGTCCGCTCGCGAAGGCTCTAGGTGCGAATGCAATGCTATTTCGACAGGTATCGCCCGCCCACATTCTCTGCATCGTAATTTGTGCTGGCCTCTTCAACGCTTGGCAGCAACTTGAAGCGGCTGAACGTCCAGCCGCTCTGATCTTGTATCCCAACGCGACCGGCATACAGTCTGACCAACAAGGGAGCACCGACAGGCTCCGCTACCACGTCAATTCAAAGTTCCCAGCCACCGCCGTCATTGACTGGATTTCCGACAACCTGCAAAAGGCCGGCTGGGAACCTCTGAAATATGACTTTCTCAATCCGAGCTCGCCATCGTCCCACATGACCGGTTGGACGTACCTCCTGGACAGAAGAAAAAGCCCTGCGCCATGTGTTCACCAATGGCTTGGCGACTGGAAAGACGGGTATGGAAACATCGTTAGGTATGGATTCCTCTATGCGCAACCAGGTTGCAGCACCCTCGCTCTGACCGATCTCGAAGTGAACGCTTGGTACATTCCCGCGGATGTCGCGCGCCAAACGCAGAAGAACTTGGAAAAGTGGAAGCAGGACGGCAAGCTAAAAGCTACCTCCGAAGGATCGCAGTCGCCAAAGGGTACCCAGTAAGCGATGGAAAAAATGATAATTCATGGCGGCGCTCCGCTTCGCGGTAACGTCACGCTCAGCGGCAGCAAGAATGCGGCGCTGCCGATCATGATGGCGTCGCTGCTGACGTCGGAGCCGCTGCATGCTCAGCAACGTGCCGCGACTTCGCGATGTGAAAACTGCAATGGAGTTGCTGATCCAGCTCGGCGTCGAGGCGCGCTGGATCGATGAGCATCGCGTCGAGCTTCATGCCGCGAAAGTCACTTCGCACGAGGCGTCGTATGAACTGGTCAAGACGATGCGCGCGTCGTTCGTCGTGCTTGGGCCACTGCTGGCGCGGACGGGACGTGCGCGAGTGTCCACACCGGGCGGATGCGCGATCGGTGCGCGTCCGGTGAATTTGCATATCGTCGGGATTCGAGCGCTCGGCAGCAAGATCCAGTTTCGTCACGGCTACGTCGAGGCGCACGCCGAGAAGCTGACGGGCGGGCGTATCTGGCTTGATTCGCCGTCGGTCGGCGCGACCGAGAACATTATGATGGCGGCGGTCATGGCGCGCGGCCACACGGCAATCGAAAATGCGGCGCGCGAACCGGAGGTGCAGGACCTCGCGCGAGTACTGGTCAAGATGGGCGCGAAGATTAGCGGCGCCGGCACGCATGTGATCGAAATCGAGGGCGTCGAGCGGCTGCATGGCGCCGAGCACGAAGTGATACCGGACCGAATCGAAGCTGGCTCGATGATGGCGGCGGCTGCGATCACCGGCGGCGACGTTACGATTACTAACGCACCGATCGAGCATCTCGACAGCGTCGCGACCAAGCTGCGCGAGGCGGGCGTCGTAGTCGAGGCGAGCGGCAAGGGCATTCGCGTCGCACGCGGCGACAAACTCAAGTCGGTCGAACTGCGTACGCTGCCATATCCGGGATTTCCGACGGACTTGCAGGCGCAGATGATGGCGATGTTGACGCAAGCTGACGGCACCTCGGTCATCACCGAGACGATTTTCGAAAATCGATTCATGCACGCGCAGGAACTGGCGCGAATGGGCGCCGACATCCTGATGAAAGGGCCCACGGCGGTGATTCGCGGGCCGTCGAAACTGAGCGGCGCCCCGGTGATGGCGACTGACCTGCGCGCCAGCATGGGATTGATAATCGCGGGGCTCGCGGCATCAAACACGACCGAGCTGAGCCGCATCTACCATCTCGACCGCGGCTACGAGGCGCTCGACGCCAAGCTCTCGGGTCTCGGCGCGCGAATCGAGCGTGCTCCAGAATAATGAAGCCGCGCGTCCTCAAGTCGCAGACCCCGGAGTTCAAAAAATTTCTGGCCGCGATCCTCGCGCGCCGGGGCGGCGACAGCGCCGGTATCGACAGCGCGGTGTCGAAGATTATCGCCGACGTGCGCAAGCGCGGCGATCGCGCGCTGATCGATCTTACAGCGAAGTTCGATCGCGTGAAGCTGACCCCCGCGACGCTTCGGGTGACGCCCGCCCAACGGCATTCCGCGCTCAACCGCATTCCCGCTGCGGATCGCCGCGCGTTGGAACTGGCGGCCGAACGAATCGCGGAGTTCCATCGCCGCACGATGGAGAAGTCGTTCATCTACCGCGACAAGTCCGGGATGCGGCTGGGGCAGATGGTGCAGCCGATGCGCCGCGTCGGAATTTACGTGCCCGGCGGGCTCGGCGCGTATCCATCGTCGGTGCTGATGAACGCGATTCCAGCCAAGGTCGCGGGAGTCGCTGAAATCGTGATGGTCTCGCCGCCGTCGTCGGAAGGCGAGCGGCTCGCGGTGCTGGCGGCTGCGGAAATCGCAGGGGTCGATGAATTCTACCGCGTCGGCGGAGCGCATGCGGTCGCAGCGCTCGCGTACGGGACGGAGACAATCCGCTCGGTGGACAAGATCGTTGGGCCCGGGAACGCGTACGTGCAAGCCGCCAAGCGGATGGTTTATGGCGTGACCGATATCGACAAGATGGCGGGGCCGAGCGAGGTGCTGGTGATCGCCGACGATCGCGCGCATCCCGAATGGATCGCAGCCGACCTGATTGCGCAGGCCGAGCACGGTTCCGGCGACGAAGCGGCCGTGTTGCTGACTACGTCGGCGAGCATCGCGAATCGGGTTGCAGAGGCGATTGAAGTCGCGCTGAAAAGTCTGCCGCGCGCGCGCCAGGTCGAGGCAGCGTTGGTCAAGCGGGGCGCGATGATCGTGGTTGGCGATCTCAACGAGGCCTTCGATCTTGCCAACGAGATAGGCCCTGAGCATCTCGAGCTCGACCTGCGCAATCCGTCGCGATGGCTGCCCAAGGTTAAAGCCGCGGGCGCGGTTTTTCTCGGCCCGCTTACGCCGGCGCCGCTTGGCGACTATCTGGCGGGTCCGAATCACGTGCTGCCGACCGGCGGCGCAGCGCGTTTCGCCTCGCCTCTGGGTGCATACGATTTCCTGAAACGAACCAGTATAATCGAGGCGTCGATGGGCGCGATTACGGCGCTGGGACCCACCGTCGCGCACTTGGCGCGGATGGAAGGTTTCGAGGGCCACGCGCGCGCGATGGAACTGCGAGCAGGAGCGATCCCTGCATCCAGCATTAAGAAAAATGCAAAACAAACGCAAAATATTACGAAACGAAGCCTAAAACGAGTCCGGACGCGCGACTTGCGCCGGCCAAGGCGAAGCGTAGCGCCGAAGTCGAGCGCAAGACCCGCGAGACTTCGGTGACGGTCGCGCTCAAGCTTGACGGTACCGGGCGAGGCGAGGCGAAGACCGGCGTTCCGTTCCTCGATCACATGCTCGAGAGTTTCGCGCGCCACGGATTCTTCGACTTGAAGGTCGAGGCCAGCGGCGATTTGCACATCGATGACCATCACACGGTCGAGGATGTCGGGATGGTCGTGGGGCGAGCGTTTCGGCAGGCGCTCGGCGACCGCGCTGGAATCAAGCGTTTCGGCGAGGCGACCGTGCCGCTCGACGAGGCCGTCTGCACCGCGATTGTCGATATCAGCGGGCGCGCGTACCTCGGCTACAACGTCGCGATCAGCCAGGAGCGGGTCGGCAACTTCCAGACCGAGCTGGTCCACGACTTCATGAAAGCTCTGACCGACGAGGTCGGGATGAACCTGCATCTCAACCTGGTGAGCGGCCGCAACCCGCATCATATCGTCGAGGCGACGTTCAAGGCGTTGGCGCGCGCGATGGACCATGCGACGTCCCGCGAGCCGCGGCTTTCAGGCGCGCTTTCGACCAAAGGCACGCTCAGCAGCTAGACCACTTGTTCGAGAAGTTCACCGTTATTCCGTCGATCGATTTGAAGGACGGCCAAGTCGTGCGCCTGCTCCGCGGCGACATGAACCGCGCGACTGTCTATGGCGCCGAGCCAGGCGAGACTGCGCGGCGTTTCGACGAGGCGGGGGCGACTCTTATCCACATAGTCGATCTCGACGGCGCGATTGCCGGCGCGCCGCGAAATCTCGAGGCGATCGCGCAAATTCGGGCGTCGGTGAAATGCGCAATCGACGTGAGCGGAGGACTGCGGACAATCGAGGCGGTACGCGCAGCGGTTGCAGCCGGCGCCGACCGCGTCTCGATTGGATCGGCAGCACTCCTCAATCCTGGACTGGTCCGAGACGCCTGCTCGGAGTTCCCTGGCAAAGTTTTCGGATCGATCGACATTCGCGACGGCAAATTGGCGGTCAAAGGATGGGTCGAGACGAGCCAGCTGACTCTGACCGAGGCGGCGAATCGATTCCGCGCGGCGTGTGTGACCGCCGCAATCGTGACCGACATCGCCCGCGATGGAGCGCAGGTCGGGGTGGACGCGACGCGGATGCAAGAAATTGCCAACGCCATACGGCTTCCGATAATCGCTTCGGGCGGCGTCGCGAGTCTCGGCGACATCCGCGCTCTTGGGACCCTATTTCAGGCTGGGGTGGTGGGAGTAGTCGTTGGACGCGCGCTGTACGAGGGAAATTTCAGCCTGAGCGACGCGTTGGCAGCGGCGATAGGCTAAAGACTTAAGTTTTAACCGTTCGCTATATCTCGTTTATAATTTCTTATTCTTCTCTTATATTCCTTTTAGCCTGTTAATTTAGGCGTGGCCTTCATCTTCGGGCACACGCTGGTTGCCAAACGCTCTCTGAGGCAGCGATAGGTCCTTTAGGTTATTTTCGATTGTAGTCGCGAGTACGAGTTTTCTTGACATAGACTCGACGCCTGTAGAGAATGCTGAAGCTGAGTAAAGACATGATTTCACCGTCGCAACCCAACATAACCAATCAAGAGCAACCAGCGATAAAGATTGGATGGGTTACTAGGTAAATTTCCGAGTTAGATAACGGTAGATATTTATAACTTGTGGATAGATTCCTCTACAACCAGTTAAATTGTCGCAAGGCGCGGGAGCAAATCGGTTCTCGCGTGTAGTTGTTCGAAACACCAAACGGACGGAGGGACACGGAAATGGATCTGATCAGGAAAATGTATGTGAAGGCAGACGGGTTCGCGCGCGGACAAACGATGGCTGAGTATGCGCTGATTCTCGCAGCGGTCGCAGTCGTGGTTTTCGTCGGCTACCAGACCATGGGTACGACGATCACGACCTTGCTCGGCAGCGTGGACGGCAAGCTCTAATCGCGGACCGATTGCGGACGATTGAGTAAACCAGGCCGGCGGGGGCTATGCTCCCGCCGGTTAATCCAGGATCGGAACAAGATTGGCGAAAATCGGCAGTCGCTTAGCCGTACTGCCAAGAGGGGAATATGTTTACCAAGCTATACGTGAAAGCGAATGATTTTGCGCGCGGCCAGACGATGGCTGAGTATGCCCTGATTCTCGCGGCCGTGGCGGTCGTGGTTTATGTCGGCTACCAGACGATGGGGACGACGATCACGACTCTGCTCGGCAGCGTTGACACCAGCCTCTAGTCGCGACGACCGACATATCTGAATATCCGGTCAGGTTGGGCCCTGTCCGGGTCGCAGCCTGACCGGCGTATTCGCGCAGCATCGCGGCATCCGCCCGGCGAACACATCCAGGATGTTGTCAGCGGCGATGGCGGCCATGCTCGCACGGGCGGCGATGCTGGCGCTGCCTATGTGCGGGGTGAGCACGACGTTGTCGAGCCGGAGCAGCGGATCTTGAGGTGCGATCGGCTCGGGGTCGGTTACATCGAGGCCCGCGCCCGCCAACCGCCCCGATTTCAGCGCCGCAACCATCGCAGCCTGATCGACGACGGCCCCGCGCGATGTGTTGATTAGAATCGCACCCGGTTTCATAAGGGCAAACTCGCGCACACCGATCATGCGACGGGTCTTTTCCGTCAGTGGTACGTGGATCGACACATAGTCCGATCGAGCCAGTAAGCGATTCAGGCTGACCCCGTCGCGCCGGCAAGACGGACGTCGCGCCTCGGCTTGCGCTTGTCCGACCGATATTTCAGATAGAGCACGCGCATCCCGAAACCCATCGCGCGACGCGCCATCGCTTGTCCAATCGCACCGAATCCGATTAACCCGAGCGTGCTCGAGTGGATGTCGCGGCCGAGCATCGTCATCGGTCCCCACGTGCGCCACAGGCCCGCGCGCACGTGACGGTCGGCCTCGGCGATCCTGCGCGCCGTCGCCATTAACAAGCCGAAGGCAAGGTCCGCGGTGGCCTCGGTCAGAACGCCGGGAGTATGGCCGATGGCGATGCCCGCGCGGGTGGCAGCTTCGACATCTATATTGTCCACGCCGACCGCGAGGTTGCTGATGACACGGAGCCGCGGTGCGTTCGCGATCATAGGGGCGTCGATCTTGTCGGTAACCATCGAGAGTACCGCGTCGGCGTCGGCAAGCGCGGATCGTAGCGCGGAGTCGGGCGGCGGCATCTCCTCATCCCAGACGAAAACTTGAGCCGCGGCGCACAGGCGCATCAGCGCAGCAGGATCGATCGCGCGAGTGATGAAAACTTTTTTGCGTGGGCGCACCAGACGGGGCATGCGGCGGACTCCTCGACGGTTCAAATAGCCGTTGGGCTCTGCTATACGCGACAAGCGTGACTGACTCCATCGTTTCATCGGTAATTTCGTCCGCGCGTTCGGGCGGACGGACGGTTCTCACGGAAATTGAGAGCAAGCGGATTCTGCATTCGCTCGGCCTGCCGGTCGTCGTGCCGGAGGCGGTTGCGACGGCTGACGACGCGGTACAGGCGGCGTCGCGAATCGGCTTCCCGGTCGTGCTGAAAGTTCTGTCGCCGGACGTGACTCACAAGAGCGACGTCGGCGGCGTCGAGTTGAACCTCGCGGACGAAGCATCGGTCCGCGAGGCGTTCGATCGAATCCGCACAAGCCTCGCGGCCAAAGCCCGCGACGCGCGCTTCGAGGGCGTCGCCGTGCAGCCGATGGCGAAGCCGGGCATCGAGCTGATCGCGGGGACGTACCGCGACGATCGATTCGGCGCGATGGTGATGGTCGGCCTCGGCGGCGTGCTGGTCGAAGTGATGAAGGACACGGCGCTGGCGCTGGCGCCTGTTGGGGGGCGCGAGGCGTCGGCGATGCTCGCGCGGCTTCGCGGCTTCCCGCTTCTGCGCGGCGTCCGCGGCCAGACGGGGGTTGATATCGACGCGATCGTTTCGCTGATCGAGACCGTCTCCGGAATCGCGTGGGCGCATCCTGAAATCGCCGAGATGGATCTCAATCCGGTCGTCGCGTATGAAGACGGGCTCGCGATCCTCGACGCGCGAATCGTCCTCGCCGCCGAGAAGGGCGAGACACGCCAGCCGGACCCGCATCGCGCGGCGCGGCTCAAAAACCTCGAACGCGCGTTCAATCCGCGCGCGGTGGTCGTCATCGGCGACAAGCGGATGGGCGGCTACATGTGGTTGCGCGCGATGGCGCAACTCAAGGGCAAGCTCTACTCGGTGCAGATCGATCCCAACGAGATACCGGGAATCGAAGCGATGGGCGTCGAGAATCGCAAAAGCCTCGCGGAAATCACCGAGCCGATCGATTACGCGGTCAGCGCCGTTCCGCGGCAGATCGCGCCGCGAATTTTAAAAGATTGCGTCGCGAACCACGTCGGCTCGATCGGATTTTTCACCTCGGGATTTTCGGAAACGTCAGAAGAGCTGGGAATCCGGCTGGAAGCCGAGCTGCGCGACCTCGCGATCAATTCGGAAATCGCGCTGGTCGGGCCGAATTGCATGGGGCTGTACAGTCCCGGCGCGGGGCTGCGCAATTTTCCCGAAGAAAAAGTCGGCGAGGCGGGCGACGTCTGCTTCATTTCGCAGAGCGGTACCCACACGATCAATTTTTGCCTGCAGGCGCCGAGCCACGGCATCAAGGTGAACAAGGCCGCGTCGATCGGCAACGTGCTGGTGCTCGAGGCGGCGGATTATATCGACCTGATGGCCGCGGACCCGGCGACGCGCGTGATCGGGATGTATATCGAAGGCGTGCGCGACGGGCGGCGATTTTTCGACAGCGTCCGGCACGCGGCCGAGCGGCATCCGGTGGTTATCTGGAAAGGTGGGGTGACCGAGGCGGGCGCGCGCGCGACCTTCTCGCACACCGGATCGCTCGCGACGGCCGAGGCGACCTGGCGCACTGTCGTGAGGCAGAGCGGGGCGGTTGAAGTGTCGAGCCTCGACGCGATGCTCGACGCGGTCGAGCTGTTCGCGCGCGCCAAGCGCCTCGACGGGCCGGCGGATGGGGCTGGTCGCGATGACGGGTGGGCAGTCGGTGGTGATCACCGACACGTTCGCGACGGCGGGGCTCGAGATTCCCGCGCTGTCGGAGTCCTCGTACGACGAGCTGAAAACGTTCTTCAACATAATCGGCGGCAGCTACCGCAATCCGCTCGACGCCGGCGGCACCATCGGCGCCGGGCATCATCAGGGCAATCTCGATCGCATCCTGGAGATTCTCGAACGCGACCCGGTCATCGACGCGATCGTGCTGGAGGTCGGCACCGGACTGCGCGCGGCGCGATGGGCCACGCACGAAGATGAAATCACCGGCCTGCTCGACAAGCTGGCGGAATTTCGCCGGGCGATCGACGAAGCCGTTTGCGATCGTGATGCATCCGGCGCACGTCGAGGCGATCGTCGCGCGGGGCAAGGAACTGGCGCGCGCGCGCGGGCTGGTGGTGTTCGACAGTTTTGAGCGCGCCGCCGCCGCATTCCGGACGGCGTCGGAGTATTGGGCAAATCGCGCGCGCGCTGGGGAGCTAGGGCCCGGTTCCCTCGCCCGTTCGTCGGGAGAGGGTTAGGGTGAGGGACATTTGTGCGGCGCGATTGCCTGTGGCGCCGTACATTCTGAATTCAGCAAATTTTGTCCCTCACGCGCCACGCGAGGACGCGCGGCGGCCTCTCTCCACGTGGGGCGAGGCAAAGAGGGCTCGCGATCACAAAAATATTTACCGCGGGGGGGCGAGGACTGTCATCACGGTGCCTACGGTGGCGTCGCCGTCGAGGAATGCCAGCCATCTGCCTCTGAGCGACCAGCTCATTGTGACGATGCCTTGGGCTGGGCCTTCGGCTAAGAGAAACGCGCTGTCGTAGTGCAGTGAGTACGTGACGATTTTTCGCCATGGCACCGGCTTGCTCGGCGAGAAGATTTGCATCGCGGCTTCATTCGCGCCCTTCGAATACGCCATCGTGCTCTGCGCGAGCATTTCCGGCCACGAGTCGAAGCCCAGCGATTTCACATCGATCTGAGTCAGGTCGGCGTGCGCTATCGCGACTTGCGCGACGACCGGCGTTTCGGGACGTTCGATCGCGCGCGTGAACGTGAGATCGCGGTCGCCCAGCGTGACCGTGTCGCTGCCCGAGGAGAACGACGCCGCGCCAGTCGATGCGCCCATCAGATGTTCGGCCCCGGTCGCGATGTTGTATTTGTACACGCCGATCGTGCGGCGCGTCGGGTCGGGGCCGACGTACAGAAACGAGCCTTCGTCCTCCTTGTCCCAATCGAGCACGCGGATCGGCTCGCGCACGTGAAACCTGGTACAGGTCGCCGCGCGCCGATCAATGATGACCGGCGGAGCGCCCGCGTCGCCCTGGCCGACCGCATAAACCCCGTGCGCACTCCAACTGAGTTTCGACATCGGGCACGACAATTTCAGCGGCGCGACAGAACCGGCGCCAGTGACGACAATCAGCTGGAGCCCGTCCGAGCGGGTCGGCGGCGGCTGAACATCCGGCGCATCTGGATCGGGCTTCGGCTCCTGCTCGTTGGTTGCCGATTCCTCCGGCGACTCGGGATGGAGCCGCAGAGCGAGCGCGATCGTCGTGTCGTTCAGCCAGCTAATCGAGGTCGAATCGTACCGGCCATTGAAGCTCGAGATGACATTGCCGGCGCCAGTGGCGATCAGGTCGCGAACGATCACATCGACGCGATCGCCCCCGCCGCGACCATCGCCGTCGCCAGTGTCAGCCCATTGGGACTCACTGCGACATCGGCGATCGTTCCTTCCTCAGCCGCGGCCGGACCGGTCTCCGCCGCGAGGATTCGGCCGGTGCGCCACGCGGCGCCGCCCAGGCCATACATGATCGTGTGCCCGCCTTGCGTTCCGACGACGCCAATCTCTTCGCCGTTTTGCATCCAGATCGGCGGACGCGTGGGAATCGGCGCGAACCCGCTCGGCATCGCGACGTTGGTCAGCACCTTGATGCCGTTGGTGACGGCGAGCGTCGTCGAACGCGCCACAAACGGCGGCGGCCCCGGCTTAGGCGCGCTCGTACCAGTCGAGCACGACGCGAGGCTCACGACGGTGAAGGCGAGAATCAGGATCAGGACAGACCTGGGCATCGAAAAGCGGTAGTGTATTTGGACCGACCAAAAAAGGCGACCGATTTAAACGATGAAGAATCCGTTTAGTGAACGATTGTGGATAAGCCGCGAGGTCCGGCTCGGGATTATTGTCGCGATTCTGTTTTCAATCGGCGCCGTGCTCTGCGCGGCCGGCGATCTGAAGGCCGGATTCGGCGTGATTGCCGTAGCGGTGGCGATGGTCGCGGCGTTTTATCTCGCCGTGGTCAGACCCGCGCAAATCCCGCGCGATGCCGTCCTGGTAATAAAGCTGGCGGGTCCGATCGAAGAGGACGTGACTGGCTCGCCACTCGATCAGATCATGCGTCGCGGCGCGATTAGCCTCGATCATCTTCGGTACGCGTTGGAATCGGCGGCGATCGACGACGACGTTCGCGCGATCGTGGTGGAGATAGCGAGCTTCGGCGCCGGCCTGGCGACCGCGCATGAGGTCCATCGCCTGATGCGCGCCGCTCAACTGGCTGGCAAGCGTGTGATCGCCTTGCTGCGCGGCGATGACGCCGGCTTGCGCGAGTACCTGGTCGCGGCGGGCGCGGGTGAGATTGTCGCGAATCCCGACACGATGCTTACGATGCTCGGGGTCGCGACCGGCGGCGTCTTCCTGAAGAACGCGCTCGACAAGTTGAAAATCCAGGCGCAGACGCTGCAGTGGAAAGAGTACAAGGGCGCTGCCGAGACGCTCGGCCGCGATACGATGTCGCCGGCGCTGCGCGAGAGCATGGAGTGCATCGTCGCAGACTGGGAGAAAATCCTGGTTGAAACAATCGCGTCGGCTCGGAAACTCTCTCCTGAAAGAACGCGCGAGCTGATCGCGGCGGGATTCGTTAGCGCAAAGTTCGCAGTCGAGAATAAGCTGATCGATCGCGAGGGCTATATCGAGGACCTCCGCGCTGAGTTCGATCCCGAGGCCAAGCGCAAGGTCTTCGTCAACATGGCGCGCTACCGGCGTCATGCAATCTTCACCCGCGAGCGGGGACGCCGCGCGCGGATCGCGCTGGTGCACGCCAGCGGCCCGGTGGTTTCGGGCGAGGCGCCTGCGACCGGCGAACATATCAGCGGTGTCGCGACCGCCGCGCAACTCGATCGCGCTTCGCGCGACGAACGGGTCCGCGCAATCGTGTTCCGGGTGAACTCACCGGGCGGCTCCGCAGTCGGATCGGATTTGGTCTGGCGCGCAGTTCGCGAGGCGCAGGGTCGCGGCAAGCCGGTCGTGGTCTCGATGGGCGATGTCGCGGGCTCGGGCGGCTACTACGTCGCAGCCGGCGCCGACGCTATCGTCGCCGAGCAGGCCACCATCACCGGTTCCATCGGCGTCGTGTACGCGAAATTCAATCTCGGGAGCATGCTCAATGAGCTTGGCGTCCATTTCGATTTCGTGAAAAGCGCGCCAATCAGCGACGCGATGTCGATGGCGCGCGCGATGACCGATGCCGAACTGGCGCAGCTCAACGAAACCGTGGGACACCTGTACGCGGCGTTCACCGCGAAGGTCTCCGAAGGCAGGCATCTCAGTGCCGAGCAGGCCGAGGCGGTAGCGAAGGGCCGCATCTGGAGCGGAATCGCAGCAAAGGAGCGCGGACTCGTCGACGAAGTTGGCGGCCTCTCGACCGCAGTGGCAATCGCGCGCGATCGCGCCCATATCGCTGTGGATAAACGTCATCAAATCGTGACCTACCGCGCGGAGCGGCGATGGCTGGATTTTCGCGGCAGCAGTGCAGACCTCACGACCCCGTGGGTAATTCGCGCGGCCGCCAGCACGCTCGGGATTCCGACCCGTTGGGCGCCCTCGATGCTCGAATTGCTCTTCCGCGGCGGCGTGATGCTGCTGTGCCCGTTCATCGAGTTGTAATCCTCCGCCGCTCTAGCTCGCCAATAAAAGAAACGGCCGCAGCCCATTGAAGGGACTGCGGCCGGTAACAGACGTTTCAGTCTCAGCCAGACTTAGTCGTTAGGCACCAGCTCGACGCGCCGGTTCTGAGCGCGACCCTCAGGCGTGTCATTGGTGGCGACGAAGTTGGTCTTGCCGTAGCCGTGCGGAATCAACTGACTCGACGGGATACCGGCTCTCGTCAGGTAATCCACGACCGCATCGGAGCGCCAATCTGACAGCTTGAGGTTGTACTCCTCGCCGCCAATCGCGTCGCAGTAGCCGTTGACGTTAATCGTCACGTTCGGATTGGCCTTCAGTGTCGAAGCGGCTTCATCCAGAACGGCGGCATCTCCAGGCCGAATCTTCGACTTGTTGAAGTCGAAATGCACTCCGCGCAGCACCAGCTTCTGCCTAACCGGCGGAGGCGGCGGTGGCGGAGGAGGAGGCGGTGGAGGTGGCGGCGGCGGTGGCGGCGGGGGCGCTGCCTTCGGGGTCAGGTAATAGCCGAGCAGGCCACCGAGAATAGCGCCCGCGCCTACGCCGATCGGACATCCGATTGCGTACGACGTAGGATCGTCATAGTCAATCGAGGCCGCGATCCCACATCCGATACCACCTCCGACGAACGCACCGGCAGCGGCTCCGAGTTCGGTGTTCTGCCTCTGCTCCGGCGTCCACGACGCGCATGACGAGACCGTCAGCAGTACGACGGTTGCTCCCGCGCCAATCCAATTTTTCCAAGTACTCACTAGCACCCCTCCATCAAGTTAAGCGATTCCCGAATCAAGCGTTGAACGATTCTGCCCTTTTTTCGAAGCCCGGTCTATTAGGATCGATAAGTGTCTCAAACCTAAGCCGCCGTAATAGTGTCGCAACAAACGAAGTCCGAGACGAGAAAAACGGCCGCAGCCCCATTGAAGGGACTGCGGCCGGTAACAGACGTTTCAGTCTCAGCCAGACTTAGTCGTTAGGCACCAGCTCGACGCGCCGGTTCTGCGCGCGACCCTCTGCAGTGTCGTTGGTGGCGACGAAGTTGGTCTTGCCGTAGCCGTGCGGAATCAGCTGACTCGACGGGATACCGGCTCTCGTCAGGTAATCCACGACCGCGTCCGAGCGCCGATCTGACAGCTTGAGGTTGTACTCCTCGCCGCCAATCGCATCGCAGTAGCCGTTGACGTTGACCGTCACGTTCGGGTTGGCCTTCAGAGTCGAAGCGGCTTCATCCAGAACGGCGGCATCTCCAGGCCGAATCTTCGACTTGTTGAAGTCGAAATGCACTCCGCGCAGCACCAGCTTCTGCCTGACCGGCGGAGGCGGCGGTGGCGGAGGAGGCGGTGGAGGCGGCGGCGGTGGTGGAGGCGGCGGAGGCGCTGCCTTCGGAGCGTAGTAATATCCGAGGATGCCACCCAGCAGAGCACCCACACCTACTCCGATAGGACATCCGATTGCGTAGGACGTCGGATCGTCATAGTCGATTCCTGCCGCGATACCACAACCGATCGCGCCACCGACTAGCGCACCGCCGACTGCTCCGCCGGTGACGTACGCGTTTTGCTCTTGCGTCCACGACGCGCATGACGAGACCGTAAACAGGACAATGACGGCCAGCGCGCTAACCCAATTTTTCCACTTATGCACAGGTACCCCTCCCTGGGACTCATACAGTTGCAGATTTGAAACCCCACGAATTGTGCCATTTCTACCGCGCGAGGTCCATTCGGCCAGCGAAGGCGTCGTATAGGCCGAAATTCGTAATGGCTCGTTCGCAGTGTTCGGCAATCGCGAATTAGGCTAGCGACGATTTGCCTCTTGCGCTTTATTTTGCTTAACTGCGCGCAACCGAGCACGGTTTGATTGATTTCGGGGGTTGATTGCTTGGTCGCTAATCGGGTTTGACCAAAAAGTTCTTGATCGCGAGGGGAGGATTCCATGAACATCATTCGATGGGCGAAGTGGCTGATGCCTGCGTTCCTTGGACTGCTCGTGGCCATAGGGTTAGTGGCTACCGGGTGCGATGAAGGTGGACACGGTGAAGCGGTCGTCGTCCATCATCATCATCCCACTCCAACTCCTACGCCGGCGCCTAATGCTTGCCTGCCATCCAGTTCGGTCGGGGTACTAGTCCAGAGCACCAACGCCACCGTCTATGCTCCACAAGGAAATTGGGAGGGTGGTACGGCGGCAGTTAACGTTATACCAATCGAGACCAGCAGCGGCGTCGGAACCGGCGGGGCTCCCACTACGGTGGTGACAGGTAGCGTTCCGAATTCCTGCTCTTCTAACTCGAGTACCGGCACGACGATATGCACCGGGAACAACACCGACGTGTTCGTGATCAACGGCAGCACTCTTTCCAGCACTCTCACTAGTGGGGCGACGGCCTTTGAAAGCTTCTCCGGCGGCGATTGCGAGAACTGCGGTGTAGTGGTGGATTCATCGACCAACAAGGCGTTGATCGCGCTTGGCCTATCAACTGGTGGGCCGGGCGGCTACCAATTCCTCGATCTTGCAAGCAACACATTTGAGACGGCGATCCCTGCGGGAACGTCGACTTCTGAAGACGTTTCGATCGATCCCGTCCGCCAATTGGTGTTGTCGCCGAATGAAGACAACATTTACCAGATCCTCAATGTCTCCGGCGCAACTCCGGCGCTGTTCAATAACGCGAGCTTTTCAACCGCCGGCGAGCCGGATTCGGCGGCCGAAGACTGCACCACCGGTATTGCTCTGTCCTCGCTCGAAGGCTCAGGCAGCTTGTACATCGCTGATCTGACCCAGGCGGTCTTCACGCCGGGGACGCCCGGTACATGGACGGACGCCGCGGCTCAAACGCAGGCCTTCCCCGAATTTGTGGGATTAGCGGCAGGCACCTGCGGAATTGCCGTTGCGCCCGGGTCGCATCTTGGCGTCGTAGCAGGTGAGTTTGGCGGTAACCTCGAAGGCGTCATTCAGCTGCCGTCCACGTCCGGCACTGGAACGCCCGCGGTCACTGACTGGGTGGCATTCACCATGCCCAACCTCGCGAGTGGGGCGCCGTTTTCGATGGGTTTCGATCCGCACACGGTAACCGCTTATGTCAGCCCTAACAGTGGTAAGGCATACGGCGTATTCGAAAACGGCGACTTCAGCTTCCTGGCGGTGGTCGATCTGCAGGGACTGCTGAGCGCGCCGCGAACCGGTCACGTGGTGAACAACCCGCTTCCGGCCGGAGTCGTAACGTACATAGCGGAGTAACCAGCGCGCACTAACTGAACGGACGAGCAACGTCACATCGACGCTGCTCGTCCGTTCATCGATTTCTTCAGGGCTACAGCGGGGAGCGTTCCAGTTCTTCGCGGATTGAGTACATCTTCTGGCGCGCCTCGGTGATGTAGGCGTCGAGATTTCTGCGATGGTTCGCGAACAGGCCGTCGGGCGATCCATCCATCACAATTACCGGCTTCAACACCGCCGCCTTGCCCAGTGCGTCGATCGACTCGTCGAACATCGTCTTCAGCACCGGGTCGTCCTTGAGCTGCCCCGCGTATTCGCGCTCGAGCGCCTGCATCATGTGGTACATCACGTGCGCGTAGCCCTGCGAATGATAAAAGTAATGGTCGCAATCCCAGCTATGGACCGGGCTGCCGTCGTCCTTGGTCGAGCGGTACAGGTTCGCATGCGCGTCGCCAAGCAGGTCGGTCCACGTCTGGACCAGGCGGACCAGCTCCACCGCGCGGGTATTGAGCTCGCGCGATGACGGCGGCGTGGTATGCAGGCCGGCGATGTACGCGCGCAGATGCGCGATGCCGTCCTCGTACTTGCCTTCGGGTGACGGCAGGATCCACTTCTCGGCGTCGTTGCGAAAATCGGTGTCGGCGATCACCAGGTTTGGATCGTACTGATTCGAGGAAACCTTGGTCAGGTGATCCTTGAAGACGCGCGTGGTCTCGCGAATCGCCTGGATGATCCCGAGCTGACGATCCGAGTTATTGTCGGCGGCGACTTTCGGACCCCACAGAAAAAAATCGTTGGGTCGCCATCCGAAGCCGGTGTGCAGCTCATGGTCCATGATCGCGGCCAGCGTCGATGCGTAAATCTCGCCGGGCGGCGCCGGTTTGTCGGGCGGGAAAACCTGGTCGATGTCGTAGTCGAGACGATCGTGATGCTTCAGACCGAAATGGAGCGCAAGGTTTCCGCCAATCCAGATCAGAAGTAGGGCGGCAGCCCCAATAAGAAGTCGGTTCCGGTTCATCGCGAAGGAGCAGGCATCAAGCGGCGATTCTGCGGACGGAACTATAACACGAAAGCTACCTTGCCGCGCGCAGCGGAAGTACTGCGCCGCTGGCGCTCCTGAGTTCGTCGCGGCTGGTGCCCAATTGCTTGAGCAACGGGAAAACCGCGCGGGTGAGGAAGAGGCGCGGACTGATTCCGCCGCCGCCAATTCGAAGGTTCTCGTTATAGTGCGGAAGCAAGCCGTCGCCGGGCATTTTGAAATTAGCGATCACGTACGCGAGGTCCGCCAGCGTGCCGGCGCGGTCTTCGTCCATCTCGATTTCGATCATCGAGCGGTAGAACCCGGCGTGGGCTGCCTCGTCGCGGCTGACCAGAAAGAAAATTGCCTCGAGCGTCGCGTCGTCATCGAGTTGCGCGCGATCCTTTTGCACACGATACGCGAGATACGTGACCGATTCCTGTAGCGCGCCGTAGCAACTCATCTGTCGGCGCGTCGTAAACGGAGCCTTCCACGAACAAGAGAACACCGTTGTCTCCATCGCGTCGAATTGCGCTTGCGAGCGCAGCCCGGAACGAATCAGGTACTCGCGGAACACCAGCCCGTGGCGCGATTCTTCGTAGCTCCACGCGTTCTGAAACCATGCGAGTCCGAACACGCCGCGCAACATTTCGTTACCCACCGCAGCGTAGTCCGGCAGCAACATCTCCTCGGCGCAATACGTCTCGATGCGAATCGCGCGCTCCTCAGTGTTAGCGTCGGGAGAGAGCTTGTCCCACGGCACATCGTCGAACAGATTCCAGCGGCGCTTGCGTTCCGCAGTCTCGAAGAATTCCATGTACGCGCGGTAAAACTTTTCTTTCGCAGTCATCAGGCGGGCAGTCACTCAGGCAGGAACTACACTGCAGAGCGTAACACGCCGGTGGATCGAGAGCCTAATTAAAAATGTTATTTATGTGACAAATCGAAAAAAAATCGCTCAGAAAATACTTAATAAACGTTTAGTTAACGACGTTGTCTTCGAGACATCGGAGGGCGCGAGCAGCGCGATCGTCGTGACTGGCTTGCCGCCCTCGGTCACGTTCGCGGTTCCGATTTGCTGGCCCGCTTTCAGTGGTGCTGCGATCGATGCTGGCAAATTGTAATCGACTTTGATCGCGTTGTGCGCGTTGTCACGCTTTATGAAAACTCCTGCGTCATCGCCCCAAACCGGCTTGATACTGTTGATGTCGGCGTCGGTTACGGCGACGGATTGCGCGATTGGCGCGCCTTTCTTCGCGACCGGATGCATCTCGTAGTTCAGAAATCCTTGCGACAGCATCTCGGACGCTTCCTTGAAATTCGTCAGCTTGTGCTGAGTGCCCAGCACCACCGCGATCAGCCGCAGGCCGTTGCGTTTTGCAGTGGCGACCACGCAGAACCCGGCCTTGTCATAGAATCCCGTCTTGAGCCCGTCGCATCCGGGATACGTCCGCACCATGTGATTGGTGTTGCGCAGGATGAACGTTCCGCCGCGAAACGGCGCTGTGTCGATCGATGACCATCGAATCACGTCGGGATACTTCAGCAGCTCGCGCGCCAGAATCGCCTGGTCATACGCGCTCGCAACGTCGGCCGACTCGCCCTTCGATGGCGGCAGGCCGTTAACCGAGTAGTAGTGCGAGTCCTTCATCCCGAGCGCGGCCGCCTTCTGGTTCATCATCACGACAAACGATTCAGTAGAACCCGCGATATATTCCGCGACCGCGACCGACGCGTCGTTGGCCGAATGTACGACCACCGCCTTCATCATGTCGTCGAGCGTGAACGTCTCATTTTCTTTCAGATAGACCTGCGAACCGCCCATCTCAGCTGCCTTGGCCGAGGTAGTTACGTTGTCGGTCAGCTTCAGCGAGCCGTCGTGAAGTTTCTCAGCGACGATCAGCATCAGCATCATCTTGGCGAGCGATGCGGTCGGCCACGGCGCATGATCGTTGGACTCGAAGATGACGGTGCCGGTGACGGGCTCCATCACGCACGCCTCGGAATACGCGCCCAGCGCGCTGCTCGACGCATTAGCGTTGCTCTCCTCATCAGGAGCCTCGGCCTTCGCAGCAGCATGATGCCGTCGCGCCGCAATTGCAGAGTAGGGCGATATGATCGCAGCGATCGCAACGATCAAAGCAACAAATCCAAATTTTCGACCAGTGACAGCAGTGGCGCGGACCGCCGTGCCCGCGGCCGATTCGCCAGATGACGAGAGAACCTTCATAGCGTACCACCTCCGCAACACATCGACCGAGCGCACGAATATTAGCCAACAACGTGCTTCGCGGCGAGTGTCGATGCGCGAAACCCTTCTTTTTGGTTCCGCCTCGCGCTACGGGAAGGGGTTACTCCCAATAATCTGGTTCCCCTTCCCGCTCGGGAAGGGGTTAGGGGTTAGGTTCCTGACTCGGGAAATTCTCTAAAAACGGTCGGCGGTCCAGAACACTGATCGCGAATCTGCGAAAATCTCAAACGCGCGCGCCGAAGCCGCTTCAGGAGCCATCGCGAACCGGCGCGCGAGCTTCTCAGGCGCGAGCATTCGCCACATGTAATTGTTGTCCACGTGATGCGCGACGGGACATCCCGCGTCGCCCAGCGCCTTTTCGAGTCGCGGATCGTGCGCGGTATGCGTGACCAGCACTGAAGGCTCGGCAGGCTTCGACGCGCTGTGCAGCAGACTCGCACGCCGATGATCCCCGACCGTCCGCACCGTGACCGGCACGCCGGACGCCGACTGGCCCAGGTACTTGAACGTGGCGAGCATCGCGTCAACGCCGTCGGGCAGGTAGCCGTACTCCATCACCATCGAGACGCCGTGAAAGCGCGTGACTCGCGCATACGCCGCGATTCGCGCATCGTCGCGACACACGACGAAATAGTCCTCGGAGCCTTCGCCGGGATGGAGCGGCTGATTGCCGGCAAAGTTCAGATTCGCGCGCCAGGCCGAGTCGTCGCGCACTGCGGTTACATTGAAACGTCCACTGTAATTACGATGAATCGCGGCAATCTCGGCGAGGTCGCGCTCAGTTTCGAAACTGTCGATAACGAAACGATCAGCAACGTCGAGCGTCGCCGCCGCCGCGAGGATGCTGAATTTGCGCTCGACTTCGCGCCATCCGAACATGTTGTAGAACGTAAGCCGTTCCGCGAACAGCAACGATACTTCGAAGCCCTCGCGCACCATCGTATCGACCGCGAGCCGCATCAGCGCCGACGCAACCCCCTTGTGCCGATACGTCTTCGAGCGTGAAGACCGATCCGATGCCGCCCATCGGCACCGCCTGCCCGTCGAGATTGATCGCGCGATCGAAAATCTGAACCGTCGAGACAAGTTGCCCACCATCGCGCGCAACCAGGCACAACTCATCTCGAAACCGCGGATCGAGCCGATTGTACCGCTCGAAAAACGCGCGGTCCCCATACCACCGCGCGAGCAAGTCGAGTACCTCGTCCCGCTCATTATTGTGCGCAGCCCGAACTTCCATAATTTTGGTTTTTAACTTAGATCAGCAGACGCGGCTATCCTTTTGTGCGTTTGAAATATTCGAACAGACTGCCGAGTCCAACCACTACCGCTGGAAGAAGAATCGCAACTGAAATTGGCGGAAAGTCGGCGACAGGAGACATCACTCTTGGCACCACGAAAAAGAAGATCGCAGCAAGTAGCGTGACTGCAAGCCACTGTCTTACAACGCTGTTAAGCGCCTGGATTTTTGTTTCCTGCGGAAAGGGCCCCGGTTCAGGCCATCGGCCTAGAGACGCACGCGCAAGGCGGTCCGCGACATAAGAGGGGATTCTAAGTCTTCCCGTCGAAGGATTCCCGAATTGAAGTACGGCACTCTGCCCGAAAAAGTCGTTCTTTCGATTGATTCTAATTTCCTCCCACGGCACGAAGAATTTCCGGCAACAGACTCCGAACACTCGCATCATGCCGATCCGTAGACCGGACGGACAGGCACTTATGTTCAGTATTCGGTTCATGGCAACTCGCCCCACTGAACCGGATAAACTCTTAAGGCTTAGGAGACTCCGTTTCCTCACGGTTCGGATACCGAATCATCAAGAAATACCAACCTGAGACCAGTCCCAGGACGGTAGTAATCGTCAGCCACATGAGTACAAAAAAAATTGGGAGGGTTTGCGGCGGTCAGGCTGGAACCCTGCTATCGCAAATCGAGATGGACTGACGTCGGCATGCCGCCGCGGTTGACTGTTAGATCGATCGCGGTCGCCGTTTTCACGGCCGAGATCAGGCCCATCGCCTGCATCGGATTGGTGACCGGTTGTCCCTGGATCGAGGTCAGCAGATCGCCGTCCTGCAGGCCGATTTGCTCGAAGACCGAGCCCGGCGCGACATTCGAAATCGAAAAGCCGTCGGTCTTGCCGTTGACGAAATGGGGCAGCGCGCGCATCTGCGAGAAAAACTCCGCAGGATTTTCCATCGTCTGCTGAACTTCGGCGCGGCTGACTGCGTACTTTCCGGGACCCAGCTTCTGGATCTTGATTTTGTCGGCTTTGCTATCGTCGCTGTTATCGTTGTCGTCGCTATTGTCGTCGTCGTTGCCGGCGGCACCAGGACGGCCGAGCCTCTGCAACTTGCGCCGCATCGCCGCCGGGAGACCTCTGAGCATCGGCCCTCGGAACGAACCCGGCACACCCGGCGCACCCAACTGCGACGACGGCACTTCAGGCATGTCAGATGACGGAATCTCGATCGCGACGCGATGGCCGTTGCGATCGATAATCGCGCGATTAGTCTCGACGCTGACCAGCTTGCCCGCGTCGGGGATGTCCTCGCCCACCTGGTAGAGCGATTCGTTGCCGGCCGGGTCTTCGATTATCGCGTACGGCTTCGACTTGCTCGCCATCGACGTACCGATCAGCTTGATGTGCAGGTCCTCCTCGACCACCGGCGCCGGCGCGCTGTCCTGCGGCGTCTCGTTGAAGATGTCGCGCTTGACGATCAGGTCGTAGTAGCCGCGCGTGCGCATTCCGTTGACCGCATTGTGCCTTCCAATCGATACCGGCGCGTCGGATTCATTTGAAATATTGCGCTCGACGATATCGCGCACACACATCGCCGACACGATCGCCAGCAGCGCGATCAAAACAAAATTCAAAATCGTGACGTGAATCTGCGAGAACCTGAGTTGCATTTACAGGATCGCCTCAGCTCCGTATGCGCATCCTTTGACTAGACGGCCCACGTCGTAGTTCCATTCACCCTTCCACCGGCTAATCACAAAGCTCGCCTGGCTATGTCCGCTACGCACCAGGTCCATCAGGCGAAGCAGGTAGATGCTCTCATCCTGACCGCTTTTGTTCAACACCCGCTGCCGTTCGAGGCCCTTGGCCGCCATTTGCATCAGCTCGTAAGCCAGTTCCTGCAGCTTGATTTTTCCCGCGCGCGCGTCCAGCCCGTGCTTATGCGCCGCGTCGGTGATTTCGCGCCGCTCGCGATAACTCCATCCCTTGACCAGGTCCCAGGCGCCCGCGATGCAATCGTCGTCGTACAGCATGCCCTTCAGCAGCGCGGGCAGCGCGAGCATGAACTGCGGCGGCTGGCTGTCGGCGGTGCGCACCTCGACGTATTTCTTCAGCCGCACTTCGGTAAAAATTGTAGTCAGGTGATTGGTCCAGTCCTCGATGGTGGCGCGTTCGCGTCCATGTCCGCGTTCGAGATACTGGCGGAACGTCAGCCCGGGCGGCTGGGTGAGATCGATGTACTCATGGTTGCGAATCAGGAAGTACATCGGCACGTCGAGCGCGAACTCGGCGTAATCCTCGAACGAACAATCATCGCGGAAGACGAACTCCGGAACGCCGCTGCGCTCGTTGTCGGTGTCGGTCCAGATATGCCCGCGGAAACTGTGATAACCGTTGAGGCCGCCGTCGCTCAGCGGCGAGTTCGCGAAAATCGCGTATAGCAGCGGCACGATCCCCATGCTGACGCGCATCTTGCGCATCGCGTCGCGCTCGTCGCTGTAATCGAGATTGGCTTGCACGCCCGCGGTCTGCTTCATCATGCGCTGGCCGAGTTTCCCCTTGCGCGCCATGTACGGATACATGATGTGGTAGCGGGCTTTCGGCAGCAGCTCTATTTGGTCGATACGGCTGACCGGTTGCATCGCGAGGCCAAGCACCGTCGCGTCGATCTGGCTGGTCACTTCGATCAGCTGTTGTACGTGCTCTGAGAACTCGTCGTAAGCGCAGTGGATACTGTCGCATTGCTCGCCCGACAGCTCGATCTGCCCGCCCGGCTCGAGCGTGATAGCCGCGCGATCGCCCTTGAGCGCGAGAATATGCCCGTGCTCGTCTTCGGGCTCGAAGCCGTAGTCAGCGGCCATCCGCCGCAGCAGGTCCTCGACCCCGCGCGCGCCGGAGTAGGGGATAGCGGTACCGTCGGAAGTGCGAACGATGACCTTTTCGTACTCGGAACCGACCCGCCATTGCGCCCGCGGCTTGCCGCCCGTCTCGAAGTAGCGAATCAGGTCGTCCTTCTTTTCAAGTAAATCACTCATGCATCAATCCGCTGCACTCTTTCCGTTTTCCCTCTCCCAGAATGGGAGAGGATCGAAGGTGAGGGTCCTTGTATAGCGCGCTTCTTTTGCGCGCGACTTAAGATTCTGCTCCTGCCTTGAATTCATCCGCAGAGGTCGCGCAAAAGCTCTCCTGAAAAGAGGATGCGGCAAGCGCGCTTATAATGGCCCCGCCAAACCTGCGAGGCAAGCACATTCGGAATCACCAAAAATTACATATAGTGTTGCCTCGTGTGATCAATGGAAGTTGAAGATCTCTCAGCGCGCGACGAAACCGCGAGCGTCCTCGAACCGCCTCGCATCGACACTCCGGCGATGCGTTGGGAGGTCATGTTCTACTTCGCGATTCTCAACATCGTGATGGGACTTGGCTCGCCGCTCGGCATCGCCGCGATTCCGATTACCTACTTCCTGAAAGACACCCTTCATATGTCGCCGGTGCGCCTCGCGATCTTCCTCGCGCTCGTCTCGATACCGGTATGCGCCGGATTCCTGTTCGGCTTCATCCGCGATCGATGGCGCAGCGCGCAATGGGGCGATCGCCAATACTTGTTCGTATGCGCATTAGTCGCCGCCGCCGGGTATTTCTGGTTAGCCACTTCCACAATTGACTATTATAAGTTGCTTTCGATCGTCCTCATCATCGTCGCCGTGTACGTGATGATTTACACGTCGGCACAAGCTCTGATGGCCGGCGTGGCGCGCGCGTACGGGATGACCGGGCGCCTGAGCGTCGCATTCAGCTTCGGCTACTTCGTTCCCTTGGTGATTTCAGCGCTGGCCGGCGGATGGCTGGTAGCGCATGTGTCGGTGCGCGGCACCTTCCTGATCGCGGCCGGCGTGACGATTGTGATCGCGATGCAGTCCTTTTGGCGACTCGACGCCGCAACCGAATTCGAAAGCTCGCTCGTGTTCGCTGAAAAAGGCTTCGCCGCGATACTCCGGCTCATCCGCCATCGGCCATTGTGGCCCGCCGCCGCGATTTCCTTCCTGTGGAACTTCAGCCCGGGATGGGGCACGCCGATGTTCTATCACCTGACAGAGCACGTGCGGATTTCGAGCGAACTGTTCGGCACCTTCACCGCGCTGCAGTCGCTATTCTTCCTGCCGACGACTTTGCTCTATGGCTACCTGTGCACCCGCGCGCCGCTTTCGCGGCTGCTGTGGTGGGGAACGATAGTCGCGATCCTTCAAGGCCCGATCATGTTCCTGGCGCTGGGACCGGTGAGCACAATCGTAGTCGCAATCCTCTACGGCCTGTTCGGCGGCTTCGCCACCGCGGCGTATTTCGATCTGATAATGCGCTCATGCCCAAAAGGCCTCGAAGGCACCGCGATGATGCTCGCCAACACCTCGATGTTCTCAATCGCCGGCAACAGCGGCAACTTGCTGGGCAGCTGGATCTATTCCACCGGCGGCTTCGCCTCAGCCGTGATCATCACAACTCTCGCAACCGCGCTAATAGTCCCAGTCCTGCGCGCAGTCCCCCCCGACCTAATCGCCACCCGCGACGGCGAACGCATAGACCCAAGCGCCGCGTAAGAGCTTTTCTTTTCTGTTCCCCTTCCCACGATGGGAAGGGGTTAGGGTTAGATGAGTGCCTGTAATGCGCGAGCCGAAGCGGTGGAAGCGGCCGAGTCTTGGTGTCGAGATGGAGCAGGTCACTAGGCGCGGCGTACTCGTAGCGAACGATGGGCGGCAGCTAATCCAACGCGCTCAGCCGGGACAATCCGGCCCGCTTGAGCAGGCGGCTTACGGTGGCGAGGCTGAGCTAGAGTTGTGCGGCGATATGCTTCATCAGGAGGCGCTGGCGGCGCAGCGCGATCGCCTGCTCGACCAATGCTGGCGCCGTAGGGCGACGCAGCCGGTGAGGACGCGAGCTGCCGTAGGCCAGTCCGGCCGGACCTTCGCCGGCAAAACGCCTAGCTCACTTGCGCACGGTCTTGTCACTCACACCCACGCTCGCTGCGACGGTCTTCGGCAATTCTCCACCATTCACCCGCATGACGAGTGCGGCTCGACTAAGCGGTGTGGTACGCGCATTCTGATGAATGTCCATCAGGGAGTAACATCCTGAGTCGGTGTTGAGTTCGCACCTTTCACCTTCCCAGCGTCCTCCCGGAAGGACAACCTATTGAAACACCACAGTTAGGTTCCTATCCTGAGCGCAGCGAAGGATCTCGCGCGAAACGCTGTTCTTGTACCAAAGTACAATATCCGCCCCTCTCAAGATCAACGAACCTGTAGCGACTCACTGAATGAAAATCGTAGTGGTGGGAGTGGCTTCTTATGCGCAAATGTACGAGCAAACATCTGCTAATCGCGCAGGTGCGCAACCTGGCACTGGCTGCGAGAGTCTCGCGGCTCTCGTCGTTTTCGCAATCTCGTTGACGCCGCCCGCTTTCGCTGCCGACACCATCGAAGGTCAGGTGCTCGGCGCAGGCGCGCCGATCGCAAAATCAACCGTGACGCTATGGTCTGCGAGCGCCGACGCGCCCAAGCAGTTGGCGCAAACCCAGAGCGGCGACGACGGACATTTCACATTGAGCGCGGAAGGTTCGCCTGACAGCATCCTCTACCTGGTTGCCAAAGGTGGCGAACCGACTGCCCGCAAAGGGAGCGGAGACAACCCGGCCATCGCGCTGCTCGCCGTCATCGGCAACAAACCGCCGGCGCACGTCGTCATCAACGAGTTCACGACGGTAGCGTCGGTATGGACCAACGCGCAGTTCCTCGACGGCACTGCGATCAAAGGTAACCCGCTCGGTCTCCGCATCGCGGCCGGCAACGTGCCCAATTTTGTCGACCTTGAAACCGGTGGCTGGGGATCCGCTATCCAGGATCCGCTTAACGGTCCGCAGACGCCGACGATGGCCAACTTCGCCACGCTGGCCGACGCGCTTGCGGCTGCGTGACGCGGGTTACACCCGACGCGTGTGACAAGCTTTTCGCAGCAGCCACGCCGCCGAAGGGTGGCGCTCCGACCGACACGCTGACGGCGGCACAGTCGATCGCTCGCTATCCATGGTACCAACCCGGAAGACTCTTCGCCTTGATCGGCCAGCTCTATCCAATACCGAAGGGCAAGAACATGCGGGCGGTTCCGTTCATGCCGTACCTGAACTACCCGCCCAGTGCGTGGGTGCTACCGCTGAAATTCGACGGCGGCGGCTACCGCGCGGGCGGCAAGGCCATGTTCGACAGTGAGGGCGACCTCTGGGTCGGCGACAACTGGACCGTCGGCTGGCAGGGGCAGGACGCGCTATGGCAGGGCAACGTCAGCGAGTTCGCGCCAAACGGCCGCGCCATCTCTCCGATCACCACGGGCTTTACGGGCGGGGGAATGGAGGGCGGCACGTTCGGGAATGCGATCGACGCCAAGGACAATGTCTGGCTGGCGAATTACGGGAGCAAGTCCATCGCGGTGTTCGACAAGAACGGCAAACCGCTGACGCCTCCGGATGGCATCACGTTCGACGGCCGGCTCGGCATGATGCAGGGAATCATCGTCACATCCAGCGGAGACATCTGGGCCTTGGGCGTCTCGAAGAGCCAGCTCGTCTATTTCCCCAAAGGCGATCTGACCAAGGGCCGGATCGTTTGCGAAGGCAAAAGTGCAGAGCCCTGTAAGTCGTTTCTGGCGCCATTTCACCTCGCAATCGACCAGCAAGACCGAATCTGGGTGGCCAATAGCGCCATCGATCACGTCACGCGCTTTTCGGCCGCCGATCCGAGCAAAGCAGAGAACTTCAAGGTGGGATTCGACACCAGCGGTCTTGCCATCGACAGCCAGGGCAACGTCTGGGTCACAGAGCGGTTCGGTAGCGGGCTTCTGGGTATGTCGCACTTGGTAGACTTCGATGCGCGCCTGAAGCTCGAAGGTGTCACGAAGGCCTCGGACTACCTGACGAAGACCATGTCGAGGCAGCGAGGAGGCCGCCACGGGGGCAGCGTTACTGTTCTGCGGCCTGACGGCACCCAATATCCGGGCTCGCCGTTCATTGGCGGCGGTCTCCCCGGACCGTGGGCTGTGGTCGTTGATGGCAACGACAACCTCTGGATTTCGAACTTCGCGATGCCGAGCAGTCCGATTGTGGAGTTGTGCGGCGCGCGCACCGAGAACTGCCCACCAGGTATGAAGACTGGCGATCAGATTTCTCCGCCCGGCGGCTATGTGGGTGGCGGCCTGCAGATGCAGACTGATATAGCTGTCGACCCGGCAGGCAACGTCTGGGCGATCAACAACTGGCAGGACATCGATAGCTGTGTCGGTACGCCCTGCGAGGCGCTTTCGACTCGCTGCGGCGGCCAAGGCGTAGTGGTCTTCTATGGCATGGCCAAGCCGGTGCGCTCACCGCAGATCGGACCAGCGCGGGGTTTCTAGGGACAGACACAGCCAGGATGGAGGCAGACCGCCCTTCCGACGTTGTACCAAAGTACAGTACCCATCCTCCTCACGATCAACGATCATGCACCCAACTCATCGAACGGACGACCGCAGAAAGAGGAAGCAAACCCCGCGTATGACAGAACGAATATTCTTCAGCGGCGGTTTGGCCACCGCCCTCGGCCTGATCCTCATTGCTACCTGCGCGGCCGGTAGCGATGCCATTTCCAACGCTGAGAAGGCGGAGAAGAACAAACCAGGCATCGCCGAGACGAAAGCCATCGCCGAGGAGGGCTTCATCTACGGCCTGCCCATCGTGATGAATTACGCAGTCATGTATGCGTTCTGCGTGGACAAAGACTCCGGCCAATACAAGTCGCCTTTCAACTTAATGTATAACGACCATCGCACCTTGACCTACAAGGATACAGCCGTCGTCACGCCGAACGCCGACACACCGTATTCGATGGTGTGGCTCGACTTACGCGCAGAGCCGATGGTGCTGTCGGTGCCCGCCGTGGATAAGAAGCGTTACTACGCGGTGATGCTCGCCGACGGCAACACCTACAACTATGGGTACATTGGTAGCCGCGCCACCGGCAACGAAGCCGGCGACTATCTGGTGGTCGGACCCGATTGGAAAGGCGCGACTCCAACGGGCATCAAGAAAGTATTCCGGTCCGGCACGCAATTCTCGTGGGCGCTCTACCGCACGCAGCTCTTCAACCCGGAGGACATGGCGAACGTGGTCAAGGTTCAGGACGGATACAAGGTGCAGCCGCTCTCGGCGTATCTCCACCAGCCCGCGCCGCCCGCCGCGCCCGCGATCAACTTCCCGAAGATCGACAAGGAAATGGTCAAGACCAATTTCTTCGAGTATCTCGACTTCGCCCTGCAGTTCGCCCCGCCTGGTCCGGAGGAAAAAGAAATCCGCGCGAAGCTGGCCCGTATCGGGATTGGCGCCGGCAAGACTTTCGATTTCAAGGACCTCGATCTCAAACACAAAATTGAAGTCGGGCTCGGCATGAAAGACGGTGAGAAAAAAGTCGAAGCCGCAGTCGCGGGCATGGGCAAAGACGAAAACGGATGGCTGGTTGGAGGACTGGCTGGGGGCGATCGCGCCTCTTTCAACGGCGACTGGCTGAAGCGTGCTGCCGTGGCAAAAGCCGGCATCTACGCGAATGACCCGGCCGAGGCGATGTATCCCTTTACTCGCAAGGATGGCAAGGGCCAGAAGCTCGATGGCAGCAAGCACACCTACACGCTCACCTTCGCCGCCGGACAGTTCCCGCCGGTGAAGGCGTTCTGGTCAGTGACGATGTATGACGGCAAGAGCCAGCTCCTGATAAAAAACCCGATCAACCGCTACCTGATCAACTCGCCGATGCTGCCGAACATGAAGAAGAATGAGGACGGCTCACTCACGATCTATATCCAGAAAGATTCGCCGGGCGCGGACAAGGAAGCCAACTGGCTTCCTGCGCCAAAAGACCCCATTTATCTCGTCATGCGTCTTTACTGGCCAAAGACTGAAGCACCTTCGATTCTGCCGCCGGGCGAAGGCACGTGGATACCTCCGGCAGTGAAGCTGCTGTCGAAATAGAGGTGCAACCTTGAAACTTCAATACGCGCGAGTGATTCCCCTGATAGGACTCCTCGGCCTCCTGGTCGTCGCCAATGCCTCAGCGCAAACCACGCCGAACCCGCCGCCGGTCGATGAGTCAAAGTTACCCGATAACCAGAAATCAGAGACCGAGGTTAACAAGGAACTCTCGAATCCCATCTCCAGCATCTGGGCTCTCCAGATTCAGGAGAACACCTACTTCATCCATCCCGGTATCGAGGACAAGTCGAGCCGCAACGCCGTAAGCGTCCAGTTTCAGCCGGTGCTGCCGCTCGCTCTGACTGACGATTGGAATTTGATCACACGCCCAGTGTTCCAGCTCGTCAACTCAGTCCCCGTGCCAACGCTTACGCGCCGCGGAGTTGGTGTTACTACCAGCCAGGCCGCCGGGGTTGGTATTTATCAGGCGACCGGTTTCGGAGACACAATCCTCGCGACGCTTCTTTCGCCGAGCCCGCGACTGGCGGGACCCTGGCTGCTCGGCGCCGGACCGACCTTCATCTTTCCGACCGCGACTACGACCAACGTCGGCCAGAAAAAATGGCAGCTCGGCCCCGCCGGAGTTTTCGGCCACCTGGGCGAGCACTACATCGTCGGCGTATTTCCGCAGCAATGGTTCTCGGTCGGCGGAAACGGCTCGAAGCAGACCAGCCAGATGAACCTGCAATACTTCGCTGCCTATTTTCTGCCGCACGGCTGGTCCGTCGGCACTTCGCCGAACATTCTGATCAACTGGAACGCGAGCGACGGCAACAAGGTGACCTTTCCAATCGGTCTCAACGTATCGAAAGTGCAAAAGCTCGGTATCTTGCCGGTGAAGTTCGCCGTCCAGGGGCAATACATGCCGGTCAGCCCCTCAGTCTTCGGCCAGCGCTGGAACATCCAGATAGCAATCACCCCAGTCATCCCAAAACTGATCAAAGGAAATATTCTGGAAGGCTGGTAAACAATCCGTCACCAGCCGCACCCGTGCCTTTCTTCCCCTCTCTCTATCAGGAGAGCTTTGCGAAACTGGTGTCCGTATGGGCGCAGCTAGAGCGGATAGACGACTTGGCTGAGGTTCGTGGTTGGGGCTGTGGATTTGGGGTCGGTCGAGCAGCTGTGGGATGCGAGCCTTGAAGGTTAGGTGAAGTTTAATCATGGATTCAGGCCGTGCTCAGGACCAGCGCCCGTTGAGGTTGATCGCGATGCACATGGTGAGCAGTTGGACCCGATTGCGCAGCAGCCCGCGATAGCGCACTCGCCGGTAACCATAATGCAGCTTCATTACCGCAAAGGTGCGTTCCACCTGAAAGCGGATCCGGGCCAGCGTCCGATTGCGCGCGGTCAATTGCGGATCCGGATTGCGCGCAGTGCCCCACCAGGCCCGGCGCATGATGCCATCGGCGATCGCCAACCGCCGCAACAGTTCACGCCGCCGGCCGCTGTCGTAAGCCTTGTCGGCAAACACTGCACTCTCGTCCCCGCAGATCAGCTGATCGGCCGGCTCACTGTCGTTGGTTTTGGCCCCGGTCAACAACACCTTGCGGATGAGGCCGCTGCCGAGGTCCACCGCCACGTGTGCCTTGTAACCAAAGTGCGAGGGTTGGCCCTTGCGCCGGGTCCATTGCGCGTCAGGATCCAGCCGCGAGCCTTGGCCCAGATTCTCTCCGCGCTCGCCGGTGCTCGGTTCCTTGACTGCCGCGCGCACCAACGAAGCATCGATCAAGGTGCCGCGCTTGATCACCAACTGCTGACGCTCGAGTTGGGCGCTGACTTCGCTGAACAGCGCCTCATCCAAACCTCGCGCGGCCAACTGCGCGCGAAAACGGCTGATCGTGGAATGGTCGGGTACCTGCTGATTGAGCGCCAGCCCCGCGAACTGGCGAAAACTAATTCGATCCTCCAGCGCCGCTTCCAGCTCCGGGTCCGACAGCCGATGCCACTGCTGCAACAGCAGCGCGCGTAACATCACGATCGGTGGATACGACGGTCGTCCTTCGCGCGCTGCGTACAACTGCGCCATGCGCTCCGCCAGCCGCTCCCAATCCACCAGTTCATACACCGCCTCCAGCCAATGCTTGGCCTTGCGCCGCGCGATTATGCTCTCCGCCAAACTCAACTGCCCCATCATCCGATGACTCATCGCCCGCTCCTCCTCCGCATCCCTTGCATCAATTTGATCAAAGACACACGAGTTATGCAAAGGTTTCCAGAATGGGAGAGGATCGAAGGTGAGGGTCCTTTTCAGCGCGCTCTCCGCGCGCGCTTCAAGATTCTGGCTCTTCTCTGAACCGTAGGCCGAGATTACGCAAAGAGCGTTAACAAGAGGGCCTCGCTCATTATCGCGCAGCAGATGAGGCTCGGCCTGAATTACAAGACAAGAAATGCCACCTGTGAAAGTAATGAGACTTCATCACCTGACGGCGCTGTCATTGCTCGGCTGGTGCTTGGTATTACCGGCGCCAACTAACGCGAATGCCGAGCCTCAGGTTTTGGCGCAAATCCGTATCGAAGGTAACCAGCGCATCGAAAAAGACCCAATACTCATTCACATCCATCAGCAGGCGGGCCAGCCGCTCGATAAAAGCGTGGAAAGTTGGGATCTTCGGTCCATTTACGAAATGGGGTTTTTCAGTTCTGTCAATGCACATATCGTGTACATCAAGGGTCAACCAGTTCTGGTGTACACAGTCAGTGAACGACCCCAACTCATCGACGTGCGCGTCGAAGGTATGAAAGCGCTCTCACCCACGGATCCGCGAGTAGTCCAAGCGATCAAGATTCACGACGGATATATTCTCGACCCTATAGCCGTCCGCGAAACAATTGAGAATTTGAAAACCCTTTACAGGGACGAGGGGTATATCAATGCTCAGGTCACATTCGTTCCAGTCCCACGACCCAACAACACTGCGAACGCCATACTTAAAGTGACCGAAACACCGCAGCAGTAGGGCAAAACAAATAGCCCTGACGCCGCATAGAAGCTTCTTCCCCCTCTCCAGAAGGGAGAGGGGTTAGGGGAGAGGTTGCCCGCGATTCGACGTTCGCTACGCAGGTTTCTCCACAAACCTCGCAATAAGTTCAGGGATGAACTGTTCAGCCTGCACGCGCCGCCTCCAACGTGCTATTTGTATGCGATCTGCCATGGACAACACTCATAGATGTCCGCACACATCCAACGCACATTATCTTCGCCCGCATGACCCACATTTGGGGTTGTTCCCCTCTCCTGAAGGGAGAGGGGTTAGGGGAGAGGTTCCTGGCCACCGTGCGCAACGGCCTCAACTTGCCGAAAAAACCAATTTTGACGGAACGAAGCTACCGGTAGTGATCCCACCATCCCAAACCACTACTAATGGTATATTTTCCCATTCTGCATCCTCTGCGATGAGACTCAAGAACTCCCAATGCCTCAACTAATACTCGCGATCGACCAAGGAACGACTGGCACCACCGTGTTCGTCGTCGATGCGCGCGGGCGGATTCGCGGTCGCGCTTACGCCGAGATTCGGCAGTTCTATCCGAAGCCGGGATGGGTCGAGCATGATCCCGAGGAAATCTACCGTTCGGTCGTCACGCTTTCGAAGAAAGCTATTTCGGCGGCGAAGGTGTCCGCATCGGCAATCGCGGGAATCGGAATCACCAATCAGCGCGAGACGTTCGTGGTGTGGGATCGGCGCAGCGGACGGCCCGTGTATCGCGCGATCGTCTGGCAATGCCGCCGCAGTGCCGATATCTGCGACGCGTTACGCGATCGCGAAGCCGAAGTTGCGCAGCATACGGGTCTGCTCATCGATCCGTATTTCTCCGGCACCAAGCTCAAGTGGCTGCTCGACAGTAAACCTGAACTTCGCGAGCGCGGTGCGCGCGGCGAGCTATGCTTCGGTAATATCGACGCCTGGCTCCTGTACAAATTATCGCGCGGCGCCGAGTTCGTGACCGATTACACCAACGCGTCGCGCACGATGATGTTCAACCTCGCGCGGCGCGAATGGGACGACGAGATGCTCGCGATGCTCGGGGTTCCGCGTGAGATGCTGCCGCGTGCCGTGGGTTCACGCGGTCCGATGGCCGAGGCGGCGGCCGGCACGATCGCGCCGCACGCGATTCCGATCGCGGCGGTGATCGGCGATCAGCAATCTGCGCTGTACGGGCAGGGCGCGTTCGTCGCCGGCGATTCGAAAGCGACCTACGGCACCGGCGCATTCCTGCTGATGAACACCGGCGACAAAATGGTGCCCTCGAAAAATCGATTGCTCACAACTTCCGCGCTCGGTCCCGCCGGCGAGCCTGCGTATGCGCTCGAGGGTTCGGTGTTTATTGCGGGCGCGGCCGTGCAATGGCTGCGCGACGGCCTCAAGTTGGTGCGCAAAGCCGCCGACACTTATGCCGAGGCGCGCGCCAGCGTCGCGAAAAATAAAGATCGCACGCAGCCTTACGTCGTGCCGGCCTTCGTCGGACTCGGCGCGCCGTATTGGGACGCCAACGCGCGCGGCGCGATCATGGGAATCACGCGCGGCACGACTCGCGCCGATATCGTGCGCGCGACGCTCGACAGTATCGCCTACCAGGTGCGCGACGTGATCGTCGCGATGGAATCCGACACCGGGCATCCGATGAGCGAGTTGCGCGCCGACGGTGGCGCCACCGCGAATCGCTACCTGATGCAGTTCCAGGCGGATATCCTTGGCAAGCCGGTGCGCCGCGCAAAGATCGCTGGGACGACCGCAATGGGCGCGGCGATGCTCGCGGGGCTGGCCGTCGGAATCTGGAAGTCGCCGGACGAAATGCTCGCGCTTATCAAAGGAGCCGACGTCTTCAAACCGAAAATGCAAATCGCTGAGCGTGAACGATTGCTCGCCGGATGGCATGATGCGGTTACGCGCACACTCACGCGCCCGTCGAATTGAATCGAGGAATCGAAAACCATGCCTGAAAACGGAAAACCCTATGTCACCGCGCTCTACCCCGAGCAGCACGATCAGGCCGCCGACTCGCTCGGCCGCGCCTTCATCAACGACCCGACCTTCAAGGCGATAATTCCGGATATCACCGACCCGGTCGAGCGCGCGACGCATCTCGCGGACCTGTTCCGCGGGATGCTCGCGATCGAGCGCCGCGGTGGACAGCCAGTGTTCGGGATCATCGACGATAATGGACGCGTCGTCGCCGCCGCGTTGACGGAGGGCGTCGCGCATGCGGGCGCGCTCGGCATGATCACCACCGGACTCGGCCAGATGCCGCGGATGGTCCGCGCGATCGGAATGGGCGGGCTCTGGCGCGGGCTGAACCTGGTCAGCGTCCTCTCGGACAACCATCCCAAGGAGCCGCATATCTATCTGCAGGTGCTCGGCTGCGACCCGCCATTCCAGGGCAAAGGTTACGGCAAGGCACTGGTCGATCGGCTCGCGCTCGAAGCAAAGGCGCGTCCGGAAATAGCAGGCGTGTACCTCGAGACCATGACCGAAGCCAACGTCGCGTTCTACAGCTCCAGAGGCTACGAAATTCTAGGCGAGCTGTATCCGCTAGGCGTCAAAACCTGGCGAATGTATCAGCGCAAGCGGTAGGGAGAGATGGGAACGGTTGAATGTGAAACCCCCGGTGGGTTTCACACTTCCTTCGGCGGGGTGACCCCTGCACCCAGTGATAATCGCAAAATGGCGAGGACGCCATTTCGCTCTCAGGTTCTAGGGAGAGAGCGCTACTCCCTCTGCTTCTGTTCCCCCTTTCCGCGTCGGAAAGGGGGTGAGGGGGATAGGACGATGCGATTCCGACGAAACCTCCTGTTCCCGTGCTGTTGGGAAGGGGTTGCTCCCAATAATCCGGTTCCCCTTCCCGCGCGGGAAGGGGTTAGGGGTTAGGTTCTTCTACGCAGCAGTGCGTGGATGAATAGTAGTTACCCGCAATCCTTTGGAGGTCCACCCAACATCAAACCCAACAATGTCGCCTTCGCGAATCAAATCGATTCCCGGCATCGTGCCGCCGATGCGCGCGCCCGCGACCGCCACGAACGGAAACTCAAACGGGATCTCTTTGCCGCTATGCGATCGCACTACGCCGCGGCCGCGCGCGCGGTCGAGCTTGAGAATCATCCCCTGGTAGAAATTTCCCGGAAAGCGCTCGCTGTCGAAATCGTTTTCGTCCGCCACTACTTAGGAAGCTACGGCATCGACATGCAGGTCTGCAACTCGCCCAACGCCTTGTCGATGTATCCGATCGCGTTGGCCTTATGCCCGTGATAATCGCTCGCCGCCTGTGCCTGTAGCACGTAGCGCGCATGTTGCAGCTCGTTCATCGCTCGCGAGATTTCAGGATGGCCTGCCCGGAGGAGGTCCTCCGTAATAGCCAGGGCCTTCAGGCGCCGGACCGAACGCATTGTTGGGATAACTTGGACTAGTCGTGCAAGCAGCGCAGGTCAGCAAGACGCCGAAGATGACTCCCCTGGCGAAACATAATCCTTTGACCACAGCAACTTTCCTCCCCGGGAAACTGACTATCGATAGCTTTGCGGATGATCATCTATCGCGCGGCAATCTACCACAGCGTCGAATCGAGCGCAGCGACAAAAATGGCGAAGCGTTTCAAATCGCGCGCAAAGCCGATAAATTCTTAAAGACCGGCTACGCGAGCGACATTCAAGAATGGCGATAGTTGAAAGTCTGAAACCGGGCGAGACCGACACTGCGGCGGAGAAATCCGAAACGCTGGCGCTGCGCGGCGAACACTTGAGCAAGGTTTACGGCGGGCGCGCGGTGGTTGACGACGTCAACGTCGCCGTCAAGCCGGGCGAGGTGGTTGGATTCCTCGGTCCCAACGGCGCGGGCAAGACCACCACCTTCTACATGCTGGTGGGACTGCTCAAGCCCGACAAGGGCCGCATCATGTTCAGCGGCGAGGACATCACGACCCTGCCGCTCTATCAGCGCGCGCGCCGCGGAATTTCCTATCTGCCGCAGGAGCCGAGCGTCTTCCGCAAGCTGACCGTCGAGCAGAATCTGATGGCGGTGCTCGAAACGCTGCCGCTCACCGAAGAGGAGCGTTACGCGCGCCTGCAAACGCTGCTCGACGAGCTTGGAATCTCGAAGCTGGCGAAGAGTAAGGCCGGCGTGCTGTCCGGTGGCGAGCGCCGACGCGTGGAAATCACGCGCGCGCTGGTGCTCGATCCGACCTACCTGTGCCTCGACGAGCCGTTCGCGGGAATCGATCCGATCACCGTCGTCGAGATACAGCGCGTCGTCGTCGTATCTGAAAGACCGCGGCATCGGCGTGCTGATGTCGGATCACAACGTGCACGCGACCTTGTCGATCATCGATCGCGCCTACATCATTCACTCGGGCAAGATTCTGTTCGAAGGCAAGCCGCGCGACATCGTCGCCAGCGACGCCGTGCGCCAGGTATTCCTCGGCGAGCGATTCAAGCTGGCGAGATAATCAGAAAGGGACGCCGGACGCGCTGAATCCCGAATTTGGCATCGGCGGCGGATAGGTCGGATAGCCGTAGCCGCCGTAGCTCGGCGCGTAGCCGGAACCGAATCCGCCGAAGCCCCCGCCGCCTCCGTAGCCTCCGCCGAAGCCGCCGCTGCCACCGCCGAGCGTCATACCGCCGCCCAGCAGCAGCGGGATTATCGTCGTCAGCATACTCGGCGGGGCGCTGTTGTATTGCTGATACTGCTGGAACTGCTGAAGCTGCTGGCCTTGAGCCGCGTAGGCCTGCGCGTCGGGCGGCAAGTTGTTCTGATAATCCTGGAGCGAACCGGAAGAGCGCGTACGGATCGGATGCCGTCCGACGGCATCGCATAGCCGGACGACGCTCCCTTAGCAGTCGAGCCTGAAGTGCCCGCGCTGCCGGCCAGTTCGGGACTGATCTTGATCCGGTTATCGACCACCAGCGACGAGTCCTTCAGATAGTGACGCGCCTTCTGCTCGGCGTCAGTCTTGCCAAAATCGCTCGCGACGAAACCGAACAGGATGACCTGCTTGCCGCCGCTCGGACTGGTCACGACCTGCGCGCCAACCAGCGGCAACGAATGATGCTTCAGATAATCGGAGAGACCCTGGCTCTGCGGCGAATCGATCGTACCGCCGGCGACAGTACCCGCGCTCGACGGCGGCGGCATCGAGCCGGAATCGTAGTTACTCGAGTTCCCGATCGACGACGCGTGGTTGGTGCTGATGCCGTTCGGGTTCTGTATCGGCGTCATGCACGCGGACAAACCCGCGAGAGCGACCGCCAGCCCGAAGCCCGCCAGGGCATTTGCGATACGACTCATAGGTCGAAGTATAGTCCTGTCCCACTCCCCTAACAATTCGACGAATTTTGGGCGATTTCGTTTCATTTCGCGAGAACGCTTCGCGTTGCGAGAATGCATTACTCATTCTGCGAGAGGGGGCGCGTCAAATCTAGGCTTTTCGATGGCACGCTCGGTGCAACCTACATGACGATGGTACTCAACAAGGAAAACGGGGATCAACTCAATCAAAAGCGCGATACGGCGGAGGTCGAAGCGGCGCTTGCGAGATTGACCAACGAAGACTCAAAGCTGGGTGAACGTTTGATCAATGCGGCCGTCGCCGGTGCGGTGGTCGCGCGTCAGCCCGCCGATCCAATGTTGCGAGCCGAAGCGGCCGCAGCGTGGAACTCGATTAAGCCAGTCATCTCCGAACACCTTAGTTGCCAGAAAGATATCGTGCTCCCGTGGTTGGAGTCGCGAAAGAATTTTCCACCCGACCTAATACTGCGCGCCCGCGAGCAGCGCGCCCGTCTGTGCGGCCTGGTGAAAACGATCGACGCATTTTCGTTCATCACGGGGACGGACGAGGAAGTCGCGAAGGCCGGAACCGCGCTGACCGCATTCGCGGTATGTCTCGACGATCTGATCGACTGTGAAGAACGCGACCTGTTCCCAATGATCCAGCGCAGCCTGTTCGGAGAATCCAGCGGCGCCGGCGCATGACGTTCCGCACTCTGTTCTGTCTCGGAACCTGACCCCTAACCCCTTCCCTCGAGGGAAGGGGAACAATCGTGTGTTAGTTACTTCGCGTAGCCTACCTCTACCAGGAAATCGCGGACGAGCTGATTGAAGACCGCGGCGTTTTCGAAATAGATCGAGTGACCGCTGCCGGGAACCGTGCGCATCCGCGAGTTGGGCAGCGCAGCCGCGAGCGCCTTGACGATAGCCGGCCTGATCAGCGTGTCCTCCTCGCCAACCATGCACAGTATCGGCATCGTGAGGCGACTCTTCACCGCGGCAAGATCGTAGCGCTGGCTGATTATCCGCATGCCCGCGTCGGCGGGAGGGCGCGCGCCCAGATTGCGAACTTCGTCGTACAAAAACGCCATCTCGGGATGCTTGGTGAAATAGTCGGCGGCATAGGTCGGCAAGGATCCGATCGGCGGGGACGGATCGACCGGTAACGGCGCACGCGGCGCTTCGAATTTCATCTCGGGCGTGAAGATTCCGCCCGGCGTGTCCGCCATCACCATCGCGGCGACGCGCTCCGGATGCTCGAGCGCATAGCCGACGATCGTCCATCCGCCCATCGATTGCCCGATCAAAACCGCTTTGTCGATCTTCAGATGGTCGAGCAGCGCCGCGAGATCGCTCGAATGCGCGCGATTGAACACGCCGTCGGGATCGGGTGACAGCCCGAAGCCGCGCTGGTCAACGATGACGCATTCAAACGAGCGCATGAAGTAGGGGACCTGCTGCCACCATGAAAGATGATTGCCGCCGAGCCCGTGAAGAAAAACAATCGGCGCGCCCGCACCGACGCGCTCATAGTAAAGCGAGAACTTCCCGATCTCCAATCTGCCGGGCGTGATTCGATATTCCATTGGCGATTCTCCGTGATGCGCGTCCTTGACTGCCATACTGTTGTTATGTGAGATACATACTGTTGGTATGTAATTCCACAACGGCTCGCGTGTAACAGGAGGCTAGCAATGAAAGCAGCAGAGTTCCATCAGGCGCGTAAATTCGCGGACACCACCTTCGGCCGAATCGCTTATGTGGAAAAGGGTAGCGGCCCTCCGGCGCTGTTTATCCACGGCTTCCCGGTCAATGGCTTCGCGTGGCGTGACGTGCTTGACGATCTCGCGCCGGCGCGGCGATGTATCGCGCCCGATCTCATGGGCCTCGGCTACACCGAGATCAAGGCGGACCAGGACCTCGGCTTCGACCAGCAGGCCGCGATGATTGCCGGATTTCTGGATCGGCTGGGACTGTCGCAGGTCGATCTGGTCGGCAACGATAGCGGCGCAAGCATCAGCCAGGTCTTCGCGGCGCGATATCCGTCGCGGCTGCGCAGCCTCACTCTTACCAACTGCGAAGTTCACGACCTATGGCCGAACGCGATGCTCAAGGCGGCGTTCGATCAGTTTGCGGACCCGTCAATCGTGATGGGAATCAAGACGATGGTCAACGCGCCTGCGGTCGCGCGCCAGGCGTTCGGGTCGGTTTACGAAGATGCGGAGCGAATCCCCGACGAGGCGTTCAAGACCTATTTCGAGCCGCTGGTTTCGTCGGAAGAGCGGAGCAACAGCATGCGGCGTTTTCTGAGTCTCGGCAATTTGAAGGTGCTGACCTCGATTGCGCCGCAATTGCGCGAGCTCAAGGTGCCGACGTTGATCGTGTGGGGCGAGGCCGACACCGCCTTCGACCTGAAATCGCCGGAGTGGCTCAAGGACAACCTCGGCAGCGTGCGCCGCCTGATCATGGTGCCGCGCGCGAAGCTGTTCTTCCCCGAGGAGCATCCCAAACTGATGAGCGTCCTGCTGCAGGAATTCTGGCGCAGTATCAGCTGAGAAATAAAAAACGGCGGCCTGTTGAGGAGCGATCGATGCTCCTCGATAGCCGCCGCGATTGCCGTAAGCTTAATCGAATCTAGCGGAGGCGCTGGCCCGGTCGAACTTTGAAGCGGCGCGAGTCTCGTTGCGTCTTGAGATAAACCACGATGGCGACCGCCGCCACGAACATCACTTCCCAGAACAGCAGAGTGTTGAGGTGATCGAACCGGTCGTACCACACATTCGATGAGGAGGCCTCCGGGGTGACCGATGTGCCCACGGCAGTCATAAAGTTGTCGCGCCAGCGGGACATCACCAGCAGGCCGTTCCACACCAAACCGGCTACCAGCACCACCACCCAGAACAGCACGCCGATTCGCTCCGGAATCCGGCGGCGCACGATGGTGTCAAGCGAACCTGGCTCGGGGCTGATGGTCGGCGCCAGGCGAGTCGCAATATTGCGAAGGTCCGGGACGGGATCTTCATTCCCGGACTCAGTTATCTCGGGAGGCTTGGGGAAAAGCGTCCTATGATCGATAGTCGCGCTGCTCGCCTCGCGAATCTGGCGCAGGATGAAAAGCATGTCCTGCTTGCAGGTCAAAGTTCCCAATAGCGCGCATCTGGACAGCGCTTCGAGCTCCTGAGGGGTAATGCTGAGCCGCGCGATCAGTTCATGATCGTTGCGAATCTGATCGAGGATCGCGCGCTCCGTCTGTGGAGTTAAATCCGGACTGCCCTTTATTTCGACTTTCATAGAGACGGATTTTGACGCCGAACACGGCTCAAAGCAAGACTAAAGAAGACGTGAGCTATATAGGATGTTAAAACATAAGTTAGAGACGCGATAAGCCGCAATAGATTAAGCATATAGTAAGAATTACCTACATCGGGTAGCGAAGGTGTAGCGAAGGTCTACTTATGGTAGCGATTCTGTAGCGAACATCTACTTTTCGTATGACCAGGGTGACGCCTCTAGTCAGCATCCCGGGATCGCCTGAGTCCCTATCAAGATGCGGCGAGTTGTTGTAATAGGGGAGGGCGCTGGGCTCTACTGGCGATGACAAAAGCGTCATGCCGGAAAAATCCGCATCGCGATCCGGATTCCTGTCTGCTCCGGAGATCGAGGAAATCGACATCCTCTGGATCACCGCCGGTCTCGGATGCGACGGCGACACGATCGCGATGACCGGCGCGACTCAGCCGAGTATCGAAGACCTGCTCTTGGGCGCGATGCCCGGTATTCCGAAGGTCACGCTCCACAATCCGTTCCTCGCCTATGAAAATGGCGACGAATTCCTCGCGCCGTTTCACCTGGCCAGAGCAGGACGCCTCGAGCGTCCTTTTATTCTCGTGGTCGAAGGATCAATTCCCGACGAGACCAACAAGGCCGAGGGCTACTGGGCTGCGATGGGAACCGACCGCGCGACCGGCCAGCCGATCACGACTTGCAAATGGATTGACGATCTCGCGCCCAAGGCGTGGGCCGTGATCGCGGCCGGCACCTGCGCGACCTACGGCGGAATCCATGCGATGCAGGGCAATCCTACCGGTGCGATGGGCCTGCCCGATTACCTCGGATGGAATTGGAAGTCGGCGGCCGGCGTCCCGATAGTTTGCGTGCCCGGTTGTCCCGTGCAGCCCGACAACTTCATGGACACGCTCTACTATCTGCTCTGCCAGGCCGCCGGTCATGCGCCCATGATTCCGCTGGATGAAGCTCTGCGCCCGCGATGGCTCTTCACGCAGACCGTGCACGAAGGATGCGACCGCGGCGGATACTATGAGCAGGGCGACTTCACCCTGAGTTACGGCGAACCGGCGTGCATCGTGAAACTCGGATGCTGGGGCCCGGTGGTTCACTGCAACGTCGGCAAGCGCGGGTGGATGGGCGGCGTCGGCGGATGCCCCAACGTCGGCGGCATCTGCATTGGCTGCACGATGCCGGGGTTTCCCGACAAGTTCATGCCGTTCATGGACGAGCCGCCGGGCGCGAAGTTGTCGTCGTCCGCCGTTCTGATGTATGGACGCGCGGTTCGGGCGTTGCGGCGCTTCACGATGGAATCGCTCGACAAGGAACCCGAATGGCGCCATCGCCCAGCGCAACCGGAAAATTCGATGGCGCGCAAACCAAAATGACGACAGCTCGCAAACTTGAGCCGGTGCAAGCGCCGGAGATCGAAGCGCTTCGCGAGCGGCATCTTGGTCAGACTCAGTCAGAGGCCCAGGCCGTCCTCGAAATGATGGCGCAAGTCTTCGACCTTGGCGTTTCGACGTTTCGCTCGTTCAATGCGCCGTCGCCAAAGGAGCCGCGGCGGCTGGCGCCGGTGACCGAGGGTCACGACGCGATCGTAACCGTAGATGACTCCGCTATCATAACCTCCTTCAGCGACGCGGCCGAGAAGACCTTCGACTACCCGGCCCGCGCCGTCATCGGTAGGCCGCTCGCGATTCTCTTCGACTCCGCCGGAATACCGGCGCCTTCAATCTCGGCGGGAAGTCGGAACGAGCGACTGCGTCTCGGCATCCCGCTCGACGCAGTGGGAAAGCGTCGCGAAGGAACTACGTTCGCGATGGAGATGAGCAGTACCGCGGTCGAGATTGGCGGCGAGCGGCGCTTCGTCATGGTGGTGCGCGATGTAACCGAGCGCGATCGAGCCGAATCGGAACGGCGCAAGGCCGAGGCCCGCTTTCGCTCGCTGGTCGAGCAGATTCCCGCCGTCACTTTCATGGGATCGCTCAACGAAGACAAGAATGAGTTTTACGTCAGCCCGCAGATCGAAGCCTTGTTGGGCTTCTCGCAGGACGAATGGCTGAGCGATCCGTTTCTGTGGTTCAACCAGCTTCATCCCGACGATCGCAACTACTGTAACCAGGAATTTGCGCGCGGCTGTGTCACCGGCGGTCCGTTTCGCGCCGAGTTTCGCGCGCTGACCCGCGACGGCAAGGTGGTGTGGGTTCATGGCGAGGCTCGTGTCGTGCGCGACGAGGACGGACGCCCGATGTTTATCCAGGGCGTTGCCTACGACATCACCGAGTCGAAGCGCGCGGAGGAGACGGTTCGCGCCGGCGCCGAACAGCTCAAGGCCTCGCTCGAAGAAAAGGAGGTCCTGCTGAAAGAGATTCATCACCGGGTGAAGAACAATCTGCAGGTGATCTCGAGTCTTCTGAAATTGCAGGCGACCCACATCGAAGATCCCGCCGCGCTGGAAATGTTCAACGAGAGCCGTCATCGAATTCAGACGATGGCGCTGGTGCACGAGAAGCTTTACCAATCGGAAAGTTTCTCGCGGGTGGATTTCGGCGAATACGCGCGCAGTCTTTCGTCCCTGCTGGCCAGCACCTATCGCGACAAGGCTGCGCGCCTGGCGCTCAAAACCGAGATCGAGGAGGTATCGCTCGGCGTCGATATCGCGCTGCCGCTGGGACTCATCATCAACGAGCTGATTTCCAACTCGCTGAAGTACGCGTTCCCCAATGGCGGCGAAGGAGAAGTTCGGATCGGAATAAATCGCGTCGGCAACGACCAGCTACAGTTGATAGTCGCAGATAACGGCATCGGCTTTCCCGCTAACGTCGATTTCCGCAAAACCGAAACCCTGGGGATGCAACTGGTGCTCGCGCTCTCTGGACAAATCGGCGGCAGCGTCGAACTTCGCTCCGACGCGGGAACTGAGTTCAGAATCCTGTTCCGCCCGCGAGCCTAGCGCTCCTTTTCAGCCACTGCGGCCTTTTTTTCGCGCAAGAACGAATACCATTCACTCATTCCGTCGCCCTTGAGCACCGAGACTTGAAGAATTTTGAGCGCCGGATTGATCTGGCGCGCATAGCCGACGCATCGATCGACATTGAACGGCACGTACGGAAGCAAGTCGATCTTGTTGAGAATCATCACGTCGGCCGCGCGAAACATATGCGGATACTTGAGCGGCTTGTCGTCGCCCTCGGTCACCGATGCGATCACGATCCGCGCGCTCTCGCCGAGGTCGAACAGTGCCGGACAAACCAGATTCCCAACATTTTCGATCATGAGAACGGACCCGGGCGGCGGCTTCAGCCGCTTCAACGCATCGGCGATCATCGCGGCGTCAAGATGACATCCGCTGCCGGTGTTAATCTGAACCGCACGGCATCCGGTCGCGCCGATTCGCTCCGCGTCGAGCGTGGTTTCCTGATCTCCCTCGACCACGCAGATAGGAATTTCAGCGCCAAGCTCGCGAATCGTACGCTCGAGCAGCGACGTCTTGCCCGCACCCGGCGAGCTCATCAGGTTGAAGGCTAAAATTTCGCGACCTTCGAGCCAGCCTCGGTTATGCTCGGCGTGATGATTGTTTTTCGCGAGAATATCCTGCTCGAGCTGAAGCGTGCGCGAGTTCGGGTGTTCGTGCGCCTCATTATGATCGTGATGATGATGCTCATGTCTATCGTGCGAGTGATCATGATGATTTTCGTTATGAGAGTGGCTGCCGTCGTGGTTCGCTGAAACAACCGTCAACCGCGTTTCGGCGCCATTGGAGCATCCGCAGGTGGAACACATTTCAGACTACCTCGACTGATCGTATTTTCAGTTCCTGTCCGCTGAGCATCGCCAGGTTCGCGCTTCCACACGGGCACAATGCGATCGTGTCGATCAGCTCGACCTGCTGCGCGCAATCACGGCATCGCGCCCGGCCCGGAGTTTCCTCGATTTCGAGCTGCGCGCCCTCCATCACCGTGCCCTCGGCACAAATATCGAAACAGGCGCGCACCGCATCAGGCACCACTCCAGAAAGTTTGCCGATCACAAGCACCACGCGCAGGACCTTCTCTCCGCGAACGTGGTCCGCGACGCTCTCGACGATGCTCTCTGTGATCGCCAGTTCGTGCATTCTCAATCCCGGTCACTCTCGCATCGCCGAGCGCCCCTGCATCATCAGTCCGCCAACCATCGCGACGCCATTCGCGATCAGCGCCTGGATTTCGGGTGATTTCGAAAGCATCTGCCACGCGTCCATCAAAGGCCGATTGCCCGAGAAACTCATTATCGTCTCGGCCAGGTGTCCGTTGCCCGACAGCATGCTGCCGAGCGTCTCGGCCACCGACAGCTTCCCTTCCTCGAAGGTGCTCTGGAAGATCGAGGTTCCGGTCGCGAGCATCCCCTTGAATTCTTCGGAGTTGACGATCGTCTCCCACGCCTTGCGCAGCTCGTCGAAACGCTCAGGACCCTCTTTCGCCCCCAGCACGTAACCGAGCATGAAACCCAAAAGCGCACCCATTGAACTAGTCCTCCCTCGCGAGCGCCGAGTCTCAGACGCGGCTATCGCAACTTGTCCAAAACTGATTCCCGCGTCATTGGTCGGGACCTGCCGATGCGTCAGCACGTTGAATCCCACGTCCTCCAGCAATCCAACCGTCCGTCGTAGCAATAACTGGTTTTGAAATACGCCGCCGCTGAGCGCGACCAGCGCCAATCGGCGCGCGCGCCCGATCGCGATGCATGCGTTGAGGATCATCTGCGCTATCGAATTGTGAAAACGAGCGGCAACGACTGCAATAGAAGCGCCGGCCTGCAGATCGTTCACCACTGCGCGCACCAGGTCCTTGCCGCGAATTTCAAACGGCATCGCCGATGAAACCGGGACTTCGTAAGCGCCGTCTTCCTCGAGCGACGCCCGTTGCTCAAGTTCTATCGCCGCCTGCCCTTCATAGTTGATCGTGTCGCGCACCGAAAGGATCGCCGCGACCGCATCGAACAGCCGGCCCGCGCTGGAAGTGCGCGGCGAGTTCGTATTGCTCCGCATGAGCGCGGAAATCTGCCGCCATTGATCCGCATGCCGCGCGACAACTTCCAGCTGCTCCGGAATAGTTTCACCGTAGGCGTGATGCAGGTACGACGCCGCCATTCGCCACGGCTGTTTGATAGCCGCAGTCCCGCCCGGCATCGCGACGGATTCAAGATGGCCAACGCGCTCAAACTTCGCCAGGTCCGCGATCAGAAATTCGCCGCCCCAGATTGTGTTGTCGAGCCCGAACCCAAGCCCATCGAATGCAACTCCAATAGACGGCCCGTGCACGCCATTGTCGGCGAGGCATGCGGCAATGTGCGCGTGATGATGCTGCACGGCGACCAACTCGACGCCCTTCAACTCGAGCGCATATTTCGTGGACAGGTACTCCGGATGCAGGTCATAAGCGACTACCTGGGGATCGATATCGAACAGCCGTCGAAAATGATCGATACCCTCGCGGAACGATCGCAGGGTTTCGAAATTTTCCAGGTCGCCGATGTGATGTGATACGAAAGCATGCTGCCGTTTCGCGACGCAAAACGTGTTCTTGAGCTCGGCGCCACAAGCCAGGATCGGCCGCCGCAGTTTGAACGGAAGCTCAATAGGCTGCGGTGCGTACCCCCGCGAACGGCGCACCGGAACTTCCCGCCCTCGCGAAACCCGCACGACGCTATCGTCAGTGCGAATATGAATCTGCCGATCGTGAATCAGGAAATAATCTGCGATGGGCGAAAGCCGCTTCGCCGCTTCATCGTCCGTGTACGCAATCGGTTCGTCAGAAACGTTGCCGCTGGTGAACACGATCGGCGCGTTGACCGATTCGCATAAGAGATGATGCAGCGGCGTGTACGGCAACATCACACCGATGAATCGATTCGACGGCGCCACCGAATGCGCCAGATTGGCGTCGAATTTGCGCTCGAGCAGGACAACGGGACGGCGCGGACTAGTCAGCGCACGCTCTTCCACCTCATCAATCGCCGCCAGTTCGCGTGCCGCCGTCAGATTCGGCGCCATCACGGCAAACGGCTTGTCCTCACGATGCTTGCGCGATCGCAGCACTTCACCGCATCCTCATCCGACGCGAGCGCCGCAAGATGATAGCCGCCGAGGCCTTTCACCGCGAGAATTTTTCCAGCTCTCAACAGCTCGGCAGCTTTGCGAATCGGATCGCCAGCCTGTGCGATTCCATTTCGATCGATCAAACGCACAGCAGGGCCGCATGCCGGGCAGCAAACCGGCTCCGCGTGGAATCGCCGATCGGACGGATCGTGATATTCGCGCGCGCAGTCTGCGCACATCGGAAACTCGGCCATCGTCGTCAGCCCGCGGTCGTATGGCACGCCGCGAACGACCGTGAATCGCGGACCGCAATTGGTGCAATTGGTGAACGGGTAGCGATAGCGCCGATCAAGCGGATCGAAAATCTCGCGGATGCAGTCGTCGCAAGTCGCGATGTCGGGAGAAATCAAAACCTGCCGCTCGCCATCGACCTGGCTCGCCAGTATCGCAAATTCCGATCGTTTCGCGACCGGAATCAGCTCGGCCGTCACATTCAGTATCGATGCAAGTGGCGGCGCATCGGTCACCAGCCGCGAGCGGAACTCCGCGACGTTCGCGACGCTTCCCTCGACCTCGATCGCGACGCCGTGCAAGTCGTTGACGATCGAACCGCCGAGCCCCAACTTTTGCGCGAGGCCGAAAACGAACGGCCGAAACCCTACCCCCTGCACGATTCCATCAATCCTGATACGCATCGCCACGCGATTCCGAGGTTCGTGAGGTAACGATTGGGAGACAGTGTGTTCAGCCGGTCGCATTCCCGTCTCTACTCAGATTTTTTCGGCATGGGCGGCTCCATGTCCGCGAGTGGGTAAATTTTGAAGCGCGAATAGTTGAAGACCGGCGATCGCGCAAGCAGCATGTCAAGTTCCTCGTTGGAGGCGACGTCATAAATCCACGCGCCGCCATGCTGACCGGGAATGTGGTAGCGCGAGATCACCTTGCCCTGTTTCATCAACGGCTCGGCATACTCCGGCATCGTGAGCACCGACTTCAGGACCTCGCGCGAGAGCAGCGAGATCTCGATTCGCCAAATCACCAGGAACTTCACGACGCATCCTCGTCGGCCGGGTCCTCGTCACCGCCGGTGTAGTCCCAGAGCGCCGACATCTGGTTGCGCGCAGTTTGCTCGTCGATTTTTTCCATCGCAAATCCCGCGTGAATCAATATCCAATCGCCCGGTACAAGTTTTTCGTCGCGCAAAATTCCGATGTTGATGTTGCGCGTCATGCCGGCGACATCCACCCGCGCGAGGTCCGGATGCCCGTTCTCATCCGCGAGCTTCACGATCCGGCCGACAATTCCAAGGCACATCTTGAATCACGCTCCCGGCTAGCAGATTCGCGGCAACGCCTCGCCGAAGGGCAAATCGAGCACGCGATCGCCGCCGACTGGAGTGCGCAGAATTACGAAGTCCTGATGTTCTTCGGTGACCCGTCCGATCAAATTCGCCTCGCGGCCCAGCGGATGCCGGCGCATTGCTGCAAGGACTTCCTCCGCACGCTGTTCGGGGACGAACGCGACCAACTTGCCCTCGTTGGCGACCAGCAGCGGATCAAGTCCGAGAATTTCGCAGGCACCGCGAACCGTGTCGCGAATCGGAATCGAAGTTTCATCGACCTCAATTCCAAGATGCTGGCGCGACGCGATTTCAACCAGCGTCGCGGCGAGGCCGCCGCGCGTCGGATCGCGCATCGCATGAATCTCGGGACACACCGTGAGCATTTCGCCAGCCAGCTCGTGCAGCGCTGCCGTGTCACTCTCGAGTGCGCCGTCGAATTCGAGTCCTTCACGCGTCGAGAGAATCGCAACTCCGTGGTCTCCGATCGTTCCCGACAACAGGATCGCGTCGCCGGGGCGAACGTTGCGCGACGACAGGTTGATTCCCGGCGGCACCACGCCGATGCCGGAAGTGTTTATGAAAATCTTGTCGCCGCTGCCGCGGCCGACGACCTTGGTGTCGCCGGTCACGACCTGAACCCCGGCGCGCTCGGCGGCTCTCCGGGCCGACGCGACGATCCGTTCGAGATCAGCGATCGGCAGTCCTTCTTCCAGGATGAACGCAAGCGAAAGATAGAGCGGCTTGGCGCCGCCCATCGCCAGATCGTTGATCGTGCCGTTGACCGCAAGCTCGCCGATATCGCCGCCCGGAAAAAAGATCGGCGTGATCACGTACGAGTCGGTCGTGAAGGCGATTCGCGAGTTCCCGATGGCAAGGATTGCCTGATCGTCGAGCGCTTCGAGCGCCGAGTTTCGGAACGCGGGAAGAAATATCTGCTCGACCAATCGCGAAGTCAATTTTCCGCCGCTGCCGTGACCCAACAGGATTTCCGGCGTGTCACTTATGGGCAGCGGACACTGCGCGAATGGCGTCGCAGACGAACTCTCGATGGCGCGGCCGTTGGATGATGACATCTGACTGCCTTATGGGTGCGCTTTTCCGTTCGACTCAGCACGGTCTTCATTGAGTGTCGTCTTGGAGGCTGCGCGTTGCTTGTCGAGGTAGCGGCCGTATTGATAGTAGGCGGCGCAGGCGCCCTCCGCGGAGACCATGGTCGCTCCGAGCGGGCGCTGCGGAGTGCACTCCTTGCCGAACGCGGGACAATCGGAAGGCTTGCGCGCGCCGCGCAGAATCAACCCGCTGATGCATGTTTCGGATTCGCGCGTCGCGATCGATTCGACCTCGAAAATTCGCTCCGCGTCGTGATCGCGATACTCGTCGCGCAGCCGATAGCCGGACTCCGGAATCGGGCCGACTCCGCGCCAATTGCGATCAGCCACCTCGAATACCTTCGAGATCAAGTCAACCGCCGGACGATTGCCGTCGCGCGCGACCGCCCGCACGTACTGATTCTCGACTTCAGCGCGACCTGCTTCGAGTTGGCGGATGGTCATCAAAATTCCTTCGAGCAGGTCGATTGGCTCGAAGCCAGTGACGACGATTGGAACGTGAAAGCGCTCGCACAGCGCTTCATATTCGCGGTATCCGACCACCGCGCAGACGTGCCCTGGTCCAAGGAATCCCTGCACGCGATTGTCAGGGGCCTGCAGTACGGCCGCCATCGCAGGTGGAACCAGCACGTGCGATACCAGCATCGAGAAATTCTTCACGCCCTCGAGCTTTGCGCGATACACACTCATAGCGTTGGCCGGCGCCGTGGTCTCGAAGCCGACGCCGAAAAATACAACTCGCTTGTCGGGGTTGTCGCGCGCTATCTGGAGTGCGTCGAGCGGTGAGTAAACCACGCGCACGTCGGCGCCACGGCTCTTCAAGGTCAGCAGGTCGCCGCGCGAGCCCGGCACTCGCAGCATGTCGCCGAACGAGGTGAAGATCACATCGGAGTGACTCGCGATTGCGTGCGCCTTGTCGATCATCTCGAGCGAGGTGACGCAGACCGGGCAACCGGGGCCGTGCACCAGCTCGATGGATTCAGGGATCATCCGGTCAATCCCGTAGCGAACGATCGAATGGGTCTGGCCGCCGCATACTTCCATCAGTACCCAAGGACGCGTCGCGGTTTTGGCGATCTCTTTGGTCAGGCTCGAGGCGACGGCGCTGTCGCGATATTCGTCGAGGTATTTCATGACGGCTTGCTCCTCGCGCGATTGTCGTCGGTCAGTTCCGAAGTTTGTCCAAGGTCTTCGAGTATTCGATACGAGCGCTCCGCTTCTTCGCGATCGATTTTGGAAATCGCAAAGCCGACGTGGACCACGACGAAGTCTCCGACGCCAGCTTCGGGAACGTATTGCAGACAGACCTGCCGGGTGATTCCGGCAAACCTGACGCTGCCGACGCGCAAACCGTTTTCGTCGCGCGCCGAGACGACTTCACCGGGTATTCCGAGACACATAGGCTGCCTCCGTCAAGATTCGAGCTGCGCTATCACCAATCCTCGAAGCTTCACATCCGGATAAACCTGGAGCATCAAAAACTTCGGCGGCTGGAGCCCGAAGTTGCGGATGTCAATTGTCTGCTCGCCCTGGAACTCGACCGTGTTGGCATCGACAATTCGCATCCGCACGTCGCCCGTGACCGCGCTGGTCTGTCCGCGCAGCGACAGTTCGCCTTGCACTCGATAGGTAGTGCCCGAATCAACTGCCTTCACGCTGATTACCTTGCCGCGGACGCGCGGGTACTTGCGCGTCTCGAGCTTACTCGTCAATTCGCGATCGTAGAGACCGTTGCCGGTCTTCAGCAGCGACGCGTCGAGTTCGACACTGCCGCTCACCGGCGCATTCGCATCGAGATGCCCATCGACGATCGTCATTTCCAAAACACCCTCGAGGCCGGTGGTTTCGACTTTGATCGGATGCAAGCTCGAACGCGCTTCCGCCCAGATTTTCGAACGTTCAGGCACCAGGCGGTATCTCGCCATCTCAAACTCCTCTCATCGCGCGAGCGAAACAGTCGCGCGCGCTCTACATCTCGCGAATCTGGATGTAGCGTGCGATGTCGGGCAGCGAGGTCACTACCACGTACGCGACTCCGAGAAGCACCGCGGTCGCAATTAGTTTCTTAAACATTGGTTCTGACTCCTTTCGTGGTTTCGATTCGATCAGCTCGATCACTTCATCAATCAGTTCTCGCACAACCGATATCGCTTCGTCGACTGCGCGGCTCACCAACTCGCTGAGACCGATTCTCTCGACCAGATCCGCCGGCTCGCATCCGACCACCAGCACCCTGCGCACTCGTCCGCCAAGCGCAGCGAGCGTCGCGAGGACCGCGTCGGGATTCATCGTGTGCGCGTCGGTCGCAGGATTGACCGGATCGTGCTCGAGGTCGGGCTCGATCAGGTAGATCGTTCCCGGTTCATCGCCACGCTGCACGGCATCGATCAAAATGAGCGTGTCGTAGCCTTCGAGCAGTTGAAACGCGAGATGCATCCCGCGAATCCCGTAGTCTTCGACTTCGACGCCTGGTGGAAACGTCTCACCGCTCAAACGTCGCGCGACCTCGACTCCGAAGCCGTCATCAGCGAGAAAAATATTCCCGACGCCCGCCACCATTACCCGGTTCATCGCGGCACCTGCGTCATCGGTTGACCTCGAGCGGCTCGACCTCGTCTGGATAGAAGTAGAGGAAGCGGCCGTGGGTCTGCATGAAGTCGGCGGCCGGATCGTCTTCGAGCGTGACCGCGAGGTATTCGTTTTCTTCGACGTCGAAGTACACGGCCTCGACCCGCGCGGTTTTGCCAGCGAGGAACATGTCCTGTGCATCCGACCGTCGCGGACCCGGGCGCAAGCGTACGCGAGATCCCTTCGAAACTGAAACCTCGCCGACCTGTACGCTGTCGGTCTCGGGAGATACGGACGCATCGGCGCCGGGATCCCACCACGGCGGCGGTTCGGCCGGAGTAGGGCGCTCGTCATCGGTCTGCGTTTCGTCCTTGGTAGTGGCGGCGCGCAGATATCTGAAAGCGCCGTGCAGGCGGTCGAGAATTTCCGGCGGCATATCGTCCACTCGATCGATTATCGCCGCGGCGCGCGGATCGGTCGCGCGCGCCTGGCGCTTCTCGTCGTCGGTGAGAGTCATGGTGCGTAGCGTGAGGATTTCGTCAATTTCGGTCGCGTCATAAAGATCGCCAGGACTCTCGGGCGCGATTTGCGGATAGTCGTAAAGAATGATCGGCGATGACAGCAGCACGTCGCGGTCGCCGTCTTCGCCGACCATCACCGGCCAGGTGCGCACGTTCGAGCATTTCTGTGCGGAGGCCTTCGCCCATTCCGGCGGATCGATCAGCGATACAAACTTGCCGCGTTTCACCTCGAGCAGTGCGTGGACGCCGATCAGCGAAGACCGCATCACGATGTCTCTCGACGCGCCCGCGTCAGGCCAGACCGTTACGTTCTCGATTCGCAAGCGAAGCTTGCAGAGCGCGGGAGATTGATGGGCGACCTCGCAAGAGAGATGAATCGTTCCATTGATGGCGGTGGTTTCGCGAATGAATCGTCCGACGCGCCGTCCCGATCGAGTGACGATCTCTTCGGTCGTGCGGGACGCGGGAAACTCGAAGAGAACGAGGCGCTCGCCGTGCGCAAATTCCGACGACTCGACAAAATCGACATCGCGCTCGATCGCTTCGTCCCAGCTGGTCCAGAGTTCCCCTTCAGCTTCGAGCGTTTCGACTTCCTCAAACGTGTCCGCTTCGGGGTCGATTAACTTTTCGACGATGCGGCGCTGGATTTGCAGAAATCTGACTTTGCCCGCAATCTCGAACGCGCCTTCGATCAGACATTCGGTCTGCGACCATGAATGCTCGCAGCCGCCTGCCTCGCTCCATTCGCGCGGCGCCAGCACGCCGAATTGCCATCGGACCTGATTTTTCCCCGACGATGCCCGATACGGATACAGCACGTATCCTTCGTAGAGAACGGCGTCGGCAATCTTGCGCGCGCGCTCGATACTCATTGGTACCGCTCCCGCGCATCATGCAGCAGCGTCTCGACGACTTCGTCCCAGGTTGCGAGCGCGCGGCTGGTCTTGAACTTCATCAAGTCCGACAGCGTCTCGCGTCGCAGGCGCAGCCATCCGCTGTTCGGAAAATAGTGATCGATCATCTCCTGCCACACGCTGCACCGGCAGGCGATAACCCGCCTCCTTGCTCCACGGAATCTGGCTGACCTGCATTCCGTGTTCGCCTTTTTCGAACACGCTGCCGCTGAACATCATCAGCAGCGCGATGTCGCCGCTTTCGAGCGAATGTAGATATTTTGCGGCGGCGATTTCAAAATCGTAGGTGCATGCGACCGGTAACTCGACTTCGGTCTCGCCGCGAAAGCTGGGAATCGTGGCCGACAGATGCGTCCACAGAAACGGCTTCATCGTGTCGCCCCATCGCGGAGTCTCGCCGAACAGCTCGGCCAGGCGCGCTTCTTCGACGGGGGAGTATTGGCGGCGAAGCGGCTCGATGCGAATCTGGCAGCGCAGCACGATATTGTGGATGAAGATGCCGGTGGTCTCCTCGATTTTCAGCGCGAACATCAGCGTCGGCACGGCCGCATGCCGCTCGGGACGCGCGCCCACGATCTGAAAGTTCAATTCACTCAATCGCGGAACTCCGCTCGTTGTGGTCACGGCAACGCGCGCGCAGGCTCGAGAAGAAGCCCTCGATTTCGCGCCACACTTCTTCCCCGCCGTCGAAACCCTTCCAGTAGCGACGAACCTTGCCGGTCAGTTCGTAACAGGCGTCGATCGGCACGATGAAGCATTGGAATCGATCTTCGCCTCGGCGCCGATAGATGAGCAGCGCTTCGACGTCGGGCGCGAGTTCCCGCAACACCGGATTGTTCGCGACCAGTTCGTCCCATGCCTCAGGGGGCACCATCGATTCGGTGGCGCCGGCGGGGCTCGGATAGAATGCGGTGATTTTCTTCATGCCGGAGTTGTAGAAGAAAAACGCCATCCCGACCGGGATTTGCATCGCGTCCCAATCCGCGTTGCTCAAGTGAAACGAGTTGAGATTCAGGACGCGGTCCGGCACCGCGCGATATTTTCCCTGCGCCGCTCCGTCGTGCGTGAAGAGCAGGTAGCATGCGCGGCAACTGCACATGAGTGTGCGGCTCTCGACGTTGACGACGTGCGAATGCTGCTCAACGATCGGCTGTCCGCACATCTCGCAAACTTCGCCCGCGCGCCGCTTGAGCTTCGGCTCGAGAAAGCGTTTCAACGCATTCGGCGCGTCCGCGATTCTGCCGTTTCTCTCGCCAACCATGCTCATCTCCATCAATTCATGAGCGGAGCAGCGATCGCGACTCTCACTCCGTCCTGATCTTCGAGCAAGGGCACTGGCTCAAGATGCAATCCGCGGCTCTCGGTCGATCGGCCGGCCAGACGCGGGTCATAATTCTTGTTGCACGATGGACAGACCACCAGGCTGTGAGTCACGTTGCCGCCGCCCATCGCGGAACCGCATGCCGGGCACGCGTCGCGATACGCGTAGAGTTGCCCTTCGACCCGGCACAGCACGATTCGCGATCCCATCGCTTCGGTCGAAGTGAGAAGGCTGGCGGGAAATCCGTTTTGGTCGCCAATCGATACCCATGTCGGCTCGATCTCGGCTGCTCGCTCGCGCGGAGATTTGGATTCGGTGACGCCTTCGACCTCGATCGTCGAAGCCTCGGGCGCCGCCTCGCGAATCGCAGTTTCCACCGCGAGCTTTACAGTCAACAGCGACGACGGGCATCCGTCGCAGCTACCTTTCATCCGCAGTCGCACCAGGCCGGTATCCAGACTGAGATCGACGATCTCGACGTCGCCGCCGTGCGATCCGAGATACGGCCGCACGCGCTCGAGCGCCTCGCGCACACGGGTTTCGAAGTCCTTGGGATGCAACCCATGCAGGATCAGCAGGCTCGAGACCAAATCGTCGGCAGCGAGTTGCGCGCGCAAACGCTCGCCGGCGCTGCCGTCCGCGGCCGCGATCTCGTCGATGCGCTTGAGACCTTCGCCGTAGAGATGCACCACGGAGCGGACGATCTCCTCGACTCGTTCCCACACCGGCGGACTCGCCATCGAGCGAACCTCCTCGAGCAGCGGCTCGATTCGTTCGCTGAGTTCGCGCAACTTCCCCTGATCTCCCCGACGCGCCATCAGTCGCCCACTGTGTTCATCATCGTCGGCGAGTGGATTTTCTTCAGCACCTTCCCCTTGCCGACGTACATGTGCACGCCGCACGGCAGGCACGGGTCGAAGCTGCGGACGGTGCGCATAATGTCTATGCCTTTGAACTTGTCGGGACCGTTCTCCTCGAAAATCGGCGTGTTCTGCACGGCGTCTTCATACGGTCCCGGCGTTCCGTAGACGTCGCGCGGATTCGCGTTCCACGGCGTTGGCGGATACGGATGATAGTTCGCGATTTTGCCGCCGCGAATCACCATGTGATGCGACAGCACGCCGCGCACCGCTTCAGTGAAGCCGCAGCCGATGCCTTCGTCAGGCACTTTGAATTGCTCCCAGGTCTTGGTGTGACCCGCGCGCACTTCGGCCAGCGCCTTCTCGGTGAAATGGAGCGCGCACGCGGCCGCGTAGGCCTGGAAGTAAGTTCGCGCGCGGTCGCGCTCGATCGTGTTCGACCACTTCGGCATCTTCCACTCGAAATCGACGGGCCCCTTGGTCGCGCTCTTGGGCAGGTGGATCTGGACGCTGTTGCCGGTCGCCTTGACGTAGTCGTTATTCACCAGTCCCGACAGCGCAGTCGACCACAAACGCGCGATTGGCCCGCCGCCGGTGTCGAGCGCCAGGTGATCCTTGCCGTCGAACCATCGTGGCGACATGACCCAGCTATACTTGCCGTCGAAATCGCGCTTCTGAGGCTTGGGCACGGTGTGTTGATTCCACGGATGCCGGCGATCAACTGGATTGCCGAGCGGGTCTTTGGTTACGAACATCTCCTGGTCTTCCCAATCGTCGTAGAAGGAATGACCGAGCAGAATCCGAATCCCGAGATTTATTTTGACGAGATCGTTAGTGACCAGTTTGCCGTCAACCACGATGCCCGGGGTGACGAACATCTTGCGTCCCCACTCGGTCATGTCCCGGTAGTTGAAATTGCAATATTCGGGATCCTGGAACGAGCCCCAGCAGTTGAGCAGGATTCGCCGCTTGCCGACTTCTTCGTAGCCGGGCAGGGCGGTGTAAAAGAAATTGAACAGGTCGTCGTGCATCGGAACCGCGCGCTTGAGGAACTCGACGTAGCGCATCAGGCGCGTCAGGTAGTCGGTGAAAAGCTGGACGGTCGCTACTGTGCCGACGCCACCAGGATAGAGCGTCGAAGGATGCACGTGGCGTCCTTCCATCAGGCAGAACATCTCGCGCGTGTAGCGGCTGACCTGCAATGCTTCGCGGTAGAATTCGCCCTCGAGCGGATTGACCGCCTTCATAATGTCGCCAATGGTGCGATAGCCGTGCGCGGCGGCGCCCGGCGCTTCGGCCTTGACCGCTTTCTCCCACAGGCCGGGATTGGTCTCGCGCACCATCCGCTCGCAGAAATCCACTGCGACCAGGTTTTCTTGAAAAATGTTGTGATCGAACATGTACTCGGCGGCTTCGCCGAGATTCACAATCCATTCGCCGAGATGCGGCGGCTTCACGCCGTACGCCATGTTCTGCGTGTAGCATGAACAGGTCGCGTGATTGTCGCCGCAGATTCCGCAGATGCGACTCGTGATGAAATGGGCGTCGCGCGGGTCCTTGCCTTTCATGAAGATGCTGTAGCCGCGGAAGATCGACGACGTGCTATGGCACTCGGCGACCTTTTTCTTGCCGAAGTCGATCTTCGTGTAGATTCCGAGGCTGCCGACGATTCGTGTGATCGGATCCCAATTCATCTCGACCAGGCCGTCGGTTGTCTTCGTCGCCATCTGTCAATCCTCCATCATAGGAGCAAGTTGATTGCCGGAGCGTCAGGGTCGTTGGCGATTCGCTACCATCGCGGCCGGTAGCCGGTCTTCAGTTCTTTGCCGCGCACGCGCCACTTGGGTTCATCCTCCAGCGTGCTCAGCGTGTACGATCGCAGCGTTCGAACGACTGACCCAAGGACGTTGGCCATGCGTGTGGAAACTTTGGCGCCCGGAGGTTCATCCATGAACGGCATGAACTTGTCGGGGAAGCCGGGCATCGTGCATCCGATACAAATCCCGCCGACGTTGGGGCATCCGCCGACGCCGCCCATCCATCCGCGCTTGGGCACATTGCATTTCACCACCGGGCCCCAGCAGCCGAGCTTGACGATGCATTTTGGCGATCCGTATTCGTCGGCGAAGTCGCCACCTTCGTAGTAGCCGGCGCGGTCGCATCCTTCGTGAACGGTGTTGCCGAAGAGCCATTGCGGCCGATGCTCTTCGTCGAGCGGAATCATCGGCGCCTGGCCGGTCGCCTGGTAGAGCAGGTACAGGATGGTCTCGGAAAGATTGTCGGGTTGAATCGGACATCCGGGCACGCAGACGATCGGAATCCCGGCGCCTGATTTCCAATCCCAGCCGAGGTAGTCGAGCACACCCATCGCGCCGGTCGGATTGCCCTGCATCGCATGGATACCGCCGTAGGTCGCGCAGGTCCCGACCGCCAGTACCAGCAACGCCTTCGGCGCCAGCCGGTCGATCCATTCGCTGGTCGTCATTGGCTGTCCAGTCGCCGGATTGTTGCCAAACCCGCACCAGTAGCCTTCTTTCTTGATCGCTTCGTTGGGGATCGATCCTTCGATCACGAGTACGAACGGGATCCAACTCGCCGCGCTCGCCCTTGAAGAACCATTCGATGAAGTCGTCGGTCTTATGACCGACCGGCCCGGTCTCGTACGCGATCAGCGGCCAATGAACGTCAACTTTGGGCAAGCCGGGCAGGGTGCCGAGGACGATATCCTCGATGCTGGGCTGCATCGCAGCGGTAAGCGCAACCGAATCGCCGTCACACGATAGTCCCGCGTTGATCCAGAGGATATGAACCACGGGGTCATTTCCGTTGGTCGGCATCGAGGTTCCTCCTTGTTCAGCCGACAACGGTCAAGGCGTCGCCGGACAGTCACCGGTATCTGTAGAAAACTTTTACAAGGTTCCCGTTTCTATTTTTTTAGAGTGCGCTATTTCGCTCGCGCTTTTGCTGCACACGAAACTCGACGCATCAAATGTGCCATGCGATTTTATCTGCTGTCTTCAAAAAGCCTCGCGATCATATGTTTCTGAGGCCGGTCGCTCCCTTGATTGCATCGCTTTTGTTGCGACACCCTGCGACACTCGCGCGAAGCGACCGCTCGATCATTTACAGTCTTCAAATCCGCCAAGGTCGCGAATGCGCGACAGCTGTCGCATTGTGTCGCGCGATGAACAGGGCCGGATCAAAATAGCGGCGAGATTCACGATCAGAGCGAGCGATAGCTGTAGCGTGATGTCGCGCGACAGATGGCTGTTAGCGGGCCAGTCGCCGATAAACCGTCGAGCGATGGATTCCGAGCCGGCGTGCAGTTTCGGACACGTTGTTGTTGGACGCCTCGAGCACCGCTTTTATGCCGTCGGTGCGATGTCCGTTGTGATGCCCATTGCTGTGTCCCTTGTGCAGAGCGTCGGCCTTCGATCCTTCGATGCTGCGATCGATCCATAGCTCGGCGGGCAAGTCGCCGGCTGTAATCCGATCCTCGGCCGAGGCGAGAATCGCCCGCAACATTATATTGCGCAGCCCGCGCGCGTTGCCCGGCCACGCATACGGGCAGGTCCTGAGCGCCGTCCAGACTTCGTCCTCGACTTCGCCGAGGAAGTGGAGTTCCTCACGCAGGCATTTTTCCGCGATCGGCCGCAGGTCGTCGCGTCGTTCACGCAGCGGCGGAATTTGAATCACGAGACAGTTGAGCCGATAGAGCAGATCCGATCGCACGCGCTGTTCCGATTCGAGCTGCTCTACCGTAATGTTCGACGCCGCAATCACATTCACGTCGGCATGAACCGGCCGCGTACCGCCGACGCGGACGAAATCTCCAGTCTCCAGGAACCGCAGCAGGACGCTCTGCGCAGTCGGCGGCAGATCCTGCAACTCGTCAAGAAAAAGGGTTCCGTTGGTGGCCGCGTCGATCAATCCACCGCGCGCCTGGCGGTCGGCGCCAGTGAACGATCCCGCCTCATAGCCGCACATTTCTGCAATCGCCAAATCGCCGCAGAGCGTGCCGCAATTTATCGCAACAAAAGGACCTTCGCGGCGCTGGCTGGCATTGTGAATGGAATGCGCGAAAAGCTCCTTGCCAGTTCCCGACTCGCCCACGATCAACGTCTGAAAATTGCTCTCGGCCGCTCGATGAGCGAGCCGAATAGCGCCTTGAATTGAGTCGCTGGTACCCAGGATGTCGTCGAAGCTGAAATGAGCGGGCCAAGCATGCATCATTGTTAGCCTCTCGCCGCCGAAAGAAGCCCCCAAGATCGGCCCCGAGTATGCTACCTTGATCCAAAGACGTCAACGCAATGAGCACCCAGCTGGCGCGAGTACTGATAGTCGAAGATGAGAGCATCACCGCGCTCCACATCAAGACTATCCTCGACGCCAAGGGCTACGCTGTTCCCGCGATCGTCGGGAGTGGCGACGAAGCTATCGAGATGGCCGGCGAGCTGAACCCCGATCTCGTTCTGATGGACATCAGGCTTCGCGGCAACGTCGATGGTATCGAGGCGGCTGGGGCTATCCGCAGCAGGTTCAACGTGCCGGTGGTCTATTTGACCGCGTACGCCGATACCGAAACTTCGGAACGCGCTCGTCTGACCGAGCCCTATGGCTACTTGCTCAAGCCTTTCGACGAACGCGAGCTGATGATCGTGGTCGAGATGGCGCTGTATCGGCACAAAATGGAACGCAAGCTGAAGGAGAGCGAGCGCTGGCTCACTGCAACCCTTCGCAGCATCGGAGATTCGGTTATCGCAACCGACGCCGAATGGAAAATCCGATTCATGAATCCGCGCGCCGAGAGTCTCACCGGATGGGCCGCCGACCTCGCGATCGGACGCGAGTTGGCCGAGGTGGTTCGCGTCTCACTCACCGCGAATCCGCGGCCGCTGTCGCCGAGCCTCGCATTGAACGGCGGCGGCATGGCAGAAGGGATCCTCACCACTCGCGACGGCAGCGAGATCGCAGTCGAGGAAAACAGCACCACCATTCGCGACGAGCGCGGCCGCGTGATGGGCACCGTCATCGCAATTCGAAAAAAGCGCACTTAAGTCAGATTCCATCCGCCGTCATCTCGGCGGGCGCGACGGCCATGCACAGCTTCAGATCGCTCCTTTCGACCTCGACCAATCTTCGCAGCGTTGTATTCATTCGCGTAGCCGTCGGATTAATTTTCTTCACCCAGGGAATCTTGAAATACACCGATCCGCACATGGGCGTGATGCGGTTTATGCGCATCGGATTTCCGATGCCGGCCTTCACAGCTCACTTCGTCGGCGCCTTCGAGATCGTCTGCGGATTGTTAGTCACTCTCGGGCTGGCCACCAGGCTCGCGAGCGCGCCGTTGTTGATCGTAATTCTAACGGCAATCGCGACCACCAAGATTCCCGAGTTGTTCCATCCCAACCAGGGCTTCTGGTTCATGGTGAGCGACGCGCGAGCGGACTTCGCGATGACGATGGGCTTGCTATTCCTGCTCAGCGTTGGCGCTGGCTCATGGTCACTCGACGCCAGGATTTGGGGCGAGTAAAGGATCAGCCGAGTACGATTTTCACCTGATGCGTGACGCCGTCGTCGGCGAGTTCGATTTGCGCTGGCCGTTGCGCGAGTAGTTTGCCGTCCAACTCGACGCTGCTCACTCCGCGACTGACGTTGTGCGGGTTGGTGACCGCGATTTCATAGCGCGTCGATCCGTAGCGATAGACAATCTCGAAGCCCGGCCATTTTCGCGGGATGCATGGATCGATCACCAGCGTTTTGCCGCGGAGACGAAAGCCCAAAATCCATTCGAGGCCGGCACGATACATCCAACCCGCCGATCCCGTGTACCAAGTCCATCCGCCGCGACCGACGTGCGGCGGCATCGAGTAAACGTCGGCGCAGACGACGTAAGGCTCGACTTTGTAGCGATGGATTCCCGCGCGTGTGTTCGCATGATCGATCGGGTTCAGCATCGAGAAGAGATCGCCGGCCTTGTCGCCGTCACCGAGCATCGCAAATGCGATCACGGACCACATCGCGCCATGCGTGTACTGTCCGCCGTTCTCCCTGATGCCGGGTGGGTAGCCCTTGATATAGCCCGGGTCGAGCGGCGTGTGATCGAATGGCGGTGTGAACAGCAGCACGAGGCCGTCGTCGCGCTTGACCAGGTATTCATCGACCGAGGCCATCGCTGTGGCCGCGCGATCCGGGCTCGCCGCGCCGGAGATTACGCTCCACGACTGCGCTATCGAATCGATTCTGCATTCGAGATTGCCCGCTGAGCCGAGCGGCGAGCCGTCATCGAAATAACCGCGCCGATACCAGTTGCCGTCCCATCCATCGCGCTCGAGCGACGCCGCAAGCGCTGTCGAGTGTGCTCGCCACGTCGAAGCGCGTGCGTTGTCGTTGCGAATTTCCGCCAATGGCGCGAACAGTTGCAGCGTCGTGTAGAGGAACCATCCGAGCCAGACGCTCTCTCCCTTGCCCGCCTCGCCGACGCGATTCATGCCATCGTTCCAGTCGCCCGACCCGAACAGCGGGATCCCATGGACGCCGACCGCGAGGCTTTGCGTCGAGACCGCGCGCGCAATGCTCGAATAGCGTGCCGCTCTGCTCGGAAACCGTCGGCTGAAAAAACGATTCAACTTCGCCCGGATGCAGTTCCGGTCCGTCAAGGAATGGAATCTTTTCGTCGAGGATGCCGGCGTCGCCCGTCGCCTCTATATAATGAGCGACCGCGTACGCCAGCCAGACTCGATCGTCGGCGATACGCGTGCGGACTCCTTGGCCCGCTGGCGGCAGCCACCAATGTTGCACGTCGCCGGCGACGAACTGGCGCGACGCCGCGCGAAGCAGGTGCTCGCGCGCAATCGAAGGCCGCGCCACCGTCAACGCCATCACGTCCTGAAGCTGATCGCGAAAGCCGTACGCGCCGCTGGCCTGGTAAAATGCCGACCGCGCCAACACTCGGCACGCCAGCGTCTGATACAGCAGCCAGCGGTTGAGCATGATGTCCATCGAGCGGTCGGGCGTCTTGACCTGAACCGCGCCCAGCAAGTCGTCCCAGTATTGCTTGACCGTGGTCAGCGCCGAATCGAGATCGGCGGTGCGATATTTTTTATGGCGGCTATCGCATCGGCCCTGCTCGCCGCCTCGCCGAGAAGGAAACTGACTTCGGTCTCGGCGTTGGGCCGGAGAGAGATCGTCGTCTGCAGCGCGGCGCAGGGATCCATCGCGGCGCCGGATTTTGGGACGAGTCGATTGCCGGCGGCAAGTGCCGCGGGATTGTCGAGCGTGCCGTTACGGCCGAGAAAGCCGGTCCGGTCCGCGGTTGACGACGTTTGCTTGCCGCGCAAATCCGCGAAAGCGGTGCGGTTCCCGTATTCGACGCTGAAAGAATTGCGCGCCAGTATCGCACGGGTCTCCGGCTCGATCTCCGTGACGATGTACGGTGCCGACGCGCCGCGCGACGTGCCCAGCACCCATTCCACGTATGCGGTTACCGACATTCGCCGCGCACGCGGCGAGAGATTGCGGATTTTCAGCGTCGAAATCTTGACCGAGTCGTCCACCGGCACGTATTGCGTCAGCTCGAGCGCGACGCCATGCGAGGTGTGCTCGAACACAGCTGTAGCCGTGCCCGTGACGCACGACGTAAGGCGCCGAATCCTCGCGGATCGGAAGCGCGGTCGGTCCCCACAGCTCGCCGGTGTCGAGGTCCTGAACGTAGATCACCTCGCCGGGCCGGTCGCTGACCGCATCGTTCGACCATTGCGTAATCTGATGCTGCTGGCTGTTGATCGCCCACGTGTAGCCGCTGCCCTCGACCGAAACCTGGAAGCCGAACGATTGATTCGCGATCACGTTGATCCACGGCGCCGGCGTCCACTGCCCCTCGCCAAGGATCGTCACGTACTCGCGGCCGTCCTCGGCAAATCCGCCGAGACCGTTGAAAAATTCGAGCTCACGCCTCGGCGTCGAAGACGCGACTCGCTGCATCGCGCGAGTCCGCCGCAGTGGCGGACTTGTCGCCGGTGCGAACATCTCCAACCGTTTGACTTGATCAGACAACCTGCCGCGGCGGCTCAGCAACACCGCCCGCGCCACCGTCTGCAACACGCTTCGAAGCTCGGCCGAAACCAGGTCGGCGCGCAGCACGAACACATTTCCGGGCGCACTCGCTCCCTCAGATCGTGTCGGAATAGTCCGGACCATGCCCTCGAGTGCGCCCTGCAATTCCTGATGGTACGACGGCGGTCGTTCGTTAACGATCACTAGGTCGACTCCCAGCCACTTCATCCGCCAATATTCATGCGCGCGCACCAACTCGCGCACGATCTCCACATCCTCGATTTCGTCGATGCGAACCAACACGATCGGCAGATCGCCTGAAATGCCGGCCGGCCACAGCTTCGACTGTCCACCCTCGCCGCGCCGCAGCAGGTCGGACGAAGGCCGCAGCGTCGGATCGGAATACAGCACGCGATTGGCGATACGTTGAAAAAGATGCGCCTCGTCCGCATCGACGCGCAGATGATGCAATTGCACCTGCGCCTGCGTCCACGCGAGCGTCACCGCGCGCTCGAACGCGCTCGGGTCGCGATGCTTATCGACGAGGTCGAGTGCGTCGGCCCGCGTCGGCGCGATGATCGTCCAGAACGCGACGCGCGCGGTCGCCCCCGCCGGGATTCGCAGCCGCCGGCGAACGCTGAAGATCGGATCGAGCACTGTGCCGACGGTGTCCGACAGCGGACGTCCATCGATCACCGAAACAGCGTCGCAGACATCGCGGCCGCGCCCGAGAAATCGCGCGCGATCGGTCTCGAACTGAATCTCGCCCACCGACTCGCCCTCGGCCACCGCCAGATGCGCCGCCCAGACCGGCACTTCGTTCGGCGACGCGTAGCCGCCGCGTCGCCAGTATCGCGCCAACCTCGGCGTCGAACTCCGTCTGCACGAACATCTTGGAGAATGCCGGATGCGCCGTGTCCGACGCCTCGGTCGCGAGCACGATTTCCGCGTACGAAGTCAGCTCGACTTCGCGGACGCGGTTGCCGAGATTCGAAATCGAGACGCGCCGCACTTCGGCGTTGTCCTCGGGCGACACCGCGACCTCGAGCGTCGTCGTCATGGTGCCGTCGCGCCGCACGATCACCGCGCGGTCCTCTGAGAACTCGACCTGGTAGCTGTCCGCCTCGACCCCCGCCGGCTGAAACCCCGCCGACCAGACTTTGCCGCTGTTCACGTCGCGCACGAAGATGTAGCTGCCCCACGAATCGCAGGTGACGTCCTCATGCCATCGCGTGACCGCCATGTCGCGCCATCGGCTGAAGCCCGATCCGGCCGCCGTTATCATCACGGTGTAGTTGCCGTTCGACAGCAGGTGAGTGCGCGGGATCAGATCGTGCGGGCGAGTTGAAGCGGCGAACCGTCGGCGGAGCAGCCTCGCGAACGTTTGCTTCCGCCTTAACCTCCTCCGCTCGCGGCCGCGCCACCGCCACATCGCGCGGCGTCCGCTCCTGCAGCAACAGTTCGGTCGCCTGGATTATCGGCTCGGCGTGAAATCGCGACCGCATCGCGCCGTCGTTGAGCGCGTCGGCCAGCGCGACCAGCGTCATGCCCTGGTGATGCGCCATATACGCGCGCACCACCGCGACACTCTCGCCCTCCGGCACCCGCGACGGCGTATAGTCGAGCGCCTCATACCAGCCGAAGTGTCCCAGCCCGCCCGCCTTCAGCAGCGCCGTGAAGTTCTGCGCCGCCGCCTCAGGATCGACCATCGCCGCCAGCGCCGTCGCGTATGGCGCAATCACCGCGTTCTCGCTCAGCCCGCGCTTGAGTCCGAGGCCCGGCACGCCGAAGGTCTGGTATTGATATGTCAGTTCGAGATCGCGCGCGTTGTAGGCCGACTCCGATACCCCCCACGGTATACCAAGCTCGGTCCCGTATTTCATCTGCCGTCGCACTATCAGCCGATTGGTCTGTTCGAGCAGGCTGCCGACGGGCGCGCGCATCACCAGCGACGGCATCAGGTACTCGAACATCGAGCCCGACCACGAAATCAGCGCCGATCCGCGATCGACCGGCGTCATCGCGCGCCCCAGCCGGAACCAGTGCCGCGCCGGAATTTCTCCTTTCGCAATCGCGACGAAACTCGCCAGCCGCGCCTCCGACGCGAGCAGGTCGTAGCAGTTCTGATCGAGGCTCCCGTCAGTCACGCGGTATCCGATCGACAGCAGTTGGCGCGCGGGATCGAGCAGGAAGTCGAACTTCATTGCGTCGAACATCTTGCTCGCAGTCGCCGCAATTTCCGTCAGCCGCCGCTCGAGCGCCTTGGCCGCATCGCTCGCGCGCGCAGCCATATCCCGGTCAACCGCCGAATCCCGCGTCGCCGCCTCATTATATATGTCCGGCAGATCGCCCAACCTCGGAATTGCGTCCGACGGAGCGCCAGTTGCCAGCGGCTTCAGCAATTCGAGGTCCTTTTGATGACTGCGGACGCATGCTCGCAGCGCCTCAGCCCAGGTCAACACGTCGTCCGCCGCCGAGTCCGCGCGCTCCAGTTTCAGCGCGCGCGCAATGTCGGCAATTGAATCGCTCTCGTCCGCAAGCTGCTCCAGCCAGACAGTCACTTCATGCACCGTCGGCGGATCCGACTGGATCAACGGCGGCATCGTGTCGAGCACCTCTTCGAGCTGCTTCGGCGTGACGGTGTAACTGCGCCGATCCGCGGTTAACGCTGCAATCGACCCGCGAATCAGCGCGATCGTGTCTTCGATTCCGTCGAGCCATTGCCGATCCACCACCGGCCGCGCGATCATCCCGCGGCACGCATTGCCCAGCGCGATCAGATGCCCGGCCAGGTTGCCGCTGTCCACCGACGACACGTACTGGGGATCCAGCGGCCGCAAGTCGCGGGTGCCGTACCAGTTGAAGAAATGTCCGCGGAACTTTTCCATCCGCTTCATCGTGTCGAGCGTCGCCGTCAGCCGCTCAACCGTTTCATTGGTGCCGATCCAGCCAAAATCGTGCGCCGCGACGATCGACAACAGGTACAAACCAAGGTTGGTCGGCGACGTCCGATGCGCCAGCACGGGTTTCGGGTCTTCCTGAAAATTGTCGGGCGGCAGCATGTTGTCGTCGCGCGTCACGAACTGCTCGAAAAAAAGCCACGTGCGCCGCGCGGTCAGCCTCAACAACTTCGTGTTGGCCGCCGATAACGGCTCGGTGCCCTCGATTCGCGGCGGCAGACTCGCCCAGCGCGCAATGTCCGGTGACAGCATCCACAAAATCAAAAATGGAATTGCGACCAGCGTGCCGCCTCGATGTGCCGACGCGACTATGATCGCCGCCGAGATAGCCAGCGCCCACGCGCCAGCCATCATCCCGTAAAATCCGCGCACGTCGGGTCGCGCGGTCTGCTTGGCCTGCGCCGCCGTTTTCCACTCGAGCAGCAGCCGATGACTTACGAACAAACGCCAGAGCGTTCGCGCGATCGCGTCGCCCATCAGCCACGCCTGGTGCGCGAGCAGCGTCAACATCATCGCCAACTGCGACAAGCCCGCCACGAAATCCTTGGCGACGGCGAGAATATGGCTGCGCTTGGAGATATCGCGACGCCGCGGAATGATTCCGGTCACGAACGGCAGCATCGGCGGCGTCGCGATCGTCGCGACAATGAACGCTGTCCACATCGCCGCCGGCGCAATCGGCAGCGTCCATCCCGCGATCAACGCCATCAGCGTCATCGGCGCCTGCAGCGTGCGACGCAGGTTGTCGATCATTTTCCAGCGCCCCAGCGGCGGGATCGACGATCGCCCGTCGCGCGGCGACGAGGTCGCCGCATCGGCGTTGGAACCGTGCGCGCGACCCAATATCCACGGCAGCAGTTGCCAGTCGCCGCGAGCCCATCGATGCTGCCTGGCGGCCGCGACGTCATAGCGCGAAGGAAACTCCTCGACCAGTTCGACATCGGACGCCAATCCCGCCCGCGCGAAAGTTCCTTCGAAAAGATCGTGGCTCAAGAGCGTGTTGTCCGGGACGCGGTCCGCCAGCGCCGCCTCGAACACATCGACATCATAGATGCCCTTGCCGATGTACGAACCTTGATCGAGAAGATCCTGGTAAACGTCGGAAACCGCGAACGCGTACGGGTCGATACCAGCGGCGCTCGAAAACACGCGCTGAAAAACCGATCCGTCACGTCCGGTGGGCAGCGACGCCGTGATTCGCGGCTGCAGAACTCCGTGACCTTCGATCACGCGCCCGAGTTTGTGGTCAAATCGCGGCGCATTCAGCGGATGCGCCATTTTGCCGACCATCCGCTTGGCGGCGCCGCGCGGCATCCGCGTGTCGGCATCGAGCGTGATCACGTAACGGACCCCCTCGGGCACTGCCGGCTGATGTCCGTCCGACGCGACGAAGGTCGTGTCGGTCACCCCGCGCAGCAATCGGTTCAGCTCGTGCAGCTTGCCGCGTTTGCGCTCCCAACCCATCCACACGCCTTCAGCTTCGTCCCACACGCGTCGCCGATGGAGCAACAAAAATCTCGCGCCCGCCGGCCCCGCTCCATGACGCTGATTGAGACGCGCGATTCCTTGTCTCGCAATCGCGAGCAGGGCGTCGTCTGTGGGCGCGGTTTCGGTCGCCGAGTCGCACCAGTCCGAAAGCAGCGCGAAATACAGCTCGCCGTCCGGACTCGCCAGGTAATGAACTTCGAGACGTTCGATCTGTTCGTCGATCTCGGCGCGCGTAGCCAGCATCGTCGGCATCACGACGATCGTGCGCAGGCTCGGTGTCACTCCGTCATGAAGCTCGAGCGCAGGAATCGAGGCCGGACCAATCACCGTCGTGACGGCCCGATTGACCAGCGCGACCGCCGCATCCATCGCCGGAATTATCGCGAGCATCGCGAGAATAACGCGGGTCCATCCGCTGATTGGAGCGTCGGCAACCGCAGCCAGGCCGCACGCCACGATCACCAGCGTGGCAACCGCGATCGTACCGACGTATCCCTTGATTCCGGCAGCCTTGTTGGCGCGCGCTATCCATTCGTGGACCGGCGCGCGAAATCCCACCTTCGCTTCCAGCGCGTGACGACCCTCGGAAATCAGGTAGTACCCGGGATGATGCTCGCGACGCACTACCACGCCGTCGCCGTTGGGCGGTTCGGACGCGGCGCCCTTGGCCAAATCGATCGCGCTTTGTGCGACCTCGACTTCGGTATGCCCGGAACCTCGCGCGATCTTTTCGATCGCATGCCGATAGCGATCGCGCGTCGCAAAATCCATCGCGGCAAAGTCGCTGTCAGCACACAGGACCGCATCGACTGCGCTTACGCTCTCGAAAAAATCCGCCCACACGACCGCCGACATCAGCCGCATGCTCGTGATCACGTTGCGGACCGTGACGTTCATCGCGCCCTGGCCCTGATGCACTTCGCGGACGACGTCGTCGGCGGTAGTGCCTTGCGCCGCCAGCCGCCGATCCAGCCAATGCAGCGCCGGCGCCACCTTGGCATCCTGGTCGCGCAGGCGTTGTACCAGTTCTACCGCGAATGCCGCTGGAACCGGCGACCGCTCGAAATCCTTGCATACGACTTCCGCCGTTTCCGCGGTGCGGCCGTTTGCTCCCAGCAGCCGGTCGGCCAACAAGTCGGCGCGCTGACGTTCCGCACGGCTCGCGCCAATCTGGTCGGCCGCGCGCCGCAGGTTTTCGACCAGCACGATTCGAAGCGTTATCGCGACTGCCCACAGTTCGCCGATAGTCAGCGGCTGAACGCGTTGATAAGCCTGCACGAACCTGGCGAGCGTCTGCGTGTCGAAATGACTGTCCGTATGCGCGACGTAGGCCCACGCGATCCCAAACACGCGCGGATAGCCTTCCAGCGGACCCTCGGCCAGCTTGGGCAGTTGCCGATAGAACCCGCGCGGCAGGTCGTCGCGGATTTCGCGAATCTGCTCTTCGACGACGTGAAAATTATCGACCAGCCATTCGGCCGCCGGCGTGATCGCGCGCTCCTCGCGGATTGCCCCCGCGATATTCCGATAGGCGTCAAGCAGTACTCGCCCATTGTCGCGCACGCGCGCCGCCATCGGGCTTCCGCGTCCCGGCCGATCGGTGACGCGCTGCGCGACCGCCAGCGTCTCGCCATGCTGCTCGAGCCGCTCGACGCTGAACAGCTCAGCTCGAATCGGTTCTTCGGTATGCGCTAGACCGGGTGGCGGTGTTTTAGGCGCGCGGAGATAGAACAGGCTCAACTTCCCTCTCGATCCGGACGACCGGCCACGGGACGAAACTAGACTCAAGCTTGCGCCGAACCAGGGGCCTCAGCGCAATGCGGCGAACGATCCCGTTTGCCCCGATTGTATCAGAACGCGAGCAACAACCCCTCGCATCGGTCCTGCGATCGTCTCTCCCGGGTCTGCGCGTTACGATCGGAAGCTGTTACAACAAAGGAAGCGGTCCGATATTCCCGGCATGATCGATCGCGCGAACCGCGTGATGCTTCCCGCCCTTGGCATGCGGAACCATTATTACTTCGTGCGATCCGGACGGCTGCGGTATTGCGCCGACTACGATCTCATTTGCCGACTTGCTATTCGACTGAGTAATCGGCTTCGACGACGCGAACACCTGGTACGACAAAGCGGTGCCTGATTTCCAGTCGTCGAGAGCAATGCTCATCGGAACTCCCCTGGACGAAACGAACCGACGCATACTCTCACAATCTTCGCGAATTAGAAGGGTCGGAAATCACAGCAAAGTGCGGGATCCGCCAAAATTTGCCTCGATCCAATGGACGCAGAAAAATAGAAGAAGATGAGTTGGGATTTCTATCCTTCATAACCGCCATCACTTGCAGAAGGATTCAGATGAAAACCAGAAGAGAGTTCGTTGTCGCGCTTGGAGCGGCCACCGTTTTTGCCGGGACCCTGCCGCTCGCCGGATGTAAGGCGCTCGGCGAAAAAGAAGAGGAAGTCAGCGCCAACGAAGACCTGATGCGCGAGCACGGCGTCTTGCGGCGCGCGTTACTGGTTTATTCGCTCGCCGCGCCGAAACTGCGCACCGACCCGGCCAGCGTTTCTCTTGCGGCGCTTCACAAGACCGCATTGCTGTTCCGCCAGTTCGGCGAGGATTATCACGAGCGCCGGCTCGAGGAGCCGTTCATCTTCCCCGCAGTCAAGGGAAAGAGCGACGAACTTGCGCGGTATGTCGACATTCTGCTCGCGCAGCATCAGCGCGGGCGCGAAGTTACCGATTTCATCATGTCCCAGACCGGCGGTCAGAAGCTTGGGGAGTCGCGAGATTTGCCCGACGCGCTCGACTCGTTCGTCCTGATGTACCAGGAGCATACCGCGCGCGAAGACACGCTCATCTTTCCGGCGTGGCACAAGTCGCTCAGTGAGGGGGATTACGAAAAGATGGGTGACAAGTTCGAGGACATCGAGCGCCAACAATTCGGCCATGACGGTTTCGACGATGCGGTCAAGCAGATCGGCCAGATCGAAGCGGAATTGAATGTAGCGGATCTCGCCCAGTTCACTGCCGCAGCGCCGCCGAGGGTTTGATCGCACTTGTCGAAAAAATTTGTGAGAGGATTAGTCAATGATCAAAAAAGATAAGGACGGATATAAGGTCGTCTCGAAGAAGGGCAAAAACCTTGGCAGCGGTTACAAGACGCGCGCAGCTGCCGCCAAGCGACTTCAGCAGGTGGAGTTTTTCAAGCGCAAGAAAGGCTGATCCGATTTCGCGCAGCGTCACACCCGCGCGCATCTCTTTCCTGAAAAGAAAAAATGCCCCGGCCGGGAATCGAACCCGGACCTGAGGTTCCGGAGACCTCCGTGATGTCCTTTTCACTACCGGGGCGTCGGATGCGACAAAGGACAGAACTACATCAGCGATACGCGGCGGACAAGGCGGGCATCGTTTGATCCTTGCTTGCGGAACGCGGCAACATATTCGCGATGGCGACCGATAGCGGCATCGATTCAGCGCGAATCCTGCGCGAACAATATAAAGACGGCTCGAATCTGTCCGCGCGAATTCGACTGCATCAGCGCTTCAGCACCAATCGCTACGGACAGATGCGATGGATCCTCGATCGGATTCAGATTCCTGACGACGCGCGCGTGCTCGAACTCGGCTGCGGTACCGGCTTGCTATGGCGCGGCGCGGTCAAAGTGCCGCGCGGATGGCGCGTGATTCTAACCGACATGTCCGATGGAATGCTGCGCGAAACGCGCGCACACGTTGCGCGCCTCGGGCATTCGTTCACCTACATGCAGGCCGACGCGCAGTCTATCCCGTTTCGCGACGAATCGTTCGACGCGGTAATCGCGAATCACATGCTCTACCATGTGCCCGACATCCCGCGCGCACTCGGCGAGGTCAGGCGCGTGCTCAAGCCGTCGGGCTTCTGCTACGCGGCCACGATGGGCCGTGCGAACATGAAGGAGATGAACGACCTCGCGGCGCGATTCTTTTCGATTCCGCGAATGACGGAATCCACCGATCGCTTCGGCCTCGAAAGTGGCGAGGCTTACATGCACGCGGCCTTCAGCGAAGTGAAACTCGACCGCTATCCCGACTCGCTGGTGATTACCGAAGCCGCCCCGCTGATGGATTACATCAACTCTATGCGCATACGCCGAAGAATCACCGACGAACAGATCGCCGCTTTGCGCGCGCACCTCGAGCACGAAATCTCAACCCACGGCGAAATCCGCATGACCAAGGACTCCGGCCTCTTCATCGCGCGCCGCTAGTCAGTACAGAATCGACGGGATGAATGGGTAGCGCGGCTCGTTGTAGAGGCCGACGCTCATCAGGGTGTTCAACTGCATCAGGCGCAGGCCCTTGCTGTAGCACCATCGGAGCAGCTCGCCGTTGCGCGACGGTATCAGCGGGCCGCATCCAGCGAACTCGGTCGCCGCCGAGATAAGTGCCTTGAGCTCGTTGTTCGACTCACCGACCGCATAGCCCCCGTAGCCGATCGCGGTCGCGTACCCCGTGATACGGCCGAGATGCTCGACGACGTTCGCCGTGCCGGCCTTGATCGCGTCGCGCAATTCGCCGCCGCGTTCGTGTCCATGCGCCGCGAAATGGAGCCGGTCGCATGCGGCAACGTCGGCGTCGGTAGCGAGACGAACGTTGTAGCCCGGGATTGTCTCTTTGATCGGCGATCCGATCATCACCGACAAATGCTCGCGGGTCTCAAAGCCGAGCTTCGTGTACAAGCTAAACGAGCGGCTGTGATAGGCGACCTGCACCAGGCGCACTCCGGGCATCCGATGCTGAGCGACACGGTCGAGCATGTGCTGCATCATCGCGCGCCCCGCGCCGCTGTTCTGCACCTCAGGATCGACACTGATTGGCCCGATTCCGGCGATTGGTGCGCGCTCGTCCTGGAAGTTGCTGCCGGCGACGCGCCCGTCCACTTCGACCGCGATTCCGTAAAAGCCGGGATTCGAGATCATTGAGGTGAGCACGCCGACCGCGGCATCGAGCGACGGGAATTCGCGTGGAAAGTTATGCTCATCCGCAATCGCACCGAACGCACGAAAACAAATATCGCCGAGAACTTCGATATCTTCGCGAGTCGCACGCCGAATCTTCGTGTTCATCGGTACTGTTCTCCAATGCTACGAAATTTCTACGCTGAAGCCTTGGTCTCGCGGAGCATCTCGGCGTGGCGGCGGTCGGCCTCGGGGCGCGTCTGAGCGATTACCTCGACCAGTTCGTCGTGAAGGCGTCCGTTGGTCGCCACGATGTTCGCGCCGCCCAGATCGAGCTGCGAGCCATCCATATTGGTCACTTTGCCGCGAGCTTCTTCGACGATCAACGAGCCGGCCGCCACGTCCCATGAGCGGAGCCCGAACTCCCAGAAGCCATCGGTGCGCCCGCTCGCGACGTACGCGAGATCGAGCGCCGCGGACCCGGTGCGGCGAATGCCTTGGGTGCGCGTCATCAGCTCTTCCCAGAAGGACATGTAGAAACGCCGGCGCTCGCGCCGGTCGTACGCGAATCCGGTGCAGAGCAGGGCCGAGCACAGATTTGGCGTCGCGCTCACCCGTATCGTCTTGCCGTTAAGGCGCGCGCCCTGTCCGCGATGCGCGATGAAACATTCCTTTTTCAGCGCATCGAAGACCACGCCGAACTGCACGCGTCCGCGCCGCTCGTACGCAATCGAGACGCAGAACTGCGGATAGCCGTGGGCGAAGTTGGTGGTGCCGTCGAGCGGATCGATGATCCATCGATGGTCGCTTTGATGCACGCTCGCGCCGCTTTCCTCGGCAAGGATCGCGTGGGTGGGAAACGAGCGGTGAATGACATCAATGATCGCCGCTTCCGACTCGCGGTCGGCCTCGGTCACGAGATCGATCGAGTTCGACTTGCGATTGATGGTTATTCTGCTGAGTCGTTTGAGATGAATTCTGCCGGCAGCACGCGCGGCGCGGAGCGCAACCTGTTCGATTTCATTTATCACGGTAAAGGAAAGTATTACTCGCGGGCCGAAGCGTCCAGCGCGAAGCGCAGATCAATCGACAACGTGCGATCTTCTAAAGGGCAATCGTCACTTGCACGGCGAGAACCAATGTGTCGCTGACAAGGCCGGTGCCGTTCGGCCTGAACACACCCTGTATATCGGGTTGCACGGTCAGCGACGGGGTCACGTTGTACATGTAGTTAGCCTCGATGATCGCTTCATGCGTCTGCGTCGGCTGATGAGCTGCGCGCTGAGCGTCGCGGAGATCGCTTGAAAACTGGCCCCAAATTCCAAACAGGCCTAACTCATCGTAAGGCCGGTCCGGAATCAGCCCGAAATACAGCAACCCGGCATCCCAGAAATACTCATCGGTATTCATCTTTGGCGGTGCATACGAGAAAGCGAGGAAACTCCACAGACCTTGATGAGGATTGGTTGCGCCCTCCGGCCGGCGAAGGAGCCGCTGCTGGCCGGTCACATACATTTGCCAGGTCCCGCCACGCATCTGACCAGTCTTGAATTGCAGCCGCGGTTCGGAATCGTACAGCCCGCCGAGTTTGTACGTTCCCGGAAATCCGAGGTCTCGCATCGGCTTGGGCGAATAGCCGAGTTCCTCCATGATCGCGACGCCGGAATTATGCCGGAGGCTGAAATCAACGCCGTGGAACTTGTCGCTGCGGAAGTCGCGGTACGTGTTGTACGCACCCGTCATCGAGTAGAATTCCGGCGAGGCCTGGTAGCGTGCGCGAACTCCCCAAGCCGCGCCCGGATAGCTCGGTATGTTAGCGTTGGTCGGAATACTGAGCGGATTGCCGCAGAAACTGAGGTTTTCCGCAAAACAGTAATATGGCGATGTCGCGAAGTCGTCGAGAGCGTTGATGCGGCCACCGACGACGTCGAGCTTCTTGTCGAAAAACCGGTGTTCAACCGCGAGGTTCACCAGTCGTATCGTTTGATGTCCGAAAATCTGCTGGACCTGAAGAGTGTTGGGGATATCGTTCGAAAGACTGTTGCCGGTGCGTTCCGACGCTGACGCCAGGAAGTAGGTATCCCGCAGGCCGATCAGTTTCTGCAGATCCAATGCGATCCCGAGCGCGATATTGTGCGTGTACCTGAACTTGTGCACTTCTCCGCCGACGGGATTGCCGGCAGATTCGCTTTCGTAGGAACCGAAAGCAGAAACGCCGGCGTCCGCGAGGTCACTGCGCACCCCGTCCCATTTTCCCGTCGCCCCGTTCAGCTGAGCCCACGATCCGGGGAGGAACAAAATCTGGGGATCGAGTATGCCCCATTCGGTAGCCCAATCCTGGTTGGTCGCGTGCATCCACGGCGTCGAGAACGTCTGCGCATCCGCTCGCACTGCCGAAAGAACTGCGATGAGGGCGGAGCCGCCAACCAGCGATCTGAGGATCAACCTGCTCACGGCTACTGATTCACGACCGTGCTGGTAGATGCGCCACGCCACTGACGTGAAATGTCCTCGAGTGACTTTCCCCTTGTTTCAGGAACCCAACCGATTATGAAAATGAACGCCGCCACACCCATCGCCGCATAGACGAACCACAGCGACGGTCCCAGCATCGCCTGCATAATCGGGAACGAAAGGCTGACGAGAAAGTTTGCGGTCCAGTTGGCGGCCGTCGAGATTCCGGCAGCTCGGGCCCGCGCCCGGTTCGGAAAGATTTCCGAAATCATCAGCCAGACGACCGGCCCCAGCGAGAAGGCGAAACAGACGATGTACAGTCCAATGAATCCGACGGTAATTGGCGCAAGCGAGGATTGGTTAACGTCGAACGTCGATCCGAAACGCTGAGCAACGCCGAGCGCAGCCACGCTGATTGTCATCCCAACGAGTCCGGCCAGGAGCAGCGGCCTTCTTCCGACTCGATCGACCAGCCAGACCGCGATCAGCGTAGAGAATACGTTAACCACGCCGATTCCGGCAGTTGCCGCCAACGCGGTGGCCGCGCTGTTCAGGCCGGCTTTCTGAAAGATCTGGGGAGCGTAATAGATGATCGTGTTGATTCCGGTGACCTGTTGAAAAACCGCGAGCCCGACGCCGACCAGAAGCGCCGGACGAAGTCCCGGCATCAACAGCTCACTCCACGCAGCGGGCTGATTGTGCGCGAGGTCGTCGTGGATTTCCTTTACCTCCGCCTCGATCTCGTCCGCAGACCGCACTAGCAAAAGCGCCTGCCGCGCGGCTTTCTCTGCTCCCATTTTCAGGAGCCATCGCGGTGACTCGGGCATCGCGATCATTCCGACCACCAGCAGCGCGCCGGGGACGAATGCGAGCCCGAGCATCCACCGCCACGCATGGTCGGGCGCCAAAGCTCGATCGACAATGTAGGAGACCAGGATTCCGATGGTGATCGCCAGTTGAAAGAGCGATACCAGCTTGCCGCGATTGCGCGCCGGCGACAGCTCGGCGATATACATCGGCGCCGCTACCGAAGTCAGTCCTATTGCCAGTCCGATGAGGACGCGGCTGGCGATCAAAACGTCAACGTTAGGAGCGAGCGCCGAGAAAACTGAACCGGCGACAAAGCTCAATCCGGCGGCGATGTTGGTCCAACGTCTGCCGAACCTGTCAGAGGAAGATCCACCGGCCAGCGCTCCGAACAAAGCGCCAAAAGTCACGGCGCTGACCACGAGTCCCTGCTCGGCGGGACCAAGATGGAACTCGGGCACGATGAAGAGCATCGCCCCCGCAATCACGCCGGTATCGAAGCCGAACAGAAGGCCGCCCACCGCCGCTACGGCGGCTATCAATGTTGTGTACACGGGCTCCCAACGTCTCAGGCGTGCTCATAGGTCGAATTTTTCCGTGGGTCAAGGAAAGTCGATCTGCGCGGGACCGATCGGTCCTATTTGCCGGCAGGAGTGTTCGCCGATGCGTCGGATGAGGCGGTGGCTGGCAGAGCCATCATCAGGCGTTGCGCGTAGGGCATGATCGTCGTGAACAGATTGACTTGCGAGTCGAGCGATTTGCCAAGCCCGCTCAGCAGACCCATCATCCGGCCGACCAGCAGCACGTCGGCGGGAACTTCGACCACCGGATTCGCGCGGATCGCGCGCGGGAGTTCTTCGTTGAACTGATCGATGAGGTCCTTGTCGGCGTACGCCTTGTTCGACTTGACGGTGCTGCCGAGAAACAGATCTGCGAAGGCCAGCAGCGTGTCGGGATTGCCGTTGCGCGTGCGAAAGCCGAGTTCATGGAACGCGGCGATGATTCCGTCGCGATTCGCGGTGAGTATCGAAAACGTCAGCCGCACAATGCCGTCGCGGAACGTGGGCGGGAAATCCTTGGCCAGGCCAAAGTCCAGCAGCACGATTTTCGGACCGGGTTGAACCAGAATGTTACCCGGATGCGGGTCGGCATGAAAAAAACCATCGCGTAAAACCTGGTCACAGAAAATCTCGACCAACTTCTGCGAGACGAGATGTTTATCGATACCCGCAGCCTCGAGCCCCGCGACGTCGGTCACCTTGATTCCCTCGAGCAGCTCCATCGTGAGCACGCGCCGCGTCGTGAACTCGCGATAGACCTCGGGCACGATGACGTTTGAGTCCGCAGCGAAGTTCGCGCGCATCGTGGCCGAGTTGTCGGCCTCGTGAATGAAGTCCAGCTCCATCGGGATGTACTTGAGCGCCTCGCGCATCAGGACCCGATAATCGAAATCGCGCTCGAGCTTCGCCAGCCAATACAGCACCGTCGTCATGTTGCGAAGATCGGCGCGCACGATACCGTCAATCCCCGGATACTGCACCTTCACCGCGCATCGACGGCCGTCGTGCAGCCGCGCCTGATGCACCTGCGCGAGCGACGCCGACGCCAACGGCACCGGATCGAACTCCGCGTAAACCTCATCGAGCGGGCGGCGGAGTTCGCGCTCGACCTGATCGCGGATCATCGCAAACGGACGCGGCGGTACTCGATCGTGCAAGCCCGACAGCGTCGATACCCATTCGTCGGGAAGCACGTCGGCGCGAGTCGCGATAAACTGGCATGCCTTGATCAGCAGACCCTCGAGGCGAAGCGCCGTGCGATTGAGCGCTTGCGCGGCGCGCAGATCCTGGCGCCGGTACAGCTCAGCCTTGTTGCGATCGTCGATGAAGCGCGTCCAGAGCTGCGTGCCTTTGTAACCGACATACACATACGCCGCGAGCCAAACGACGTTGGAAAAGCGCCACGCACGCGTCGCGAGGCCGGGCTCGGGCACGTCGGCAGGGAAGTCGAAGCTGCGGTCGAGGTTCAGATTGCTCATGCGAAGAATTCGGACATTCAAATGGTACGTGATGCGAGCGAATCTGAGAACCGAACAGCCTGTTAACCTTCGCTACACGCCGCTTGACTGATCGGCAGGCGCGGATTAATCTGCAACTACATGAAGCCGAGTGTAAATGTACGTCGAGTCCCCAATTCAATTAAGGTCCTCCTGAATTGAGACGGACATTGATACTTGGCTCTAAAAGCCCCGGGCGCTTGCGAGCCCCGGGGCTTTTGCTTTTGGCGCCGTTAACTGGGTGGGTAAATTTCGGTGGAAATGGCACGACCACATGCTCCGACGATTCGCGATATCATTCGCCGCTACTACACGGTATGGGGCATGTACTCGTTCGCCGGCGGATTCCTGTTCGGCGTCTACCCGATTTTTCTGCGATCGCGCGGGCTCGATCAGTTCCAGATAAACAGCGTCCTCGCGACGTACTTCCTCGTCCTGTTTCTGACCGACGTGCCGACCGGCGCGTTCGCCGACTTGCTCGGCCGGCGTCGCTCGTTCGTGTTGGGCGCGTTCCTCCGCGTCTCCGCGTTCCTGCTCTATTTCGTGGCGCATCACTACTACGTCTTCATCATCGCCGAGAGTATCGACGGCATCGGCACGACTTTCGGCAACGGCGCGATTGACGCATGGGGCGTCGACGCGCTCGACGACGCCGGCTACGACGGGGTCAAGGACCGGCTGTTCTCGCGCATCTCGCAACTCTCGACGATAGGCTTCATGGGCTCGGCGATGATCGGCGCATACGTCGCGGACGTTAACATCGCATGGCCATGGCTGCTCGGCGCATCCGGCTATGTGGTCGCGGGCATCGTCGGCGCATTCCTGATGCATGACGAGCGTCCGCGCACATCGACCGTCAAGATCGCGGCGATCCCGCGGCGAATCGCGGAGAACGTCGGTGGCGGCATCCGGGCCGGACTCGGCGCGAACACTGTCCTCATGCTGAGTATCGCGAATGCGATCACGGTGGCCGCGTGGGCGCCGTATTGGGTGTCATGGCCGGTGATGTTCAACGAGAGCCTGGCGGTCGGCGTGTGGATCATCGGATGGATCTATTGCGGCCTGTCCGCGGCACGCCTGGTCGGAGCGGAAATCAGTGCGCGTCTTCAGGGCGACGAAAATCAGCGCGCGGCGCGGGTGAGTATGCTCTTAATCGCGGCGAGCGCGATGCTCTTCCTGGCGGGACTCTTCGGCGGACGTCCGGCAGTCTCGCTTGCGATGCTATTCATCATGAACCTGTTCACGGGCGCGATGATGCCGCTGGTCCAGAGCTGGTTCAACGAGCAGCTCGAGTCGGGCAATCGCGCGACGCTGCTGTCGTTCAACTCGACCTTCCAGACGATGGGCGGCGCAGTCGGCCTGCTGGTGGCAGGACGAATCGCGGACACGGCGGGCATCCCGTTCGAATGGCAAATCGCAGGCCTGATCTCAGTTTGCGCGGTGCCAGTGTATTGGGCGACGAGGCGTCGCGAGAGCGCGCAAGTAGCGCTGGCGGGCACCGCGAAGTGATAGGAACTAGCGAACGATCCAAACAACCTAACCCCTAACCCCTTCCCGAGCGGGAAGGGGAACCGGATTTTATGTAGTGAGAGCAAAATGGCGTCCTCGCTATTTTGCAATTAGTACTTTTCACTGGGTGCAGGGGTCACCCCTGCCGAAGGAAGTGTGAAACCCACCGCGGGTTTCACGTAAGATGTGTTCCTTTTGCCCTATCCCTACTAGCGGCGTCGGCGGGCGTCCGTTAAAACTTATAGCTCGATGGATTTCCCACGAATCAAGCGGCTGCCACCCTACGTCTTCAACGCGATTGGAGAACTGTGCCTGCAGGCGCGGCGCGCCGGCGAGGACATTATCGACTTCGGGATGGGAAATCCTGACGAGCCGACGCCGCCGCACATCGTGGCGAAGCTGGTCGAGGCGGCTACCAAGAACGCGAACCATCGCTACTCGGTCTCGCGCGGTGTGTACAAGCTGCGCCTGGCGATTTGCGACTGGTACAAACGGCGCTACGGGGTCGAGCTCGATCCCGATTCGGAAGCGATCGTCACGATTGGATCGAAGGAGGGCATCGCACACCTGGCGCTGGCGATTCTCGATCAGGGCGACGTGGTGCTCGCGCCGACGCCGACCTATCCGATTCATCAGTACGGATGCATCATTGCGGGCGCGCAGGTGCAGGGCGTGCCAATTCGGCGCGGCGAGGAATTTTTCGACGAGTTGATGGCGACGGTCAATCGATGCTGGCCGCGGCCCAAGTTTCTCATCATGAACTTCCCGCATAACCCGACCACTGCGACGGTCGATTTGCATTTCATGCAGCGGGTGGTCGAATTCGCACGCGAAAACGACATTATGGTCGCGCAGGATTTCGCGTACGCGGACCTGTGTTTCGACGGATACAAGGCGCCCTCGATGATGCAGGTGCCCGGCGCGAAGGACATCGGGGTCGAGTTCTTTACGCTATCGAAGAGCTACAACATGCCGGGCTGGCGGGTAGGTTTCGCGGTCGGCAATCGCGAGATGATCGCGGCGCTGGGCCGGCTGAAATCGTATTTCGACTACGGGATGTTCGCGCCGGTGCAGGTGGCGGCGATCGCGGCGCTCAACGGGCCGCAGGAATGCGTCGCCGAAATCAACGCAACCTACAAGCGCCGTCGTGACGTACTGGTCGAAGGACTCAACCGCGCCGGATGGCCCGTCGAGAAGCCCAAGGCCACGATGTTCGTGTGGGCGCCGATTCCGGAGCCGTTCCATGCGATGGGGTCGCTCGAGTTCGCCAAGTTTCTGCTCGCGGAGGCCAAGGTCGCAGTCTCGCCGGGTGTCGGCTTCGGGCAGGACGGCGACGGCTTTGTGCGTTTCGCGCTTATCGAGAACGAACATCGCACGCGCCAAGCCCTTCGCGGGATTCGTCACGCGCTGCGCGCCGGTCACGCCGACATTCCCGCGAGCGCGGCCACCGGCTCCTGAGCGCAAGCACGAAAACATCGGGGGCAGTTAAGAGATTGAAACCGGTACGGATTGCCCTGCTCGGATGCGGTACCGTCGGCGGCGGCGTCGTGAAGTTGCTGCTCCGCAATCCCGACAAATACGAACGCATCCTCGGCGCGCCGCTCGAACTCGCGGGCGTCGCCGATCGAAGCCTCAAGCCCGATGACGTTCCTGGGTTGCCCGCGAAACTGATCACGCGTGACGCTGCGGCGCTGGTCACACGTCCTGATATCGATATCGTAGTCGAGTTGTTCGGCGGTCATCAGCCGGCGCGCGAACTGATCATGAAGGCGCTCGCGGCGGGCAAGGACGTCGTCACCGGCAACAAGGCATTGCTCGCGGAGCATGGCGGTGAGATTTTTCGCGAGGCCGGCCGCCACGGCCTCGCAGTCGGCTTCGAGGCCAGCGTCGGCGGCGGCGTGCCGATTATCCGCACGCTGCGAGAGGCGCTGGCTGGAGATCGGCAGCGCGCCGTTTATGGAATCGTCAACGGCACCTGCAATTCCATTCTCACCACGATGACCGAGAACGGCGTCGATTTCGGCACCGCGCTCAAAGACGCGCAGGCCAAGGGCCTCGCGGAGGCGAATCCTGCCGTCGATGTCGAAGGACACGACTCGGCGCACAAGCTTTGCCTGCTCGTGACGTTGGCATTCGGCGTGCTGGTGAAGCCGGCGCAGATCTACACCGAAGGGATCACGCAAATCACGCAGGCCGATATCGAGTACGCGCGCGAGCTTGGCTACGCAATCAAACTGCTGGCGATCGGCAAGGACGACGACGGCGCGATCGAAGCACGCGTGCATCCGACGATGATCCCGCGACGCCATCTGCTCGCAGGAGTCGGCGGCGCGTTCAACGCGATCTATATCCATGGCGACGCGCTTGGCGCGACAATGTATTCCGGACTCGGTGCGGGCGAGATGCCGTCGGCGACGGCGGTGATGGCCGACGTGCTCGAAATCGCGCGCCATCGATTGGCCGAAGGCTCGGCGCGAACCCATGCGTTCGGTTTTCCGATCCACCTGATGAAAGGCGCCAGTGTCAAGCCGATGGACGACGTGGTATGCGAGTATTACCTGCGGTTCACGGCGCGGGATAAGCCCGGGGTGCTCGGCGCGATTGCGTCGGTGCTCGGCAAGCACGGGCTGTCGATCGCGTCGGTGATCCAGAAGGATCGTGGCGCTGCGCGGGAGGTGCCGGTGATTATGCGGACGCATGACGCGCCCGAGCGCAGCCTGAAACGCGCGCTGGCGGAGATTCGAAAGAAAAAGCTCGTACAATCGGCCCCCGCATTTATTCGAATCGAGGAGAATCTTTAGGCGATGGCGTCGGACCCGAAGCGCGGATCGAAAAATCAGCGGCTGTTTCACTGGCCCGGGCTCATCGAACATTACCGGCGCTTCCTGCCGGTCACCGATTCGATGCCGGTGGTCACGCTCAACGAGGGCAATACGCCCCTGATCGAGGCGCCCGTGATCGCAGAGCGGCTCGGACTAAATATCAAGGTTTACTTTAAGTTCGAGGGCGCCAATCCGACCGGTTCATTCAAGGATCGCGGCATGACGCTGGCGATTTCCAAGGCGCTGGGCGAGGGCGCTCGCGCCGTAATCTGCGCCTCGACCGGCAACACGGCGGCGTCGGCAGCCGCATACGCGGGACGCGCCGGGCTGAAGGCGTTCGTGCTGATTCCCAAGGGCGCGGTCGCGCTCGGCAAGCTGTCGCAAAGCGTGATGCACGGCGCGCGCGTGCTCGAGGTGATTGGCAACTTCGACATCTGCTTGAAGGTCGTGCGCGACGTCGCAGAGCGCGACCCGGTCAGGATTCGGCTGGTCAACAGCGTGAATCCGGATCGAATCGCGGGACAGAAGACGGCGGCGTTCGAAATTTGCGATCAACTCGGCGACGCGCCTACGCATCATTTCCTGCCCGTCGGCAACGCCGGCAATATCACGGCGTACTGGGCGGGCTACCAGGAATACAAATCGGTGGGGCTGAGCGAGCGCGTCCCGAAGATGATGGGCTATCAGGCGGCCGAGTCGGCGCCGATCGTCGTCGGGCATCCGATTGACGACCCGCACACGGTTGCGACGGCGATCAAAATTGGCAATCCCGCGAGCTGGAAAGGCGCGACCACGGCGCGCGACGAGTCTGGCGGGATCATCGACATGGTCACCGACTCGGAAATCCTCGCAGCGTATCGTCTGATCGCAGCAGGCGGCGTATTCGCGGAGCCGGCATCGGCGGCGTCGGTCGCAGGGCTGCTGAAGTACGCCGGCAGCGGCCAGCTGAAGCCGGGCTCGGTCGTCGTATGCACGCTCACCGGTCACGGCCTCAAGGATCCCGACACAGCGCTGAAAAATTTAAGTAACACTATCGTGGTCGAACCGGACATCGCGAAAGTGTTGAAAATCCTGGAGCGCGAATAGTCGAACGTCGATGAAGTACATCATTATACACGGCGACGGGATGGCGGATTGGGCGTGCGAAGAACTCGGCGGCAAAACTCCGCTCGCCGCGGCGCACAAGCCCAACATGGATTTGATGGCGACGCGCGGGACGCTCGGGATGGTCGCGACGATTCCCAAGGGCATGCCGTCGGGCAGCGACGTTGGCACGATGACGATGCTCGGCTACGACCCGGCGCGCTATCACACCGGTCGTGCGCCGATCGAGGCGGCCAGCCAGGGTATCGAGATGGGTCCGCGCGACGTGGTCTTCCGCATGAATCTCGTCTCGCTGAAGCCGGGCGATTCTGGCGCGATGATCATGAACGACTTCACCTCGGGCCATATTACCAGCGAAGAGGCCGCGCAGATTGTCGCAGACTTGCGCAAGGAATTGGCGGGCGACGGTATCGAGTTTTTTAACGGCGTCAGCTACCGGCATCTGATGATGTGGCGCGGCGGAATCGCGACGACGCATCTGACGCCTCCGCACGACATCACCGCCAAGCCCGTCGAGGATCATCTGCCCAAGGGCGCGGGCGCGGATTTGCTGCGCGACCTGACGCGCCGCTCGGCCGCGATTTTGCGCGATCATCCGGTGAACAAGGCGCGTCGCGATGCGGGCAAGCGCCGAGGCGTCGTCGGTCTGGTTCTGGGGGCAGGGCACGCGCCCGTCGGTGCCGACGCTGAAAGAGCGCTTCGGTGTCGACGGCTCGGTGATTTCGGCCGTCGATCTCGTTAACGGACTCGGGCGGCTCGCCGGATTGAACCTGATCAAAGTTCCCGGCGCGACCGGATTTCTCGATACCGATTACGCCGCGAAGGGGCGTTACGGCCTCGAATCCCTCAAGTCGCGCGACTTCCTGCTGTTGCATATCGAGGCGCCCGACGAGGCCGGTCACATGGGCCGCGCCGATCTGAAGAAGGAAGCGATCGAGCGTATCGACGAATTGATCATCGGCCCGATGCTCGCGGGGCTTGGCGCGCTTGGCGATTTCGCGATCCTGCTGATGCCCGATCACGCGACGCCGAGCCAGCTCAAGACTCATTCGCCGGAGCCAGTCCCGTTTGCGCTGATGACGTCGGCGCAGTTCAAGTCGGCCGGCGGCGCGGCCGCCGCTACACCGAAGACGACGGCACCGCGACTGGCGTACTCGTCGGGGACGGCTATCACCTGATAGAATCGCTGTTCGGAAGCCCCTTGAAGACCACGCCGAACTGACCGGAGGCCCTGGATGGAGCGGAATCTCGCCCTCGAAGTAGTACGCGCGACCGAAGCCGCAGCGCTGGCGGCGTCGCGTTTTATCGGCAAGGGCGACGAGCGGATGGCGGATCGGGCGGCGTGCGACGCGATGCGCAAGACGCTGAACTCGGTCGCGATGGACGGCAAAATCGTCATCGGCGAGGGCAAAGAGGGCGACGCCGAATTTCTGTACGAGGGCGAAATCGTCGGCACCGGCGCCGGCACCGAAATCGACGTCGCGCTCGACGCGATCGAAGGTCCGATCATCTGCGCCACTGGCGGACCCAACGCGCTGTCATGCGTCGCGCTGGCGGAACGCGGGCGCATCCTGCGATGCCCCGACACTTACATGGACAAGGTCGCATGCGGCCCAGCCGGGCGCGGCGTGATCGACATCGACCGGTCGCCGACCGACAATCTAAAGGCGCTGGCCGAAGCAAAAAAAGTTTACGTCGAGGATTTGCGCGTCGCGATCCTCGATCGTCCTCGTCATGAAAAGTTGATCAACGAAGTCCGGCGCGCCGGCGCGGGTATCAAGATGATCTCGGCCGGTGACCTGTCTGCCGCAATCGCCACGACGCGTCCCGAAAGCGAAATCGACATGCTGATCGGAATCGGCGGAGCGCATCAGGGCGTGCTGGCCGGCGCCGCGATTCGTTCCGCCGGCGGCGAAATGCAATGCCGGTTCGTGCCGCGCAACTCCGAGGAAGCCGAAGCGTGCCTCGCGATGGGCATCATGGATCTCAAGCATCGCTACACGCTGGAGGAGCTGGCTGGCGACAACGTCATGTTCGCGGCGACCGGCGTGACCACCGGCGACTACCTGCGCGGCGTGCGATTTTTCTCGGGCGGCGCGACCACCAACAGCGTCGTGATGCGCTCGAAGACGCGTACCATTCGCTTCATCGAGGCGATTCATCATTTCGATTTCAAACCCGAGTATTAATCCGGCGGTTGTTCCGATTGCATTCGCCTCCTTAGACTCATGACCCTGAAGAACGGTTCAAACTGGCCGAAGCTGCGCGAGGCGCCCTCGTGGCGCGGAGCTGGCATGGCTGAACGCGCGCGCGCGATCGAAAACGCCTGCCGCACTGCGCTCGAACTGCTCGAACATTCCAAAGATCGACAGGCCAGATTGCGGCACGTAGACCCGCTCCCAGCCTCGACCCGCGCCATCATCCGACGCCTCGCCGCCAGTGGCTACCCAAAGCGCTAAGACTGCAGCTCAAGTCGCGCGAGCTATTGCCAACGCGCTGGAACGCCGCAGAATTCCATACGCAATCGGCGGAGCGATCGCTCTTGGATTCTATGCGCCGCCGCGTGCCACACTCGATGTCGACGTGAATATCTTCGTCTCGCCTGGACCAGCGTTCGCGAAAGCTCTTGGCACTCTGAACGATGCTGGCTTTGTCGCAGAGACCGACTCGACGATCCTTTTGCGGCAAGCCCAGGAAGAGGGACAGTTCCGCGGCCGGTTAGAGGGGATTCGAGTCGACGTGTTTATTCCGACGGTCCCTTTCTACAAAGAACTGAAGCGGAGAGTGCGCAACGCAGTTCTCCTCGGCCGGCCGATCAAAATCCTGTCACCCGAAGATCTCCTCGTGCTCAAGATGATGTTTTTCCGGCGAAAAGACCTCGCCGACGCCGAAGCGGTCCTGCGAGACCAGGGAACCGCACTCGATCGAAGGAAAGTCCGTGACCGGCTGGTGAAACTGGTGAGTGAAGAAGACGAGCGTGTCCGTGCTTGGGACGATCTGCCCGCGAGCGATGATCTGTCCCGCGTCGCGTCCATCGCTTATTATAGATCGACTTCAGGGAAGGTGGTGGGCATATGTGGCTGCGCGTGACCATGAAAGACAGACCGGTGATGATCAACGCCGACCAGGTGGTGAAAATCGTGGAGATTCCGGGCAGCGCTGAACGCAGCCGCGGATGCCACGTGTATCTTTCGCTCACTGAGTACATGGAAGTCGATCAATCGTTGCACGAGATGATGATTTCGCTTGGCTTCGAAGAGCGGACCTAGTCGCAGTCTGAGCAGCGCCTACTACATCATCTGCAGCGCCTGACAGGTATTCGACTCGGGCTTGAACTTCCCGCCGAGACACGACAGCTTCGCCGCATCGATCAGCGCCGGCTCGTCCCATTTCGTCGGCCACGGCCCGACGTTCACAGCGGCGCACGCCTGGTTGTTGCCCATCGAGCACCACGTGCTCAATTCACCATGCAGCACCGCCATCTGCTGGCATGCGTCCTGATTGCCGGCGTTGCAAGCCGGCGTTTGCAGCTCGACGGGCGCGGAGGATTCAATCGCAACCTTGGTGTCGCTCACTTGTTGGACGATAGTGTGACACGCGGCCTGGTTACCTTCGTTGCACTTCTCGGTTGCTTCGGCGCGAATCTTGGTGACGAAATCCTGCGCCTCTGAACTACATCCCGAAGCAATGAAGATCGTTACGACGAGCGCGAAAAAACAGGTACGCGTTCTGGATCCGACGAGCACGTGCGCATTGTTTCGCGCCAAATGAGTCTCGCGCAAGCGGGCGGGGGTTGACACTGAAAGCTCGCAGGGCGGAATTAGAAGGCGTGGACCTCAAAAATATTATTTTCGAAAAAGCGGCGATTGCGACGCTCACCGTCAACCGCCCGACGGCGCTCAACGCGTTGAATCGCGAAGTCCTCGAAGAAATGGCGCGCGTGATTCGCGAGGTGCGTCACGACCCGTCGGTGCGCGTGCTAATCGTCACCGGCGCCGGCGACAAGGCGTTCGTCGCGGGCGCGGATATCGCCGCGATGGCGAAAATGTCCGCGCTTGACGGCCTCGATTTTTCGCGCCTGGGTCATCGCGTGATGGAGAGTTTCGAGGACCTGCCGATTCCAGTGATCGCGGCGGTCAACGGCTTCGCGCTCGGCGGCGGGCTCAAGCTCGCGCTCGCATGCGACCTGATCGTCGCCAGCGAAAAAGCGCGTTTCGGACAGCCCGAGATAAACCTCGGACTGATCCCGGGCTTCGGCGGCACCCAGCGCCTGCCGCATCGTATCGGCCACAACAAAGCGCGCGAACTGATCATGACCGGCGACATGTTCGACGCGAAGACCGCGCTCGAGTTGGGCCTCGTCAACCAGGTCGTCGCGCCCGCCGAGCTGATCGAGACCACCCACAAGCTGGCCGGGAAAATTGCCGGCAAATCAGCCGTCGCACTACGCCAGGCGAAAGCCGCGCTGCGGGCCTCATTTACGATGGAAGAGGATAGTGGCCTGCGCTTCGAGCAGGAGGCATTCGGCGTGACCTTCGGCAGCGCGGACCGCGTCGAGGGCACGACCGCCTTCGTCGAGAAGCGCCCACCCAAATGGCAGCACAAGTAACTTGCTGAAAGTTCGCTCGTACGGCAGTTCAGGACCTCACGTCATCGTGGTGCATGGCGGCCCGGGCGGATGCGGATCGATGGCTCCGATAGCGCGCGGAATCGCCGACTCGTTCCGCGTGCTCGAACCGTTTCAAAGCAGTATCAGCGCGACGGTCGCCGACCACATCGCGGACCTGCACCAAGTCGTGGAATCCTTGTCGCCCAGCCGCACGCCAGCGCTCGTCGGCCATTCGTGGGGAGCGAT
>CAVQAR010000021.1:0-25160 GCA_963710425.1 uncultured delta proteobacterium
TTTGCGTCGGCGGCGGATACCTGCTGGCGGGCCGCGCGCTGCGTCCGATTGAATCCTTGCACGCAGAGCTCGAAGCGATCGGGCCGACCAATCTCAGCTCGCGGCTGACGGCCCCGCCGGTGGCCGATGAAGTCGGGCGGCTCACCGCGGAAATCAACTCGCTGCTCGAGCGCCTCGAGCGTGCGTCTGCGACGGAGCGAAGATTCGCGTCCGACGCGGCGCACGAACTGAGGACGCCGCTGTCGGTGCTGCGCACCGGGCTCGAGGTAGCGCTGGCGCGCGATCGCACTCCCGATGAAAATCGCGCAGCGCTGGGCGCGGCGCATCGCGAGGCGCTGTCGCTATGCCGGATTGCCGACGAGCTGCTGATGCTGTCGCGACTCAACGGCGAAGTGATGGTCGATCGACAGCGGCTTAATCTTCGCGCGCTGCTCAGCGAGATCGCGGCGACGGTCGGACCGCTGGCGCAGTCGCGCGAAATCAAACTCACGGTCGACGCGCCCGAGGACGTTTTCGTCAACGGCAACACCGGGCATCTGCGCCGCCTGATAGTCAATCTGCTCGACAACGCGCTGAAGTTCACGCCGGCGGGAGGATCGATCGACGTCGGCCTCAAGAGCGATGCGAATCGCGCGATACTCCGCGTCGCCGACACCGGCGAGGGTATCCATCCGGCGAGCTGCCCCATATTTTTGATCGATTTTTTCGCGGCGCAGGATCGCCGGGCGAAGGAAGCGGTCTGGGTCTGAGCCTATGCCGGGAGATTGCGCGCGCGCATGGCGGCGAGATCGCGGCCGCGAATCTCCCGTCGGGTGGAAGCGCATTCGTGGTGACGCTCGCGCTCTACAAAGAAGATCCAAATCGCGCGACCGCCCGCTCCGCTAGCCGTTTTTCTCCCGTCGCCACCTTAATTTCCATTAATTTGGCCTGTTGTCGGGGCGCTGTTAGAATTTTAAGAATGGAGCCATCTTGCCGCCACCTATCTGCGGCCGCCCTGCTTGCTACCGCGATCCTGTGCTGGACCTCGGTGGGGCGCGCCGCGAGCATTACTCTGTCCGACGCGATCGATCGCGCGCTGCATGTCGCGCCTTCGGTGGACGTCGCTGCGGCGGCGAGCGACATGACCGTCGCCCACGTGCGCGAGCAGCGCGCTCCACTGTTTCCGACCGTCGCGGCGGGCGGCGAATACTACCAGGCGCCGGGCTACGACGAGGTCGTCACCAACCGTGGGTTATCGGCCGGGATGCTGACGCTGGACTACACGGCGTGGGATTGGGGACGGCGCCAGGCGCGCTTGCGCGCGGCCGAGTACGTCAACGAAGCGTCGCGGCTGGGGGTGGCGGCCGCGCGCGCACAAATTGTTTTCGATACGTCGGTCGCGTACTTCGATCTGCTGCGCGCGCGCGGAGAGCTGCAGGCGTTTGCAGGTCAGCCTCGATCGCCTGTCGCGCTACGTCACTACGATTCAGGCGCTGGAAAAAAGCGGCCGCATGATCACCAATGACGTGCTGAAGTTCCGCACCGCGCGCGACAGCACCGAGCTTGCGCTGGACGCGGCGCGCAGCAACAGCGAGCGCGCTTCGGCGACGCTCGGCATCATGATTGGCGAGCCGAATCAGCCGGACCTCGACATCGCGGACATACCGGGAATTCCGCCGAGGCCGACCGGCGATCTCGCGCAGAGTCCCGTGATGCAGGCGGCGCAGCGCGCAATCGCGTCGGCCAACTCGCAAATCGTAGCGGCGAAGGCCGAGCGTCTGCCGACTTTCCAGGTCGCATTCACCACCGGATTCGTCGGAATCGATCCGCCTAAGACTATCTCGCACAATTTTGGCGGCTCGTACGACGGCGTCGTGTCGCTGCCGATATTCGACGGCGGACTGATCGCATCGCACATCGACCAGGCGCAAGCGAAAGCGCATTCGGCGACCGCGCAAGCGCGGCAGACCGAGTACATTCTGAAGCGGCGGGTGGCGGACGCGTCGCTGCGCTACGACGAGGCCAATCGCCAGCTCGACATCCTCGTCGCGCGCGCAGCCGACCGCGGACGACAACTTCAGGCTGACCTGGTCGCGCTTCCTTGGCGGAGGATCCGCGACGATGCTCGAGGTGCTGGACTCCTATCAGTCGGCCGAGCAATTGCGGCTCCAGCACTTCGACCAGCAATTCAACGCGCGCGAAGCGGTGGCGGAGACCAGCTTGCTCTTCGGCCGCGTCCAGTGATGAAGCGCGCGGATTCGAACTGTCGCGCGTCGCGATCTCTCGCCGCTGCAATGGCGACAGTGCTGCTGGCGGGATGCGGCGGCGGAAAAAAAGCCGACGACGAAGATTCGCAAGCCGGCCAATCCGACGCTGCTGGTGAGCGCCGCCCGCGCCGAAGTGCATCCGATGACGAGCGAGCTCCGGCTGCTCGGCAAGACGGTCGCGACGCGTCACGTAATCATCCGCGCGCCGACTGCGGGGCGCGTGATCGGGAATGAAACTGGTCAGCGGCGATTCGGTGCGCAAGGGCCAGGTCGTCGCGCACGTAATCAATCGCGAGATCGAAGCGGCGGAGGCCGGGCTCGCGGTCGCGCGCAAGATCGATCCGCAGGACGCGCCGGGCGCTGAGTGCGTCGGTCGGAGCGCTACAATCACAGCTGCGGGAATACCGGTGGTCGCGCCGGAAGCGGGGATCGTCTCGGCCCCGCCGGTCAGCAGCGGCCAGATGGTCGCCGACCTCGACACGATTGTCGATCTGATCGATCCGGCGAGCCTCTATATCGATACCTCGGTGCCGGTGAGCCAGCTTTCGCTGATGCGGCCCGGGATGACCGCGACGGTGACGACGCCGTTTCGTCCCGGCATCGAGTTTCCCGCGCGCATCGATGCGATCCTGCCGAGCTTCGACGCGACCAGCGCGACCTCGTCGGTGCGGACGGACTTCACCGGCGCCGGAGCGTATCGCCGAAGCGGGCGCGCCGGTTGAGGTGCGCGTCGAGACGGCAAGCGTGCCCGACGCGATCGTAGTTCCAGCCGCCGCGCTGTTTCAGGATCAGGGCGTCGATCAATACCACGTGTTTGTAATCGGCGCGACGGCCACGCGCATCGCACGGACATCAAAGTCGGACTGCGCGATGGCGATCGCGTTCAAGTAACCGACGGCATCAAGGTCGGGCGACGTGGTCGTGACTTCGGGCGGCTATGCGCTGTCGGACGGCCTCGGCGTTCGCGTCGCGCAGGGCAATCAATGACGCGCAGCAGCTCGACGCTGGCGGTGCTGTCGGTGCTGGCAGCGAGCGTGCTCGGTGTAATCCTGGCGCGAACGATTCCGAGCGCGGTATTTCCCGAGATCGTTTTTCGCCGCGCGACGATCCTCGCCGACAGCGGCGACTTGCCCGCCGACCAGATGCTCGCGTCGGTCACGCGGCCGTTGGAGGAGAGCGTATACAGCATTCCGGGCGTGGAGCTGGTGCGATCGACGACGACCCGCGGCAGCGCCGAGATAGACGTTACCTTCGGCGAAGACTCCGACCCGCAGGTCGGCTTCCAGATGCTCAGCGCCGAGGTCGCGCACACGCGCGCGCAGTTGCCCAACGATACGTCAGGTCAACGCGGTGCTGCTGACGACCGGCACGTTTCCGATCGTCGATCTCAGCCTGAGTTCGAAGACTCGCAGCCTGCCCGAACTGACCGACGTCGTGAACTACGACCTCGTGCCGAGCCTGCATCATATCAACGGCACCTACCGGGTCGGCGTGATCGGCGGCAAGTATCGCGAGTTCGTGGTGCGGCTCGATCCGGCGAGGATGCTGCAGCATGACATGTCGCCCACCGACGTCGTGGCGGGGCTGGCGAAGAACAACGTCGTCGCGTCCGCGGGCCGGATGAACGAAGAGCATCGGATGCTGCTGACGGTGGTGACGACCGATCTGCATCAGGCCGATCAGATCGCGGCGGTGCCGCTCACGTCGGCGGGCGGTCAGCCGGTGCGCGTCAGCGATGTCGGTTCGGTCGAACTTGGAATCCAGGAAGACTACGTGCGCGCCGCGTCCGAGAATGGCGCGGCGGTGCTGGTGGGAATCTCGCGGCGGCCGAGCGGCAGCACCGAGGCAATCGCGGCGCAGGCGCGGCAAATTCTCGCGGAGTTTCGCCAGCGCTATCCCGACGTTCAGTTTTCGATTTCGTACGATCAGTCGGACCTGGTCGCCGAATCGCTCAAGAGCGTGCGCGACGCGATCGTGCTCGGCCTCGCGCTGTCGGTGCTGGTGGTGCTGGCATTCACGATGAGCCCGCTGAGCGCGCTGGTCGCGGCGATCGTGGTGCCGTGCACCGTCGCGATCACGTTCATCGTGATGAAGGCCGTCGGCCTGACCTTCAACATGATGACGCTGGGCGGGCTGGCGGCGGGAATCGGACTTTTCATCGACGACGCGATCGTGATGATCGAAGCGATTCATCGCGAGCTCGCGGCGAAGAAATCCGCGGCCGATGCGGTCGCCGGCGCGCTCAAGAGTCTTCAGCGCCCGCTGATCGCCTCGACCATGACGGTGATCGTCGTATTCGGGCCGCTGGTCTTTACTTCGGGCGTGACCGGAATTTTTTTCCGATCGCTGGCCGCGACGCTCGGCGGAGGACTGGCGATTTCGCTGGTCCTCGCAATCTACTTCACGCCCGCGATGGAGCTGGCGATTGCGCGGTTTCGCGGACGCGCGCGCGAAGCGGGACGAATCTATCACGGCGTTCAGACCGCGTTTCTGACCGCGGTCCGGCCCTTCATCCGACTTCCGGTGCTGGCGATTCCGGTCGCGATCGTTTCCATCGTCGTCGCGTACTTCGTTTACAACAATATCGGTACCGACTATCTGCCGCCGCTCGACGAAGGCGCGTTCATCCTCGATTACATCACGCCGCCGCAGAGCACGATGGCCGACACGACCGCGATGCTCGACTCGATTCAATCGATTCTGAAATCGACGCCCGAAGTCGCTGCGTTCAGCCGCCGGACCGGCACCCAGCTTGGATTTTTTCTGACCGAATCGAATACCGGCGACATGTCGGTGCGGCTCAAGCCCGATCGCAAACGCGATATCGACGACGTCATCAATTCGATCCGCGAGCGCATCCTGAACACGGTGCCGGGAGTGCAGGTCGAGTTCTCGCAAGTGCTGCAGGACTTGATCGGCGACCTTTCGGGCGTTCCGGAGCCGATCGAAGTGAAGGTTTTCGGCACCGATCAGAAAGTTATCGAAGCGACCGCGCGGCAGGTGGCCGACAAGATGCGCTCGATCCACGGCCTGGTGGACGTCAAAAACGGAATCATCGAGAGCATCCCGGAGCAGGCGGTCGTGGTCGATAACACTTCGGCGGCGCACTACGGATTGAGCGCCGATGATATCCGCACCGCGCTCGATTCGGTGATTCAAGGGACGGTCGCGACCAACGTGCTGTCGGGCGATCGGCTGGTCGGTGTCCGCGTGCGCTATCCCGATGCGTTCCACGAAGATTTGGGAACTCTGTCGGAGGTCATCCTGAAGTCGAGCACGGGTGCGCACGTTCCGCTGGCGTCGGTCACCAAGATCAACTTTCTCGGCGCGACCAACGAGATCGACCGCGAGCGCCAGCGGCCCGTCGTGCACGTCACCGGCCGGCTCGAGGGTATCGACCTCGGCACTGGCATCAACGCGGTGAAGCAGAGTCTCGCGCAAGATGCCGCTGCCGGCGGGAGTATCGCTCGAGTACGGCGGCCTCTACGCGCAGCAACAACAGGCGTTCCACGAACTCGCGCTGGTGCTGGTAGCAGGGACGTTCATGATGTTCCTGATACTGGTCTGGGAGTTCGCGCGACTCGCGCCCGCGATTGCATGCCTGGTCGCCGCGATGTCGTGTCTGGCCGGCAGCTTCATCGCGCTCGACCTGACCGGCATGACGCTCAACATTTCGTCGTTCATGGGAATCATCATGGTCGCGGGAATCACCGCCAAGAACGGCATCCTGCTGCTCGACCATGCCGAGCGCGAAGTCGGATCGGGCACCAAGCCTGGCGCGGCGCTGTTGGACGCGGCAACGGTGCGGCTGCGGCCGATCATGATGACCACGCTCGCGACCGCCGCGGGCTTGTTCCCGCTGGCGCTCGGATACGGCGCCGGCGCCAAGGTTCAGCAGCCATTGGCGATCGCAGTGATCGGCGGACTCGCATTCGCGATGTTTCTATCGACGCCGCTGGCTGGCGGAATCTACCTGATGGGCACGCGCGGCAGCGCCGCACGATCAGGTTGAGTCAGCCGCCGACCCGGTAAGTAGCGCGCTTAAATGACGCCGGGCAACAGACGGTAGCGGACGCGATCCATGTAGCCGCGATACTCGGGATCCGCGCTCAGATGCGCTTCTTCCTGGTCGATTCGCCAGACCATGAAGGGAAGCGTTGCGACGATCAGGATAATATTGCGGTCGTTCGCATAGGACATCGCATAGCCAATCGAAAGTAGCAGCCATCCGAAATAAATGGGATGACGAACCCATCGGAACGGACCTTTCGATACGATTCCGCGGTTCGCGGGCAATATACCGAAGCTGCGGCCCATGTAGACGCGCGCGACTTGGGTCAGCATCACGCCGAGCAACTCGAAGATAAGTCCGGTCGTTCGCGAGCGCGCCGTGGACTCGATTGATCGGACGCATGAAGCACGGAAGGATCAGCATGCCGCCGGATGCAGCGATCGTCCGCAGATTCACCGTCGCGCTGCGCGGAGCGAATCGCGCGAATGACATGACGGCCATGATCGCCGCACCGGTCACCCATACCACGTTTGCGGCTCCTGCCAGGGTGAAACTTGATTTCGCGGCCGGCCGGCAGCATCGCGAGCAGGAACGATGCCGGCGAGCAAGCAGTCGCCGAGCCCGCGCCTCAATCCAGCGATAGTTACAAGCGGTGGTCGAAGCTGCAGCGGGAGCGGGAACGCGAGCGGCGACAGCTTCCATGAATACATAGTGCGCTCGCTACATTATACTAAGCAAATGATCGCGAAATATAAGTGAGTATCGGACTAACTACTCACTTCTATAGTCACTTGTAACTATCGTAGTAAGCCGACGGTCGTCGTCGATTGGCTATTCAGTTCGTCAGTTCGCATCGCGTGGAGAAGGAGCGTGTGCGGCTGCCATCCGGTCGCCATTGCCGCCCGCGCCACCTTTGCCTAAGATGACCGGTCTGAGTCTGCGGCTTCTTCAAGTGCCGAGGTGGCGGAATGGCAGACGCAGAGGACTCAAAATCCTCCGTGGGCAACCACGTGCGGGTTCAAGTCCCGCCCTCGGCACCAAAAATCAGATCGCGGACCGATGCGCGCTATTCTCGACGAGGACGGACTACTGACCATTCTTTGCAAAGCCGGTATGCGTGACGCGTTGAAAGGCGCACTGTTGCTACTCTTGAGAAACACGCCGGTCCGCTCAATGTCGAAGTATACTGAGCCGTCTGGCCTCATTGACGCTTTCAATCCGCATCGGTCGCAATGGTGCCACGATGGGGGTTCACCCAGCCTCACGTCTTCAACAAAATGATGGCCTTTGAAATCCGGTATCATATCGATACCCAAAAGATTAGATAAATTGCGAGACTAACTGTTCTTTATAGAACACATTTGTCATTCTGTCATTCCTGTTGCATTAAAATCACCAACGGAATAGTTAAAAAGTCTGGCGTATCACGTCGTCAAAACCGCAACAAGGAGGACTACTCCTTCATGAGCCGCGACGCATGGGACAGCCATCAGTGGTCTAGTACGAAACCCCGTCAGGTAGAGATCGAGCCCGACAAACCACTTCGCCAACATCACTGCTCCCGTTGCGGACGTGATTTCGTTGAGTCTCTGTCCGGGGAACGATGGGCGGTTTACGTCTCAGTATTTAGCTTCCGGAGACTTCCGGATCACATGAGTACGCAATGGCTAGGAGAGATATGTCCCGGCGCACCGATGGCTTTCGACACGGAAGTTCGCAACAGATTGATTGATCATCACGCAAAATAAGAATTGGCTCCAGGCTCTCCCGCTTTCTGGAGCGGTGGCACGCTCGGTAAAGATGCACCCATTAACGGTGAGCCGATCTTGCCGTTTTAGTTAGATTCCCACTTGCGGTGACGACCGCAAACGAAATAGAAATCATTCCGCCGCAGCCACAAAAGGTCGCTCTCTCGTTCAGACAGGGTCACGACCAAAGTATCGACTTCATCACAGAGCGAACAGGAAAGCTCGATATAGACGCTAGCGGGGTCGCTATTGAAGATCGGAGCAACGGAAAGGATTTTACTCGGCCTCACTGCGCCGACCATAGCTCCCCGGCACGCGTACGACCATCACGGAACACGCGTCTTACAAATGCTCCACGCAGTCGGCAGTTCATTGCAAGCCTTCGCGGATGCGCGCCGAAAAATCGGGAGCGTCGTCGGCGGCTTTTGCTTTTTCGGTGATGTTGCTGCGTGCTCGAAGCTCTGCCAACGGCATGCTCGTGTCGATCTGGCCGCGTTCGTAGAGGAGTTCATCGAGGTGGCCGTTGGCGAGCATTCGCCAGTCGAGACTGCCAGCGGCTCCGACGTTTTGCGCATGGCCTCGAATCGTCGTCGTGCAGTTCTGCGTCAATGCGTTGTACCATTCCGGATGGTCGGCCAGCTGATTCACTTCGTCGAGGTAATCAACCAGCAACGCTCGCGCTTGCGCCGCAGAAGCGCGCAGCCGATATAGATAGACCTGCTCGCCGCGGTAGTTGGTTCGCAGCCCGACCAGGTCGCGCTCATCGGCGACTACATAGTAGAGCTCGTACTGGCGGAAGAAGCCGCGTATCGCAGAGTATGATTCGCCCTTCTGCTTGCGCGTCTCGATCGAGATGGCGAGATGCTGGCCATCGCCGAAATCCCAGCTCATGATCGTGTGCGCGATTTCAGTCGGCCCCCAAAACGATAGAAAAAGATCGACTCCTTTGATCCGATCGAGATCGTAAGTCCGCGTCTCCCACCGCTGGTCGTAGTCGGTTTCGGATCGATATTTAAAATTCCGGACGTTCTCGATCGTCACGCGGCTGCCGTCGAAAGTTGCGCGCGCTGTGCGGGCTACATCAGGAGTCCAGTCGCGCGTATTGCTCGCCGGAATCGCCGTCCACCATAGAGCGACGACGATCACCGGGAACAGCGCAACCACGAGTCCTCTCAGCAATGGACGAACCAGCGCTGCCAAACCACGCAGACGATGACCAGTCCGGCCGCCATCGGCGCCGCGAGGATGCGCGAATGAGGACCGTCGAACCAGATCGCCATCGCGGCCCACGCGACTGCGGCGACGACGATCACCGACAACATCAGCGTCGCGACCAAGCGGACAGCGCGACCGAGCATCAGTGGATTCCGGCGTGCTCGTACAGGATGCGGCGGACTTCCTCGATCGTCTGTGGCGTCGCTTGCGTCGAGTGCCCCGAACGCACGATCAGCTCCGACTCGACGCCGTCGATGTGCGCGCTCTTGTACTCGACGACGCCGTCGTTGCCGTCCTCAACCGGCCCCTCCCTTTGACCGGTATAATCGAATGCGCGTGAACGCCTGGAGCGATAGGCGTCGCCGAGAGCGCCTTGATGAACCGGTTCGAGGAATCCATGTTGTCCAGCGCCGTCGGAATCGCAACTGGTGCTCCCATCATGCTGGTCTCGCGAAGCTTTCCGATCGCAACGGCGGACTTGGCCAGCCCGCCCGGCAGGTTGATGAACTTGTTTCCCAACTTGACGATAGGATTGCTGGCCATGTAACTGCCGCGATGCGGCGTCGCGATAAAGATCACCTCGTTGACGAAGGGCAGTGGCTTGAAGAACATCGCGCGAGTCGCCAGGTCCCGCGTCTCGGGATCGAGTTGCGCCTGATCAAACGGGACCGACGTGACGTTGCTCCAGAAGCGATTGCCGCTATCGACCACCATCATTTTCGTCAACAGCCCGCCCTGGCTGTGGCCGATCACCACCATCTGGTTGAGCGCGGGATCCTTGCCGTCCGGATCGACGTCTTTGCGAACCGCAATCAGCGACTCCCGCAAACGCATCGCGGACAACACGATCGGATTGCCGCTGTTATAGAGGAAGAACCAAAGCTGATAGCGCGATGCGATCACGGGATCGCCGAGCAGCTCGTTGGCCATCTCGGCCCATCGCGCGGGGCTCGACGCGGTACCGTGAACGAACACCACCGGAATCATGCCCGCGTGGTACGGATGCAACATGAAGAGCCCGTTGACGTTGGCGCCGCTGCGGAAGCCCGAAAAGGTGAGGTCGCCCTTGCGAAAGCCCGCCAGCTCGAAATCCCAAATCGGCGCACCCTCCAGCCGATAAGCAAGCGCCGCGCTAGGATCGGATTCGAGCGGCACGGAATGCGTGCCGATCTGCACGGAGCCTGCCCGGTCTTCGTCGTAAAGCTCCACGGTGCCGCGCAGACGCCCGTTGCTCATCGCGAGCCGAGGATCGTCGAAGCGCACGAACGCGGTAATCGGTACTTTCGCATTCGGCGGAATCCATCGGCTCGCGGGACTGCCCGGCGTCGCTTCGACTCGTGCAGACAGCGCCGCGCCGATGCCCGGCCTGCGATACGTATTGCGGAGTCCACGAACCTCCAGGTCCGCGAGCGACACAAATTTCGTCAGATGATTGCCGCCGTAGTTGAATCCTTCCGGCTCGACCTCCAAACTGAGCGACCCGAAGGGCAAACTCAGTTGACGCGCGCTCAGATCAACTTCCTTTCCGTCTTTGGTCGCAAGTCCCAAAGCGATGCCTCGATTGTAAAGGTCAACGGTGAGCCGTGAGGCGCGGATCGTACGGTCCGGGCGCGTCGGCGGGATTCGTCGGGAACAAAAAAGCGTACGCGTAGGCGGCGGACGCGAGATAGTAGGATTGATTCCCCGATTCTTCCGCATACTCAAATGAGAGCTCGGACAGCGCGAACAGCCGATCGCGTTCGTCAGGTTTGCCGAGTCCCGAATTCAACTCGGCCAGGACTGTTTGCGGATCGTTTTTGAAGCGATCGCTCGAGCGCGGATCGCTCCAGAATTTGCGTCGAGTAATCGCTCGGCTTGCCGGTCGAGAGAACGTTCGCGTTGAGCGCGCGATGGGCCGCTTGCTCGTCGACGCGTTTAACTCCGACCGGCGTGGCGCAGCCGCTGCTGAGTAGAATTACGAACGCAACAACGGCGACGCTCCAATTGCCTACCGATCTATTGGCCCGCACTGGCGCGCTGAAAATATGCGTATCGGTGGAAATCACTCGAGTTCTCAATTGCAAAATTGGCGTAGCTACAGGACCGTACGACTATGCACGATTTTGAGTTCTCCGGATAACACTGTCGCGTAACAATTCGTAGGTTCGCGGCGCGGCGTCTGTTCATACTTGGGCGTGAACGGCGAACGAATCGCGGCCGCGATGCGCCAACCCGCGATCCTGGCAGTAGTCTGGCTCTGCGCGCTCCTGGTGCTGATGGGCACTCTGTCGAAGATGCCGGGACAGTGGCACCGACGCGACTTCTCGAACTACTACGAATCGGCGTGGGCGCTCCGTCACGGGATCGATCCATATTCAACGAATCTGACACCGATCGGCACGCAGGCTCGGCCTCGAGACCAACTGGCTGGTTCACGCTTCCGAGACGCCGCCGTTTCTAATTTGCTTCGAACCTCTCACCCGGTTGCGCCGCGGGTCGCATTCTGGATCTGGACCGCAATCAATTTTTCGGCGCTTGGCCACTGCGATGTACCTGCTGCTGGCGTATCGACGCGCGCTGGACCGGTCGCACAGCATTGCTGCTGGCGGCACTGATGCTGATGTCGGCGCCGGTGAATCTGAATTTCTACTGGGGACAGTCGCAGCTGATAATCCTCGCGCTGATGGCAGCCGCGATGCGCGCGATGGATCGCAATCGCGACGGCACTGCTGGATTGATGATCGCGATTGCAGCGCTGCTGCGAGCCTATCCGCTGCTGCTCGTCGGCTACTTTATATTTCGTCGAAAATGGCGCGCAGTAATGTTCGCGACGGCAGGAATCGCAGCAGGAGGATTTGCGACCGTCGCGATTTTAGGTTTGACGCAGACGCTCGCCTTCGTTCACGGCGCGTTCTGGCTCACTGACTACAGAGTGGTGAGTCGAGTAGATAATCTTTCGCTGGGACCGTTCGTATCGCGGATGTTCTGGTCGTTCACCGGCACCGCGCCCGGCTCATCGGCCGATTGGATCAGGCGCGCTGCAATAGCCAGCGCTGACGTAGTAGTACTCGGACTGACTATTCGCGCGACGCTCGCTCGACCGGAATCGCGACGATCCCGACTGGCGAATCTACTCACTGTGGATCGCGACGGCGATCATGCTGACCCCGGTCGGATGGCATCACTACCTGGTGCTGCTGGCTATTCCGTTCGTGCAAATGGTCGTGTCAGCAGCGGAGGGTCGTTCAAGCTCACGCGCGATCTGGATGGCGGTCGCGGCCTTACCTTCTAGGCGCGATTTCGCTGCGCGCCTTCAGCCGATTCATGGTTCCGCCACCGACGCAGTTCCAAATCAGTTTTCCATTGCTGGCGCGCGCACTCGAGGAAACCAGCTTCATCGCATTGCTGACCGGATACATCGCCGCGTATTGGTTCGCGACCGATCACGCTCGCTGGTTCAAGTGACTGAAGTGGCACCGGCTTCAGCCGGTGATCCCCCGGTTGCATGTGCAAGAAAATTACAGGCTAAAGCCTGTGCCACCAAAATCTACTTGCGATCGTCTAGAGACCCAGCATCCTCCGCAACTTCACCGCGCTGAAACCCAACATCGTTTCATCGCCGACGCGAATCACCGGGACCGCGCGGAAACCCATGCTGGCCAGCTCGTTTATGAGCGAAGGATCCTTGGCGATACTTTTTTCGACGTAGCTGACGTTGTGCTGCGCGAGAAACTCCTTCGCCTGTTGGCACGCCGAGCATCCCGTGTTCGTATAAATCACGACTTCCATGAGATCTCCTTTTTTCGCGCGCGCGACGCCTGCATCGGCACGCACTGTCCGCCGCAAGCCTCGACCATTTTGCGCAGCGTCACGCGCAGCCGCTGCAGGCGGGCGATTTCCTCGTTCATCTCGGCCAATTTCGCTTCCGCTTTTCGCGTGACCGGTCCGCATTCCGCCGTCGATTTGACGCCCTGCGAAAGCAGCTCCTTGATTTCCTTCAGCGTGAATCCGAGCCGCTTCGCATCGCCGATGAAATGCAGGCGGTCGATCACGTCTTCAGAATAATTCCGATAGCCCGAAAAGTTTCGCCGCGGCGGCGCGATCAATCCCTGCCGCTCGTAGAAGCGGATCGCGTCTATACTCAGTCCCAATGCACTAGCTACTCGGCCAATCGTCATCTGAGCCTCACGATAGACCCTTGACTATAGTCCAGAGTCAAGCGCGCCGATTAATTCGCGGGCAACGCCGTCACGTACTCGAAATTCAGCGCCTGGTGATTGATCCCGCGCACGGGTGGCGCGATCCAACTGGCGAATTGGCCGGGCGCGGTGACCGGCTTCATCAGCGACGCCACGAATTCACGGTCGGCTTGCGTCGGCAGCCATTCCGATTGCCGCCGATTCCATTCCGCTTCACTGACTATCTGCCCGTCCACCGTCACGTTGACGCCCGCGAATTCGCCAATCGAGCGCCGAAAACCCCGATGCGGCAGCTTGAGCTCGAAGCCAATCCCCGCCTCGCGAATAATCTTGTTCCATCGCGCGAGCGCCCGCTCGCAGTCGGCAATGTAGGAGTCGCGAAGAGTCTCGTTCAACGCATTCAGCGCCGGCTGTTCAGTCTGAATGATTTTTTCAGTATCCACTCTTAGGACTGGGTAGCTGCTTCCTTTCAGTTGATGGTCGTCGTCCCGATCGGTCTCCTTGAAGCGGCCTTTCAGACCCGCGCTGTAGTAAGTGGCGGCATTGGTCGATAGCTCCGATCCGAACAGGTCGAGCGAGACTGAGTAATGAAAGTTTATATACTTTTGAATGATACTTAGATCGATTCCACCATACTCACTGACTATATCAGTGTTATGTTGTTTCATCAGTTGGCAGGTGCGGGCGATCACGCGGCCCACTCCGGACTCGCCGACGAACAGGTGATGCGCCTCCTCGGTCAGCATGAAGCGGCAGGTCCGCGCGAGCGGATCGAATCCCGATTCGGCCAGGCTCGCGAGCTGATACTTGCCGTCGCGGTCCGTGAAATGCGCGAACATGAAGTACGACAGCCAATCTGGCGTCTTCTCGTTGAACGCGCCGAGGATGCGCGGATTGTCGACGTTGCCCGAGCGGCGTTGCAGCAGCGCTTCAGCCTCTTCGCGGCCGTCGCGTCCGAAGTAGGCGTGCAGCAGATAGACCATCGCCCACAGATGCCGTCCTTCCTCGACGTTTACCTGGAAAAGATTGCGCAGGTCGTAGAGCGAGGGACAGGTCCGGCCGAGATGCCGCTGCTGCTCGACCGACGCAGGCTCAGTGTCGCCTTGCGTAACGATCAGCCGGCGCAGAACTCCGCGATGCTCCCCCGGCACTTCGCGCCAGACCGGCTCGCCCTTATGCTCTCCGAACGGAATCTTTCGGTCCTGCTCGAGATCGGCCAGGAAAATCCCCCATCGATAGTCCGGCATCTTGACGTATCCGAAAGTCGCCCAGCCCTGCGCGTCGGTCGAAGTCGCCGTCCGTAAATACACATCGCAGCCCTGAAAAGTTTCGGGCCCCATCTCGCTCCACCATTGCAGGAAGCCCGGTTGCCACGCCTCGAGCGCGCGCTGCAGACGACGGTCGTCGGCGAGATTCACATTGTTGGGAATCCGCTCGGAATAGTTGATCGTCATCACACTCTCCTCGGATCGAATTCCGGCCGCGCTCCGGTGCCGTAAAGTTTCAGCGCGCCTTTTTCTCCGACCGCGTTGGGGCGCTGGAAAATCCAGTTCTGCCAGGCCGACAAGCGCGCGAAAATTTTCGATTCGATCGTCTCCGGCCCGCCGAATCGCAACGACGCTTCCATCCCGGTCAGCGCGTCCGACGAAAAAGCCGCGCGCTCCTCGATTGCGAGGCGAACCTCATCGTCCCAGTCGATCTCGTCGGGCGTGAACGTGACGAGTGCCATTTTCATCGGCCGCGGACGCATCAAGCTGCTCGCCAATCTTCGCGCGCAACTCCTCGACGCGGTGCGGCTCGCCCTGGAATCTGCGCTCCAGCCGCGTCAGCCCGTTGCACATCGGCAACGCGCCAAAGTTTGTTTCAGTAAGGCAGATTTTTGCCGGCGTAGATTCGTCACCTTCCCGCGATCCGCGCAGCATGTACGTGCGATCCGACGCCAGCGCCAGCTCCAGCAGAGTTCCGCAAAAACATGACCCCGGCTCGATCAACGCGAAGATCGATCGCGAGCTGACGTCAAGCCGTTTCAGCGTGCGCTTCAAGTAGAGGCGGATTTCGCGCACAAGCCATTCATCGGCGTTCGCATTGAGGAACGCGTCGTGCGACTTCACCAGCGTCGAGTCTCCCCGCGTGCGGAGGATCCAGGTCCTGACAGTTTCCTCGTTGAACCGCAGATGCAGGATCGCGTCTTCGAGTTCGCGCGCAATCGCCAACGGCCAGAAGTCCGCGCCGATCGCGTGAGCCTCATCGACATTGCGCGGCGCCTGACTCTTCGGACCTTCGACGGTGAACGTCGCGGTCGAATTGTCGCGATCGATATCGATCGTCAAATGCGCATACTGAATCCGTCGCTCTGCGATATCGCGCGAGAGCCGGCCTAGCGATGATCCCGCGACCCTGCGCGGTTCCGTTGGCTCGCGCCGCAAACTCGAGTGCCCTTCGCGACGCCGACTCGGCCAGTTGCGACCGCGGAACCACTTCGTCCACCAATTGCCAATCCATCGCACGCTTGCCGCGCACTCCTTCCTCGGTCGTGCAGAAAAAATCCGCGCGATCGGGCCGGACGCGTCGCTTATCGACCAGCCGCGTCAGCCCGCCGGTGCCGGGCAACACGCCGAGCAGCGCAACCTCCGGCAGCGAAACACTGGTCGAGCCGTCGTCCGCCATCATTATATAGTCGGTCGCCAGCGCGAGTTCGTAACCGCCGCCTGCGCACGCTCCGCCAATCGCCGTCATGTAGTACTGGCCCGAGTTGAGCGTCGCATCTTCGATCGCGTTGCGGGTCTCGTTGGTGAACTTGCAGAAATTTACCTTGAATGGGTGACTCGACAACCCGAGCATCCTGATGTTCGCGCCCGCGCAGAACACCCGCTCCTTGCCCGACGTGACGATCACGCACTTTACTTCGGGATGCTCGAAACGAATCCTCTGCACAGCGTCGTTGAGCTCGATGTCGACGCCCAGGTCGTAGGAATTAAGCTTGAGCTCGTAGCCCGGCGCGAGAGCGCCGTTTTCGTCCACGTCCATCGCGAGCGTCGCGACCGGTCCGGCGAAACTCAGCCGCCAATGCCGATACGCAGACGGCTCGGTTCGAAAATCGATCATCGCAAAAGTCTCCGGTTGGAACGAGCGTTCAGGTTTAGTATAGACCGCAAAAGACCAGCTGATTCAATCGAATCATGACACCCGTCGCAGCACGACCGTCGCATGTCCCGCGACGTGAACGCGCTCTTCGAATAGATGCGATCTGGAATCACTCAGCGTCGCTGGATCCGCGGTGTCGAGTACTATCGACCATTTGCGGCCCCATTTCTTCGGCGGCAGTTTGAATTCCATCGGCTCGCGGTATGAGTTGAACATCATGAAAAAACTGGCGTCGGCAATTCGCGCGCCGGTGCGATCGCGTTCGGTCATCGCGTTGCCATTGATGAACGCGCCCAGCGTCTTCGCGTATCCGACGCCCCAATCACCGGCAGTCATCTCGGCGCCGTCAGGCCGAAACCATTCCAGGTCCTTCAAGCGGTTGCGCTTGGCCGGGACGCCGGTGAACCATCCCCGACGCCGAAAGATCGGATGCTCGCGACGCAACTCGATCAGCCGCCGCGTGAACTCGATCAGCGCCGCGTCGGCGTTCTGCCAATCGATCCACGAAATCGGATTGTCCTGGCAGTAGGCGTTATTGTTGCCGCGCTGCGTGCGGCCGAGCTCGTCGCCGTGGAGGATCATCGGCACGCCTTGCGACAGTATCAGCGTCGCGAGGAAGTTGCGTTTTTGCTGCTCGCGAATCGTGCGAATCGCCGACTCGTCGCTCGGTCCTTCAACGCCGCAATTCCACGATCGATTCTGGCTGTCGCCATCGCGGTTGTCCTCGCCATTCGCCTCGTTGTGCTTCTCGTTGTACGAAACCAGGTCGGTGAGCGTGAAGCCGTCGTGCGCGGTCACGAAGTTGATGCTCGCGAGCGGTGTACGCCCTCCCGCACGATAAAGGTCCGAGCTGCCGGTGACGCGCGAAGCAAACTCGCCCATCGAACCGTCAGCGCCGCGCCAGAAATCGCGCACCCCATCGCGATACTTTCCGTTCCACTCTTTCCAGTTGACCGGAAAATTCCCGACCCGATAGCCGCCCTCGCCGATGTCCCACGGCTCCGCGATCAGCTTGGCCCTCGAGACGATCGGATCCTGCGTAATCGCCGCAAAAAACGGGCTGGCCGCAAACTCGCCGCGCGGTCCGCGCGCCAGCGTGGTCGCCAGGTCGAAGCGGAAGCCGTCCACGTGCATCTCGACCGTCCAGTAGCGCAGGCTGTCCATCACCATTTGCAGCACCCGCGAATGGGTCATGTCGAGTGCGTTACCGGTGCCGGTAAAATCCTCGCAGCGCCCGCTGCCGTCGGCCCGCAGCCGGTAGTAACTCGCGTTATCGATCCCGCGAAAACAAATCGTCGGTCCGTTCTCGTCGCCCTCGCCGGTGTGGTTGTAAACCACGTCGAGAATCACTTCGATCCCGGCGCGATGGAACAATTTCACCATCGATTTGAAATCCGCGACCGAACTGCCAAGAGCGCTGCCGGACGCGAAGCGCACGTCGGGCGCGAAATAGCCAATCGAATTGTATCCCCAATAGTTAGTCAGCCCGAGTTTTTCCAGGCGGTGTTCCGGAGCGATCTGACAAACCGGCAACAACTCAACTGCGTTCACCCCCAGCGCGGTCAAATGCTTGATCACCGGAGGCGACGCGAGCGCCATATATGTTCCGCGAATCTTCCGCGGCACTTCGGGATGCAACGCGGTCATCCCTTTGACGTGCGCCTCGTAGATAATGAGGTTCTCCAACGGAATTTCGGGCTTGCGATCGCCCTCCCAGTCGTACGCCGAATCGACCACCACGCACTTAGGCATCGCGGGCGCGCTGTCGCGCAGATCGAGACGAGGCACGGTGCCGGCGGTGATCGATCGATAACCCATCATCGTGTCGTGCCATCGAGGAATACGATCAAGCGCGCGCGCGTACGGATCGAGCACCAGCTTGGCCGAGTTGAAGCGATGCCCCGCGGGAGGATCGTAGGGACCGCGCATCCGATAGCCATAACGCTGGCCGGCCCGAACGCCCGGTACATATGCATGCCAGATGTGTTCGGTGCGCTCGGCCAGCGCCAGTCGCGCGATCTCCTCGTTGCCGCCCGCGCCGCCGAACAAGCAGAGCGTCGCGGCAGTCGCGTGCTCGGAAAATATCGAAAAGTTCACGCCCGCCCGATCGCAGGTGGCGCCAAGCGGATACGGCATGCCGGGCAGAGCTACAAATTTGGATTGCGGCATTTTGACCGTGACACTATTGGCAAGCGGGAATGTTAGTGGCAACCACTGCGATCACGCTGCCGCGCTCAGTCTGGTGGGCTGGTATTTTCGACCTGTCGAATGAAAGATGCGCGGGATGCGTCGGCTTTGATGAAGGGAATTTACCGGTAAACGGGGCGACGGTAACGGTAGAGACAATTCACCGGGGAGCCAGCAGCCCATCCCGCGCAGTCTCGTTTTAGTCATCACGCTTGACTATCGCTATCTGCCAAAGGTTCCGAGGGAAACAATTCCAGAACGTTCGCATCATTAGGTTCTTTTTGTGACATTGATTCTGATCGCGTTACTATCGGACGGCCAAACGGTAAAAAGATGATGCGCGTCGTCGAGTTCTACTTCGATTTCTCCAGCACCAATAGCTACTTCGCCGCTTTCATGCTGCCGGAGATTTGCGATCGCAACCACGCCCGCGTGAACTGGATGCCGACGCATTCCGCCGCGCTCTTCCGCGGCACCGGCTTCGAGGTAATGGCGATGACGCCGCGCAAGGCGCGCTACCTGTGGCGCGATCACGCGCGTTACGCGGAATTGACCGGCTTGCCCTTCAAACGGCCCAGCCGTTTTCCAATCAAGACGGCGTCCGCACTGCGCGCAGCCGTAGCCGCCGGTCACGCAGCTCAACCGGATGACGCAGGTTCACGCGAACAATCGCAGCGACGCGTTTCGCAGGCGATCATGCGCGCATACTGGGAGCGCGACGAGGATATCAGCGACCGCGAAGTCCTCAAGTCGATCGTGTCAAACGCCGGCTTCGACAGCGCCACGCTCCTGGACATCGCCGATTCGACCGCGGCGCGCGAAGAGTTGGCCGCCATCACCGAAAAAGCAGTGGAACGCGGCATCTTCGGCGTCCCAACATTTTTCGTCGGCAGCGAAATGTTCTGGGGCAAAGATCGTCTCGACTTCGTCGATCGATTGCTCAAGCGCCCGGAATAACTACCTCAAGCCCGCTTTTCTTATTCCCCTCTCCAGAAGGGAGAGGGGTTAGGGGAGAGGTTCTTCTAGTGATCAGTTTTAACGCTTTGTAAAGTGTACAAGCAGTAACTCGACCTCCCCTCACAGTGTCAAAGCGGCGTCAAAACCGTCATACAGTAGGTAGCTAAACTCTTGACACATTGTAGATGAACCTAAACAATAGGGCACATAGCAGCGTCGTGAATCGCAATATCGCGCAACAAGACCCAACAAGCCGCGATGCGAGTCGCCGCGAGGGGAAATCTGAAGACTTCAATCGTGCCGGATTGGACCCCGGTCATCTCTGGTCAGACGCGTCGGTACCGCGAGCCGGAGCATAACAATGGCGGCGTAAGCTGCCCGAGCATCTCCGGCCCTTTTGTCTCGCGCGTTTGGTTCAGAATTGCCCTCGATACGTTGCAGGAACGCTCAATAGCGGAACCTCGAACACTATAGATAGTGTTCCACATGACCGCGCTATCTATAGGTAGTATGGCATCCGATTTGCTGAAAGGGTCCGACGTAGATGGGTATTGAAAAGCATCGCGAGTCCCCTAGTATAATGCACCGAGCGCGCCAGTCGTGCTGGCATTTCGCCTCAGTAATACCTCTATGAGTGCAGCTATGACCACATCGCCTGCGATGGCGAAACGAATCACGCCGCGCGAACCCGATGCGCTCGCTACTCGCGAGGTCGATCGCCTCGTTTCCAAGCTGCTCGGCGAAATCAAGGTCCCCTTCGGCTCGCTCGGGACTCGAGTCCTCACCCAGCTCGCTGACCTGAAACGAATCCTCTCCACCGACTATATGGACGTGCCCGCCCTTCCGCAAAAACCTCTGCTCAAGGAATTGGCAGTGGTGGTCGAGAAGGACATCAAGCAGCATATCCCGACCTACGGCAACCTGTCCGACCTCGGCAGCCCGCAGTTGCTCGGTCACCTGGGCAAATTGTTCGGGCCGCGCGAACTCGAATTGCGCGCCGAGCCCTATCGCACCGGCGCCGGCCTGTCGCTGCGCGGATTTTACTGCCGCGCCGACGTCGGCGAAAAAAGCAAGTTCGTAATTTTCGTCAACACCGCGCATCATCCGGGCGCAGTCGGCGCGACGCTCGGCCATGAACTCGGCCACTTCATTTACGGCTCGTTGGTCGGTGAAAAGGCCGCCCACACCGCGTTCATGGAAGGTGCATTCGGGAATCACCTGGTGGAAGAGGACGAACTGTTTGCCGACAGCCTGGTCGCGCTCGCAGCCTACAGCCCGGACCTGATCAAAAAGATCGGCGGCGTCACGCATCTCAAGGCGGGTTCTTCGGATGTTCTATTCAACAGCATCAAGGACGCCTACGGCATGATCGGATCGAATCACGGCCTCGATTTGACCAAGAGCAAATTGGCGGCGGCGTGGCGCGTCCGCTACCTGACTTCGATGGCGCACTTTTTCAAACTGCGATGCGCGCTCTACAACTCAGCCGGCGTCTGAGCTTCCGCTAAGAGGGACAAAACGGCCGCCCGCCGAAGTAAGACGGGCGGCATCGTTTTATCTGGAAGGAGAAATCTCTTTATTTAATGTGAAACCCTTCGCGGGTTTCACGCTTCCGCGGCAGGGGTGACCCCTGCACCCGGTGAAAAGTGCTAATCGCAAAATGGCGAGGACGCCATTTTGCTCTCAGGTTCTTTTTCCTGTGTCACTCAGCTCTTTTGTATCATCAACGCGAAGCGAAAGATCGCAGCTCTTTTCAACCTCGCGCAAGTAAGCTGCTGGCGACTGCGTCGCCAGCAGCGGGAAACACCGCACACCAAAGTTTGAACAGGGACGAAGTCCCGCATCTTTCTTAATACTAAGGTGCAGGGCTTAGCCCTGCCGAAGGAAGTGTGAAACCCACCGCGGGTTTCACATTAAATCAAGTGGATTCATTTTCCGGCGCGCGAGCGCGCCGGAAAATGTTCCCCTACAACGCCGCGAACATCGCGTTGAACAACGCCGACGCCCGCCCATCGATCAACGCATCCGACCCCATCTGATTCATCGTGTATCCAAATCCAACCCGCGCATCCGGATCGGCAAATCCAATCGACCCGCCGGCCCCCGGATGCCCAAACGTGCGCGGATTCGGACCGACCGGCGCCGCCGGTTGATTCAGCGCAAATCCCATTCCCCATCGCGAGACGACGCCAAGGATAAGATCGGGTCCGTTGGCCTGCTCCGTATGCGCGCGCTTGATACTCGCCGGCGTCAGCACGCGATAACCGTTCAACTCGCCGCCGGTCGCGAGCGCGCCGTACAATGTCGCCAGCGCGCGCGCCGTCGCATGTCCATTGGCCGCGGGAATTTCGGCGCCACGCCACGCCCGACTGTTGGTCAACGCAGGATCGACCACCGGCCGCGGATTCGCGATCGCCTTGTAGGTCATCGATTCCGGATCGACGCTCATCGTCGCGATTTGATCGGGCTTGCCCGGCGGTGGCGGCGGCGCACCGATCAGTTCCGCGATTCGCGGATCGAAACTCGCATCGACGCCGATATGAAGGTCGAGCTTGAGCGGCCCCGCGATCTCGTCGCGCAGATAAGTGCCCGGCGTTTTGCCGGTGATCCGCCGAATCACTTCGCCGACCAGGTATCCAAACGTGATCGCGTGATAACCGTGTTTGGTCCCCGGCTCCCACCACGGCTCCTGCGCCGCCAGCGCCGCGCACATCACCGGCCAGTTGGAATAAGCATCCATCGGCAACTGCTTGCGCACCGCCGGCAATCCCGCGCGATGACTCAGCAGATAATTTACTGGAATCTTGTCCTTCCCCGCCTGCGCAAACTCAGGCCAGTACTTAGCGACGGGCGCGTCAAGATCAAGCTTCCCCTGATCGACCAGCCGATGCGCACAGATCGACGTGATCCCCTTGGTGGTCGACCAGACATTGACGAGCGTATCGCGCGTCCACGGTTTGGTCTTAGCCTTATCGGCATAACCTCCCCAAAGATCAAACGCCGATTTCCCATCGACGACCGCTGCAACCCCCGCCCCAACCTCGATCCCATTCTCAAAGGAGTCCGCAAAAATCTCGCGAACCTTTTTGAACTGCGGCTCGCAAGTACCTTCAATCTTCACTGCCATAAGACATCTCCTCGTCAATCGCCCTCCACATACCATGCAATCTGAAACTCACCAAGACATGGCGCGACTTGATCAAAGCCCCGAACCGCTGATAACCCAACGTCAACTGGAGATGAGTTTGAAGCAATCCATTGGTGTGTTTGCATCCCTGGCGTCCTTGGGGATTCTGTCCGCTTGTACTCCCCAGCCGCCGCCCATACCCCAAGCGACGGTTCAGGTTGGAAAGGCTGGAAGATGTGGAACTACGCATGGCGCGTTCGTTGAAACCGGGAAAATGGTCACGCCACGCGCACTGCACACGGCGACGCTCCTCGAAGACGGCACCGTCCTGATCGCGGGTGGTATTAGCGGACAGCCATCGACAGCCCTCGATTCAAGCGAAATTTTTGATCCAACCACCGGCACGTTTTCATCCTCCGGCACGATGACAGTGCCCCGCCAGCAAGCAGTCGCCACGCGCCTGCCCGACGGCCGCGTCCTGATCGCAAGTGGCTTTTCCAAAGGCATCGGACAACAACTTCCCTTGTACTCGGCTGGGGTAATGAAGGTGAACTCTAATATAGCTTTGAACAGCGCCGAGATTTACGATCCCAAGACCAAGAGCTTCATCTCGATTGGATCGATTGGCGAGGTACCATATTCGGCGACTGTACTCGACAGCGGGATAGTCTTAATGATTGGCCAAACTGGCGCGGTGTTATTCAACCCAGTCAACGCAACCTTGAAACTGGCCGCCAAACCAATTGTAAGACGGTATAGCGGTACCGCGCTAAAATTGCAGGACGGCAGAGTACTCTTGGCTTGCGAGGGTGAAAATGAAGAGGAGCGCAAATCAGCCGAAATCTACGATCCGAAATCTGACCGGTTCACGCGTACCGGGGACTCAAAAAGTGTGACCTGGTGCGATGCTGTGTTGCTTTCAGACGGCCGTGTACTGGTCACAGGTGAAAATGGCGATACGAATGAAATTGCGGAAGTCTATGATCCGCAAACCGGAAATTTCACTTTGGCGGGCGAGTCGCCCTTCCATCTTATCGACCCGATTCCATCGAAACTCGACGACGGACGCGTCCTCGTAACGAGCATCGCGACTCCGTTTTATCCAATCCGCAAAGATGGGGTTGTTGCCGAGCTCTACAATACGAAGTCCAATACTTTCGAATCGATTGGCGCGATTCCTCCTGACCGGAGCGGGTACACCAGCACGACTCTCCTCGACGGCTCCGTTCTAATTGCCGGTGGCGGCGCGGATCATCAGCCGTTCTATCCAGATACGTCGCTACTATACTGCCCGTAAACTGGGGGTGAACTTTTTAGCCTGATCACGCGGCGCTCAACGCGCTATCATCCTGCTGTGAATGACACTCGCACGACAACTCCATCGTCGCTCCCCACGACTCATCTTCGGACGACATCCCCCGCCGAAAAACCAATTTTGACGGAACGAACCCACCGATGGTGGTATGTCCGCCTCATACCCACTACAGGTAGTGTAGAATGCCCTTTCCGGCTCCTGCCTATGCTCCACGATCAGCCGCAATTCCAATCAGAAGCGCCAGCCAATATACTCCCGGGCGCATAAGCGAATGCCTTCCTCTACCACTTTTGCCCGCGTTAGCCGCGTTGCCAGCCGGATGTACGGACGGCTTTTTTCGGCGAATCCCTATCCACTCTACAAATTCCTGCGGACGCGCTATCCGCTGCTGCGCACGCCGATCGGATTCTGGATTTCGACCCGCTATGCCGACTGTCACAGCGTTCTCCGTGACAAACGATTTCTCGCCTTCGATCTCAACGCGCTCGACTCGTTCCCGCCTGACGACGGGCTCAAGTCGATGCGCGAGGCGCTCCAGCATGCGATCGTTTTTCGCAATCCTCCCGACCACACCCGCCTGCGCCGGCTGATGACCACATTTTTTTCGCCGGCGGTCGTCAACGGCCTGGAGCCCCGGATTCAGCACATCGCCGACTACCTGCTCGACGCGGTCGAGGCGCGCGGCTCGATGGATTTGATCAAGGACGTCGCGTTTCCATTTCCGATCGACGTGCTGGCCGAGGTGATGGGCGCCGACGACAGTGACAAGCCAATGTTTCGCGACTGGATGCGCACGCTTGGAGTCCCGCTCGACCCGGTTATCAGCGCGAACGATCCCGGCGTCGAAGTGCGCCAGGCGATCGCCGACGTGCGCCGCTATTTCTCGGACCTCGCCGCCGACCGCCGCAAACATCCGCGGGAGGATTTGATCGGCATCATGGTGGCGGCCGAGGGCCGCGGCGACTTGCAGACCGAAGAGGAACTGGTTTTTAGCGCGATGTTCACGCTGCTGGCCGGTCACGAAACCACGA
>CAVQAR010000022.1:0-92407 GCA_963710425.1 uncultured delta proteobacterium
AACATCGGCCGACAGCGCCAGACAGAAACAGACAACCTCTCGGCTGAAAAATCAACCCTCTCCTTGCATTTCGCTCAATGTCTTACAATGTCTCGGACAGCCGGTTCACAACCAAGACAGGCTCTTGGCGATACCCGGCGGTTACCCGAGAGAAGGTATGTCAAACCGACTGACGGCCAAGGCGGTCGAAAACATCAAGCCGAGCGACGCGCGTCGCGAAGTCCCAGACGGCGAAATTCGCGGCATGTATCTTGTGGTCCAGCCGAGCGGAGCGAAGAGCTACGCCCTGCGATACCGCTACGAAGGTAAGCCTCGCAAGCTGACAATCGGACCCGCCGAAATGGGGCTCGGCGAGGCGCGCAAACTGGCGGCGAGCGCACGGGCTGCGATAGCGGCTGGCAAAGACCCGCAGGGCGAGAGGGCGGCGGGAAAGATCGCCGCCAAGGAAGCGGGCCGAGAGACCGTGCGCGGCTCAGTCGAGTCTGTCGTCGCCGAGTTTATCGAAAAGCATGTCCGCCGGGCGAACAAGCCAAGCACCGCGCAAGAGTATGTCCGGCTCCTGAACAAGGAGATTGTGGCCCGGTGGGGTGGGCGTCGGCTGTCAGATATCACCAGACGCGACGTGAACCTGCTGCTCGACGACATTGTGGATCGAGGCGCGCCGATTGCGGCAAACCGTGTTCTGGCGATCCTCCGCAAGCTATGCAGATGGGCGGTCTCGCGCGAAATCGTCTCGCACTCGCCTTGCGACGGCGTACTCGCACGCTCCATAGAAACCCCGCGCGATAGGGTTCTTGACGATCGCGAACTTTCGTTGACTTGGGAAGCGGCGGCCGCGCTCGGCTGGCCTTTTCAGCACATCACCCGGCTTCTCGTTGTGACAGGAGCGCGGCGGGGTGAAATCGTCGGGTTGCGATGGGCGGAAATCGATTTCGAAAAGAAACTCTGGTCGCTTCCAGCCGCTCGAACGAAGAACAAGCGCCCGCACGCCCTGCCATTGTCGTCCCTCGCAATAGACATTTTGAATGGCCTGCCGCGCATTGAAAACGACGACGGGCTGGCGTTTCCGGCGCAGACCCGTCGTGGCGAGAAGCCTCTCCCCGCATCGGGGTTTTCGAAGGCGAAGCTTCGCCTCGATCACGCAATTGCGGAGCTTGTGAAGCGCGACGGTTCAGCCCCGCTCGCTCAATTTGGGTTCCACGACCTACGAAGGAGTTGCGCATCGGGCATGGCGCGGCTTGGAGTTGACCTGCACGTGATCGAACGCTGCTTGAACCACGTCTCGGGGAGCTTCGGCGGCATCGTAGGCGTCTATCAGAAGCACAAGTTCGAGGATGAGATGCGGCACGCGATGAAAGTGTGGGGCGCGCACGTCCAGCGGCTCGCAAGCGGCGCGACGGCAGACAACGTCGTCGAACTCGCGGGCGTGAGAGCACAATGATGCAAACGACGGAGCCGGTATCATTTGAGTCAAAATGCGCCGCGTTGGAAGAAGCTTTTAGAGGGCTGCCGATCAATCGAGCAACGCCCAGCGCAGGAAATACCCACGAAATGCTGATCCCCGCATTTGCTCGTCAACTGGTGATGATGGCTCGCGGCTCGCGTCCGAGGCTGTCAACCACTGAAGAGAAGCGGTTACGCAACTTGCCGCGCCTCGTAGCGACAGAGATTCTATCGCGAACTGACATGGAGATGCTCAGTCGCCGACCGCGCCCACTCCCGACCAAAGAGGGGCTACGCAGATTGGAGCAATCGGTCGACCGCACGATCGAAGCGCTGGACAATTTATCGGAACCCGCCCTCGATGCGCTAAAGGATTCTATGTCGGATAAATTTCTATATTGGGTGAGATTAAATCTAATTATATTGCGCGCAACAGCAGAAACTTTGAGGGTCACAATAAACGTAGAGAAGGGCCGGCCGGAGAAAGTCCACATCTCCCAAATTGCCCGAGTCGCCGGGCTCCTTCTATTATAGCCTGACGGGGAGAAAGCCGACCGAGTCAAACAAGCCGTTCCTATCGCTGTTGGGCACCGTCTATCACGTCCTTGGCTTCCAGCCAACGACTGGTAAAATTCCGGGCAAGGACCGAGTAAGTGCCTACGCTCAGGCAAAGGCCCTTGCGGACGAATGGGACTCCGTACTCGCAAAGTAAGGGGATTAGTCGTCAAGAAATTTGCCACTTAACTCCTTTCGCTCTCGGCATTCTGCGCTGCTAATTAGCTGCCTTGTCTTTTCATTTTCAGACAAGGACTCCGCTATGGAAACCGTCAAGCACCTTCCGAAAGCCCTCACCGCCGCACGCTACCACGTAACAGCGCGCACAATCGATCGATGGCATCGCGACGAAAAGCTCGGCTTCCCCAAGCCGATCGTGATCAACGGTCGCAACTACTATCGCGAGGACGAACTGTCTGAGTTCGATCGTCAGTGCGCGAAGCGCGCCCGCGAGACGAAAGTCGCTTAGGTGGCCGCGAAAAAAAGCCCGACCGTTAGCGACGGCCGGGCTTCGAAGGCGGTGACAATAATTTGCAGCGCCCATAGTGGCGCATCCGCCTTCCAATCGCAACACGGCACCAACGCTTTGCGCGTCCGGAGGCTCATGTGCGCGAGCCTTTCGACCGTTCTCGCCTCGGCCATCGCACCGCCTGTGTTCGGGGAAGGGCGTTAATGAACGACGCGCGGCGCAGTCCGATGAACCCGGATGAGATGCTCAAGCAGATCGGGCGGCGTCGGACGCCGTCCCCTAGTCCGACGCTGAGGAATGGCGCGGATGAAGAGCAGGACAACAACTGGGCGCAGGACATCGCCGCGCTGCCGGTCGTCACCGCATCGTCGCTCGCGGGCAACCCCGCCCCTCCACGCCGGTGGCTTGTCCCCGGTATGATCCCCGACCGGACGGTGACGCTGCTCGGCGGCGACGGCAGCGTCGGCAAGTCGACCCTCGCCGAACAGCTTGGAGTTGCCACCGCAGCCGGTAAACCTTGGCTCGGAACATCTCCGCAGTGCGGCCCTGTCGTCTATGTGAGCGCAGAGGACGATCTCGACGAACTGAACCGCCGCCTCGAAGACATCGCGACAAGCTATGGCATCAACGTTGCGGACCTCGGGAACTTCCATTTCGTTCCTCTTGCCGGGATGGACGCCGTCCTAGCCGCCCCGCAAGGCAGGACGGGCACCATCTCCCCGACGCCCATCTGGCGGGGGCTTGTGGCCGTGGTCGAACGGCATAAGCCATGCCTCCTCATCATTGACACGCTCGCTGACGTCTTCGCTGGGAACGAAAACGTCCGAACCGAGGCGCGCCAGTTTATCGCTCTCTTGCGAGGCCTCGCGATCTGTTACGACCTCGCCGTTCTGCTCCTCGGCCATCCGTCCCTCACCGGATTGAAGGACGGGACCGGAACCAGCGGTTCGACGGGATGGAACAACTCCGTACGCTCGCGCCTGTATCTCGAAGCAATCAAGGACGAAAAAGACAAAGAGATCGACGCCGCGATCCGCGTCCTCAGCGTCAAAAAATTGAACTATGGGTACGACATGATCTCCGATCGGCTTTACCTGGTCCCGTTTCTTCGCCGCTACGCGACCTTCCTCGGTCTCGACGCCGAAGAGATCGCCTCGCGCTTCGTCAGCAACGTTCAACATGCCGAAGCCAACGTGGTGCGAATCTCGCAAGAGATTACGATGGTCGAGAAGAAGCCCGGCTCGGCCGGCCGAATCGCATTCGCCGTGATGGTCGTCGCGGTGCTTGTTTTACTGGCCAATTTTGCATGGCGCCGATATGAGGAGCATGAAGCGTCGGTTAGCGCTCCCATCGCCTCGCCAGCTGCGACGACGCCCGCGCCAAATGCTCAAGCGTCGAGCGAAACTCTTCCGCCCGCGACAATCGTAACCAATCCCGAGGCCGCGCCTCCCCTCCCGGCAGCGCCTGGAGTATCGAATGTCCCGCGAGCTGCGATCGCTCCGCCGGTTGCGAATCATTCTGCTCCGCCACATCCAATTCCGCATGCTGCGACTGACGATTGATCGCTAGTGCAGCACGGCGTTGGCGATCTCTTCGGCGACAAGTTCCTTGGCGTGCCGCGTGTCATCGCCCGAGTGCACCACCGCGACCACTTTCAGCTCATCGGCCGCGCCTTCCAATGAAGCCCGCGCGACAATCACCGTATCGTAAAGCTGGTTCTTCGGGATGCTGTCGTACGGCGTCGGCCCGTTGGTGATCGCATTGCGGCGCGCCTGGTAGGCTCTGAACCCGGCGGTCACCGGATCTTCGGGAGCCAACGCCTGGCGGCGAGCCTCGTTGGCGAACGGATCGACCGGTTGATTGCCCGCATCGGCCAACGGCGGCGGATCGGCTCCGGCCTCCCTCAGCAACTCGACCATCGAAGGGTCGCCCGGGAACATCTGATTCAACGACACTCCCGGCGCGAGCATTTGTTGATTCACTGTCACCGTGAGCGTCACCGAATTGTCGGGATTCCACGGCTGCCCATGGCGCGCCGCGCGCAGATCTTCGTTGAGCACGTTCTGCACTACGGGATCGGTGCAAATCGCAATCACGCTTGCGTTCGCGGGCACATTCAGCTTGCCTGCCATCTTGACCTCGGCCGCTTGCGCAAATCCAGCAATAGCTACTGCAATAGCTAGTGCGGCGATCGCGCGATGTCCCGCTTTACCCACTCAATACTCACCGATACGCGCGCGCAGCCTCAATCGGCCAGGTCGCGACTACTTCGTCGCCCCGCACCACATAGTACTCACTATGCAGATTGATCGTCGTATCGTTATGGCTTGGAATTATCTCGATTTTCGAGCCAGGCTCGAGACTGCTCTCCCCCGCCGCAAGATGTCCGTGCTCCTCGGACAGCCCCGCTACCTTGATCGTCGGTCCCTTTGACCATCGGCGGACCAAATTCGTTGGTGAGCGATTTCATTCCCGCGTCGATTATTGCCCGCGCGCCGCGCCGCGAAATCACCGTCGCGAGCAGCGTCAGCGCCGGACGACCTAGATCCGGCCGCACCTTGCGATATGCGCCGTCCATGAACACGTACGACCCCGCCTGGACTTCGGTTACGTCGGGCCAGGTGCCCGCGATGTCGAACGTGCCGGTCCCGCCCGCGCTCACGATTTCCGGCGCGAGCCCCGGCGCTCCGCAACGCTTCGACATGCCGGCTCAGCGTAGTCAGAGCCTCACGCGCCGTTGCGATTCGTTTTTCGCTATCCGGAAGCAGCACCGCGTGGCCTTCGTAGCCCATCACTCCGCGATAATTCAGCCCTGCCCGCTTAGCCAGCCGCACCAGCTCGACAGTCTCTTCAGGCGTTTCCGTACCGCATCGATGCATCCCGGTATCGACTTCGATTATCACGTCGGCCGCTCGTCCGGCCCGCGCCGCTCCCGCCTCGAACTCACGCACGTTGAACTCACTCTCGATCGTTCCGATCAAACTGATTCGCGCCGCGGCTTTGAAGAACCGATCGATCTTCGCCGGCCCCGCAATTTGGTTTGCGAGCAGCACTGGACCGAGTCCGGCGCGCGCCAGCACTTCGACCTCGCCAAGCTTCGACGCCGTGATTCCGATAGCGCCAGCCGCGAGCTGTCGTCGCGCGATCTCAGCTGTCTTCGGCGTCTTGAAATGAGGTCTGAGCTTCTGCGGACGCGCCGCGAAATACTCGCCCATCGTGCGAATATTTTCCTCGACGACATCGAGGTCGAGAATCAATGCGGGCGTATCGATATCGCGCTTGGTCATCGCAATACTCCGTCACTACGCTCATGGAATCTTCTGCTGCAACAATTCCTGCGCCCGCGCGGCCCGCCATTTCACCAGCCGCTCGCCAAGCTGCGCATCGCCCAGCGCGATTATCTGCGCCGCCATCAGGCCGGCATTCGCCGCGCCGGCTTTGCCAATCGCCATCGTCGCCACCGGCACGCCTTTGGGCATTTGCACGATCGACAGCAGCGAATCGATTCCGTTGAGCGACGTCGTCGGCATCGGCACGCCAATGACGGGCAGGATGGTTTTCGCCGCGACCACGCCCGCCAGATGCGCCGCGCCGCCCGCGCCCGCGATTATCACGCGCAATCCGCGACCCGCCGCCTTCGCGGAATATTCCAAAGTGATGTCGGGCGTGCGATGCGCCGACATAATCCGAACTTCATGCGGTACTTGAAGTTCCTCCATGACCTCGGCCGCCGCCGCCATGTACTCCCAGTCGCTCTTGCTGCCCATGATTACGCCGACGATCGGCGCTTTGCTGTCTGCCATTGTGGTCCCTCGTACGCAGCAGGCTGATTCTCAACTGGTCGCATGTCAAGCCGCCGCCGGTATGAGCGCCGCGAATAATTCGGCACAATGTACTCGCGATGGCGACGCCGATTCCGATCAATCAATGCGAGTTCACAATCGCCGAAGTGGTCGAGGCCACCGGCGGCACTCTCGTTCGCGCTTCCACCTCGTCGAGCATCACGGGCAACGCTCGCGGCGTCAGCATCGATACGCGCTCGATTTCGCCCGGTGCGATATTCGTCGCGCTGCGCGGCGCCGGCACCGACGGTCACGACTATCTCGCGCAAGCCGCCGCGCGCGGCGCGGTAGCGGCGATAGTCGCGACGGGTCGTCATCATCCTGCTCTCGATTGCATCGAGGTCGGCGATACTCTCGATGCACTCGGGCGGCTTGCGCATCATCATCTCGAGCGCATGCGTACGGCGCGCACGCTGCCTCTAATCGCAATCGGCGGCGCCGTCGGCAAGACCACCACCAAGGAACTCACCGCCGCAGTCGTTCGCGCGTTGTTCGGTTCTACGCTCTCGACACCGGGCAATCTCAACAATCTGATCGGCGTTCCAATGACGATTTTTACGTTGACCGGCGAGCATCGCGCGGCCGTCCTCGAATGCGGCACCAACACCCGCGGCGAAATTCCGAAGCTGGCGCGAATCGTCGAGCCCGACGTAGCGATGGTGCTCAACATCGATCTCGAGCACAGCGAAGGCCTCGGCACGCTCGAGGAGATCGCCGATGAAGAAGCCGCGCTGTTCTCGACAGCGCGTAACTATGCGGTCGCTTGCGCCGACGAGCCGATGGTCCTGTCGCGGATTCCGAAGCATATGCGCCGAATCACGTTTGGCAAATCGGCCGACGCGCATGTGCGGCTCGTCAATCGAAGCGCGGGCGCCCGATCGCGCGTCCGAGTCGAAATTGCGCGCGACCTGGTTGCCGCTGGAGTCGAACCTTTCGTCGAAACTGAAATCGCGCTGCTGGGCGAAGCCGCCGCGCTGAATTGCACCGCCTCAATTGCTGGAGTCGCCGCGATGCGTGCGGCGCCGCTCGAATCGCGCGAACTCGATGCCATCGCCGACGCGCTCGCGAGCGTTCACCCCGTCTCTGGCCGGCTCGCAAGCACTTCGATTAACGGCATCTTCGTGATCGACGACACCTACAACTCGAATCCTCGTTCGATTCGCGCCGCGCTCGCAGCCGCGCGCGAAGTCGCCGACGGCTTGGGCGCGCGCCTGGTGATCGCGATGGGCGATATGCTCGAGCTGGGCGACCAGTCTGCGGCCGCGCATCAGGAAGCTATTCGCGACGTGATCCGCGAGCGTCCCGCCACATTCGTCGCGGTAGGCCCTGAGATGAGTTCCGCGAACGCAATCGTATCCCGCGACGCCAACGCAACAGGAATACTCACCTCGCCAGACAGTACCGCCGCCGCAAAAATAGTTGCCGGATTGATCCGGCCCGGCGACGTGCTCCTGGTCAAAGGTTCGCGCGGAATCGCAATGGAAAGAATTATTGAACGGCTAGGCTGACGGCGATCAATGGTCGCCGATGCTGCGGCCGAGCTCGATCCAATTCGTGCCGTCCCACTTGAGCCTAAGCACATCGACCGAGCCGTTCGCGATGCTCGAAGTTGGCGCCGCGCCGCCGGTCCATTTGAGCGCGCCACTTGATGTCGCGAATAAGGGGCCCGCCGCGATCGCGCCGGTGATATAGGACTCGATCGTCACGACTTGATCGGCAACCAGCCCGGCGGTGGACAGCGTGTAGGTGAGTCCCGTCGTCGCGGTGGAAATTTTCTGGCATGAGTTAGTCGAGAACGCGAGCGTCGTGTTCGCCGAAACCGTTCCGACGTTCGAACAGGCTTCGATGCTCGGGGCGTGATTCAAGTAGCCGATTCGTACGACGCCGTTCGCCAGCGAATCGGTAAACTCCATGAAGGTCATCGAGTCGGGCACGTTGCTGCCGTCGCCGTTGCGAAACGGGCTCGCGTCGCCGTAACTGTTCTGCACCGAAAAAATCGGCTGCGGGTTCGGCGCGTTGCCGTTGCTGATTCCGCAAACGGTGGTTCCTCCACCGCATACCCACGAACTCTTGATTGCGATTGGCCGATTCAATTGCATCAGGAATCCGTTGGGTCCCGGCGCGTCAGCAATTCGCGTCGCATCGATGATGAAGTTGGAGCCGGTGTTGTTCGGGTCGAAAATGAAATACTGCGCGCCCTCGCTGGTCACGCCGGAAAACATCATGTTGCCATCCGCCCCACCGCCGAAGCGATCGTTGGTCCACGCCTCGATCTTGTTCTGCTCGAAGTCGGTGCCGTAAATCTCGAGCTGTCCCACGAACGCCGACATGATCGCGACGTCGTGGCCGGCGATCAGGCCGCCTCGGATTTCCTCGTTGTAGGTCTGGCCGCCGCCGCCGAAGAAGTAGCCCCACATGCCGCCCTGCCCGTTCGACGGATTCGAGACCTGCACATCGTCGAAACTCCAGGTCCTGCACGTTGCCGGTGGATCGATTAGCGACGCGAATCCCGATACCTCCCCGGCCCAGGTCCAGCCGCTCGAACGTATCGTTCTGCGTCGCGAGCCCGTCGCCACCGCCGCCCGTCGGATAATTGTCCACATCGATAATCACGCCCGCCGTGTTCCCGTTGATTCCCGAAACCGACAGCCCCGCGACTCGCGAGTCCGCCGCCTTGTTCATATTGATGACGGTGCCGCCGGTCACGCCGTGCCACTCGAGTTCGACCGGATGCGCGCCGTCGCCATTCTGAGCGCCCGTCAGCGAGAGCGTAACGCCCCAGCATCCGTACAGATTGAGCGATTGGCCGAGCGGGTAATTGGAGGTTGCGGGAAACTCGACGATTCCACCGACGGTGCCGCCGACCGCCGAATGCGAGCAGATCGAAGTGATCGCCGCGTTGATCGGCACGCTGTCATCGTGACGCATCGTGAACGATCCAGTCTGCGCCGGCGCTGTCGATAGCGTCACACTGTTCCCGCTGACGCTCGTGATTTGCGCGAACAGGTCTTGCGCGGCTGCAGCAGGAAGGAATCGCCGTTCCGAAATCTTCATCGGTGCCAAACGAATGTCCGAAGTCGCGATACGATTCTGTCGTGGGGCCTGGCGGACCCGCGTGAGGAACCACCGCGTGCAAGCTCGGCGTGCATGAAGCGCCGCTGCACGAATAGATCAGATACGCGATGTCGTTGGCGGCGCCGATCCAGCTCACCAGCAGGTTGTTGTTGGTGCTGAGCGTCGCCGGCCCCACGCTCGTCGATACTGCGCCGGTCGGCGCCGACCAGCCGCCGCCCTGGCTCACTCCGACAATTTGATAAGTGTACGAAACGTTGCAAGCAGTGTTGTGCGCGAGGTTCGTGGTCGCGGCATCGACCTGGCAGCCGCCGCCGTTCGCCAAAGTTTTGGTGATATCCGAAGTCGGATTCGGGTTCATGCCGTAACTGTTCGGGACGACGGTCACGCCAGTCGGAGCATTCGCATTCGAGGCGGCGCCCGCGTGATCGATCTTCACCCAATTCCCGGTCTTGAAGTCGCCAATCGAATTCACCGTGACCGTCGCATTTCCGGCGACAGTAGTGGCAGACACGGTCGCAAGCGATCCAGTCGCTCCGAATGCTCTCACATTCTTGACGCCGTTGAGGCTGACATTGGTGATCGCGTCGCTGCCGTCGAGCTTCGAGCCCGACAAGGTGTTGAGCTGCGCCCCGGTCTGCCCGAATGCGAGCGCATCCCCGTTGGCGGTACCGCTGGCGAGATTCGATACCTTGTTGCCATTGGCGTTGAGGGCCGCTTCCAGAGCCGCTCCCGCGCATGCCCATTGTCCGCGAGTACCGAGCGCCCACGCATCCCGCCCCGCCGCTCGCACAAGGCGCCGCACTCTTGCAGTCCTTGCAGTAGAGAATCATTCCGTCCTGCTCGGGCGGCAGGTTGGCGAAAGTCGGAGTGACTATTGAAGGTGCTATTTGCTGCGCACCCGAAAATCGATTGTTGATCGCTTCGCGGAACTGCAATCCCGCTCCTACGCCCGTATAGTTCGGGATCGGTTGATAAGCTCCCGGCGGCGGCAAATTCTGCGCCCGTGCGCCCGCACTAACTACCAGCAGAATCATCGCGGCGGCCATCGCGTGCCAAATCGCTGGCGAAATCTTTCGTCTCAAATCCATCACCATTAGCCGGCTCTCACCGAGCGCCTCAGAATCCGATCGCGAACCAGCAAAACCCTTGCGCCGCATCGGTCGAGTCAGGCCCGGAACTGTTGTTCCAGACCCAGAACTGCGAGGTTGACGGCAAGTAGCTGGCGCTGACCATCACGACGTCGTCGCCAGCCGCGCCGTGGCCGGGCGTCTCCGGCGTCAACGTAACCGGCATGAACACCTCGCACGCGTTGGGAAAGGCAATCGGGAACGAATACGGACCGTAGAGGCCTTCACTCTGCCTGGCGCCCCAGTTCACCATGCCCCATTGAATGATGTACTGGACCAGTCCCTTGTTGATGTCCGCGACCGGAATTTTCAGATAGCCATTTTGCGCCATCAGCCCGCTGAACAATCCCTGGAACGTTTGCAATACACCGATATTGGCAACGTTCACGTCCTGCCGCTGCTTCAGGAACGCGGTGCGATTAGCCAGTTGCTGATGCGGCTGATTTGAAATTCCGGTCCCGCTGAAACTCGCGCCGCTGGCCGCGCCTTCCACCGGATCGGTCGCTTGTATCTGGTAAACCTCATTTGAGGTGAACTCGGCTGCGTCGATTAGTGTAGCCATTGACTACCTCAGAAAGTAAGTGTCCACGTTCCGCTAATACTCATTCCCGCGCTAAATGCTATTGGTGCAATAGTCTTTCGCGCGAGCATCGGAGTCGGCGCTGTGGTTCCCGGCAATGCGGCGCTGGCATGATTCGCGAAGATCGCCATCTCCTGAATCGTTATTCCTTGCGCGCCAGTGTCAGATGTCGTCAGCGACCAGTTGAGCGTCAAGCTGCCGTTGCCGTCCTCGCTGTGACCGTCGAGCGCTTTGTAATACACCGCCGCAGTCAGCCCGGTATCAGTCACCGTCGGCGCCGCCGAACCCGAACCAAATCCCACTGCCGCCGCGAATTCGCCGGCAGTGTCGCCGCCGAGCAGCGCCGCAAGCGCCGGCTTTCCGGCGTTCACGAACAGATTGCGTCCCTCGTGTTCCCACACCACCCGCCCGCGCTCAATAACTTGCATCCGCACAATTCCAATCGGCCTTCTCATTTTAACCTCCGTGCAAAACGGCCGCGCCATTAAGGATCAGCGCCGAGTCCGCGACTTCAGGTTGGTTGACGCCGTAAGTGATCCCGCTATGCCGACAATGACCGTCGTAAGCGGGAACTATCGGACCGTACGGATCTGTCAGCGCCGCCATCGCGATCGCCAAGGTCAGCGCATTGTCATTGGGCGCGGGTGCCGCGTCGAGCTGGTATTTCGCGATTCCGCTCAGCGTCAACTTGTCCGACGGGTCCGGCCCCGCGTCGGCAATAGCCGGCACCGCGAACCATACCGAGTCGAGCCACGATCGCGCCGGTTTGAAAAAATTAACCGCCGCTACTGCCGTCGCCGCCGCGCCGGTTGAAACCTCCTGTCCCGCAGCGAGTTCGATCAGGACGCGAAACACCGCCCAGCCCTGGTTTGATGGATACGCCACTCCGCCCCAGCTCGCCTGACCCTCGAGCAAAATAACCTGCTCCCATCCAAGCGACGCGAGCGCCTGCTTGATCGCCCACGGCGTGCCGCGAAACCGATGCAGCGCGATCGCGCTTTTGAGCAGCTCGCGTTGCGCCGCCTCGCTCAGCGCCAACTCCGTCAGCAGCCCGCCGGATTCGATAAGATTGTCCACGTCGATCAGCAAATCGATGTTCGTCAGCGCATCGACGCCGAGCGCCACCGGCGCAATCAACTGCCACAGTGGAGAAAGGACATCGAACTGCCACGCCAAAAATGGCAGCGCTCCGTCCACCACCGAGTCGATTCGGTAAACCAAAATGGTCGTGAGATCGAGCGCCGCCAACCGCGAGATCAACTCCAGCAGCGCCTGCGTGCGCGTATCGTTGATCGAAGGCGCGGCCGAAAGCTCAGGCATCAGCTATGCTCCGTGCTGAACGCCGCCGTCAGCGTGATCGTCGTGCAGTTCGCCCACTGCCCACTGGTGAGCGTCGTCAGCATCGGCGACGTGAGCGTCACCCCATAAACACCCACGACCGACAGCGCCGCGATTATCTGGCTCGGCACGATGTCGCGCTGAATCTTGCCGGCCAGCTCGAGCGCCAGCTCCTGCACGGCCGTAGTTGCCGCGACCATCGTCGCAGTCGGATCAGCATCCGAATACAACGTCACCGTCGCAGTGATCTGATAGTCCACCTCGGTCACCGCAAGCACGTTCACAGTGTCGGTCAGCGGGCGGATGGTGTCGGCATTCAAAATGGTCGCGACTTTCGCCAGCAGCGCGGAGTTCGCGATTCCCACGCTGTTCGGCGCCGACGCCGGCTGTTGTGTCACCGGCCCGGTCAGCACGTACACGTTCACCGATCCAGGCGACGGACTGATGATCTGCGCATCGACAATCGAAGGGTCGGCGCCGATCGCAAAAAACCGGTACGCGCCGATCGGACCGGCGACGCTGAACTGATTCGGCGCAGCCTGGATTCGCGTCCGCAGATGATCGTCAGTTTCCGGCGCGGACCCGCCGGTCGTCGTGCTCGTGTTCGTGACGCTCGCAATCAAGCTGTTCGGATTCAGCTGGACGTTCACCTGACCTGCCAGGTATCCGTTCGCACCCGCTCCTGGAGCCGTCGCCTCTGCAGCAACACTCGCAATGGTCGCGCCGGCCGCCAGCATGATCGTCGCACTGGTTGCGAAAGCAAACTGCCCATCGTTGGTCCCGACTATCGTTCCCGCCGCAATCGTGAACGGCACCGTCAATGCGCCGGTCAGCGTGAATTGCAGCGTCGTCACTGCGGGCTGCGACGCCAGCCGATTGACACTCAGCAGTTGACCGAGATAGTCGAGCATCGGAAACGACGCGAACGCGAGCAGATTCTGCTCGCCCGCATACTGAATCGCATTGCGCACCAGCGATTCACGATACGCGTACAAATTGATCAGCAGGCGCTCGACCTGCGCTGGTTGCAGCGTCCGGCCTGACGCCAGTTCGAACTCGGCAATCATGTCCGCGAGGATCAGGTTCGGATCGAGCCCGTCCGCATCGTTGACGAACACCGGCGGCGGCAGCGATGGAATTCCTGCACCCATCAACTCATCCTTTCATCGCGTCGGCGCGGCCCTGCTAGACCGCCGCTCCCGGGATTGTCACGGTCGTGATCTGAACCGGCGCCGCAGCGACGCCGAGCTTGAGCTGCCAGTTGAGTGTGACGTCGAGATGCGCGCCGGATTGCGTCGTCGCATCATTGACGCTCTGCGCCGTCACCGAAACAAGATTTACCCGCGGCTCCCAAATCGTGATCGCCGAAGTCAGTTCACTCACGATAGCGGGCAGCGCGACACTGATCGGAAAATCGATGTACCGCCAGATATCCGCGCCAAAGGTCGGCCGCAATGGATCGCTTCCGCGCGGTGTGGTCACGATAATTCCCAAACACTGCTCGACGTCGGCGATTCCCTGCACTACTTCCCCGATGGCTCCCAGGGCCAACGACCAGTCCGCCGACCTGATATCCGCCAGTGTGATTGCGTTTGCCGGCATCGTCATCCCGCCAGCACGTCGGTGCTTGCGCTCACAATCGTTCCCGTCTCTTCGCCGACTTGTACTCGATCGCCGAGCCGCGCGACTCCCGCCAACGCGCCGTTCCCGATCTGGACCAGTCCCCCGCTCTTGATGTTGACGTTGCCGCTCGAATCGATCTGAATCTGCGCGCCGTTCGCCGTAAGATTGAACGCCGCGCCCGTCGGCAGACTGACGCTCAGAACATGTTGGCTGCCGTCATATGTCAGCTCCGCCTGATCCTGGAACTTCAAGTCCAGCACATGCGCGCGCGCGTCGTATTTGATTTCGGTGGTGTCCTGGAAAAACAGATCGAGTAGGTGCGCAACCCGATCGTAATCGAAGTACGCGCCGTCCTTGAACGCGAGATGAAATTTGTCGGCACTGTTTACTGGCGGCACGTCAGCGCTCGAGTAAATCGCTCCCAGCACTGCGCCGGCCTCGTCGCGCAAGTCCATCAGGCATACCACCTGCTCGCCGATATCCGGAATCCAGTACGCCTTGTCGTTCTGCGTCTTGAAAAACACGATCGGCAACCACCAGCTGATCATTTCGTCGTAGTCGGGAAACACCACTCGCACCTTCGCGTGCGCCGGGTCCTGTGCCTGCACGATCCCGACTCGAAACGTCGGATTCAGCGAAGCGAATTTTTCGCGGTACTCGATTATGTTGTTCATGCGTCAATCCGTCGCGCTGCTATCGATGTTGTGTATCCCGTCGCGCGCGCCAGCTGATGCTTCGCGGTCTCGATCAAATATTTTCCATCGAGCGCGCCCCAACCGCTGAGCTGCACATTGTTCCCCGCCACCAGCACCGTGTTCCCCGGCCCTTCAATCGACGCATCGACGAACACCATGTTGTGCCAATGAAGTGCGGCTTCTGCTTTCACCTGCGCCTGCCCCGCGTTTTCGCAGCGCGCAACGATTTTGAGCGTATCGCCCGTCGGCGAGGCAGCGTCAGCAGGCACCGACTGAGTAATCAGCGCCTTGGTATCAGGATCGAAGTAGGAGAATTCCGCAGCGTCGTAAATTCGGCGCGCCCGGTTCCGAAATGCAAATCGCATAGTGTCCGATCGCGCAATCACCGTCGCCGCCGGCATCGACTCCAGCGCCGGTCGCTCGTAAAAGATCAGCTGACCGGCGCGCACTGTGAAATCAAAGTTGTGTTCTCGCGCTAGACGTTTCAGAAACTCCAAATCCATCTGACGCCGTTGAGTCACGCGCGCAAATACAACGTCGCTCTCCGACTCCGATGACGCCGTGATCAGCGTCAGCCCATACTTCGCCGCGATCTGCCCCGCTATCTCCACGATGCCCATGTTCTCGTAGGCCACCGTATTTGCGGTGCGCATCGCGCTCGTGATGTACGCGGCAAGACACCGCAGTCTCATCACGTCGGGCGGCCCATCCAGCTCCAGCTCGTCGATTTGAAATTCACCGCAGTCCAGCAACACCTCACTGCTATAGCCAATCTGCAAACTGACTATGTCGCCGATCGCGGGATACCAGGCCCCTGCCACAGCTTGGTCGAGTCCTCGAGTTCCAGTTCCAATTCGCCCGAAGCCCCGTCAAGCCGATCGACATATCTAATTGCAAGCACCATCGCCGATACGTCTGCGGTGATGTTCACGCCTGAATAAATGAGTATCCACTGCGGCGAACCGAACTGTATAAGATGCGCTCGCGGCCATTAGCCACTCACCGCTTGCGACATTTTCCAGGGCGGCAAATTGGACGTACCCACGAGACTCTTTTGCTGAAGCGGAATGGCTATCGAGATGCCGGCGTCGAACACCGGTTCAATAGGTACATTCGGATTAGCCACTATGATCGGCGAATAGTCAGTCGGATCGCCGTAGTATCGCCACGGCTAGCAAGTCCCACCGTTCGCCCGCCGTCGTAACGTGAAGTATGAAACGTTCTGACGGCGTCATCGCCCGGCACTCCTCACGATGACAGCGACAGGCACGTCGTCTGCCTCAAGATTGGGACCGCTCGCGCCCGTCGCCGACGGTGTACTGAGTAATGCCGACACGCCCGACGTAGCTCACGCGTTTCCTGCCGACGCCGTCGCAATTCCGAGCGGCGAAAATGCTCACCACCGTGCGTCGCCCTCGAAAGCAGCAGCGGGTCAGCTATCCATTCCTTAAGCGCCAGCGCGACCCGGATCGCAATCGGCGCGCCGCCCGCCGACAGTTGCTGCGATTTCACATTGATCGATTCGATTACAAAGAATCCGCGGAAACCCGCCATTGCCGAATACCAGCGGCAGCGCGAGATGTTCCGCCGCCATCGCCCGCAACAGCGCCAACTGCGCGGCTGGTTTCGTGAACGACGCGTGCCACATCAGCTCGAACTTCAGCCGCTCGAGGTCGTCGCCCACCCACTGCAGCAGCGGCTTGCTCTCAACCACCTTCTGCTCGGCAAAGTCGTACGCCCCCGCAGACTCATAGGCGTCCGGCGAGCCGACCACTTCGAATTGAATTTCACCCAATACTGCGAACAACTGATCTCTCCTCAGAACTGCGCGCGCTCGCGCCGCGCGGATTCTCGTTTCAATTGATCGAACAGTTCTTCGCGATGCGCCCGCAACGCACCGATCACGATCATGCTGCACGGCCCCGCCCCCCGCCCATTGATCACGACCGTCGGCGATGAGTTGAATCGTGATGCTCGCGCCTCGTCCGCCTTCTGCCTGGAAGCACGCGCATTGCCCGACGGCGGTCCGCGAACTCCCGCCGCGAAACATTCGATGGCGGAGTCACCCCGCGAATCGATCGCGCGAATCTGGATCTTCGCTAGCCGGCCGCTTTGCGGCGAACGACGCGTACGTTCGAGCTTCGAGACTCTTTAGCGCTCGGCGCGTCGGACTCGGTATTCCAACGCACGGCGGCGTCGCGTGCTTCACATGATTCAACCGACCGCTCAATCCGCGACAGAGCCTTGATCGCTTGAGACAATTCCGGAATCTGTCGATGCGATCGCGTCGCCGCTTCAACCAACGCCGTCGCGCGATGCCGGCCTGATCCCTTCGCCTCGCAGTCATGCTCCGACTCGCCTGCTTCGCTTCCAACGACGTCCGTCGCCAGAGCCGCTCCCAGAGCCATCGCACCGCAGTCTTTCGACTTCACCGGGAACCTTTCTTCTTCCAAACCAACCGCTTCCGGCTGGGACTTGCCAACGATATTCCTTCCCGCGTGCGCGATGTTCGCGGCTGCCCGCGCGATTCGAACGCTCTTGCGCGCGACATTAGTCATTCGGTCAAGATGCTTACGCAGTGTCCGCGTCCGACCGCCATTCGGCGCTGTCGATTGTCCTCGGCTTGCCTCGCCATCTGATGCAGCGTCCCTCGGCTTCTCTACTGGGCTCGCGCGGCGTTGCGGTCGAACGGCCGCCGTTGAGAGGTCGCCGCCTCGACTCGCAGCGGCACGGCCCGCGAGTTCCTTGCCGTTCATCGCCCGCAGCGCGACCGCGGCGTCGTCTTCAGTCTTCATCTCGACGAAGCCGAATCCGCGCGAGCGCCCGTCGAAGCGGTCGCGCACGATCTCGGCCCGATCCACTCCGCCGATTTCGGCAAAGGCCTCGCGCAAATCGCCGTCGCCCAGCGAAAAACTCAGATTGCCTACGAATAGTCTTATTCCCATCGCCTCACCGTTTCGCCTGATTAGTCACTTCACGCATTTCGCTATAGTCACTGCAATTACTACTCACGATCGTCCCCTCCGCCGCGTTCGACGCACATCCGTTCATATTCAGTCATTGCGTCGAGCCAGTACGACAGCTCCGCAAAGTCCATCCCGCTCAGTTCCTGCGACTGAGATTCCGGATTGGACGAGGCCTGCGAAGCTCGCTGCGGAGGGCGGTCGAAATTTTCGTCAATCACCTCGGCCTGCAACGCCATCACGTCCGCCAGATCCATCTCGAGCACGTCTTCGTACACGATCTTGTGCCCGTCCACCCGCGTCACCTCGGCGATCAGCGCGAATATCACCGCGCTCGCGTCGCCTTCCCGCCGCTGCCCGTTGCGCCCGCATCAGGTCGCGCCCATAGCCTTTGCGCAACTTCCGCGCGCGCGCCGGACGGCAAGCTCGATCGTCCGCGAGGCTGTTCGCCTACTTTCGTTTCCGCGCCGCCGATTCGGACTCCATTGACCGTAGTGTCGTCGGCTCTTCATTAGTCATCGCTCCCGTTTTCGACTTCATGGACAGGCTCACTCAACCGCCGAGGTTCGATCGGAAATTACTCAGTTGATCGACGCCGCCGACTACGTAGATATTGGCGAATACGTCGTACAAGTATATTTGGACTCCTGCGACGAATAGCTCGCAGTGATAGATACTGACTACCGACGTAGTCTCGACCATCTGATGCTGGCGGAAGGTGGGACTGCCCGCATCCTTGAAGACTCCGGTCATCAGGTACACGACCGGCAGCTGCGCGGTTCGCCCCTGGCTGGTGTACTGCTCGAGGTTTCCGCGCGCCTGGAACGAGTGGGTCTGGAACGGACTCGCCGACATCGTGAGCGTGTCCGCGTCGAACGACGACCACTTGATCTTCGACTCGAGCTTTTCCACTCCCGCCCACAACTCCGCCGTGCCCGCCATCCCCAGGCCCTTGTAGTCAATCATCTTGTGCTTGGGATTTGCGATCTCGATTTCTTCGGCGCGTCCCAGCAGTCCGACGCCGTCGATATATATATTCGCATTAGTCAGTGAGTTGATCTGGATATTCATTCTGTTCCTCTCGCTTCGCGAAGAATTAAGCCGTCGCCCCCGCCGCGACAGTGATCGGACTGGTGTTTCCCAGTTGCTGCAGCAGCGTCACGTCGATGAAGGCCTCGAAGGTGATTCTCTCGGCGGGCGGCGGAGGCATCACGTCGATATCGAACACCAACTGGCCGGCCGGCGATCTGTGCGGACGGATTTTCCGCCGGGTTGAAGCTCGCCGCACCCGCCACCAAGGCTCCGCGCTGGATGAGCGATCTGATGAACGCGTTCGCACTGGCGAGGATCGCATCGATCAGCGCGTTCGAAATCGGCTGATCGATAAACTGCAGCATCGCGAGCTCCACCGACTCCTCGATTACGTCCATCGTGCGGCGCACCGAGATGAAATTGTCCGGCGTGGTTGCGGTCGGGTACGCCGCGCTTCGGTTTCCCCACACCCGAAGCCCGTGCCGAACGCGTTGAACACGGTCACGATTCCCGCCGCATTCAGATTGTTGGTGTCGGACGACGCGTCGAGAATCGACGCGTAGAGCTGAACGTCGGGCCCAAGCATTCCCTCGACCTGCGTGTTGGATGGCGACCACCAGTAACCCTGCGCCAGGTCCTTGGCCGCCATCGCTCCCGCCACCCACTGCGAGTATGGCGCGACCGCGTTCGCGTTGAATTGCGCCGTCTGCGGCAGTCCCGAAGGGTTGAGCGTCACCCCCGTCGGCACCATCCCCGTGTCGAAGAACGTTTCTTGCGGGTAGCACAGAATCGTCCGGCTGCTCGAGTCGATGCGAAGGCGTTGCCCACGACTCCGCGATTGGTTATCGCGGCCGTCGGCGAGGTCGCGGGCGGCGAATCGACCAGCGCGATCGCGCGGACCTTGGCTCGCCATCGCGTCGATCGCCGACGCAACCGTGGCGTCCTGCGAATAACCCGGCGCTATCAGTATCTTCGGAAAGAATCCCAAGCGTGCCGTAGGTCGTCTGGAACGCCTGCATCCCGGTGTACACGCCGCCGGTGATTGCGCCGATCACGTCGGCGTCCACCACCTTCGACGGATCAGCATAGTTGAACGCGATCAACACGCTGGCGCCGGCGGTGATATGTCCGCCCGATCCGGTTGGTATCAGACGTAATGGCGCCATTTACCGCGTCGAGCGTATAGTCAGTCGCCGCCGACGTACGTAGTACCCGCGGGATTACTAGTGACTACTACATTCGACACGCCCATGTGCCCGAGGTTGATTGCGCTCTGGGTATTGAAGCTGAATGCGGTCGCGGCGATCGCGGTAAAGTGCCGGGTCGGATCGAATACGTTGACGACGATCGCCTGTCCCGCGCCTTGCGCCTGGATCGCCGCGAGCGCATACGGAATCGAGTATCCGCGAACCAGCGGCCCGAAGTTTGCCGCGTCGAGCGCCGACGAGACCAGCGTCGGCGTGTTCAGCGCCGCCGCGACCGTCGGCGACGTGACCGCCCAGGTCGGCGCCGTTCCCACCAGTCCGATCACCGCCGATTTGACGACCGTGACCGGAACCGGGCCATTAGGTACTTCGATTACTTCAACTCCGTGCAGGAAACTGGCTGGCATGTATCACCTATACTCAGTTGGATCGAGTTACTATTGTTGATTAGTTAGTCGGCTCGCTCTGGCCTGCGGTCGCAATAGCCACTTCGGCGTATGAGTATGCGATCTGCACCGTCTCGCCGGCGGTTATCGCACCGCCGGGAAGCGCAGTGACTATTCCGTTCGCGCGATCGATCGAGAAGTCCGTGCCTTGGATCAGCGCTGCGCCGCCGGCACCCGTGACGCTCACGGCGAACACGTTGCCCTGGGGAAGTTGAACTTGCCCGTTCGAATTGAACGTGTACGCGGTTGCGCCGACCGTGACTGTGCTCTGCTCCGCCCTCTTCCAGCGCGATGCCCTTGATGAAGAGTGGGAAATTCTCGGGCGGCGAGCCTTCGACTGCGACGGTGCTGAGCGCGAAGGTCGAAGAGTAGGTCCAGACGCCGCCCTGCTTGTCGCGCTTTACGAATTTTTCGCGCACCGGGTACATCTTGCGGCAGCCGGGAATCTGAAATCCGGTCAGCGCCGCGCGGATTCCCTCGATGATCGAGTACGCGCCCGGACTCGGGCCCGCCGCGTCGCCGCCGACCGCCCATCCGAGGTCGCGCATCATCACTGAGACCTCGAACTCGAGTTTGCGTTCCTGGATTATCGCCGCGGTGTCGAGCAGCTCGCCGTATTGCGCGCCTTTGTACATCACCAGCGCCGCGCCGACGCGATGCGTCATGCGCCAGGTCTCGGGACGATCTGGGTAGTGCGCGATTTCGATCGAGCTGATTTGCGAGTGCAGCTGAGTTGACGATCGCGTCTTCGATCGTCGCGATGTCGATCGCGGTCGGCGGCGCGAAGACCACACCGTTCCACGGCGCGTCGAGCATCACGCCCATCTCAGTAGCCCCTCAGTTTGTTGCGAGTGAAAACGCGATCCGGCCCCTGCACGTTTTCTTCCGATGCTGCCAACGGCGGCTCCAGGCCGTCGGCCGACAGGCCGAGCGTGAGCTCGCCGGCCGCGACTTTCGATCAGCATCGCGACCGCGTCTTCATAACGCTTGCGCGCGTCTTCCAGGTCGTGCAGCGGGCGCAGCGACTGCATGCGGTACATCGCGATGTCGGTGGTGAGGCGGTTGAGGACTGCCGGCGGATCGGTCAGCGGCAGGGTGAAGCGGCCTTCGATGTAGCCGTCGATTTCGGCGGACGCGTCGTCCAGCGCCTGCGTGATCGGCGTCGTATTACCGTCGTCGCGGTGGGATCTTCATTAGTCAGTTGAACCAGGTCGCGATTTGGGTAGCGATTGATCATGTCCTGGGCGGTCGCGTAACTCACAGTAGTGACCTCAATCTTTCAGGTCTCTCCGCGGGCGCTGAACAACTGACTTGCGCCCGCGGAGAGTGGCCTTGTACTCCGGCGGCGCGGGCAGGAGGGGGACCCGCGGTACGCCGGCTCAGGGAAACTGCTTTCATCGCTGTCACTTCGTCCCTATGCCAGGAACTCGCTGACGATCAGGTCCGCGCTGTTGCGCCAGATGTTCGAGGTCGCGACGTTTGCGCTCGCGCCGGCGCCGGCCATGAATTCGGAGTTCAGCAGTTGGCGCGCGACTTCTTCGAGCGTCGGCGGGACCAGCAGGTACACGCCGCTGCGGCTCGACAATGCGCCAAACGGCTGTCCCGCATCGGTTTTGAACGCGCGCATCGCGGCCCGCGCGGCGCCGTAGTTGGTCGGATTGCTGAGATCGGTGTTGCTCGCGTAGGCCAACTGCCACAGTCCGACGCCGGTGTTGGCGCGGCCGTCCACGCCGTAGCGGAATTCGCGGCGGTTGAAGACCGCTTCGTCGGCGACATTAGTCATTCGGGTGACTGCGTATTCGCGGCGGAGCTGAAAGATGAACGGGCGAATCACCCGCGACGCATCGATCAGGTACCAGTACGCGCCGGTCCCGCTCGAGTTGATATTCGACGCCGCGGTATCGGCCTGGCCCAACAGCCCGACCGGATGAGTCGCCGAAAAGAACGGCTGGCCGTCGAAGCCGACGACGTCGGTGGGGTTGGCTACCGCGTCTTTGATCATCGCGAACAGCAGCATGTCGGGATGCACCTTGGTGTCCCATCCGAGCTGCTCGATGATCGGCTCGTAGGCGCCGTAGGTATCGTCCTCGATATCATTTCGGTCAATAGCCACTGTGTCTTCGAAGTTCCGATTGACTATTGTGTATTCATGCGTTTCGAGCGCCTGGATTACTCTGTCGCCCAGCCATTCGCGGAACTTGGTGGTGCGGCCGAGCCACGGATAGGTAGTCTGGCGCGAGGCCGAGCGCACGACGCTGGTGATTTGCTCGTAGTACGACGGCGGCTTCTCGAACCCGCGCTGGAAGACGACGTCGAAGCCGGTGAACAATGCGGTCAGATTTGCTGAACTGATTTCCATCTATTTTTCCTTTTTTCAGTAAAGTGTTTCTTACGCTGATGCGGTTGACTGGTGCCAGAAATCGACCCAGACCTGGCCGCTCGGATCGATCGCGACGACCGTGCCGGCCGCCGCGTATTGCTGTACCGCGCCGCCTGAGCGATCGGTCGGCTGCGACGTTGTTGTCGTCGAGTGCGAAGCAGACCAGCCCGACCTGCGCCGCGCCGACCGTGCCGTCGGTCGCGTAGAGGAACACGCCCTTGCGCGCCGTGATCGAAATCGCGCCCGCGGCGCCCGGATTGTTAATCGCGTTCTGACCCGGGATTCCGTTCTTCACGTATTCCGCGCGGCCCACGACCTTGAGCGCGTTGGCGACCGTGGTCGTCGCCGAGGCCGGCACCGCGTTGCCGGCCGCGTTCAGCGCGACCATCCCGCCGAGGTAAACATTGGTGTTCGCCTCGACCGGGTAAACGCGCATCCTGCCGCCATCAGCCATCTCGGGCGTATTTCTCGAATTGGTTAGAGCCGCCATCTTTTCACCTCTTTTTAGTATTAAGAGCTGCGCGTTTTTTTCAGCACTAAGAGCGCCAGTTAGTCCTGGTTGTTGCGAAGGTCCGCGCTGCGGGCTGCTGCGTTTCGAAGGTCTGCGTCGGCGCGTTCGAGGCTCAGGAAGTCGGCGCGTCCGCGCTTGCGCCGCACAAACTCCGAATGCTTGAGGCCGAGTTGCGCGCAGATCGCGAGTTCGGCCGCGTTGAGGCCGATGTCCGCGCGCCGGTCGGCCGGCGGCTGTCCCGACAGGCCCAGGTTCTCGCCGAGGATCGACGGCTGCTTGGCCGCGAACGCATGGAAGCCGCGCGCGTCGGCGGCGCAGTAGGCAATCGCCCACTCGCGCTGCGCCGGGACGATCTTGCCCGCGCGAATCGCGTCCTCGACCGTATGCGCGGCGCGCTCGCGCGCGCGATCGGCCTTGAGCGCGTTGAGCTCGGTGAGCGCGCGCTCGAACTCGGCGATCGCGACGTAATGCGCGGGGTCGTGTGCATGCGTGCTAGTCGATTGTGACGACGCCGCATCGCCGGCCGCGCGCAGCTCGCGCACTTTTGCGACAACGTCGGCGACCGTCGCGTCGGCGTCGAGATTCAGCAGCTCGCGCAATTCCTGAGTTGGAAATTCCATCTGTTCATCCTTCGTTTGGTTGTGCGCGGCCGCCGTGCGCGACGCCGCGATCGCGGTCAAATGAAGATTTGGATTGTTGGTGAGTCCGGCCCGCAGCAGGCGCGTCACGACTCCGTCTTTCGGATCGAACTGGAACACGGGCGATACGTAGCGGTACTCGCGCGCGACGATCGAACTCTGTGCCCGCGCGGTCCATTCGACGCGCCCCCAGACTGCGCCGCCGCGCACTTCGAGTTCGCGAATCCATCCGGCAGCGGGAGCGGGCCGTCCCTCGGGCGCGCCGAAGTCGGTCGCATGGTCGTAGTCGATCGGGAGGCCGGCGTTCATCTGCAGCGCGGTGGTGGACGCGATCACCGCGGTCGGATCGTCGAGGCGAAATGGCCCGCGTCCGTCGCGGCCGTAGAAGACGCCGGCCGGGAGCAGCTCGATCCATTCTGGCGCTGTCGTGGCTGCGTCAGCCGGCGTCGGTGCGGAGGCGGGCGCACCGGCGGTATCGATCACGAACGAAGGAATCAGTTTGCCCGCCTGCGTCTCGCTTTCACCGCCGGTGCGTGTAGTGAGGTGTTCCATCGAGGGGCATTGTGCGCCGGGATTTGGAGATTGCATAAGGCTGAACAGTTCAGCCCTGAACTTTTGTGGCTATGAGGAGGTGTGAGGGACACAAAAAGTGGACGGCCGCGCTTTCTTCCGGAGCCGCGGGCAGGGCCGCCCGCGCCACTAAATCAACGGAAAGTGCCAGTACTGAAAGTGGCGCGGGCCGCCGTGCCCGCAGCTTTTCGCTTAGGGGAATCGGACCGGATTCAAATTGTGGTTGCGCCCAGAACCCTCGCCTAACCTCTCCCGTAAAATAACGGGCGAGGGATCAGAAAGGGCGGCTCGCATTTTCATGCTCGCGGCTGTTAGAAATCTCCCACGATGAAAACTGGGGCCGCTGTGATCGAAGTTACTGGGCTGCGCGTCGAGCGCGAGGCCGTCATTCTTGAGTCGATTGATTGGCGCGTCGAACGCGGACAGCATTGGGCGATTCTCGGCGCCAATGGATCGGGGAAGACCTCGCTGCTGCGCGCGCTGACTGGATACCTGCCGCCTACCGCTGGAGAAATTCGCGTCCTGGGCGAAACCTACGGACGCTTTGATTGGCGCGATCTGAGGACGCGGATCGGGCTGGTCAGTTCGAGCGTGCATCAGATGATGGACGACAATGAGACCGCGCTCAAAGCCGTCGTCAGCGGGCGTTATGCGCAGATTGGTTATTGGGGCGAGATGCGCGATGAGGATCGGCGCGCGGCCGACGCTATATTGCGGCGCGTCGAGGCGCACGATCTGCGCGATCGTCCGTGGCGATTTCTTTCGCAGGGCGAGCGCCAGCGCGTGCTGATCGGGCGAGCGCTGATGTGCTCGCCACGGCTGATGATTCTCGACGAGCCGTGCGCAGGCCTCGACCCGGTCGCGCGCGAGCATTTCCTGCAATTCATTCAGCGCATCGCGCGCCTCCGCGGCGCACCCACGATGGTGCTGGTGACGCATCACGTCGAAGAAATCGTCCCGATCTTTTCGCACGTGCTGGTGCTCAAATCGGGCCGCGTACTCGCCAGTGGACCGCGCGCTCGAATACTCACTTCCGCGACGCTGTCCGACGCCTTCGACGCTCCGGTGCGCCTCAGCCGCGCACGCGGCAGATACTCACTCGCCGTTCGGGCCCATCGCGGAATAGTAATTTGACTATATAGTCGTTTGCCCGACTAGCTAATCGCCAAATGTGAAGCGGCGAGCCTGGGGGCTCGCCGCTTCGTTGCGTACTTTCGCTCTGGCGCTACCGTCTATTTCGACTTGCCCTTGAGCTTCACCTTGATCGCCTTCTTATGCGTCGGATCGTCGCTGGTGATCGAGACCAAGCCCTTGGTCGATCCTTTCTTCATCGGCGAGTAGGTGATTATCACGTCGATGTGCCCGCCGCCGGGATCACAATTCCGTCACCTCCGCCGGTTTCCGCGAACGGGTTCGGATCATGCGTCGGATTGCTGACGTTAACCGTCAGCGGACCCGTGCCTGATTGGTGATCGTGATAGTCGCCGTCGCGGTCGCGTGCGGGAGCGCATTCAGGTTCAGCGATTTCGGACTCACCGAGATCGCGTCCGCCGCCCGGCGGTCGGAGTCGCGGTCGGGCGTCGCGGTCGCGGTTGCCGTCGAAGTGGCGCTGGTCGAGGTCGCGGTAGCCGTCGGGGTGGCCGAGGCACGTCGGGGTCGCCCGTCCTGGTCGCTGTTTGGGTCGCAGTTGCAGTAGCCGTCTTGGTCGAGGTTGCAGTTGCGGTCGCAGTAGGAGTGCCGCCGGTCGAAGTTGCGGTAGCCGTCGCGGTGCCGGTTGCGGTTGCGGTAGCAGTCCTGCTTGCGGTCGCTGTCGCCGTAGCGGTAGGCGTACCGCCGGTCGCGGTGGCGGTTGCGGTCGCCGTCGCCGTGGCGCCGGTCGCGGTCGCAGTTGGCGTCGGCTTCGTGAACGGCGTCGGACACGTGTTGCCCGCTGGATTGAGCTCCGTCAGGAACGCCGCGGTGCTCTGTTCCGAATTAACCGTATTGAAGTCGTTGTTGAAGAGCTGGTAGCCGTTCGAGGTCACCGGGAAGTCGGTCGAATAGGTGCTGCCGACGACGAAGATATCGGTCCCCGATGAACGCGAGCCCCAGTCCGATGTCCGCCATTCCCGAACCGCCGAGCAAGGTCGAGAAGACCAACTGACTCGCCGCCGCCAGCGCCGGGTTTAGTTCGGACACGAAGGCGGTAACCGGGACGTTCACGCCCTGGATCGAGATGCCGCTGCTGTTGTTTTTGCTCTGGCATTTGTTGGCGCTGGTCGGGAATGTGCTGACGTACCCGGTCTCCAACGCCGACGCCGAGGTCGTCAGCCCCGTCACGTAAACTTTTCCACCGCTCTCCGCCATCGCGCCAATCGCGTCGCCAGTCCCGAAGGTGCCGAGAAACCCCAGACTCACCTGAAATCCGGTTCCGCCGAAGTAGGTCGAATAGTCGATCTGGCTGAGTCCCGACGTGCTGCTCGGGGTCAGCTCGGTGACAAATCCGGTCGTCGCCGGAGGACCCGCCATTACTTCGGCATCGTTGGTGGACTCGTAAGGAGTTGCGCTGACAGGAAAGTTGGTCGAGGCGGTCAGGCCCGCGACCCACGCGTTCGAGCCGTCGAGCACAATTGCGGTGCCGACGTCGCCAATCGAGACCAGCGACGTCTCCATTTCCCGAACCACCGAGGTAGCTGCCGTAGGTCAGCGCGCCGCGTAGTCGTATTGAATTCAGCGACGTACGCCATGCTGGTGCTGGTGCCGCCGAGGAAGCCGGACTGCGCCGGATGTGCGGACAGCGGTATGTTGTTCGAGAACGCCGCACCGGTGATTGCCACCTGGGTGGCGGATTCGACCGATATGCCCAGGCCGACGTCGCCCTCCGAGCCATTGCCGGTCCCGCCGTAGTAACTCGAATAGATCGGCGCGGCTGCGGAGCCGCCACCGGCCACGCGCATGATGAAGGCGTTGCTCAGTCCGCCCTCACCGGTCGCGAGTTGGGACTGCGCAGCATCACCGGTTACGACAAAGCCGTCGAAGCCGCTGGCTACCGCGCCGGCGGTGCTCTGCGTCGACCCGACAATGTACGCGTCGCAATTCGACGCGCATCCGGGAACCAGCGCGACGCGCGCCGCGGTCGCATTTTCGTTGCCGGGGATGTAGCACGAGTATTCGAGGCTGTCGCCGCCGGCCAGCAGTTCGGTCACGAAGCCCTGGTTGGTCGACGCGTTCGTGCCGATATTAGTCTGCCCCCACGCTCCGCAGCTTGCGGTGCCGGGAAAAACCGTCCTGGGTGAATCGCCCGCCTGGCCCGAGTAGGTCTGCCCGACTACGTAGGCATCGCCGCTACCGTCAACCGCGATGCCGAATCCCAGGTCGCCGTCGCCAGTGTCACCGCGTCCCCTTGGTATTGCCGTTAGCGCCGATGTAGGTCGCGTAAATCAGCGACGCGGCGTTGCTAAGGCTGGTGTCGAACTTCGCGACGAAGACGTTCGGATTTTGAGTTGGCGCAGCATGGGCGCCATTGAGCGTCGACTGGAAAAAACCCGCGGTCGGGAGATCGTTCGAGTACGCCGTGCCGGTGATGTAGGCGTTGGCGGAAGGATCGAGCGCGACGTCAACGCCGGTCTCGGAGTCGATCAGGCTCGCGTTGCCAAGGAACGAGGCAGAATTGCTCGAGGTTGCAGCGGGCCGACGCTCGAACCGTTGCCGCCGAAATAGGTCGAGTACGGAATCGTATTGACCACCGGATCGATATACAGCGTCTTGTTGCGATCGTAAGCGGCCAGCTGGAATCCCACCTGCCGGGTCGGGACCCCAGCCGCGACCGTGCCGTCTTTCGCGAGCTTGAAACTGCCTTCGACCGGCGTCCTGCTGCCGTCGGCATTCTGCTGATAGTTCTGCGGCTTGATCGATCTTGATAGTTCCGGAAGTGGTCTGAATCACGATATCGCCCGATGCGGTCTGCGTGGTTTTGGCCGGACCCTCGATCGCAAACTTTATCTTCGACGTGTCCGCGCCCGGCGCTGCGATGAAATCGTATTCGAGCGCGCTCGGCGTGCCGTAATAGACCACGTCGACGCCGGGATAAACGTTATTGAATCGCACCCGGCCGAAGGTCGGGATGTCGCGATGCCAGTTCTTCTCCGCGCCAATCAGGTAGTTGACGCGTCCCGGCAGCGGCTCCAGTCCTTCGACTTGCGGATGCGGATTTGCGCCAACCAGGCGCACTCGCACCGCAGACTCGGTAAGGTTCGTGTCGCCGCCGGCCTTGTAGGGAAATCCCGCCGGCATCGGACCCTTGTGAAACTCGCCGCCGATCAGCGAGAACACCGCCGCGTCGTCAGTAAGGAACAGCGAAAAGCGTCCGCTGCGTGCAAGATAGTGCACGCTCGGATCGACCTGGCCACGATTCGCTTCAAAATAAAGCGGCAGCCCGGAAATCTTGTTCAGCGCATCCTTGCGCGCTTGCTCCGGACTGCGCGCGTCGGTTGACGCCGGTATTATTCGATCGGCTACCTGCGAATTGGGCGACCCTGTTATCGACCCGCCAATTCGCGATCCAAACATCAGGACCACGAAAACCACGAAGGCAACTGCCCCCATCGATACCGCCGCGATCGCTCCCCGCGCGCGCGGCGAAACGCCGGAATTACGAACAGACATGTGTTCCTCCCTCTAAGAACCCACCCTGCAGACTTAAGACTTTAGGCCCACGATACGAGTTACTGAGGGCACAAAATCCTAAGATAGCGCCTTAGTACCATTACGCCCGCTTAAAGACAAGGAAAAATCGAGGCAGCGGCCTAAACCACACTGTTCCTTGAGTCATCCTGACAGAGCGAGCAACGCGAGCGGGCCTGCCTCCGAACAGCTTCGCGTTTTGTGTCACCCTGACGACGGGAGCGTTAGCGACGGGAGGAACGGGCCTCGGACAGCTTCGCGCACACGAAGCCGATTACGGTCTCTGAAAATCGCGAAGCGCTCCTTACCCGGCGTCACTTCCCCGTCCCGCTGACCTTGACCTTGACCGTCCGATGCTTCGGGTCGCTGCTCTGTATCTCGAGCACCCCGTGCACCGTCCCTTTCGCCGTCGGCGCGAACTCGATCGTCACCGCCATCGAGCCATGCGGACTCACGATGAACTCCCCGCCGCTCACGACGAACGGCGCGACCTGCGTCGGCACCGCCGCCTCCATCGTCACCGTCCCCGCGTTCTGGATTTTCAGGATGCGCGGCGCCGAATGGCTCCCGACCGCAATCTTGCCGAACTTGATCGACTTCGGATGAAGCTTCAGCTTGCCGCCCGCTTGCGGCGTCCGCGTCGGTGACGCAGTCGGCGTCGCGGTCGAAGTCGAAGTCGCAGTCGCGGTCGCGGTCGGCGAAGGGGTCGCAGTGACCGTCGCGCTCGCAGTCGCCGACGCGGTCGCGCTGGCCGTGGCGGTCGGCCGTCGCACTCGGCGTCGGCGTCGCGAGTATCCCGTCATAGACCATCGATCGATTGTTCTGCGTGTCCGCCACGAACAGGTCGATATTCGCATCGACCGCCACCGCCGCCGGCGCGCACAAGCTGTCCGCGCCCAGTCCGAACAGGTCGCCGGCGCGATTCCGCCGTCGCATCCCGCGGTCGTGAAATTTCCGCTATCGCCCTGCCCGATCACCATCGCCGCCGCGCTATCCGAACTGAACGGCGCCGCGTACTCGAGCACGCGATCGTTGTTCGCGTCCGCCACCCACAGGTTGCCGATCACGTCGATCATCAACCCCGCCGGCGCGCATAACGTCGACCGCGCCCGGCGCCATCGCATGCCGATTGCATCCCGACGCCGTAAAGTCGCGCGCCCTGCCCGAACACTCGCGACGCATTCTGCGTGCCCGCCAGCGGCGCGTCGATTTCGATTACGCGGTTGTTGCCGGTATCGGCAACAAACAGATCCCCCGACGCATCGATCGCCACGCCGCCCGGAATGCACATCGCGTGATTGCTCGCCGACGGATCGCCAGCAACGCCGTCGGCGCATTGCGTGTCCGAAAAATCGGACACGCCGCCCTGCCCGTACGCACGACTCGCAATCGCATCCGACGCGCTCGGCGGATTTCCCGCCTTCGCGAACTCCAGCACGCGACTGTTCCCCGCGTCCGCAATATAGATGTTGCCGGCGCCGTCGATCGCCACCGCCGACGGATTGCACAACGTCGTCGCATTCGCGCCGCTCGGATTGCAGCTCCGCGTCGTGAACCCGCCGCCTTGCCCGTAAACAAAATCCGCCGTCGCGTCGCCCGCGCCCGGCTCCCCGCTCGACGCGTCGAACGGCGTGTTGTACACCAGCACCCGGTTGTTGCCCGAATCCGCGACGTACAGATTTCCTTTTTGATCGACCGCCATCCGCGCCGGACCGCACAGGCTGTCCGCCCCGAGTCCGCCGACGTCATCCGCCGCCGCGCCGTTGTTGCACTTGCTCGAGAACAGGTCGGGCTGCCCGAGCACGATATCCGCCGGCTGCGCCGCGACGAACGCCGTCACGTCGCGCCATCCGAGCACGCGATTATTCACGCTGTCGGCGACATACAGATGCCGATGCGGCGGCTGCGAGGTCGCGTCGATCGCAATTCCGCCCGGCGAATTCTCTCCCACCGCATCGACGTAGTTCGGCCCGTTATGCGCCCGATCGATCTGTCCGCCCGCGCCGTTGGCGACCTTGTTGCCCGGCGCGCCGAACTCGTTGAACTCCAGCACCCGGTTGTTCGCCTGGTCCGCGACGTACAGATTGTTGAGCCCGTCCACCGCCAGCCCCATCGGAAATTGCAGCGACGCCGCATTCGGATTCTGCGCGCCGGGCCCAATCTGAAGGTTGAGCAGGTCGGTCCGATTCAGCGGCACCGGCTGCGTGTATTCGTAAACCTGGTTATGCGCTTCCGACGAGACATAAAAATTCTGATTCGAATCGGCCGCCACTCCCGACGGCTGCGCCAGGTTATTGCCCTCGAACACCAAATCCGCCGTGACGTTGTTCGCCTGCCCGTAACCGAACGGCCCGTTGTATTCGAGCGCGCGGTTGTTCAGCGTGTCTCCGATATACAGATTGTCGCCGCCATCGGCCGCAATCCCCACGCCGAAAAATCCCCCGATACACAAAGTCGTGAGCGTCGCGCTCCCACCCTGGTTGCATTCCCCGCTGACCAGGTCCGCCTGCCCAATCGCCACGTCCGCCGTCGCGTCGCCGAAATTCCCCGGCACGTTCGAGACCGCCGTCATCGGCATCGGTGAAAAAAACACCAGCGCGCGATTATTGTTCCCGTCGGCCACGAACAGGTTCCCACTCGCATCGAGCGCCACCCCCTGCGGACTGTCGAGGCTGTTGGCGTTGATCCCGCCTTCATTTGCGATCGCCGTGACAAAGCTCCCCAATTGCCCGAACACCGCAAACGCCGCGAAGTCGTTCGCCTGATGGCTAAAACCGGCGAGCGCCGCGAACGGATCGGGGTACACCAGCACCCGGTTATTTTGCGCATCGCCGACGTACACCGAATGCGCCAAATCGAACGCCACTCCGATCGGCCGGCACAACGTCATCGCACTCGGCGCCGCCGCGTTCTGATTGCATCCCGACGAATTGAAATCCGGCTGCCCGATCACCAGGTCCGCCGCGCCGCCCGCCGCAAACGCCGACGCGCTCTTCCATCCCATCACGCGATTATTCTGCGAGTCCGCGACGATCACATGGCCGTTGGCTTTGTCTATAGCCACCCCAACCGGCGCGTTCATCCCAATCGCATCGACAAAGTTCACCTGGTTGTTAATGAAATCGATCTGCCCAAGCACCCGATCCGCACTCGCCCCGCCGACTCCCGCGCGCAAGGAAGCCGCGAGCAAGCCCGCAACAATCAGCAAAAAAACGGCCAGGCCGGTTCGCAAACCAGGGCGCACGCGCCCCTCCTTCGCCCACCTGAGACCGCGACTTCCGACTCTATGCAATTGTATGGAGACTAAACGGGAGGCGTAGTCAGGTTGCGTGTTAACAACTTGTCAAACGAAGCATACCCCGAAGTGGTGCTCCCTCAAACGCCCCCAAAGTCCCTCAAAGCACAAATCTTCCACAATTCCGCCTTAAAATTTCGGTTCCCCTTCCCGCGCGGGAAGGGGTTAGGGGTTAGGTTCTTTGAATCGTTCGTTACGCTGAAAGGAGCGCTGCGCGATTTTCAGAGACCGGAACCGGCTTCGCGTGCGCGAAGCTGTCCGAGATCCTTCCTACCGCTCGCGTTGCTCGCTTTGTCAGGATGACGAAGCAAGGCGATCATGTACTGGTCGTACATCATTAGTTCAGGTGATAAATCCTGCCTTATGATACAGACAACCTCACTACTAAAACATGCACCATTCAAGGCGAATAGAGCGAATCGGTATAAATCCTGATTGCTGGCTCGGTGACCATTTTGGCGAGAATGTCGAGAAGTCTTACCCTATTCGTGGATTGACGAAACGTTACCCCACTGATACCCCGAATATCGAGGTATCACCGCGATGCGAAACCTGACCGACGCGATCTGCAAGAACACGAAACCCGCAGCGAACAAACGCCTGACCATTCGCGACCACGCGATCAGGGGTCTCGAATTGCGCATCACCGAGCGGGGCGTCAAAACGTGGAGCGTTCACCGTCGCATCGGCGGTAAGCAAATCAGGTTCACGATTGGCGAGTACCCGGGCGTGACGCTTGATGCTGCCCGCAAAGCGGCGCAAGTAGTGCTGTCGAAAATAGCACTGGACGGCGACCCCGTTCAGGAACGTCGCGACAAGCAACTAGCAGAGGCGGGCGCTGATTCCTTTCGGTCATTGGTTGAACGCTACCTGAGCGACCCCGAGACGAAAAGCCAGCGCCGAATTGAGGACAAGGCGAGGCTAATCGAAAAGCATTTGCTGCCTGCATGGGGTGGTCGCAAGGCGAAAGATATTTCCAGCGCCGAGATTCTGGCGTTGATCGAGCGGTACGGCGAGACTGCGCCGACGGGTGCGAATCGCCTGCTATCAGTCATCAGGGAAGTTTTCAGGTTTGGCGTCAAGAAATTTATAGTCACGACTAATCCCGCTGCCATTGTCGAAAAGTCTGTCGAGCATAACGAACATTGCCGAGCGGCGACGGATGACGAGCTAGGCAAACTTTGGACGGCACTAGATTCTGAACCATTGTTGTTACGGAGCGCATATAGATTGCTCGCGCTAACCGGCTGCCGTCGTGGTGAAGTTTGGGGCATGAAATGGTCAGAGCTAGACCTATCGAATAAACTCTGGATTCTGCCCGCCGAACGGGTCAAGAACGGCAGAGCGCATCGGGTGCCGCTGGTCGGGCAGGCGCTAGAGATTTTGCTGGCTCTACACCGAGCGGGCCATCGTGGCGAGTATGTTTTCCCTGATGATGGCGGGCGCAAAGAGGCGCACACTTTGCGCAACCTGCATCAGCGAGTTTGCAAAGCTGCCGAGGTGAAGGATTTCAAGATACATGGACTGCGCAGCACCGTCGCGACTGGCCTCGCCAATCTTGGCGTCCTAGGTGAAATCCAGTCGCGTGTACTCAATCACGCTATCGGCAAAGAGGGTGCAGGCTCGAAAATCACGCTGGTTTATAATCAGGCGTCCTACGACGGACCGAAACGACAGGCGCTAGAACTATGGGATGCTCACGTCCGCTCGATCACCGCCCAGGTGCAGCCTTTGGAGGCGCAAACCGCATGACAGCAGAAGATAACGACACCATTCTTTTAGTTCGCATTGTACATCAAATCGCTAAGTACTGCGGTGAACGTCCAGAAGCGGAACCTACTACGAAACGCCGAATGCTACAGACTTCGATAGCAGTTTCGTTGCTCGACAATTCCTGCAACGGTCATCGTGCAAGCATACTCGCGACTGTCGCGGACGTGCTGGACAATGCGCGGTCCGAACTGGTGCCAATCGACGAACTGTAGCCGCGGGATTCGCCAGCCTTTGCGTCCCGGTCGAGCCTGCGCCACGAGAGTCGCCGCCGACGTATCCAACCTCAAGCCTCAATCCCGGGTCGCTAGGGACGCAATATATGTTGGAAAAGGAATCACAGGAACCGCAAACGTATCCTGAGTACAGGTGTATGCGCTGCGATCACCGCTGGCTAGCCCGCAAACCGTACCTGCCGCCGGTGTGCCCTAAATGCCATTCAGCGTTCTGGAATCGGCTACGACGGTACAGGCGTCAGGTTGTAAAAGACCGGCACGGGTGACCCCTAACCTCCGAGAGTCGGCCGCCAAGCTCTCTCTCAAACATCTTCAGTCACCCGCACCAGATTTGGTTCGATAGGTACCCGCGCCGGTGGACAAGACCGACGCGGGCAAGGGCCACGAAGGAAACACTTTGTCGCGCCGCGACCTATGCAATCGCGTCACAATGCAAGTTTATTCCTCGCCTAGTCATCTTGTCAAGTCCGCTCTTGCTTCGTGTCACCGATGGCGTACAATAAATCCTAACTATGCGGGCGCTGCATCGAAACACACTTACAAAGGGGTGCTGGGTAGTTAACTTACTATCACCAGTTAACTATAGTAAGACTACGCCAGCCAACAATGATTGTCGCTCTGCACCAGCTAAATGCATCGACAACAGGTTAATATGCTATCGGGATATATTATTTGTCGCGTTATGCATGGGAGTAGCTCCCAAGGGCCACAACGGTGGATGAGTAGGAGTTACTCTGACGAGTCATACCGCAGAGGTGCGGAGTGCATGTCAGCGAAGGGACAGGCGAATAAATCTAGCTATCAGCGGTTACCCTTAGTGGTGGTAACGACCGTGTATAGTGACGATACTAGTAGCCCCAGTCCAAGTAGCTGCCAGCACTGCAAGGCGAGTGAGAATGCGCCGGGACCGAAATGCAATTCATCTGCACATGGGGATGTCTTAAGTGTTCTCGTTTGCGCGAGACGTATGGTTATGTTGGGAGGTCAGGCCTCTTGAGGTGCATACCCATACGGACCGTAACGGGTGCAGAGTCCTATACGACCGACTGCAAGACACGAGCGGCAAAGCCGAGCACAGTAGAATGTGTACGGGTTAAGAGGGAAGTGACTCCCATACTGGGTTGACTTAGTAGATACATATAGGGAACCTGCCCTATACGGGTACGGGATCCCATACTAAGTATTCTTTCCTCTTAATAATAAATAACCCCTATCCTTACGGGGAGGCACCTCCTATTGTCCACTCTTGGACCTATCGAGGTGCCCCTCCGTCTAAGATAGAGGGTTTTTAGTTGTAGGAGTCCGGAAATGTACCCACTCACTTTGTCCCATCCCTGTACCTTTGCCCGATCCCGCGCCCGTTGCTTGCGCCCGTTCACGCGATCTCTACCTTGCGCGGCGCACCTATAACACTTGCCTGTACCACCTATAGCACTTAGGCGGCCCGACTGTCTGACTAGTACGTGCTGACTAGGTGATAGCTTGACGACATTGGCTTTTCCTTGCTAACATGAAAGCACGGCGCGGGCGGGTAAGCCTTTCACGGCACGCCTAGCAAAGGCACGGTGTGGCATGGTCCACGATTGCCAGCAACAGCCAGCACATAAAGCACCGTCCAGCGCCCTTCACTTTATCCAATGACACGATCCGACTACAGCGAACACATGATGCGCCTTAATATTCAATTACGTGACGCGGTTGAGGGCATCCTCCGCCCTGCTCAGCGTGAAGCTGCTCTGTTAGAGGCGCATCGTATAATTGACGCTATCTATGCACTGCAACAGCAATTGGACGAATCACGGCACTAGCACTGGTCCCTTTATCTGTGCTGACCATTCGCTGATCAGTGCTTCCACGTTTACGGCAGGGATGCCGTAACTGGCTAGGGTAGTCTGCGCTGATGCGATAGGTGTAAGTGACTTGGATACTTGTTCCTTTAAGGCACTGACCCGCTCTCTCAAGAGGATAGCTTTATCCCTGCTTAGTAAGAGTCCGTACACTGATTGCCTACGTGCATCATGCTCTGCTGTGAATAATGCTACCGTGAGAGGTTGAAGTGACGGGTCTAATCCGCTGATAGCTATCGCTGCCGCCATTGCGATAGCGTCGATTGTACCGTTCAGGTATTCAGACTTGGCAGTGTTCACGGCTAGCCTGATACGTTGCGCCTCTAGCTTTGCTGCCTCTCGTGCTGACTCTGCTAACTCTTTGCCATGTAGCTTGCTGCTGTCGATGCCGTAGTATCCGTCTGCCAATTGTTCGTTATAGCCAGCAGCGGTTAAACTGGCTACATAGTTGGCGTCTGTCAGTTGGTTTGTCGAATAGAGGATGCTGACCTCTCTTCGATACAGCGTCAGTATGGCGTCCAATCTCTTCTGCGCTACGGTTAATAGTACTAAATTAACTGCCGTGTCGCTGAACCCTAGGCCTGTCAGGTCTGATTTCAGTTCCTCTTCGGTGATGCTGCCTAGCTCGGCACTGCGTATGATGCTCGACACATAGCCTTGTCTCAGGTTCTTTACTGAGTTGTATTCGTATGCGTCTAAGAGAATCGGTATGTGCAGGTCAGATACGCCGTAATCTTGTAATAGCTCCTGTACTTGTGTACGTGGGAAAGGAATATCTACGTACAGGTTTGCCAGTGTCCGAGGATTCAAAGGTCGGTACGCTGCCTGTGTCAGGTTTGGTTCGTAAACGCCCTTGAGGCCGGTCGGCGCAAACAGCGTGTCAAACTCTGCCGGACCGATTATCCGCCGTGATAGCCACTCGGTCGCTCGATCTATACCGGGTAAATTAGGTTGAAACTGACTATTGAATTTATACTCAGCGCTCTTACCGAACGCTGCACGATATAACGGCTCACGTATGGCCGCTGACACGTCAGCAAAGCCTGCCATCTGACCTAGTAGGGGTGCGACACCGTTCAAGGTATTCAACCGCTCTGGAAACAGTGACTCGAAACTAGCTGCTACTGCTGTAGCGCTGAGTCCCTTCGAGAATGCATCTTTGATCGCTGTCGCTGCTTGAGTAACAGCGTTATCGGCTGTGCTTTCGGCAACTCCGCCCATCGCTGCAATGGTGCTGTTAAAGTTACTAGCCGCGAACTGACCTATCGGCTCCGCTACAGCGTCGGCCAGTCCAGGGCCAGTAGTTTGAAAAGCAGTTGCAAAAGCTGAGACTATACCCTGCAAGCTAGGTGTCAGAGCGGTTAATACTGGTGTCGCGACGGCCAGCGCGCCGCCGACTACGTTAGCCAAGAAATTACCGACCCGCTGTTTACCGCGAGGGTCAAATAGTATTTCAAACGCCCCGACCAGCAGCAACACCGCTGCATATATCTTTGCGATCTCCCATATCGCCGTAGCGATTGAGACTAGGACTCCGCCTATCGCGGTTAGGAATGGTCCTAATGCGACCAAAAACTCCCAGATTGCTAACAGGATGGCTACCACTATGGCACCTGTGGGTTAGAGAATGGGAGCGCTTCGATAGTCGTCTCTAGGTCTTTAAGCGCATCTGCAATCATAGGTGTAGACGGCTGGACGTATGTAGGCGCAGCGGGTGGCGTAGGATTAACCGGCGGAGTCCCGCCAGTGATCGCCGCAATCAGCGGCACGAGATCGGTTGCACTCGAAGTAGCTATAAGTGTAAGTGCAGTAACTATAGGTGTCAGATCAATCGGCGTCCCGCCACCGTTGCCGACGTTCTTAATGGCTAAATTGATTTGATAGAGCCATGCGTTAGTCGCGTTAAGCAACCCGCTAAGCTGCTGACACGTCACGGGATCGGGATTACTAGGCTGACCAGTAGTGCTGAGTTGTAACTGACTAAGCTGCCACTGGAGATATAGAAGGTTCTCAGTGATGCAGTTTAAGCCCTGTCCCAGTTCATCGGTCGGGTTGCTATTAGGCTGACACGGTACTGGCACAGGTGGTGGCGGAGGTGGTGGCGGCGGCGGTGGAGGAGGCGGAGGTGGTGGTGGTGGAGGTGGAGGAGGTGGAGGCGGTGGTTTTAAGCCCGATGGAATCAGGATTGAGATCGGAATACATACGCCGGACGGTGGCGGCAGCGACTCATCAATCCAGAGCGGAGGCCATCCAGAGTTACCTTGATCATCGGTCCAGGTGAACCACGGCACCCAAATCTCACCAGCGGCACATTGCGGTACTGGAGGCGGTGGCAGTTGCGCGACTGATGGCGGTGGCGGGAGCGGTTCGCCTAGGCCGGAGGTGCGAATCCAACTTGTAGTAGAGGGGTCATACAAGACATTAGGCGCAACTGTACCATCGGGATAGGTGCGCGCCTCAACTACGGTGACTTGTGGCAGACCGTCCCAGTCGATTGGCGAGTGATAGTAGCCAAGCGGGTACATGTCCCAGCTATAAGAAGCTGTCGCGCTATAGGTCCATTGCGCCTTATCTGGATTCCAGATCCATTGCCTGACCCACGCCACGCCCGGCGCAGCGAGCGCAGTCGGCGGCGTCGGCATGGGACCGAGCACTGGCGGCAGCGGGATATCAACGTAAGGGCCACTCATTAAACGTGTGTTACCTGATACCAGAAGGAAGCGCCGATTTGGTCTGCGCTAAAGTTATTCACCACAATCAGTGAATAGCCTACTGGAACAATAAACAGCGGGAACGGAGACAGCAGGTTAGAGCCTCCAAACCCTAGCCCTATCAGACCTAGCAGTGGTGGATAGATGTACGGGTTAGGATCTCCGACTGTAAGTTCTACGGTTGTCGCCTGATAGATCTGACCGAATGGTGGTGCAACGTCAGGGCGAATTGAGGAGCAGTTCTCAACAAATGTCCCAAGTGTGCCGTAGATGCTAAACACCGATGAGGTAGTGCCAATCGAGGTACCTGCCGCGATGCCATAGACCTTAAGCATGCTACCGTCATTAGCGTTATTGTAGAGCGACACAGCTACATAGTTGACCCAGCCGCTTGAGTTGCTGTTCTGCATCGTGTAGCCACCGCAGCCCAGCTTATCATCAAACCAGTCAGGCGCGGGGCGTGTCAGTACGCCGATAGGGTAGCGACCGGATGGGTCTGACACCTAACACCTAGCCTATGAGGATTTGCTCTACTACATACACGTGAACGTCCGGACTAGTGCCAGCGGCATAGAGCGCCACGATAGGTAGGTCGCCGTCATGTTTCCAGTGATAAGTCAGACTAGCCCCACTAAGCAGGATTATCCCCTGACCGTACTGAACCGATTGTAGCGTAGAGAAGTAGATTTGCGCTGAGTCTAGGTTGGATACGCTCAACCAGATACGAGCGCCATTGCCACTGACTAACTGAGTCGTAGTAGTGCCGATAGTTACATAAGACTCTTGGATGCGAGTCTGTAGCTCGCTCCCATATTCGAGAGCGAGCAATTCCCTACACGTACGGACTCCCATGTTAGCCCGTTACGCTAGAACTCACCTGCACTAGGTCTAGCCACAATTCCTCTGCTGAGTCTGCGCTAGAGCAATATAGCTCGAACTGTGGCAGCGCCGTAGTCGCAAAGGTAATTAGCTGGCCCCCAGCACCTGCACGGGCATAGTCCCAGTCTGTAGTGTCGTAGCTCTGAACCATCGGCACTCCAGGTCTATACGTTTGTGATCCGCTATTGGGTATGCAACGGGCAGCGATACCCGTAGCTGAATAGGCTCGCATACCGATGATCGAATACGTGCCCGGGTCAAGCTCGTATCCAGCGCAAACGTAACTGAGGTCCAAGCGTGAGCGGTCACAGTTGCAGTGGCTGTCGCATGTACCGTGAGCATGCTCGTGCTGGAAGCAGGCGTATAGGCCCATCCGTGAACATGACTATTGCATTGAAATAGACACCACCACCTGAGTTCTGAGCAGCGAAGAAATCTAGCTCTTCGTTCGATCTGACCTGTAATGGTGCGGGTGCGAAGTCGGTGAACCTGACTGGCGAGTCTGCGCCTACGCTTCGATTCACCGGTACAATGTCGATAAACGGTTGCACTCTAAGGCTAGCTGACTGCAACTGGCCTCTGATTCCACCTGAGGCAATGCACGTCACGCTAGAGATAGCGTGCAGGTTCTGCACTAGGAACCCGTTGTTGGTTAGAGGGTAGATGTTAGACGGCACAGCATTGACTTGGAGGAGTGCTGTGCCGCTGTTAATGCTTGAACTATAAAGTTCTAGATGCGTCACTTTACATCACCCCCTTACAGCGTTCCGCGCAGGGCGCTAACAGCCTGCAAGTACGAGGTTAGACGTGTAATGTTCTGCGCTGAACCTCTAGGGGCACGAGGGTTAGTGCGGTTCAGGTTGTTTACAATGTTGTCCAACTGGGGCAGAAACGCATTCTGGAATGCAGTTATCTTGGCAGTCTTAGTCGTGGCCGCAGCTACATACTTCTGCTGACCACTTCCGTTAACTGTGGCTGTGAACGCGTTAATATCTACGTTCTGGAGACCCTTAACGAAATTGGCCTGAGCGTGTGCTGAGCTAACAGCAGCTACCCAGTTACAGACACTAGCTGCCGCGCTAGCGAATGGGTCACGCTTGGGTGATAGGAACACCTGCCGACCACTTAGCACCTGAACGCTGTATGCCGCAGTCCAGGCGGCAACTGCCTGAGCGGGAGTCTTAGTTGTTCTTACATGATAGAGCCATTGCTTTTCCTCGCTGGTTTGAGATCGCAACGTCCGCAATGGCTTTTGCCGTTGTGCTATGTGGGGTCAGCAATGATCCGCTCACGCACAACTGGCTATGGCCAGTTGCGGATCATTGCTTGACTTAAAGGGGGACCGGTAATTCGACTGCGAGTCAATAGCAAAGCACAAAGAGTTGTGCTATGGTACGGCCCCGCAATGGCAATTCGTACTAACGCGAACCAGCAAAGAGAGACGCAACTCTTGATGGAGTGGCTAATTTCCCTCGGAAAGGGTGTGAGTTGGAGAACTCATGTAAATGTCGGCGCTGAGATCCTACAGTACAACGGTAAGCCTCTCACGCCAGCGCAGCAGCGAGCATTCGGTGTATGGAATAGCTGGTGTGATGCTAGGGTCTATACCGGCACCGAAGTGTTGCTGGTTGAATCTAAGATAGTAGCGACTGGTACGGCCTACGGCGAAATTATGGACTATCTTGATCAGTATCCTACTAGCACTGACTACAAGCAGTATCAGGGCAAGCCTATTCGAGGCGTAGTTCTCGCAGCGTATGTCAAAGATAGAACTAGGATGCTATTCGCTAACTACGGAATCCAGACTATTATCTTTACACCTAGCTGGGCAGCAGACACGCTCTCCAATAAAGTGTTCAGCGGATTAGCAGCATGAGGGAGAACGTCGAAGCCGGGATCGAAGTTAATTCACAATGGGCGAGTAGTAAGAAAATTGATGCGTAACTCAGCGCAATACCCACCCAGTTAAGTAAATCCACTCACCCATTTTCAATTAATTCAATTAAATGCGCGATCAATTATGTTGTTGACAAGCCGACCAAACATTTTTCAAGTGCCAACTATGTGTTGAAGGAATCCAACAAATTGTGTTAGCCTTAAGCAATCCTATACTTAGGTAGATCAATGCTAGTAATGAATGCCCTAACCCAATTGGCTACTCAACCCGGTTGCTTGATGCGTCGGCCTACAGGCGTAGCGGTTCAGATTAAGGAGCGATGCAGATGGTGACGTTCCGGACAGGCGCTGAGCGCCGCTGGTGTCCTAAGTATCGTGACCTAGTAGCCGATGACTGGGAGATCATTTCGTTTGAGAGGCTACTCAAGAGATACAAGGCACGCAGCAACAGGTTGAACTAGAGGACAATGAGAGGCTGACGCTGATCATGAGTAACGTACAGTTGGCACCACTGGACGAGCCTTTCGAGTACGTAGACTTGGCGCATGGCAACTCGATCACACTTCAAATTAGTTGCCTTTCAGGACGGGTCAGGCGTCATCCACCCATCGAATCCAACAGCCAAGCATGTCCGCCAGCACATGGATCAGAATCGCTAAGATGCGCCACCCGTAGCGGGAACCCCTATTTCTATAAGCGTCCCCGTACTCCGCCTATTCGGGGCGCGTTTAGACAAGGCGAGTCCGTCGCCATACTGGGACGTATCCTCGCGGACTCTACAGGCGCAATTGCTGCCGCTACTTGACGAGTGCAGGCTCGACCCCGACCACTGCGCTAGAGGCCCGAAAGTCGGGCGCTACATACGGCAAAGTACCGCTGGTGTCACCAATCACGGTGAAGCTGACGGCGAATGGTGCGAAGCCGCAGAAGCGATATTCGGTAGAGGTTCTGTGAAGATATTTGATGATGATAGCAATCGTACAGGTTACCCCCGGCATTACCCCAAGGCGATTGGCGACCCTGCGAATTGGCACCAAGCCTCACGGGCAGTGAGGGTTTATGATTCCATGAAGTTTGTCAGGATGACAGAGAAAAAAACACGCGCGCCCCGCCGAATCGACGGGGCGCGCGATCGCTCATAGTATGTTCTCAGTTCCTAGTACGGATACCGGTACGTATTATACCCATAAGGCACTCCTCCGCCACACGCCCGCTCCGCACGACGCATCTGCCATATCAAGGACTCCGCCGCCGCCGGATGCCCAGTGTATTGATCGTGGCGATACACGTTCCGCAGATGCCGCGCCCATGCGCACGCGCCGCCGTTGTAACCCTCAGGCATCACCCAACCACTGGCGTACTCGCGATCGTAATCAGGGTCATAGGCCCGGTCGTAGTCACGCCCGCGGTCGCCGTAGATCCAATGACCGCCGTGGTCGCCGCCGTCATGCCGATCTTCCCGCGCGCCACGATTCTCACCGCCATTGTATTCGCGGCCGGCTTCATTCTGACCACGGTACTCATTGCTGCCGACGCGCTGGTTGCTCTGTTCGCGCACTACGTTGCGATTCTCTGTCGGCCGAGTCTCGACGCGAGCAGCCTGATGCTGTTCACGGCCCTGGTCGCGCGCCGCACGCTGAGGCTGAGTGTCGCGAGCCGCGCGTTGAGGCTGAGCCTCACGCTGTGGTGCGCGGGCCTCATTATGACTCGCCTCCTGATGACGCGCCTCGCCATGCGATTCATTCGAATGCGCGGGTTGAGCCTGCTGCTGATGCGAATTGTTGGTGCCGCTATCATCTTTAGCAGCGGCACTGATCGGAGCCGCAATCAACGCGAGTCCGAACAAGCCGGTTATTAGTTTACGATTGAAATTCATTGTCATCACCTCCAAGCCATAGAAAAAGCATCAAAGATGCCAACCCCCCGCCCCAAAAAAGTCTTTTAAAAACCCAACCCCGACAACCAAAAAACACCAGTGACCAAAGAAATCCGCAATTTTTACAACACCCCAACTCGAACAAGACTCCCCCAAAACCCGCATCGCAAAACCCACCTGAATGTACGTTTAAAATCCGCGCGATTGTCCCCTTCCCTGAGGAAAGGGGTTAGGGGTTAGGTGTCGGGTTGCAACAGGTTGTCCGCGGGAAGGCGCGAGATAGGAGAGCGGCCGCCGATGCCGCGATGAGGGCGATGATGGTTGTAGGAATGGAGCCAGGGGAGCAGAGCGTCTGTCCGCTGCTCGGAGTGATCGTAAGCGCGGGCGTAGGCCCATTCGCGCAGGGCGGTCTGGATAAAGCGTTCGGCCTTGCCGTTGGTGCGTGGGGTGTAGGGACGGGTAAAGATGTGCCGCATCCTGCGGCTGCGGCACAGGGCGGCAATAAGGGAAGAACGGTAGGCGGAGCCGTTATCAGTCATGATGCGAGCGACCGCGATGCCCAACCCCTGGAAGTGATCGAGGGCGCGCGACAGGAAGGCAGTGGTGGTCTCCTTGCGCTCGTTGGGCAGGACTTCGGCGTAGGCCAGGCGCGAATGGTCGTCGATACAAACGTGGGCGACCTCGAAGCCGGCGCCGAGGCTGCGTTTTTGATGAGTGCCTGTAATGCGCGAGCCGACGCGGTGGAAGCGGCCGAGCTTCTTGGTGTCGAGATGGAGCAGGTCACCAGGCGCGGCGTACTCGTAGCGAACGATGGGCGGCGGCGGGTCCAACGCGCTCAGCCGGGACAATCCGGCCCGCTTGAGCAGGCGGCTTACGGTGGCGAGGCTGAGCTCGAGTTGTGCGGCGATATGCTTCATCAGGAGGCGCTGGCGGCGCAGCGCGATCGCCTGCTCGACCAATGCTGGCGCCGTCGGGCGACGCAGCCGGTGAGGACGCGAGCTGCGGTCGGCCAGTCCGGCCGGACCTTCGCGGGCAAAACGCCTAGCCCACTTGCGCACGGTCTTGTCACTCACACCCACGCCCGCTGCGACGGTCTTCGGCGATTCTCCACCATTCACCCGCCTGACCAGTGCGGCTCGACTAAGCGGTGTGGTACGCGCATTCTGATGAATGTCCATCCGGGAGTGACCTCCTGAGTCGGTGTTGAGTTCGCACCTTTCACCTTCCCAGCGTCCTCCCGGAAGGACAACCTATTGAAACACCACAGTTAGGTTCTCCGCATCCACCGCGATGCCCGCATCAACAAAACGACCGCTCCGCGATCCAGAAACCGGAGCCGCCTTCGCTCGCTCCCCGGTGGCGGGCCGCCGTGCCCGCAGCCCTCGGAGGGGCCAGGGGAGAGGTTGTTTCGGTATCGTTCTCCTACACAAAGTAGGACCTATACACGCGCCCTCCAATCCGATAATTAACCTGAACTCGTAGAACGCGGAGTCGCCGGGGAAAACTCAAGCGTGAACCAATCGCAGCCTGCCAAAAGGGCCGTTCAATTGTTGACGTGGCTCACCGCGATGCTCCTGCTGGCAGTGGCGATACTGACGCTCTTTGCCCCCGCGTGGTCGGCCAACACCAATCCGTACCTCGTCGGCGGTCCCAACGCTCTGCCGCCGCGCACGACCGCACTCCGCAATGCAGCCGCGCCGACCGGCGCTCATCTTACCTATTACGGCGGCCGCGTCGTCTCCAACCTGCAAGTCGTCGAGGTGCTATGGGGCACCGGCGCCGCCGGCTCTGGCAACGGCCAATTCCTCTCACAGGTCTACAACACCACAACCCCCAGCGTCGCGACCTTTTACCAGGAGGTCCTCAACAGCGCCTACGTCGATTGGATGACCGAATACAACACCGACATCACCGACGCCGGCGGCAACCCCGGCACCAATCAGACCATCGGCCGCGGCTCTTTTGTGGCGCGATACGCAATCACGCCCTCGGACACCTCCAATCCGATCGACGACACCGCCATCCAGACCGAGCTGGTTAACCAGATCATCGCCGGCCATCTCCCCGCTCCCACCAGCGACGCCGCCGGCAACAACAACACCTACTACGCGATCTTCTTTCCCCACGGCTTGACCATTACCCAGGGTGGAACCAGTTCATGCGTCTCGGGTGGATTCTGCGCCTATCACGGCACCATCGACGCCGGCAGCCCGGTCGGCGAAATCTACTACGGGGTTCATCCCGACATGCAGGCCGGCTCCGGATGCTACACCGGATGCGGCGGCAGCAGCGTCTTCGGCAACCAAACCTCGGTCGCGTCGCACGAGATGACCGAGACGATCACCGACTGCGAAGTCGGGCTGGCGACTGTCTATGCGCCGCCGCTGGCATGGTACGACAGCAGGAACGGCGAAATCGGCGACATCTGCAACGCACAGCAAGGGAGCATCGTCGGCGGCGACGGTCAGACCTACACCGTCCAGAAGGAGTTCTCCAACCTCGCCAACAGTTGCATCGTGACCGCGTCGCCCACTCCATCCGCAACTCCGACCGCGACGCATACTGCGACCCGAACCCCAACCAGGACTGCGACAGCCACCGCAACCGCGACGACCGTAGCAACCATAACCGCAACTCCAACTGCAACGGCTACCGCGACGGCAACTCCCACGGCGACCGCCACCGCAACACCGACTACAACCGCAACACCGACTACGACCGCGACGGCCACCACAACCGCGACGGCGACCGCCACCGCGACTCTGACAGCGACGGCAACCGTTACTAAGACGGCGACGGCCACCCCAACTGCAACAGTCACCGCAACTTCGACTTCGACTGCGACCCCAACCTCAACTGCAACCGCCACCGCAACTCAGACCGCCACATCGACTGCAACTGCGACCGCAACCTCAACCCCGACTGCAACTGCGACCGCGACCTCAACTCCCACTTCGACGGCCTCCGCAACTCAGACCGCGACCGCAACCGCGACCGCAACCTCAACCGCAACCCAGACCGCGACCAACACTGCAACCTCAACCCCAACTGCGACCGCGACCCCGATCACCACAATCTCCGTGACGGCTTCGTCAGCGTTCGGAAAAGTCGCAGTAGGCCAGTCCCTCACCAAGAATCTGACGATTACCAACACTGGAGCAACCAATGCGCTGATCATCTCGAGCGCCACCCCATCCAACCCCGAGTATGCCCTGGCAGGCACCGGCACATGCGGTCCCATCCCCATCACCGTCGCGCCCAAGACCAACTGCACGCTCGGAATTAGTTTTGCCCCGAGCGCAATCGGCGCGCACAACGCAACCCTGACCTTGACCGACAATACGACCACCAGCCCGCAACACGTCACGCTCACCGGCACCGGCATCGCCGGCCTATCCACTACCAGCACCCAGTTGACCTACGGCAGCGTGACCTTCGGCGCCAAATCGCTGAAATCCTTCTACGTAACCAATCATCAAACTCAGTCGGTGACTCTGAGCGAAAGCTTCAGCGGACCCAACCCAACTGATTTCTCGAGAAGCGGCGGCACCTGCACCGCAACTCTCGCGGCCGCCGCCACCTGCACAATCACCGTGAGCTTCACGCCCGGCGTCCTCGGAACCGAATCGGCAACGATGAGCCTGTTCGACAGTCCCGACCCACTCAGCCCCTACGCGATCGGACTAAGCACCGGCCCGACAATCCCAGAAACCATCGCCCCGCTGACCCTGTCCTACGGCACCGTATCCACGACGTCGTCCAAGACGCTCAAAACCACGATAATCAACAAGTCACCATTCACGATCTCGATCGGCAGCTCTATAAGCGGCCCCAATGCCCCCGACTTCACAATCACCGGAGGCACTTGCGGCGCATCCTCGTCCGGCAACGCGTCATGCACGATAGGAGTAAAATTCAAACCCACCACAACCACCTCCGAGAGCGCGACGCTAACCGTAACCATCCCCCAGGACCCAACCAGCCCCCGCCAGGTAAACCTCACAGGTACCGGCTCCTAAAAGAGGAACCCGCTTCGTAGGGGTTCTGCTAGACCTATGACTGAGCGGCGCTCGGCTTATCGTGAGCGCGTTAGACTCACCTGTCTAATCGCGAATACCCTGCGAATACCTTTAGCTAAATTTGGTAACCACAGGTTATTTTATCCTTCCACACGTGATTTGACTTAAGCTTGCTGCACAAGTAGCTAAGGCCCCAATTCGTGCGACTAGTTTCTGCCTCGGGTCGCTTCTGGCACGCCGCGAAGCGGGCAATGCTCAACTAGTCGAGGGGGCATTCCGTGAAACATAGGAGCCTGACAGCAACGATGGTGTTGCTCGCAGTGGGGATTGCGCTTTCGGTATGGGGCGATTCCACTTCGATTAGCATCTCGAACGGCAGCGCTACTGTTACCAGCAGCTCATCAACCACACTAAATTTCCCAATCACCCGCAGCGGCGACACCAGCTACGACGCCTTTGTTCAGTACCAGACCGAGAACGGCTCGGCGATCGCAGGGACGGACTACACGGCGGCGATGGGCTCGCTTCTGATTCCGGCCGGCACCACCAGCTCGACGATTCCGGTGACCGTCGCCGGCAGCCTCAGCAATCCTCCTGACAAGACTTTCCAGATGCTGTTACTGGGCGGCGGCGGCGCGCCGAGGAGCTTCACGCCCAGCTTGGCCACCCAGCAGACTTTCGTCGTGGGTACCCAGCCACAATCGGTGACGGCGGCGGACGTCAACGGCGACGGCAAGCCCGACCTGATCGTCGCGAATGAAAATGACGCCACGGTATCGGTGATGCTTAACACCACCGCCCCGGGCGCGATCACCCCCAGCTTCGCCACCCAGCAGACTTTCGTCATGGGCAGCGGCCCCTACTCGGTGACGGCGGCGGACGTCAATGGCGACGGCAAGCCCGACCTGATCGTCGCGAACTACAACGCTAACACCGTATCGGTGCTGCTCAACACCACCGCGCCGGGCGCCACCGTGCCCAGCTTCGCCACCCAGCAGACCTTTGCCACAGGTAGCTTTCCGTTTTCGGTGACGGCAGCAGACGTCAACGGCGACGGCAAGCCCGACCTGATCGTAGCTAATGACGGTAGCAACACCGTCTCGGTGCTGCTCAACACCACCGCGCCGGGCGCCACCACGCCCAGCTTTGCCACCCAGCAGACCTTTTCGACGGGCCTCTTCCTGTCCTCGGTGGCGGTGGCCGACCTCAACGGCGACGGCAAGCCCGACCTGATCGTGACGAATAGCAACAGTCCCGGCACGGTTTCGGTTCTGCTCAACACCACGGCGGCCGGAGCGAGCACGGCCAGCTTCGCCACCAGACAGGCCTTCGCTGTGGGCGACTCTCCGACGTCAGTGACGGCGGCCGACCTCAACGGCGACGGCAAGCCCGACCTGATCGTCGCGAATTTCGGCGATGGCACGATCTCGGTGCTGCTCAACACCACCGCGCCGGGCGCGACCACGCCCAGCTTCGCCGCCCAGCAGACCTTGCCATGGGTAGCCACCCGAACTCGGTGACGGCGGCCGACGTCAACGGCGACGGCAAGCCCGACCTGATCGTCGCGAATGGGAGTGGTAGCACGGTCTCGGTGCTGCTCAACACCACCGCCCCGGGCGCGACCACGCCCAGCTTCGCACCTCAGCAGACCTTCGCCGCGGGCAACGGCCCCTCGGCAATGGCGGCGGCCGACGTCAACGGCGACGGCAAGCCCGACCTGATCGTGGCGAATGGGGGCGTCGGCACCGTCTCGGTGCTGCTCAACACCACGCCCGCTCCAACGACCACATTTGACGGCAGTAGCTTCGCCACCCAGCAGACTTTCGCTACGGGCAGCTCGCCGTCCTCGGTGACGGCGGCGACGTCAATGGTGACGGCAAGCCCGACCTGATCGTGGCGAATGGAGGCGGCAACACGGTATCGGTGCTGCTCAACACTACTGCGCCGGGCGCCTCCGCCCCCAGCTTCGCCGCCCAGCAGACTTTCGCCACGGGCAGCGGCCCGAACGCGGTGACGGCGGCGGACGTCAACGGCGACGGCAAGCCCGACCTGATCGTGGCGAATTTCAACGGCAACACGGTCTCGGTGCTGCTCAACACCACCGCTCCGGGCGCCGCTTCCCCCAGCTTCGCCACCCAGCAGACCTTCGCCACACAGTCCGAACCCGCTTCGGTGACGGCGGCGGACGTCAACGGCGACGGCAAGCCCGACCTGATTGTCGCTAACTACAATGGCGAATTCGGCAACACGGTCTCGGTGCTGCTCAACACCACCGCTCCCGGCGCCACCACGCCCAGCTTCGCCTCCCAGCAGACCTTCACTGCCGGCAGCTGGCCCGTACTCTGTGACGGCGGCCGACGTCAACGGCGACGGCAAGCCCGACCTGATCGTCGCGAATGCCGGCGGCTACACGGTCTCGGTACTGCTCAACACCACCGCCCCGGGCGCCACCACGCCTAGCTTCGCCACCCAGCAGACCTTTTCTACGGGCAGAGTTCCGGAATCGGTGACGGCGGCCGATATCAACGGTGACGGCAAGCCCGACCTGATCGTGGCGAATTTTGGTTACCAAGGCAACGGCAACACAGTCTCGGTGCTGCTCAACACCACAGCGCCAGGTGCAGCCACCCCCAGCTTCGCCACCCAGCAGACCTTTGCTACGGGCGCAGCGCCGCAGTCTGTGACGGCGGCCGATGTCAACGGCGACGGTAAGCCCGACCTGATCGTGGCGAACTACTACAGCAGCACGGCCTCGGTGTTGCTCAACACCACTGCTCCGGGCGCCACTACGCCTAGCTTCGCCGCCCAGCAGACTTTCGCAGTGGGCGGCCTCCCAGACACAGTGTCGGTGGCGGACGTCAACGGCGACGGCAAGCCCGACATAGTCGTCGCAAATGCCGGCAGCAATACCGCTTCAGTGCTATTCAATACCCTCTACGCGACCACTCTGTCTGGCAGCCCCGCAAATGGAACAATCCATTACGCCATTCCGACCCCATCGCCGACTCCGACTGCGACGGCCACGGCGACTGCAACACCAACGGCCACTGCAACCGCGACTGCGACGGCCACGGTAACTCAGACCGCGACTTCAACTGCCACTGCGACGCCAACGGCGACTGCCACCGATACTGCGACGGCTACAGCAACTTCTACTGCGACCCCAACTGCAACCGCCACGACAACATCGACCGCGACGGATACCGCGACCGCCACGGCCACGGCGACTGATACCGCAACCGCAACGGCAACGCCTACCGCAACTGCGACCGCTACTGCCACCGCGACGGATACTGCAACCGCCACTGCAACCGATACCGCAACCGCAACTGCGACGGACACTCCGACCGCCACTGCAACGGCAACAGCGACCGATACCGCGACCGCAACGGCAACTGACACTGCCACTGCGACGCCAACGGCAACCGCTACAGCTACTCAGACCGCGACGGCCACGCCGACAGCCACTGCGACGGCGACTGCGAGCGAAACCGCGACCGCCACAGCGACTGCCACACCCACTACGACTGCCACTGCAACCGAAACCGCAACGCCGACCGCCACGCCGACTACCTCAATGTCGGTGACCGCGTCGCTCGCGTTCGGCAACGTCGCCGTCGGGCAGACGCTGACGAAGAATCTGACGGTGCATAACACCGGCCGGACCAATCCCCTGATCATCTCGAGCGCGACGCCATCTGACTCCGAGTATGCGCCCAGCGGCACCGGGACATGCGGTCCCATTCCCGTAACCGTCCCACCCTTGGGCTCCTGCACGCTTGGGGTCTCATTCACCCCTGATGCGATCGGTTCGCACCCGGCATCGCTGATGCTCTCCGACAACGCCACCACCAGCCCGCAGCATTCGACCCTCACCGGCACCGGCATCGCCGGTTTGTCCCTCTCGAAGACCAGCCTGGTGTTCAAGAGCGTGAGATTCGGGCTGAAGGGAATTGCCGCCTTCAGCGTGACCAACCATCAGACCCAGCCGGTAAGTCTGAGCGAAAGTTTCAGCGGCAATAACCCGGCGGATTTCTCGATCTCAGGCGGCACCTGCATGGCGACTCTCGCCGCCAAAACCGCATGCAGCATCGACGTCACCTTCACACCGGGCGCGCTCGGATCGGAATCAGCGATGTTGACAATATCCGACAGTCCTGACCCAGTTAGTCCTTACAACGTTACCCTCAGCACCGGTCCGACGATTCCCGATACCGTGACTCCCGCGACTCTCTCGTACGGCACAGTTTCGCAAACATCCGCGAAGACGTTGAAAGCGACGATAACCAACTACTCGCCTTTCACTCTTTCTGTCGGAAGCTCCCTCGGCGGCTCCAACGCCCCCGACTTCACAATCACCGGCGGCACCTGCGGCCCATCCTTGTCCGGCAACGCCACATGCACGATAGGAGTACAATTCAAACCCACCACAACCACCACCGAGAGCGCGACGCTAACCGTAACCATCCCCCAGGACCCAACCAGCCCCCACCAGGTAAACCTAACCGGCACCGGCTCCTAAAAGCACCTCAGAGCAAAAGGGCGTCCGCGCCATTTTGCGATTAGTATTTCTTCCTCACTAAGGTGCAGGGCTTAGCCCTGCCCAGGGAAGTGTGAAACCCAGGAGGGGTTTCACGTACGATTAAGTTCTTCTCCGCATTTTTCCTTTACGCATCCAACTGCTAATCTTCACCCCGAAAATTGCCTAACATCGGCACCTCGAAAGGAGACCGCGACCATGACCACCAAAGAGCGAATCGGGTTTGTGACCCTGACTCTCGCCGCCGCTTTGATTGGAGGCGCCGTATCAGGCCATATCTTCGCCGCGCGCACCGTTGACGCCGCCAACGCGCCGCGGATGCTCACCGCGCAGAAGTTCATGCTGGTTGACAGCCACGGCAAGACCCGCGGCGAGTTCAACGTCACCAGCAAAGGCGTCGCACAAATCGCGGTCTTCGACGGCACCGGCACTCTGCGCGCCGGCCTCGGCGTCGCCTCCGACGGCGCCCCCGCGCTCGGCATTTACGGCCACGACGGCAAGCCGCGCGTCGAAGTCGGCCTCACCCAAAGCGTCGCCCGCGTAGTTCTCTTCGACGCCGACGCGAAGCCCCAAGCCACCCTCGGCGTCGCCCCTGACGGCCAGTCCGGGATGGGCCTGATGGACAAATCCGGCAATCCGCGCGCCTCGATCATCGTCGCCGCCGATGGCACTCCCACGCTGCGCCTCGGCGACGAGAAACGCGGACGCATCGGAATGGATCTGACGCCCGACGGACGCCCCGGCCTCGCACTGGTTGGCACCGACGGCAAGACCCGCGCCTCATTGACGCTCAACTCCGACGGCGCCGGCGCACTAACCTTGTTCGACGGCGCCGGCAACCCAGTCAACTCGGTCCCCTGATCGACGATCGACCGGGCGGCCCGCGACGGCCGCCCTTTTTTTCTGCGCTTCGATCGATTTTTGAAAATCAAACGGTGAAAAAATGACCCCTAAAAAGTGGAAACCCCTCTGATGCCGCAACGCCCGACCGTTTCGCTTCTCCTCATCTCCATGGTTGCCGCGTTCACGACCGCGCTCCTCGGATGCGGTTCGATAAAATCGCCGCCGTCGCCGACCCCCGAACAGCAGGCCGAACAAATCGAGCCGATGCTCTCCGCGGCCGGCTTCCGGATGCTCCCCGCGGATACTCCGCAGCGTCAGCAGCAACTGGCATCGCTGGTTCCGCTCACGGTTGATTATTACATCGGCAAGACCGGCACGCTCCACTACTACATGGCCGATCCGGCCTTCTGTAAGTGCATGTACGTCGGCACCGAGGAAAATTATCAGCAATACGAAAAATTGAAACTCAACGAGCAGTTCCAGGCCAAGGAAGGCGAAGTCTCCCGCGAAAATCTCGAAGCCCAGCAGATGGAAATCATGGACGAGCAGGAAGAAATGTTCAATCCATACGGCATAGGCCTCGTCGGCCCGATGGGCCCCGCGATGTACTGGTAAGATCTCGCTGCTAAAAACACTTTCCTGAAAAGAAAAATAATGAACTTTGAGGCGTTCATCGAGCGATGCCGCGCGCAATGGCCCGAGTTCGCCGATCCGCGCCGCCTCGCCCGCTCGACCCATCCCACCGACCGCTCGCTCTCGCACATCCTCGCCGAAATTCCCGGGATGGCCACCGAGAACAAGCTCCGCCTCCTCAATTGCGCCGTCGCCTCGCTCGACTCCCGGCGAAGTTTACGTCGAAGTAGGATCCTACAAGGGCGCGAGCCTGGTCGGCGCCGCCGCCTCCAACCCGCACGCGCGTATCTTCGCATGCGACAATTTCTCGCAGTTCGACGGCGCCTCCGACGCGCTCCGCCGCACCCTCGACGCGCACACCGCAGTCGGCCAGGTCACCTTCCACGACATGGACTTCCGCGACTTCCTTGCGTCCGCGCCATGGACCCCCGCGCGCATCGGCGCCTACTTCTACGACGGCGGCCACAGTTTTCACGATCAGTACGACGGCCTCGCGCTCGCCATCCCGCACCTCGCCGACGACGCCGTAGTCATCATCGACGACACCAACAAACGCGCCGCCCGCTCCGCCAACCACCTGGTCGCGCGCGCGCTGCAAAGCTTCGATCTGATTCTCGATTTGCGCACCCCGCGCAATCACTCACCGACATGGTGGAACGGCATCCAGGTGTATCGTTATCAACGCCGTCCCCAACGACGCCGCAAACAAAATTCCCAACCCCGGCTTCGCTCTAAGAAAATTTGTCTACGACGATATATTTTTAGAAATGAAACACCGCCGCAGAGCCCGCCGCCAAAACAAAAGGAACCGCACCAACACCTGACCCCCAGAGCAAAGTAGTGCGCTGCGCGCAACTTTGCGATCTGCATACCGGGTGCAGGGGTCACCCCTGCCCAAGGAAGCATGAAACCCACGGCGGGTTTCATTTAAATCAAGTGATCTCCCCTTCCCCCGACTTAATCGCCCCCAGCACCGCCTCCCCCTCCCCCGCCGCCGCGATCCCCAACTTATCCAGTATCGTCTTCTGCCCCACTCGCAGCCCGCGATCCGCCAGCATCGCGACCACCTCCGCAAACACTTTCACATCGCCGTCATCCGGCAACCCCAACTCGATCTTCGGGTATCGCGTCTGCGCCCCCATGTTCAGCTCGACGATCGGACGCACCAGGTCGCGCGCGAGCGTCGCCGCCAACCGCCGCGCATCCGCATTCAGAATGTCCCGACGCACTCCCTCATGCACTTCCGCTGCCGCCCGCGAGCCTGCCGCCATTAGGCATTTCAGTAGTCAATGTCTGCCCGAGCACTGCCTTACTCACTTGCGAATCTAGGTATTGGCAAAAGCTCTGATATAGTTCCGAACTGCCATTCTGATGCGCCTCAGTAAACTCTATTACCATCGACTCCGGCATTATCGCCGCCGCATCAGTGCCTATTCGCGATACTGCATTGAGTAATGCCAGTTTATCCTGTTCTGACGCGCCCGGATGGTATTTGCCGACTCTCAAGGGCTGCCCGAATACCTCGGTGAACGTTACCCAGTCCTTTAGTACGTAGTTCTTGAACAGGTACGCCCATCCGGCCGCGCGCGCCAACCCTCCGCGAATCGGCAGTCCGGCTTTCGCCTTTGCAAAATGAGTCACGAACTTGAACGGTGCCAGCGGCGCCGTCATCGGCTGTATCCCGATTCCCGGACTCATCGCCGCGTACAAGCCACCGCCCCCGAAATGCGTCGGCGAGCCGCGCCTCCGCGCTCGCTCTCGGCCGGGACCATCTCGCCCTTCAGCGTGCGCACCAGCAGCTCCTCGCCCGATATCCAGTCGAACGCGAACCAGCGCGGGTCGCGCCACTTCAACTGCGCGGGAAACCATTCTCTCCCAGACGTATCCCACATTATCTCGGTCGCCGAAAATCCCTTGCCCACCGCATCGAGCACGTCGAACAGCACGCTGTCGAGCTGTATCGGCCCATCGCAAATCATCTCGCGCACCATATCCGCCGCGCGCTGATCTTCCGCGCCGCTCGACGCCGCCCGCACGATCAAATCCAGTTGCGCCACCGCATTCTTGCGCGTGCCCAGCACAGCCAGGTAATGAAGATCCTTTTCTTCCATATCCTCGGCCAGTTCGAGATACAGATACGGATCTCCGATGTCCGCCTGCTGCAGGATTCCGGTCAGCCGTTCCGGCGTCAGTCCGATCGACGGATGCATCACCGAATATATATTTCGCACCCCCGCCATCGTCGGCGCGGCCTGCTCTTCGCGCAACATTCCAGTATCAACTTCGCGTCCGTAAGCATCGTAGAGTGTCATTGATCTTCTCCAACGGGACTAGTCAGTTCGATATTCTTTGGATGCGGCTTCGCCAATTTTCAAAAACCATTCGCCGCCGCATCGATGGCACGGCTGCGGCAGTCCGAACGAGCGCAAGAATAAACTCATACCCGCACTCCTCGCACTTCCATCTCCAGTAGCTATTCATCTGACTATTAAATCGCGGGCACGGCGGCCCGCGCCACTGACAGGGAGAGGATGTGACGACGCCCCCGCGCGCGCGATATGTTCCCCTTCCCTCGAGGCGAAGGGGTTAGGGGTCAGGTTCCCCGCACCCTTCGCGAAGCCCGCTCGCCAGTCCGGTTCCCCTCTCCAAAAGGGAGAGGGGTTAGGGGAGAGGTTTCTCGGATAGATCTCCCATTCCACAATTGGTTCCTCAAAATCCCCTCCCCCTCCCCACCCCGCTCTCATCCTCCACCGGCGCCGCCCCAAACGGATTCCCCCGACCCTCGAACATCTCCCGCTTCCCAACCCGCGCGCCGGGATGTACGCGATCCTTCCCACCTCCGCGCGCGACGCGAAGAACGCCAGCGCCGCCGCCATCGCCGAGTCGCCATGCCGCCCTTTGCCGTCGCTGCCCGCGCGCCGCTCCGAAATCTTCGCGACGCCGTTGCTCGAGCACGATCGCGCGATGGTCCGCCAACACGTCGGCGTCCTTCGGAATCTCGATCGTGCCGTCCTCGAACGCCGCCTTGTAGCGCGGCATATTCTCGCGATACCACGCCTCCGACAGCATCACCTGCACGATTCGCGCGCCGTAGCGCTGCGCCGCCGTCTCCGCCAGGTATTGCCCGTTGCCGCGCGCGTCCATCGCGCCCGTCGTGAATCGCGGCAGCCGGTCGATGATGTAGAAGAGCACCTGCTCCTGGTTGCGAAACGGGATATTGCGCAGCTCGACCACGAACGGCGTGCGCCGCGTCAGGTCCTGCCCGATTTGCAGCGGCCAGATAACGGTCAGGTCGCCCGAACGTCCGAAGTCTTCGCCGAAATAACTCGCGAGGCCTGGATCGAGCGTCGCCAGCGCCGGCGCGATATTGTCCTCGCACCACGCCTGCGTCTCCGAGTAGCGATGCGCTTCCGGACGCCCTGAAAATTCCGCCGGCATTTCCCATCGCAGGATCGGAATCCCCGCTTTCATCCGCGCTTCGATCAGCACCGAGCTGAGGTACGCGCCCGACGACGCGCGCGGGATACAGAACAACTCTTCGCCGACATTATCGCCGTAGTAGTCGATTATCTGCTGACGCCATTCGCGCTGCTTCTCCTCGGTCCACTCGTTTTCGCTCTGCTCGCAGATTTTTTTGTATAGTCCGTCCGCCAACGCTTCATCGAAAGTAGTCCGATGAAGTGAGTATGGCCTCCGGCCCGCGCGAATCTCACTGACTAGTTCATTGAATGCACTATGCGCGCCGTTGTGAGTACTGATTATCCGCACCAGTCCGCCCCACATGGTAAACGCGAGCGCCGCTTTCAGCAGCCCGGGCAGGTCTTCGTGGAACGCGGCCTCGTCGATCACCGCGCATCCGTCCTTGCCGCGCAGATTCGACGGCCGCGACGACAGCGCGACGATTTTGTGCCCCGACGCGAAGCGAATCCGATACGCCAGGATGTCGGTGCGCTCGTCCTCGAGCACGATTTCCTCGATCGCCTCCGCCGCCCGATTAAACCGCCGCGCCCATCGCGCCGCCGCCTCGATAAACTCGAGCGCCATGTCCTTGTTGTAGCCGATATACCATCCGTCGATTCCCGCGCGCCCGGTGGTCGCCGCCCCGAGCGCCCGATCGGCCGCCTCAGTCCAGGTAATCCCAATCCGCCGCGATTTCTCGCTGACCTTGACCTGCGATTGATCGGCCAGCCATCGCCGCTGATAAGGAAGTAGTATTGAGAGAGGTTCGTTCATTAGTCAGTTGCTATTCGAGTTCCGCGCCCTCTCCACTCTTCCCCTCTCCCTGAAAGGGAGAGGATGAAGGTGAGGGTCCTTGTTCAGCGCGCATTTTCCGCGCGCGAAGTAAAATTCTGTTCCCCGCGTATCTTGTTTTTGATCTCGACCTGACAAACATTCACCACCATGCCTTCGATCGAATCACCGCAGCGCAACGCGCGGCGGTTGCGCCGCGAACAAACCGACGCCGAACGATTGTTGTGGCGACATCTGCGCGGCCGCCGAATGCGCAACGCAAAATTCAGGCGCCAGCATCCGATTGGTCCGTACTTTGCCGACTTCTGCTCGATCGAACGACGCCTCGTTATCGAACTGGATGGTTCCCAGCACGCCGATCTTTCGCTCGAAGATGAAAATCGGACTGCGTTTCTGAAATCCCGGGACTACCGCGTTCTTCGATTTTGGAACGACCAGGTGCTTGTCGATGTGGACGAGGTGCTTAAGACAATCGACAAGTTTCTCAGCGAACACATTCAGGCAGATCCAGCATCTTAAATCGCGCGCGGAAAAATCGCGCGCTGCATAAGGACCCTCACCTTCGATCCTCTCCCTTTCAGGGAGAGGGGAAGAAATTATGCCTCGGCTCATCACCCTCACCCCCTAAATCTCCATCAACACTGCCTTGATCTGCTCCGCCGCATCCTTGCTCAGCCCCTTCGCCTGCGCCTCATCGACCTTCTTCTCCGCCTCCGCCACTCCCGCCCGCGCCCGCTCCGCCCACTTGCGATGCTCCGTTTCGGCCCGCGCCAGTCCCGACACGCTGCGCGCCAGCGCCGTGACATTCACCGGCGCGATCGTCGCGCCTTCCTCGTTCTCACTCCCCGTTTTCTCTTTCATTTGACCGCCGCGAGCACTTCGAACAACCGCGTCTGCACCAGTCTCATCAGCGCGCTTTGCATCTGCTCGTCATCGCCTTTGAATTGTTCGCAAACGATTCGCGCCTGCTCCGTCGCCATCCGCATCGCATCGAGCCTCCGCTCGAACTTCTGCCCATATTTGTGAATCGCCGCATGCGATATCTCGAACCCATTGTCCCCCAGCCACTTCGCCAGTTGCCGGCAGCTATGCAGCGTGCCTTCGCTGAGCATCCGTCGAGCTCTTCCTTCAAATCCGGCGGCAGCTTCTTTATCTTCCACGTCTTGAACGGAATCGGATCGATCGGCACCCGCTCGGGTGTCCATCTGCCTCCTCTTCTGTCTTCCCCTCTCCCTTTAAGGGAGAGGATCGAAGGTGAGGGTCCGATTTCAGTGCGCGCTTCTTCCGCGCCGACCGGATCTCCGCCTCCCCGCTCTTGAGGGAGAGGATCGAAGGTGAGGGTCCTTGTACAGCGCGCGTTCTTCCGCGCGCGATTCAAGATTCCGTTCTTTTCTTCTTCATCCCACCCCTCACCAGTATTTGCGCGGGCGCGCGACGCCGGCCGGGGACGGGAAGTTGTACTCGACCACGTCAACCCCGCTGGCCGTCAGCTTGGCGAACCACGTTTCCCGCTCTCGCCTTCGAGTTCGAGCAAGCCCAAGTCGCGCAGGTAGGCGAGCTCGCGGCGCACGGTGTTGAGCGACAGCGACAGCTTGATATCGGCGAGCACGCGCCAGATTATCTGCTCGGAGACCGCTATCGGACGTCCCGCGTCGACCACGCGCAGCATCCGCCAGCGCGCTTCCTCGCGATTCTTTTGTTCGAGATCAATTGCGTCCGGCATACAGCCTTTCCTTTACCTCTGCGATTTGTTCGCGCATTTCTTCGCGCATCGCGTCCAGCTTCGCGTCGAGCGTTCCGCTGAACCGGATCCAGTCTTCGCGCCGCACGTATTCGAGCGGCATATTCACCCGCAATTCGGTCAGCGCGCTTTCGAGATCGTCGACGCGGCTGGAGTCGCGCTGATGTTGTTCGTCGCGCCGCTTCAGCAGCCATTGGATCGTGCTGGCATTGACCGCGACGAACGCGATGACGACGGCGGCCCACCCGGCGGCATTACCCCATTCCAATCAGGTCGCTCCCGATGGGTTCAGTGGTTGAGGCAGGAATCTAAGCGGCACTTGCCCTCCTTCCAGTTCCCTCGCCCCACGTGGGGAGAGGGTTAGGGTGAGGGACCTTTGTGCGGCGCGGTTGTCTGTTGCGCCACACATTCTCGGAATCTTCAGCAACTTTGGTCCCTCACCCGCCGCTCGAAGACGAACGTCGACCTCTCCCCTCGTGGGGAGAGGGGAAGACTCGCTTCGCTCGGGATGAAGAATGCTCACTTCTCCACTGTCAGCGCTTTGGCGCCGATTCCTGCTCGATACAATTCGATTCCCGACGCCACCATCTGGCGCAACGTGCTGACCGGAATCTGCGACGCGTCCAGCCCTTCCGCGTTGACGCCCGCCTGCGCCATCGACTGGATGTCCATCCACGCGGCGTCGGATTGCAGGTCGTCGCCGTGATGCTCGGTTGCGTAGATCGCAACTGCGATTCCGATCTTGTTCCTGATAGTGGCGAACATCGGGCCGGTCACCGCCGGCATCGCGCGCGCAATATTCGCCGCCACACTTACTTCGACATCCGAGTTGGGCGCAGCATCGACCAAACCGAACGGCAAGGACTTGAACAACTGCGCGACCTCCGGCGCCATCGCATCGGCAATGATCGGAGCGAGCCGCGCCACAATTGCTATCGCTGCTGCGGAGCCCACCGCTTAGCCCTTCGCCTGCGATGCCGATACTCCCGACGGAGCAGCCACCGGCGCCGGCGCGACACCAGTCGGACAGTTACCCAGCGTCACCGTCGCCGGCACGATCAACTGATTGCTCGAGTTGGTGTAGCCGTACACCTGGCACGAGAACTGATTGGCCTGGGTCTGATAGGTGGTGCTAATCGACAGCGGCAGCGTCGGCGCCTTGCCCTCGCAGTACAAAACCAGCGACGCGTAATCGACCTGCGCCTGCGCGTTGCAGAAGTTGGTCGCCTCCATGCTCAGCGCGGCGGAACTCGGCACGATCGTATTCTTGCCGCTGATGATCTGTTTCGCGGACGGCTGCGTGAGGCCGCCGCCTTGCTGCGCGCATCCGGCGAGCGCGAAGGTGCATAGCAGCGGAAGAGCCAGAACGTTTCGGATTTTGCGACTCATATCAGTCTTACCTCGTGATCTTGGTTGGCGAACGTGATTCATTCTCATGGCGCGTAAGTTATGTGGCTGGCGGCGGTGCTGATCGGCGTCGAGAGCTGGCTGATACCGGTATCCACCGGCGTTTCGATATCGAAGGTGACGACGCCACGTGTTGTCGCATCGCGCGATAGCGCGATGCGCCGGGAAGAGCAGCGGAATCGGACTGGTAGAAACGTCAAGCGCCATCGCAGTGTTGGGCGCCAACTCTCCCGGCAACGGACGGCGTCCGATCGCGCAGTCGAGCGTAAACATTTTCTCATGCACCTGCGCGCATGAGGTGGTTAGCGCGAGGAGGGAGAGGAGGAAGAGCCTAATCCATAGTTTCGCGCTCGCTCCAATTCCCTCGCCCCACGTGGGGAGAGGGTTAGGGTGAGGGACCTTTGTGTGGCGCGGTTGTCTGTTGCGCCATACATCCGGAATCTTCAGCAACTTTGGTCCCTCACCCGCCGCGCGAAGACGCGCGTCGGCCTCTCCCCTCGACGGGCGAGGCAATCCGAATCGGAAGGGGCACAAGATATTTCGCGGCTGCATGTCATTCACCGGCGCGCTTGAGCGCGCGGTCGTATGCGTCGCGGCAATAGTCGCGATCGTCGTGCAGGATTTTGAAGCGCTTCTGGCGCACGATGTCCTGGTCCAAAGTGAAACACGCGGCCAACCCCGAACCTTGCGGGCATTGCGATTGATGCGCGTCCGGCAACTGCGGCACAGGATCGAGCGCGGCCAGTTTCTGTGTGGAGGCGCATTGAGATGCGAGTTGCGGCGAATCCAATGCCGGCATCAATGGCGAATCGATGTGCGACTCGAACCTCGGCGCGCATCCGGCGGTTAACAGGCTAATTGCCGCGATCAGCATCGACTGCAATCTTGCTTTTTCGAACATCTGCTTTTGCATCCTCGACGTCGGTCTCGGATTGGTCGCTGAGCGCGAGCGGCGCAGTCGCGACGATACGGCCGTAAAGCGCGAAGCCTGCGGTCATCAGCGCCATCATGTTGGCGAGCGTCGCGCCATTAGCCGCCATGTCGCCGATGATCAAAACGATCGTGCTGACGCATCCGTAGAACGCTTTCGATCGATAAAAGGCTTTTCTCACCGTCTATGCCTGCTCCATGCGCGGGCGTGAAAACTGAGATGGGTTATGCATAAGCGCGGTTGAGCCATCCCTTGATAAAGTCGGCGCCGTTTTTCTGTTTCGCGGCGACCAGCCGGTAATGACCGGCGGCCTCGGAGCGCAATGCGGACATCAGCGCGATTGGATTTGAGCGGCGGGCGGCGAGTGTCGTAGCGGGACCGAGCGTGCCGTCTTCTGTCACCGGCGAACCGCACGCGCGGAGTGCGCGCCGAAGGCATTCGATGGCCTGAGCGGCGCCGATGTTAACTGCGAGATCGAAAGTCTTGGCGCCGATTGCGTCCGGGAGTTGCGCAAATCCGAACCGCAGCCACCATTCGCGCCAGTAAATATTCACGGCGTCGTCGCGCGTGAGCGTCGCGATGTTCACGCCGGGATTCGAGCGCGCGGAAATTCCGAATCTGGTCTCGCCGCCGGGGTCACCTGGATTCGACGAATAGCCGCCCTCGTCGGCGAGGACGCGTTCGACTGCGCTCAAAAATTCAGGGCTGTACGCGTCACGAACGCTGGTTGATGTGTCCACGTTTCAATCGCTCTGCGATCGGCGCGGACGTTGGCGGAACTGCACTGGGCTCGCGAGATAACGCGAGGACTTTGTAAACGTAGCGCTCGGTGCATCGGAGTTCGTGGGCGATGCGCGAGATGCTGACGTGATCGGCGCGCATCTGAAAAATGCGGAAGCGGCGGCGTGCAAAAGTGTTGGTGGCGGGGATCAACAGCCGGTCCCCGCCGAACACGCGCGCCATCGCGAGCGCTGAGGTCAATCCAATCGAGCGCGTGATCAAATCGCCAGGCCCGGGCGTCCTCGAAATATACAAACGGCGCCCGCCGAAGTCGGCGATCAGCTTGTCGGCGGCGTCGGCGCCGACCGAATTACCGATCAGATCGTAAAGCGTCGGGCGCATCACGGCCGCGAACGGATTGAAACGCGGCGGCGCCGGCAAAGGAGAGCGAGCGAGCGCGGACATCCGGCTGGAAGCGGCGTTCATAAGCCGTACGCGGCCCGAAGATTGGACGGAATCGCGCCGATGTTGCGATCGCGGTCGTAAATCAGGCGCCAACTGATCTCGATGTTGTCGTGAACACAGCTCCGGCAGAGGCCGTGGTTTCGAACGACGTCGGCCTGCGTGGTGCTCCCGTGACACCAGAGACAAGCGACGACGCGGCTAGAAGCGTTGGGACGAACCGGAGAGATCGCGGGTTCCATAAATCCTCCGCGCGAGTTTGGTCGGTGACAGACGGTGTGGCGATGAGAAAAACGATCCGGTGTGATCAAGTTGGACGGGCGAGCCGAAAAGAAACATCGTGGGAGCGGCAGGCACGAGGTCGCGAACTGAGCTAAAGATGTGTAGTCGGTTAGAACGATCGGCGGTGAGTATCGAGGGGAAAACAGGCGGATGAAGGGCGCGGTGAAAGTGCGCCCGCGGGGGCGGTCGAGTGAGGTTGAGCCGAAAGTGGTTTGCTTGTGGCGGGATCATGCGCTTTAAGAATCTTATTTCACATTAGGAGATTTATGTCAACTACAGTAGTTGACGCCGCATTTCGATCGAGACTGACCCAGGTGATCCAATCTTTTGGATCGGTGGTAGCGCTGGCGACTGCGGTCGGGGTGTCGGACAACGCGATTTACAAATGGCTGGCGGGGCGGGGACAGCCGAGCGTCGCGAACCTGGTGGCGCTGGCGCGCGCGGGGCGGGTGTCGGTCGAATGGCTGGCGACGGGGGCGGAGACGGCGCAGAGCACGCAGGCGGCGTCGCATGCGGTCGAGCATGGCGATTTTATTTTCATGCCGCGCAACCGGATTCGATTCTCGGCGGGGCGCGATGGGATACTGCGCAGCGAGCAGGTGGTGGATTCGATCGCGTTTCGCGCGGAGTGGGTCAAGCGGGTGCTCCACACGGAGTCACGCGATTTGATTCTGATCGAGGTCGATGGCGATTCGATGGCGCCGACGGTCGAGGACTCGGATTTAATTCTCGCCAACCTGGCGGAGCCGCGCTTTCGGCAGGACGGGATTTATTTGCTGCGGCATGACGGCGGGCTGACGGTGAAGCGAATCCAGCGGCGTCCCGACGGCAAGCTGCTGGTGCGCAGCGACAATCCGAAGTACGAAGCGATGGTGGTGACGAGCGTGAAAATTATCGGGCGCGTGATCTGGATCGGCGGATGCGTGTGAATCGATCAGCGAGGTTCGGTGGCGCTGACGCCGAACTGAGTAATGAACAGAGCGCAAGCGATCATCGCGAGGCCTTTCAGAAACATCGAGACGTTGACGGTGCGCATCACCTGGTCGGGCAACGTGAGCATCGCGGTGCCGTGGACGACGATGGTCACCGGCACGAGAAAGAGCACGATGAGCCAGGCGCCGAGGCGCGGGCGATAGTTGAAGAGAATCATCGCGGCGCCGAGGAGTTCGACGACGCCGGAAATCGCGACCCAGAACGCGCGGAAGGGAATCGGCGCGGGCATCAGGTCGATGTAAGTTTGCATCGTGGTGAAATGCGTGATGCCGGAGAGAAAGAAAATCAGGGTGAACAGGATGCGTGCGGTGATGCCGATGGCGGGACTGATGACCTTGAGATCGTTTTCGGCTGTTTGCATTCGCATCGCGAAGATAGTGGATCGAGGTGTCGATTAGAAGAGTCCTTTTTTAGTTTTTTCAGTAATATCGTGCGAGCGTGACAACACGAATTAAAGATGACCGAGACGGTGCGGGCTGACCTTGCCGAGGTGATCGAGCGGCATGAGGTCGGGCTCGACGAAGCGCGGCCGGATGCGGTTGCGCGGCGGCGCAAGACGGGGCAGCGGACGGCGCGGGAAAATATCGAGGAGCTGTGCGACGCGGGGACGTTCGTCGAGTACGGGCCGATCGTGGTCGCGGCGCAGCGGCGTCGTCGCAAGATTGACGACCTGATAAAGAATACGCCGGCGGATGGGCTGGTCACGGGGCTGGCGACGGTCAACGGAGATTTGTTTGGCGCGGAGAAATCGCGATGCGTCGTGATGTCGTACGACTACACGGTGCTGGCCGGCACGCAGGGTCATCAGAACCATCGCAAGAAAGATCGCATGTTTCAAATCGCGCGCGAGCTGCGATTGCCGCTGGTGCTGTTCGCGGAAGGCGGCGGCGGACGGCCGGGCGATACTGACGGCGGCTTTCACAATTCGCGATCGTTTCATGATTTTCCGAAGCTGAGCGGGCTGGTGCCGCTGGTCGGGATCACGTCGGGGCGATGTTTCGCGGGCAACGCGTCGTTGCTTGGGTGTTGCGACGTCGTGATTGCGACCAAGCGATCCAACATCGGGATGGGCGGTCCCGCGATGATCGAAGGCGGCGGTTTGGGCATCTTTCGTCCCGAGGAGATTGGGCCGATGGAGGTGCAGACGGCCAATGGCGTCGTCGATATCGCGGTTGAGGACGAGGCGGAAGCGGTGAAGGTCGCGCGCAAATATCTTTCGTACTTTCAGGGCGCGGTGAGCGAGTGGACGTGCGCGGATCAGAGGCTGCTGCGCAATATCATTCCAGAGAACCGGCTGCGGGTTTACGACGTGCGCACGGTGATCGAGACGATGGCGGATGCGGGCTCGGTGCTCGAGCTTCGGCGCGATTTTGGGCTGACGATGATCGCGGCGTTTATCCGGATCGAGGGGCATCCGTTCGGAGTGGTCGCGAACAACCCGAAGCATCTGGCGGGCGCGATTGACAGTGACGGCGCCGACAAGGGTGCGCGGTTTATCCAGTTGTGCGACGCGTTCGACATTCCGATTCTATTTTTGTGCGACACGCCCGGAATCATGGTGGGTCCGGAAGTCGAGAAGACGGCGTTGGTGCGGCATTCGTCGCGGATGTTTTTGACGGCGGCGAATGCGACCGTGCCGTTTTTTGCGATCGTGCTGCGCAAGGCGTATGGATTGGGCGGGATTGCGATGGCCGGTGGGAGTTACGACGCGCCGCTGTTCACGGTGGCGTGGCCGACGGGAGAGTTCGGGCCGATGGGGCTCGAGGGCGCGGTGAAGCTGGGGTATCGCAACGAGCTGGCGGCGATTGCGGAGCCGGCGGCGCGCAAGAAGCGATTCGACGAGATGGTCGCGACGATGTACCAGCGCGGGAAGGCGATTAACAATGCGTCGCACTTTGGAGTGGACGATGTGATCGATCCAGCGGATTCGCGGAGATGGATCGCGGCGGGATTGCGAGCGAGCGCGGCGCCGGAGGCGCGCAGCGGGAAGAAATATCGATACATCGATAGTTGGTAAGAAAGAATAATCGCCTGCGCGGCGGGCGGCAGGGGTGACCCCTGCACCCAGTGAGAAGAAAGGATGCGGGACTTCGTCCCGGTTAGAAAGGTTTGGGGGCGGAGGTGTCCGACTCTTAACCTCGCCCGTTACTTTCACGGGAGACGCGGCCGGCGGGCGCGCAGCCGCCGGTAGATGAGGGTTCTGCGATCACGTCACAAAACCAAACTGCTCAATCTTTGGGTGATTCAGTTTTCCCGTGTCATCCTGAGCGCGGCGAAGGATCTCGCGCTTCCAGCGCGTCATCTGGCGCACGCACTTCTTGTACAGTTGATGCGCACTGCGGTATCCCAATCAGAAGAGATGCGGAATCTTAAGCGCGCGCGAAATAGCGAGCTGGACAAGATTGACGGAATAAATTCCGTCCTACCTTTGATCCTCTCCCTTTCAGGGAGAGGGGAAGATAGGAAGTGAGGATTTGAGGAGAGATGTTGTGATCAAATCTTCCGAGGACATTTTAAACGTTGCGGGCGAGCGGCTCGTTATGGTGAAGGGCGGGTCGGGGAAGCCGTTACTGATTTTTCATGATGAGCTTGGGTATCCGGGGTGGATGACGTGGAACGAGACGATTGCGCATGAGCGCGACGTTGTTGATTCCGTTGCAGCCGGGGTTTGGGAAGACGCCGAAGCTCGAGTGGGTGCGGACTTATCGGGACCTGGCGGGATTTTATTCGCAGGTGGTGCGCGAGTTGCGGCTCGATCCGGTTGATGTGATTGGATATTCGGCGGGTGGGTTTATTGCGGCCGAGATGGTTGCGGCCGATCCGAAGATTTTTTCGAAGATGATCCTGGTTGCGCCGATGGGGATTAAACCGCGCGAAGGCGAGATCATGGATATTTTTCCGATCACCATGCGGACCCATCTGCGGGCGACCGTCGCCGATCCGGCGGGTACGCCGGAGTTTCTCAAGCTGTATGGCGGCGAGATGACGCCGGAGCAATTCGAGGCGTTCGAGGATGCGCGGGCGGAGTCGGCGCGGATTGGATGGGAGCCGTACATGCATAATCCCGCCCTGCCCTATTTGCTGCGCGGGACCAAGACGCCGACGCTGCTGGTGTGGGGGACGCGCGACCGGGTGGTGCCGCGCGGATGTATCGACGCGTACAAGAAGGCGATCCCGGGAGCGCAAGTCGCGACGATTGAAAATGTTGGGCATCGGCCGGAAATTGAAAATTCAACTGAGTTTGTGAAGATAGTCAGTCGTTTTCTCAGTGAGTAATGAGGAACCTAACCCCTAACCCCTTCCCATGGTGGGAAGGGGGATCGGAATTTACGCGGGCGTTGCGGATGATCCAGAGAACCTAACCCCTAACCCCTTCCCGAGCGGGAAGGGGAACCGGATTGTTGGGACGGGAGTCGTTATGAAAATAGGATATTTTACGGAGCGGCCGGTGCGGTGGATTCCCGAGGAAGTGATACTGCGCAACGGCGGGCATTTCGCGGTGTCGAATAGCTACTTCGATCGCGAGCGGGCGGCCGAAGATTACAATTACTATATCGACGAGAACCTTTACGCCGAGGAACTGGGGTTCGACATCGTCGCGCTCAATGAGCATCACGGTAATCCGTTTTGCATGGGGAGCGTGATGAACGTCGAGGCGGGGATTCTGGCGCGGCTGACGAAGAAGGCGCAGATACTGCTGATTGGGAATCCGTTGCCCGTGATCAAGCATCCGCTGCGCATGGCGGAAGAGCTGGCGGAGATCGATCTGATTTCGCGCGGGCGGCTGATCTCGGGATGGGTGCGCGGGGCGGGCAGCGAGCAGTTCTTCAACAACGCGAATCCCTCGTACAATCGCGAATACTTCGAGGAGGCGCACGATTTTATCGTGCAGGCGTGGACGCGGCCGGGACCGTGGCGCTACGAGGGCAAGCATTTCCACTACCGCCACGTGAATCCGTGGGCGCTGCCGTATCAGAAGCCGCATCCGCCGATGTGGATTCCGGGGACGCTCAGCCCCGAGACGGTGCGATGGTGCGCGGAAAAGTCGTATCCATATTTTGGCCTGGGCACCTCGCTCGGGCCGACTTGCGATTTGTGGGATTACTACGCCGACGAGGCGGCCAAGCACGGCTACGAAGCGGGATCGGAAAATTTCGGCTACGTGCTGCCGACCTTCGTGGCGGAGACTGAAGACCGGGCGCAGGAGCTGGGCAAGAATTTTCTGTTCGGCGGCGGGCAGAACTCATTCGCGCGCGTCGAGCATACGCTGCCGCCCGGATACAACTCGAAAGAGGCGATTCGAAAGCTCGCGAAGCAGCCGCAAGGGAGCTGGCTCGGAATCAGCGGCGACAAAATGCGGGGGCATTCGGAGGACGTCGAGATCGATCCGGCGGCGATCCGGGCGAAGCTGATTCCCGGATATCAGAAGGCGCAGAAGGCGATTCAATTGGTGATCGGCACGCCCAAATCGGTGCTGCCGAAGCTGAAGGCGATCCTGACGGTGCTGCGGCCGGGGTCGCTGGTGATATTCAGCGTGCAAGGGCCGGTGTCCAACGAGGATCGGCAGACCAGCATGCGGCTGATCGCGCAGGAAGTAATTCCGGCGCTGAAGGAACATGCGAAGTCGATCGACCTGGTCGACGCGTTCGAGCGCACGCCGGGATCGATCAAGCTGAGGGCGGGAGTCGCGCGCGGGCCGGTGTCGGATCGCGGACCGCTGAAAGAGTTGGGGTTGGCGTAGCAGGAATTGAATGTGAAACCCTTCGCGGGTTTCACGCTTCCGCGGCAGGGGTGACCCCTGCACCCAGTACTAATCGCAAAATGGCGAGGACGCCATTTTGCTCTCAGGGTCTTTTTTCGGAGTTACTGGTTACGATTAGACGGGAATATCGCTTCCTCAGAGGGAATAACATATTGGATAAAAATTTGTCATGAAGAAGGTGTTGATGGTTTGCACTGGCAACATGGATCGCAGTCCGACGGCGGCGATGGTGCTGGCGGAAATGTGCGCGCCGATGTGGGTTACGTCGGCGGGGACGGAGCCGTGGGCGAAGAACCAGGTGAGTATCGAGCTGGTCGAGGAAGCCGACGTGATTTGCGTGATGGAAGAGGCGCATCGCCGTCATATCCGCGATCGTTTCGGCGATGTGCACGCAGAGAAAGTGGTGGTGCTCGACATACCCGACAACTACGTTTGCTGGGAAGACAAGCTGATTCTGCTGCTTAAGGCCAAGTTGCGCACAGCGTTGGGATTGACAAGTTCAAAAAGATAGCTATTGAGGATATGGAGAATCAATTTGTATGTGAAACTCGTCGTGGGGTTTCATCAATCAGTGCCTACTTGGGCAGAGGCGAACTTCTTCGACTCGGCGCAGGACCGGTGCTGTACCTCGTGACTTAGGAAAATAGGCACCGCTGGAGATGCGGGCTTTGCTCTATCGGGGCGTTTTGGAACGCACTGACGGGGGGCGGACGCGTGGCCAATTTCGGTGATGGGTTCTAGAATCCATACTCATCGAGCAGAGCTTCGCGCAACCTGGTGAAATGGATCAGGCCGGCCTGATACTGGAGTTTTTTCTGGACTGGCAGGCGTTCGAAATCGAGGCCATAACGCTGCGCGGTGCCGAGCACGGCCTTCCCGGCCTGCGGTGATTTTGCCCTTGCGCCGGCGCGTGCGGTTTCCCGGTCGCGCGTCGATCCGAACAGTTCCGAGGCAAGCTTGCGCGGATAGATGCCGAGGCTGACGAGCAAATCAGCGGCGAGCTCGCGCGGATCGTCGAGATGCGCTCCGTATCCGGTCTGGCGCGAAAGCTGGATCATCTCCTTGCGAGTAGAAAAAAGCTCCGCAGTGACGTGATGTCCTACTTCATGTAGAAACGCAGTTGCAACCGCAGCCGGATGATGCGCGCCGTTGAGGCAAATCAGCGGACGCTTCTCCAGACCAGAGTCCTTGCCGAGGTAGAAACCGAACAGCGCGAGGCCTGACGGCCACGGCATTTTGGCGATTTGAAAATCGGCGCCGAGTGCAGACGCCCGCTCGGCGAATTCTTTCATCGATCCGAGGCGCACCGCCGAGTCATTCAGATGCGGCCAGGCGGTCCGCTTCGCCTCGCGAACGATTTCGCGGATTTCTGCGCGGCTTAAATGCCTCCGCAGAGCGTCACCATAATCCTGGTCCCAGAGGCGCTTGATTTCTTCTGAAGCGACGCCAGGACTCGGCTCACGTTCATTTAAGGCAGCGTCGGCAGTTTTAACGATTTCTGCCGTTAGCCCGACGATGCGCGAGATGCGCTTCTTTACGGTCATATGTTCGGTCATCCCCACTGCCAAATTATAACCAAAAGTACTGAATTAATGCTAGATAGGCAACAAGCCTCGCTTTAGTCCATTTGGGGTCAAAATTGCGTTGCCTGTGAAGTCCTTCCTGTGTAATTAGCCGCTGAAAACTACAAATTGGCGTATTTTCACTCTCATTGTATGAGAGTTTTGACGGCCAATTCTCAATCACCTCTCGCATCACCCGCGTCGATCGTTCGACGGCATCGCAATTTCAGCATGGCACGATCGCCTCCATCACACGAGACGAATTACGAGAAGCCGTATCTGCACATAACGAAGCTAACCGCGACGAATTCAGATTGAGGGGAAGAAAACATGGAACTACGCCTGCTATCGACCGAAACCGAACGGAGAATTTTCGCCGCGCGCACCGAGCAGATTCGTGCAAAGCACGGAGTCGGCTTCAAAGAACGAGGGAGATCGCGCCTGGCCAGGATTCACCTGACCTTTGGCAACCTCTACGCGCTGTTTGAAAACGACGGCGACCCGGCCGAAAAAATGATCGCCGGGCTGGTGATGCATGATCTTGAAATGTTTCCGCAGACCTGTCCGCGGCCCGACCTGTCGCATCTGCCGCCGCGATCGGTGATCGAGGTCAGCGAGTTGTGGTCGCGTGCAATCGGAGCCGGCGCGCTGGCGCGGGCTGGCGCGGCGATCATGGCGGGCCTGCTCGACGCGCGCGCGATCCTCGCGTACCTGGGCGTGAAGCCCTTCGACGGGACTCCGTTCTATCGCGCGACGGGCTTCGTCAACGCGGGCGAGCCGGTCGAGTATCCGTATCTCGAAACGCTGAAGGGGGAATCGATTTGGGCGCAGCCGATGATACTCGAGGGCGAATCGCTGGCGAAGCTCACCCGCGTTTTTTCGCAACTGATAATCGAAACGAATGACGACAACAGCGTCCTGCGTTTCAGGAATTTCCTGAAAGGAAAAACCGCGGGCGGCCGTCCGGCATTTGTCGACGAGGCTACGCCGACGGTTGGAGCGCGGGTGGATCACGAAGAAGACGCGGCGCCGATGCAATAGCGACGGTTTTCAGCTCGCGGATCGAATCGGAATGGACAAGCAGCGATCGAGGCAAAAAATGAATTACGGAGCACAATTGGAATCGTCAGCAGAGTCGGGGCGCTTTGGCGACGTCGGTGCGAATATCCCGGTCAAACTCACCAAGGACGAACTGCGAGAGCTATCCACCGTCAAGCCGTGGCTCGCGTGCGCACATATTGCGGCCGAGTGGGCGTTGATCGCGGCCACAATTTATCTGTGCCGGCGCTTCTGGCATCCGATGTTGTACGTGTTCGCGGTCGCGTTCATCGGATCGCGCCAGCATGCGCTGCTGGTCCTGATGCACGACGGCGTGCACTACCGGCTGCTGCGAAATCGGCGGCTGAACGACTGGATGTCGGAAGTAGTGCTGGCCTGGCCGCATCTGGTGACGGCGCGACAGTATCGCAAGAATCATTTCGCGCATCACAAGTACCTTAACTCGTCGCAGGATCCCGACATCAAGCGCAGGGCTGGCGATCCGGTGTGGGTGTTTCCGCAGACGGCACAGGCGCTGGCGAAAACGCTTTTTCGTGACGCGACCGGCTTGAACGCGCCGGCGATGCTTAAGTTGGCGGCCGCGGTGGCGAAGGCCGACTCGGTGCCGGCGGGATTTCTCGCGTTGCGCTACGGATTTTACGCGGCGGCGCTGGGTGTCATCGCGTATGCGGGCGCGCTCGAAGGTTTCGCGCTGTACTGGATCGTCCCGATGTTCACGTGGCTGGTGCTGATCATGCGGATCCGCAGTATCGCCGAACATCACGCGATCGAAATCGACGAGCCGGATACGGCGTACCCGCGGACGCGGACCACGCAGCCGACTTTGCTCGAGCGAATTTTTGTCGCGCCGAAAAACGTCAACTATCACATCGAGCATCACTTTTTTCCGAGCGTGCCGTTCTATCGGCTGCCCGAGCTGCACGCGATCCTGATGTCGAAGCCGGGCTATCGCGAGGGCGCTCACGTGACGCGCACATACTGGGGCGTGCTGAGGAATCGGTGGGGCGTACGCCGTCGAATCGCGGCAAAGTTCGCACTGCGAGCAGCTCGACACTCGAGAGAATCCCCCGCGTCGTCGAGGCGACAATTTGATGATCTGATACCCGCCGAGATCAACCTTCTGTCAATCGCACGTCGGCGACCGTTTGCAAAACTTGCATGCGGACTTGTAGAGTTGCGCCGGGGGCGATCCTGATCACTGACAGCCAGCACCGGGAAGACTGCGTCTGGCGGCGGATTCGACCCGGTCGTGAATGGCTGCAATCCCTATAACATATAATCTTCGGAGCCTGATGGTCCGGCGAACGACGTCGCTGATGACCGCGCTTGGAATTGCGCTGGTCGTGATGGTGGTCGTGATTCTGCTGAGCTTCGTCGGCGGATTGCGGCAGAGCCTCGAGTTGGCGGGCGAGCCGGGTCACTGGATTATTCTGAGCCGCGGCACGGTCTCCGAAGGTGAGAGCTACATCCCGCGCGAGCAGGCGGACGTTTTGCGCACGCGTCCCGAGATTGCCACTGACGCGTCGGGCGCGGCGCTCTTTTCACCGGAGATGGTGGTGCCGTTCAACGCGGCGGTAAACCGGCCGGCGGTTCAGTTCCGGCCGGCGTCGTTGCGCGGCGTGTCGCCGATTGCGTATCGGATGCGTCGCGGGCTCAAGCTGGTTGCGGGCCGATGGCCGGCGCCGGGTCGCGACGAGATGGCGATCGGACAAAAGCAGGCGGCGCGATTTCCCGAGCTGGGCGTGGGTACGACCTTCAAATACGGCCGCCGCACGTGGACTATAGTCGGGGTTTTCGCCGATCGAGGCAGCTCGCTCGAATCGGAATTCTGGACCGACATCGACGTCCTGCAGCAGGATGCGCGATTCGAAAGTGGCTACTCGTCATTTCACGTCGTGCTGAAGCCGGGAACCGAAGAGACGTTCCGCAATGCTCTCACTGAGGATGCGCGGTTGACCGTCGATGTGATCAGCGAGCGTGATTTCGTCGCGGAGCAGGCCAAGGTCGCGGACCGGCTGCGCGCGCTGGTGCTGATCGTCGGCTTGATCGTGGGCATCGGCGCGGCGTTCGGCGGCATGAATACGATGTATGCCGCGGTCGCGCGGCGTACGCGCGAGGTGGGAGTGTTGCGCACGCTTGGCTTCAGCCGCGGGTCGGTGCTGACGAGTTTCCTGGTCGAGAGCGTAATTCTCGCGATTGTTGGCGGCGTCGTCGGCGACCTGCTCGCGCTATTTTGGGGATGGCCGCGGGTCTCAATCAAAGGTTGATGAGCGTCGGCACCGTGGTGTTTTCGTCGGCCTTCTCGGTGAGCGCGCTGGTCGGCGGGCTCGCAGCGGCGCTGCTGATTGGCGTTGCCGGCGGGCTGATGCCCGCCTGGCGCGCATCACGTCTTCCAATCGTCGAGTCGTTGCGCGAGGCCTGACGCGATGCAATGGATTCAACTCGTCCTTCGCTACGTGATCCGGCAGCCGCGTCGCGCTCTTCTGACGATGCTCACGTTTGCGGTCGCGACCTTCATCTTCACCGTGCTCGCGGCGATCCCCGGTTCGATCGACATGATTCTCAAGAAGACGGCGGAGACGCTGCGCGTCTATTCCTACAACGCCGACGGGCGTTACCTTGGCGTGCCGGCGCGCGACTGCCGCACGATAGAGAGGATCCCCGGCGTGGTCGCGTGCAATCCGATGGTGGTGCTGCGCGCGACGTATCAGAATGCGTCGGAAACCGTGCAGGCGTTCGCGCTGGACGCTGACAAAGTCGCGCTCATGTATCCCGACTACAATCTTTCGCCCGAGGTGCTCGACCGTTTCTCGAACAATCGCAGTGCCGCGGCTGTCGGACGCCTGCTGATGCGCAAGCATGGCTGGAAGGTCGGCGACGTCGTGACGCTGCGCGGCGATTCCAATCGGCTCGATATAAAATTTTTGATCGTCGGCGAGATTCCAGCCGACAACTATCCAAATTTTTTCATGTTCCGGCGCGACTACCTGGTCGAAGCGGAAAAAGCGATCGGGATCCCCGAAGAAAAGCATCCGGCGGGATTCCTGGTGACGCGGGTCGATTCCGCCAATCACGTCGCGTCGGTCATTCACGAGATCGACCGCAGTTTTCACAACTCGGATTTCGAAACCGCGTCGATGACTGAAAGCGAGGCGGTTTCCGGCCTGATGTCCACCGTCGGCGACATCCGCGGCATCGTCTCGGCCGTCTCTGCGGTGATTGCGCTGACAATTTTCCTGATTGCCGCCAACGCTATGTCGATGATGGTGCGCGAGCGATTGCCTGACGTCGCAGTCCTACGAGCGCTTGGCTTCAGGCAGTCGTACATCGCGCGAATTCTGTTCGGCGAGTGCGTACTGATCGGTGCAGCGGGCGGAGCGCTCGGATGCGCCCTGGCGGTGTGGCAATTCGGCAGCGGAACGACCTTGCGCGCGGTGCTGGAGAGCGCCGGCTATCTGACCGTAACTTACGACGCCGCGCTCGAAGCATTGCTCGCCGCAATCGTGATCAGCCTGCTAAGCGCGGCAATTCCCGTATGGGGCGCGATGCGCGTGACCCCAGCCGACGCCTTTCGCAAGACGATCTGAGATTGCTATCTGCCGACGGCGTGACGAAAGGAGTTGCGCGTACTGCGATGGCCCGGTAACGGGCCTTTTTTTTGATATGACCAAAACCGCCCAATATCCATGGCCCTGGCCAAGCAGAAGTTCAATTGTGGTCGCAATGCTCCTGGTGGGCTCAACGATTTTCTGCGCGCCTGGGTGCTTTCGAATTCAAGCTACCCCGAAGGGCACATTGCCGACGATGTGTACTGCGCACTATCCACCTTCGATCGGCAAGGACCTCGTAGTTGGTGAATCGAGCGACGAACTCTTACGCAAAGTCGGCAAACCTAACGAAGCCGTGAGGGAAGATGGATATGTCTATTACAATTACTTTGTTCAGCCCTATCGGTTGTTGGGGTTCAACTCAAAGTTCCTGGCTTACTGCTATGCGCAGCCAATCGAAGACTCGTCTATGTACGACGTCACCTTCGACGCGGACAGGAGGGTCGAGTCCGTCGCGTACTATATACCGGCAGGCGCTGATTCACAGCAGGTGAAGGTGCCGGGCAGGGACGGGCTTATGCTCCCCGCAACTCTCTATTCCGCACGAGGATGCAGTGCCGAGCGTAAGCCGGGGATCGTGCTCCTCCATGGCTGGCTCGACGAGGGAGCGAAGGATGCGGGGCTAGAAGGGTATGCAGACCTGTTTGCGGAGCAAGGCTACGTTGTTTTAGTACCGTTGATGCGTGGGTGGGGCGGCGGGCAGAACGACTGCGGGCTCAGCCAATCGGCTGATACCGCGCGCGCAATAGAATGGCTAGCCTCCCTGCCGGGTGTTGATCCGGATCGCATCGGAGTCGTGGGGTTCTCGTTCGGCGGCCAGGTCGCGCTGCTTACGGGCGCGCTTAGTCATCGCGTTAAGGCAATCGTCTCGGATTCCGGACCAACCGATCTAACTACTTTGAGCGCCAAAAATCCTTGGTATCAGTTTCAGAAAGCGTGCCAGTCCGACTTCGAGAGTCGTTCACCGGTCACCGTGGCGAGCCAGATAAAAGCGCCGGTGCTGTTGGTTGCGGGCGACGTCGACACTACTGTGCCGCCGGAACAGGCCCAGGAGATGGAGCAGGCGATCTGGAAATCGGGCGGCAGCGTTCAGCTGCATCTCGTGAGCGGTGCGGGACACGATCCATTCATACCCTCGTGGTCTGCTACGCAGCAATTCCTAGAGGCAAACCTCGGCAAACCGAGTTGCGTCCAGACACTGCAGGCGCCGAATGCATCGACGCAGCCGAGTCCGCGAGCTTTGGAAGCTCAATGAAGAGCGGACCACTAGTGTGCTGTCCCGCAAATATCTTTAAGAACAGAGCCCTAACCGCTGGCCCCTTCCCCAAAAGGGGAAGGGGATTTGAGGTGAGCATTTCGCCACGTCCTATCCCCCTCACCCCCTTTCCAGGGGGTGGAAAGGGGGAACAGATGAGAAAATTCACGGCAGGTGATCTATCCCCCTCACCCCCTTTCCCGCGGGAAAGGGGGAACAGCGATCTGAGCGGGCTATCTGCCGACGGCGTGACGAACCGTGTTCAGTATATAGATGAAGTCGCGGGGGGACCGGACTTCGCCGAGCAGCGCGACGCGTTCCAGCATTTCCATCTCGTCGGCCGAGATGTTGTGGATGCGCCTTATCTGTTCGTCCTTGCGAAAATCCTCCCACGCCGACTTGGATTCGCTGTCCGGCTCGGGATTCAGCAGCGCCTGCGCGCGAGGGTTGGCGAGGAAAAATAGTTCCCGCCGATCCAGCCCGAGCACCTCGGCCAGACGCGTGACGATCTTGTCGGAAGGATGCCGTTTAGCCGATTCGAGATGCCCGATGTACGGGGTCGAAGTCTTGATCCGCCGAGCGACCTCTTCCTGAGTGAGATCCAACTGCCGCCGACGATCGCGGAGTACCTGACCAAAACTGCGTTCCTTGGCCCGTGCCATTGATATCCGTCCCCTTGAGGATTTGTGCGCGGCGTGGATCAACCGCGTTCCCAATCAGTTGGGTGAGATTCGACGCTGCCAGTTTGTACCATCCAAGAGTCTATAAGGCAACTTCATTTCCAGGTCAGTCCTGACCTCGGCTTCCTGCAAATCGCCGCCCTTAACCAGCGTGGACCAGAGGTCCTTCGGGTCGCTGAAAAGCAGGTCGGCCTTGGCCGGGATCACGTACCACTGCGCCCGCCATCACCTCGCCCAGCAGTTGTTCGTGCTGCCACTGAGCCTTCCCTGAAATAACGCGGAGCTCGGTTATCCGCGGGTCCTTGAGGACGGCGGCAATCGAGTCGCGGCCGTTCGCGACGTAAACGTCATCGAAGACCCGCGTGGCGGAGCTTTGCGCCGACGATGCCCGGAAAATCGCCGACAGCTCGTCAGGCTCGACCGGTCCGCCCATATAGGTCGCCTCGTCCGCTCCCTTCGACCCGCGAACTTCCGGGAACATATCTCGCAACCCGCTTCTGGGCAGTAGTATTAATGATAAGCCCGGCGAGCAGCGGCGGCTCGGTGGACGGCACCATCAGGATCACCGAATGCACGAAGAGCGGGTCCTGCAACTCGCGCGTGGCAACCAGGAAGGACGGCGTCGTCAGGTCGGTGGCTGGTGCATTGCGCGATGTCGCCAGGCTCGCAGTCAGCGCCGCAACAATTACTGCGACGACGACGCGTCCACGGAGCACGATGCCGAATCCGCGCATACCCCATTGTACATAACCGCGACAGAAGTCGTCACCGAAGTTCAAGGCGCTGACCACGGCGGCGTCAAGTGCTATTGCTGTGGGTTGCAGATGAGCTCGAATCGAAAAGTGGACGTGGCGATCGTCGGCGCCGGTATCCTGGGCCTTGCGCATGCGTACTTCGCGGCGAAGCGCGGGCACAAGGTCGTCGTGTTCGAGCGCACGCCGATGGCGCAGGGCGCGTCGGTGCGTAACTTCGGGATGATCTGGCCGATTGGGCAACGCGCCGGCGTCGTTCATCAGATGGCGATGCGCAGTCGTCAAATCTGGAACGAGATCCTCGACGCATCTGGATTAGACTATCGTCCGACCGGCTCGCTTCACGTCGTCTATCATCAGGATGAGGCGGATGTCGCGCATGAGTTCGTCGAGCGCGCGCCCCGCGCTCGGCTACACCTGCACCTGGCTGTCGCCCGCTGACGTGCTCAAGCAGAGCAAATCCGTAAACCCTGAAAAACTTCTCGGTGGCATCTGGAGTCCTACCGAACTCACCGTCGATCCACGGCAAATCCTGGCGAAGCTGCCGGCCTATCTCGGCGAAAAATTCGGCGTCGAATTCCGCTTCGGTACTGCGGTGCGATCGATTCAGTTACCGCGCATCGAAGCCGGATCGGAAACCTGGGATGCCACGCACGCAGTGGTCTGCGGCGGCGACGATTTCGAAACTCTCTTTCCAGAATTATTCGCCACAGCGGTATCGATCGATGCAAACTGCAGATGATGCGCACCGCGCCGCAGAAAAACGGCTGGGAACTCGGCCCTGCGCTCGCCGCGGGCCTCACGCTGCGATTCTATCCCGCGTTTGAAATCTGCACCGCGACTCTGCCGAAATATAAGGAGCGGGTCTCGCGCGAGCTCGCCGACTACGATCGCTTCGCGATCCACACGCTGATCTCGCAGACCGCGGACGGTGCGTTGACGCTGGGCGATTCGCACGAGTACGGTCTGGCCGTCGATATCTTCAACAAAACCGAAATCGACGAACTTGTGATGAAAAACGTGCGCGAGTTCCTGGTCGCGCCGGACCTGGCGATCGCGCAGCGATGGTACGGCGTGTACGCCAAGCATCCCGAGAAATCGTGGGTCGCGATCGACGCCGCGCCCGGAGTTCGAATCGTCACCGCGGTCGGCGGCTCCGGCATGACCTTGTCGTTCGGGCTGGCCGAACAGATGATCCGCGAGATGCACATATAATGAGGCAGCCGTATTCGGGGCCGGTGAAGGCGGTCATTCTCGATTGGGCGGGCACGACGGTCGATCACGGCAGCCTCGCGCCGGTGCGCGTCTTGCAACAAGTGTTTGCGCAGCGCGGCGTTCCCATTTCGGAAGAAGAAGCGCGTCGCGACATGGGCGTCCTGAAAATCGATCACATCCGAAAGATTATTTTGAGGAGCGTCTCCGCTCGATGGCGCAAAGCCGTCGGGCGCGATCCGACCGAGGCGGACGTCGAGAGAACTGTTCGCGAATTTCCTGCCGCTCCAGCTCGAATGCCTGGTGAAATACTCGACCGTGATCGATGGAGTCGCAGAAACCGTCGCGCGAATTCGCAAACGCGGAATCAAGATCGGCAGCACGACCGGATACACGCGCGCGATGCTCGAGATGGTGCTGCCGCCCGCCGCCGCGCAGGGCTATGCGCCCGACTGCGCGATCACGCCGGATGACGTCGGCGCGGGCCGCCCGCATCCGTGGATGATCTTCGCCAACGCCATCCGCCTTAAAGGTCGAGCCGCTCGAGGCAATCGTCAAAATCGGCGACACTCCCGTAGATATCGAAGAAGGACTGCATGCGGGCGCGTGGACGATCGGCGTCGCCCGCACCGGCAACATGATCGGCCTGTCAGCGGAGGATTTCGCCGCGCTCGCGCCAGCGGAGCAGGCCTCCGTCTCGAGAATGCACGAAATCAGCTCGCTGCAGCAGGAGCGCACGAAGTAATCGACGCGGTCGCCGACTGCGAGCCGCCATCGACGCGATCGAGGCGCGCATCCGCAACGGCGAGCGTCCTTAGCAGGCTGAGTTCCGCCCCCGACCACGGATTGGGCGAGAGGACGCGGCGACCCGGAAACCGTGTCAACCATTACGTAGTAATCGACAAGGGGATCGCATGCCATTCTATATTCGGAAGAGCGTCTCGGTCGGGCCTTTTCGTTTCAATTTGTCGAAGTCGGGAATTGGGTTATCGGCCGGTGTCAAAGGCTTCGAGATGGAACCGGGCCCCGCGGTAACTATGTCCACATGGGGCGCTATGGTCTCTATTACCGGGCGTCACTTAACGGCCCGCGTCGCCCGGCCTTCCCCGAGGATCGCCCCTAGCCCGCCGTCCTCTGAAGCCCTCGCCGAGGTCGAAACCGGGCAAGTACTCGAAATGGCCGATACCGACGCGAAGGAATTTCTTGGTGAAATAAATGGTGCGCTGGCATCATTTCCAGTGTGGCCGTTTCTGCTGTTTCCGGGACTAGTTGCATCTATCTATTTGGACGCAAATCTCTTTTCTGAACGCGGGATTCCTCGCTCTCTTGATTGTCATCACATCTCTGATCGCGCTTTACCTTGACCGAATCAGACGAAGCATTGTGCTCATGTACGAACTGGATTCTGAATCCTCCGAACTCTTCGAGACGTTCACGCGATCATTCGACCTCCTCATGCAGTCTACCAGGGTCTGGAACATCCAGGCACAAGGGCACCAATCGGACTGGAAGCGCCATGCTGGTGCCATCACAACGCTGAATAGAACGCGAGCCTCTCTCAGTTATAAAGCTCCAATGTGATCAAGACCAATGTCAGTGTTCCAGCTGTATTAGGCGGACGCCAAAGTCTCTATTTCTTCCCAGACCTTCTTCTTGTCCTTGAGGGAAGAAAGGCTGGTGTCGTGAGCTATGCGAAACTCGGCACTCAAGTGACCGTGACCAACTTTGTCGAGAAGGAAGGGGTGCCTTCAGACTCTCGATTTTCGCGCTACACTTGGCAGTACGTGAATAAAAATGGAGGGCCAGACCGCAAGTTTAACAACAATAGACAGTTTCCGGTCGTGAATTATCAAGAGATCGAGTTCAACAGCCCCAGTGGTCTCCGCAAGTTATTGCAAGTTTCACGTGTCGAAGATCGGAGCGGACTCAGACAAAACCTGGTGAATTTGGGAAGGTTCGTAGAGTCCGCGTTGGCCATACTCACATGGCCGCATCGTCTCCACAAATTTATCAGGCATCCGGGGCGGAACATCACGAGGCCGATCGACAACAGTCTGACCGTTCACTATATCTTCTGGCGTATTTTACATTGGGCGCGGTGTGCGCCGCGATGTCGGACGGTATTACTTTACCCGGTATTTCTCCAAGCGCCTTCTGTGGGCGAATCGTCCTATGTTCCACCAGCCGAACCGCTTTCTGCACCCTCAAAACCCCTAACGCTCAGCGAAGCGCAAAAGGCGGCACTTGAAAAGGATCTGCTTGAAAAGTGCGACCAATACCCGCGGCGGACTACGCTGAGAATCTAAAGATCTATCTTCAGCTGGTACAGTTAAGACCGACGAGCGATGCCTATAGACGCAAGGTTGAACGATACGGCGCGCTCCTTCGAGCGCGTGAGAAAGCAGAGGCTGCCCGTTCGACTAGTTCTGGATCCGGACATTAGGCCGGCGAGCGTCCGTAGCAGGTTGACTCCGCGTAACCTCGGACACAGCCGTCAAGAAGCAGAGGCAAAATCCTGAATCGCGCGCAGAGCGCGCTGCACAAGGACCCTCACCTTCATTTTCTGCATGAAAGGGACCGGCAGAGGAGCTATTCCCGCAGCAACGAGTCCTTCGCCGCGTTCAGCAACTTCGAGGAATCAAATAGAACCGCCATGGTCTGGGTGAACCCGTTTCATCAGTTTGAGATAGGCTGAGTGGATCTCGCCGGAGGTCGCGTTGGGTCCAACCTCGAGGATTTCTCGTGCCCGCTCCTTGGTCATCCAGGGCTCAAGCTTTGGCGGTGGAGGCTTGGTTCGCGCTTTCTCCTTGGTCTTCTCTTGGGCCTTTTCGTTTGGCTTCTGCCTGGCTCCTGACCTTCCGTCCTGTCGGCCCCGCTGCGCGCCGTCTCCGCCCGGAGGTGGTGGGGGCGGTGGGGGCGGCGCAAAATGGTCTGAATCCAGTGCCCTCACATTGACTAAGGGGCGACCGTGGTGTGTTGGCGCAGCCCCCTCGGCAAAATAGAACCATTCTCCGCACGCACTGCACATCCCCCTAAAACGCCAGATCGGTGTTCCTCTTGACCGTTCGACTGAAGGCTTGATCCTCTGGTGTTTGGCCTTCGGTTCTGAATCCAGCGCCATCACATTGACTAAGGGGCGACCGTGGTGTGTTAGCGCAACCCCTTCGGCAAAATAGAACCATTCTCCGCACGCACGGCACATCGCCTGAAAACGCCTACCAGCCGCAAGTTCAGACGTAGTAGGCTTGCGCCCGAACGTGGGGCGCTGCAGGCGCTGGCGGACTATATCCGCCGCAGACCTTTTCTTCCTTAGGTAAACAACTATCCCGGCGAGTCCCATAAGAACGACGGCCAGGAATAGCTGGATAATCAGCGCGGAGGAATCCTGCCCGGATCTCACGGCGAAAATATCGGTCCTCTGAAAGTCAGCTTGAACACTCCATGTTCGAGAGCTTTAGCCGGATAGCCGCTCCAGGGTCAACTCAGCGCCAGTCTGACGGTTGGGCGTTATCCTAGTAGCGCGGGGCGCGGCGGGTGATTGGGCCGCTGTCGCCTAGCGTGATGTGGGTCAGGGTTTGCTCGTCGTGGTTCATGCGCCAGGACAGGAGCTTTTGCGCGTATTCGAGTACCTTCGGCGCGTGAGACGCGGCGCGCGCGAGGTTCACGAATTCGTCCGGGTCTGTCTTCAGGTCGAAGAACAGCGGCGGCAGATTCGTGAAGTGGACGTATTTGTAGCGCTCGCCGCGGATGATGTTCATCGTGCATTGATGCATCGTGAGTCCCAGCGCGCGCTCCGCCGAGTCGTCGGCGGGATCGCGGAAGTCGTACTCCCAGTGCGCTTCCGTGCGCCATTTGTCGGGACGGCCGCTACCTTCGATGAACGGCGCGAGTGACGCGCCGTCGCATTGCACTGGAATTTCGGCGCCAATCGCTTCGAGCATCGTCGGCATGATATCGACGTTTTCGGTGAACGACGAAATCACTGCGCCACGCTCACTGTCGGCTTGCGGGCGCGGATCGCGGACGATTAGCGGGATGTGGTAGCTGCCGTCGAAGTAGCCGCACTTGCCGATTAGCCAGTGGTCGCCCATCTGCTCGCCGTGATCCGAGGTAAAGATGATGAGCGTCGAATCCCATCGCCCCGATTCCTTAAGAAACCGAATCAGTCTTCCGATCTCCGCATCGACCCGGCTGATCAGTCCGTAGTAAACCGCCTTCAACCGTCGAAGTCGCTTCTCGTTGTCAGTCGCACGGTAAACTTTTCGACTCAGCTGATATGCGAGCCATGGATGCTGATGCGCTTCGTCTTTCGGCGTGGCCAGGCGCGTGAATTTCGGCACCTTCGCGGGATCGTACATCGAGTTGTAAGGCTCGGGCGCGACGAACGGTGGATGCGGCCGAAGGATCGACAGGTGCGCGACGAACGGACCGTTCGCGCTTTTGAGGTAGTCGATCGTCTTGCTGACGATGAACGCGGTGTCGTCGAATTCCGCCGGATACTTGAGCGGCTTGGGATGCGGCGCGCCGTCTTCGTAGTCCGGACCGTCCGCGCGATTGCCATAGGCGAAGCGAATATCCGCGGGAACCTCGAAACCGTTCGCCTTGAGCCAATCGGTCCACGGCGTCGGCGCGCCGATCATCAGGCATACGGGGCGGATGCCGGGCAGCGGACCTTCGTAGCTCTTGAGCCACGGATCGTCGGCGTCGAGCCCGCGCGGATCCTGGCTCGTGTCGGTGTATCCGAACAGCACCGGATCGTAGCCGCGCGCGGCGGCCTCTTTGGCCCAGTTGGTGTGGCGTGCGTCGAGCGGAGTGCCGTTGGTGCCACTACGATGATTCTGCAGATACATCCCGGTGTGAAGCGACGCGCGACTCGGACCGCATGGCGCAGCGTTGGCGTAGTGACGACGGAACAGCACGCCCTCGGCCGCGAGCGCGTCGAGATTCGGCGTGCGAACCACAGGATGGTCGAGCGCTGATAGACAATCGCCGCGCCATTGGTCGGCGGTGATGAACAAAACGTTGAGCGGCGATCCCATATGCGGGCTGCTTCGCGGATAGTAGCGGCCACTTCCGCGTGGCGTCCAGCGCCAGGTGACGCTACTTTGTTAGCATTCGTACACTGCTTCTTGGTGGAGGCTGAATGATTCCGTTTGCTGGTAGTCCTCTCGATCGCGCGAGCGAAAAGCGCACCGATACGAACTGGGTCGAGTCGCGGCGGCGCGATCCGTCTTCGCTGATTCTTCCGATGTGGCGGCTCGAGCCGTTTCTTCTCGGTTCGGAAAAGTCGGAGCCGCCGATCGAGCTTGGACTGATTCAGCCGGGGATCGCGGACTCGCTCGCGGCGCCCGACACCGTCTGTATCTTCCTGGGTCTCGACGGCGAGCGCGCGCTGTTTGCGCTTGACGTCTCGAACGCCGACGACCCTGCGAACGTTGGGCCGCTGGCGGGACTCGGCTATTTTCGCGACGCGCGGGTGGCAGGCTCGATCGTATCGATCAAACACTCCGCGATCATCGCGCAGGCCAAGGCGATGATCGATTGGCATCGGCGCCACGGCTTCTGTCCGGTATGCGGTGCGCCGACGAAGATCATGGACGCCGGTTATCGGCGCGTGTGCGGCAAATGTAACGCCGAGCATTTTCCGCGCGTCGATCCTGTAGTCATCATGCTCGCGACCCGCGGCGAGGCGTGCCTGGTCGGACGCGGCAAGCAGTTCCCGCCCGGGATGTTCTCGGCGCTGGCGGGTTTCGTCGAGCCCGGCGAGACGATCGAGGAAGCGGTGCGTCGCGAACTGATGGAGGAAGCGTCGGTGAAAGTCGGCGAGGTCACCTACTACGCCACGCAGCCGTGGCCGTTTCCGTCGTCCCTGATGATCGGATGTTTCGCGAAGGCAGACAGCCGCGAGGTTAAGGTTGATGAAAATGAACTCGCTGAAGTGCGATGGTTGGAGCGCAGCGTTGCGCGCGATCTGATCGAAGGAAAGCAGGTCGACGGTTTGCGCGTGCCGCCGCCAATCGCAATCGCTCATCATCTGATCAGGACCTGGGCTCTCGGCGATAAGTAGCGACTCGAGTTCCCGCAGGACCAGGGACTTCCGATAGTGACAATTAGGGATACTCCTACAGTTAGTTTCGTCCCGTGCTAGCTGCTAGACTCCTGCCAGCGAAAGTCAGGGTCGGTTGGGGGAATTGGTGGGGAGCAACCGGAATTCATTTCTGCGCGCGATGCGGGAAACCTGCGGGTCGGCGGTACTCGTCGCGATTCTTGGCGCCGCGATGGCGCTCGGCACCGCCGGATGCGCGCTGCCTTTGCTTGGGGTCATACCCACCGTAATCAGTCTGGCCCACGCGGCGTACAAGGCCGGCAGCACCAGCGATGACCCTGATGCGAAGAATCCGGACGCCGATGAGCCAACTGAAGAGGCGAGCAAGCCTCCCGCTCAACTGACGCCCGGGAACTTCTGCCAGATGATGGCGCTCTCGCATCCGGATATGGTGTTGGTCGAGTTGCGCAAGAACGGCGCGGGCGCTCCCGAGTATCGTGAACTCCACCTGCAGAATTCCACCGACGAAGCGCACTGGACCCCCACGGTTGACAGCGAGACCAGGCCCGACGGCTGGCTGCCGGCGGTGAACTTTCTCAAGATGGATTTCCAGCCGCCTCTGGCTGATTCAATTCCCAGTACCGGCAGCTGCTACCTCGCCTATGCTCCGCTCGCGATAGACCCGAACAATTCCGTCCGGGCCGCGGCACTCCAATCGGGTGGTGCGAGTCAGGTCGCCACTTTCTCGTGGGCCGGACGAGTCTATCAATACATGGTGTCGCGCACGCCGCCCTGCCTTTCTCCTTCTTCGTAGCGAATCTGTCCGCATAGTCGCCTTCCGCTCGACCCGACCGGGCTGACGCCGGAGCCGCGCGCTCGCGTTTCACGATTTCCGCCGGGCTGTCGGGGGATTGATCCGACTAAACGTGCCGTCGCGGATAGAAACATAATGTAGCTTGCTTTAACTAATTGATTCATCTACAATTAGTTCTACTATTACTACAGTGCGTTAAACGCTGGCGGGGAGATTCTTCTTATGGCACTGGCAAAGTTGAGCCTTCGATCGCGGATTCGGCTGGTTTCGATCCTGATCCTGCTGGCGACTGCCGGCCTCGTCGCGAGAATTCGCGCCTCCGTGATGGGTCCGGCCGCAAGCGCGGTGCTCGGAGAAGCGGTGTTCGACACCAGCTACTTCGTTACCGCGAGCTCGATGCTGGGTCCCGCGCAGATCACGATCGACTCCGACGGCCATTTCTACATGGCCGATCTTTCCAACAACCGCGTGCTCGGATGGCATAGCGCGACCGGTTTCGCGAACAACGATCCCGCCGACCTCGTTATCGGGCAGCTCGATTTCCTTCACGTCTACCCCAACCAGGGTGGAGGTGTGGCAACCTCGAGCACGCTCGACAGTCCGCAGGGCGTCGCGACCGATTCCGACGGTAACCTCTATGTGGCCGATACCCACAACAACCGTGTGACCGAGTACACCAGTCCGTTCGCCGGCTTCATCGGAACGCCGCTGGCCGGCCAGAGCGCGAATTTTATAATCACGGCGACCAACCTCGCCCTCGGCGAATCGCAGAGTTTCAACGACCCGGTAGCGGTCGCCGTGGACAGCAACAAGAACCTGTTCGTATCCGAGTTGGGCAACAGCCGAATCCTCGAGTTTTTCCATCCAATCGCGACCGGCGTCACATGTACGCCCAATTCCGACGGCTCCGGATGCGCGGGTGACGCGGTCGTCGATGCGGTCCTGGGGCAACCGAGCCTGACTGGCATCGGATGCAACAACCCCGCACTCGGCGCCGGCACGCTATGCCTTCCGTACGGATTGGCCGTCGACGCGGGAACCAACAATCTTTACGTCGCGGACATGGACAATAGCCGAGTGGTGGTTTTTCCCGCGCCGATTTCCACCGGCGAGAATGCCGCGCAGGTGTGGGGCGAGCCGGACTTTTTGACCAATATCGGCGGGCTCGGACCAGACCTGTTCGAAGCTCCCGACGGCGTGGCGCTTGACAGTGCGCATAACCTCTACGTCTCCGACACTCGCAATGGGCGCGCGCTCGAATACGCCGCGGGCCTGCCCTACCCCGCCACTTCGCCGGCGACTTCATGGGGCGTCGGCAACGCGACCGACTTCAGCGACGGCGGTGATTGCGGGGGTATCGGTTTCCTGGGCGCGACGGTCGTGCCGAACGAGTTCGAAGGAATCGGTATCGCGATCGACAACGCCGGCGGATTGTACGTCGCCGATGCATGCAATCAACGAATTCTGGTCTTCGACAACGCGCTGGCGCCGACCGAGTCCGGAACCCGCGTACTCGGCCAGGCCGATCTTAATCACGGCCTCTATGGCAACGAAATCTTCGATGCCTCGACGCTCGGGCCGAACTCGCTCGTGGTCGATTCGAAGGGCCATCTTTACGTGCTCGACAGCGGCGATAGCCGGGTGCTCGGCTGGCATAACGCGTCGAGTTTTGCCGACGGCCAGCCCGCCGACGTGGTAATCGGGCAGCCTGATTTTATTTCGTTCATCTCGAACCAGGATTCGATTGACGGCACGCCAAATTCCGCTACCTTGTCGTTCCCCAACGGTATCGCGGTCGATTTCAAGGACAACCTGTACGTTGCCGATGAATACAACGCGCGCGTGCTCGAGTACGACACCCCTTCGCCGGTTGGGTTGGAACGCAGATCGCGGATCAGAGCGCCAGCCGGCTCTGGGGTCAGGGCACGGATTTTACCGGAGAAAATTGTAACCAGGGTGGAATCAGCGCCAGCACCCTCTGCAATCCCGCGGCGGTTGGATTCGACTCCGCGCACAATCTCTACATCGCCGATAGCGGCAACAGCCGCGTGCTCGAGTATCCGTACAGCGCCGGTGACGGTTTCGCGTCAACCACCGCGGCCACCGTCTTTGGTATCGACAGCAGCGGGACCAACTTCACTACCGCCGGCGGATGCCCGTCGCCGAGCAACATCTCGATGTGCTCGCCGCAAGGACTCGCGCTCGACAGCAAGGACAATCTGTTCGTCTCGGACAGCAATCACAACCGAATCCTGATCTTCAACACGCCGCTGAACGGCTCGAGCGGCGAAGCGGGCGCCGGCGATGTAACCGCCGACGAGGTGATCGGGCAGCAGGACTTCGTCAGCGGTAGTCTGGCGCACAGCGTGAATGGGCTCAGCTCTCCGCAACAGCTTGCAACCGATGCGGCCGACGACCTCTACGTCGCCGATTCAAACAACAATCGCGTGCTCGAATACCTGCACAACGCCACTTCGGGTTTTCCCGACGCGGCGGCAGATTCAGTCTGGGGCCAGCCCGACTTTTTGGCGTTTCAATGTAACGAAGGCACCGAGTTCCCGAGCCAGACCGGGCTCTGCTTCCCCAACGCGGTCGCAGTGGACTCCAGCGGCATCCTCTACATTGCCGACGCCGGTAACAATCGCGTGCTGAGATACGGATCAGGCGCGCCAGTTCCAACTCCGACGGCCACAGCGACTGCGACGGCCATGTCCACCGCAACTGCGACGCCGACTGCAACCGCCACTGCGACTTCGACAGCCACTGACACCGCAACTTCGACGGCCACCTCCACCGCGACGGCGACTTCGACGGCAACTTCAACGGCCACTGCCACTCCGACCGCAACCGCCACCGCAACGGCGACTTCCACCGCGACAGAGACTTCGACGGCCACACCCACCGCGACCGCCACCGCAACTGCCACTGCAACGCCGACCGCGACAGCGACTGCGACGGCTACGTCCACCGCATCTCCGACGGCGACCGCCACCGCAACCGCCACGGCGACGGCCACACGGACCGCCACGTCCACCCGGACTGCAACTTCGACGCCGACCACGACCCGAACGGCTACGGCGACCGCAACACGGACCGCCACTCGGACTGCCACGTCCACCGCGACTGCAACTTCGACGGCGACCGCGACCCGAACTGCAACCGCGACGGCGACGCCCACGTCAACGCCTACGCCCGGCGCGTTGCTAGTCTCGCCCACCAGATTGAGGTTCGGGAGCAGAACGTCGGCACCACAAGTCATCCCCAAGCCGTAAGCGTGACTAACACCGGCGGGGCGACGGTGACGATTGCGGGTATCTCAATAGGCGGCGACTTTGCTCAGACCAACGACTGCCATCGCAAGCTGGTGGCGCATGGTGCCTGCACGATTAGCGTCACGTTTAGTCCGACGGGAGTAGGTCCCCAGACCGGCAGCGTGACGCTCACTGACAATGCCACCAATGATCCGCAAGTAGTCACAGTGACCGGGAGAGGGAACAGAGGCAGAGGGGAAGACAACTAGCGCAAGCCGAGCCATTGACAGCCGGTCCGACCGGCGGGCGGACGATTCTTCTGAACGGATTGGAGTTGGAGTAGGCTCGGGCCGCCAGTCGGTTGAGACTGGCGGCTCAGATGGCGCCAAAACATGATCCGCCTCCAGCGCGCGCGACGCTCCCGAAGTTCGCCGATACCGTCGTAATCGGTGGCGGCACCGCGGGAGCCGCGATCGCAGGTCTCCTTGCACAACACTCGGATCAATCAGTGCTGCTGATCGAGGCCGGTCCCGATTACGGTCCATTCGCGGCAGGACGATGGCCGACTGAGCTCACCGACGCTGTCACGATCCCAACCACGCACGACTGGGGCTACCACAGCGGCGATCAGTATGCGCCGCGCGTCGTCGGCTTTGAGCGCGCCCGAGTGATCGGCGGATGCTCGTCGCATAACGGATGCGCCGCGATTTGGGGGAGCAGCGTCGATTACGACGGATGGGCCGCGTTGGGAAATCCAGGATGGTCAACCGACGAACTGCGACCGCTGTTCCGCGCCGCTTCCGAGCGTCTGCGCGTTCGGATTCCCGAGCCGAGCGAGATCACTCCTTTCCATCGCGCAGCATTGGAAGCCGCCGCCGAGGCCGGAATCCCGCGGGTCGCCGACCTGAACAATCTCGATGAGAATCTCGGGATGGCGCCGAGTCCGGCGAATATCGTCAACGGCGTCCGCTGGAACACCGCGTTCGCCTATCTCGATCCGGTCCGCGAGCGAACCAACCTGACGATAGTCGGCGAGTCTGCGTGCGACCGCCTCGAAATCAAATCGGGACGCGCGAGCGCTGTCATTGTCGCCGGACGTGAAGGTCCGATTCGCAGTCGAGGCCGGACGCGTAATCGTGGCCGCAGGAACTTACGGCTCTCCGGCGATTCTCCAGCGCTCAGGTGTCGGCGATCCATCCGAACTTTGCTCCGTTGGCATCGCGCCGACGCTCGAACTGCCCGGAGTCGGACGCAATCTGCACGACCATCCGCGGGTTTCGCTGAGATACGAGGGGTCGCGCGAGTTGGAAAAGATTTCCAGTGCTTTTGCGCGCGATCACTGGATGCCCGAGGAGCAGACGATCGCCAAGGCGCAATCGTCGCGATGCACGCAGGCGTTTGATTTGCACATTTATCCGGTCGGCGGACTCGACACCGTCAATCGAACTAGCTGGTGGTGGACGCTGGAAGTGGCATGCTTAACGCCACGCTCACGCGGTGCGCTCAGGATTGCTAGCGCGGACGCCGCTTCCTCACCGATCATCGACCATCGTTACCTGTCCGATCCCGACGACGAAGATTTGCGGGTGATGGCCGACGGAGTCGCGCTCGCGCGTGAATTCGCCGCTAAGCCCGCGCTGTCACGACTCGTGGGAAGTGAGATTTCGATCAACAGCGGCGCGACGACCGGCGTCGAGGTCGAGTCGTTCGTCAGACAGAATTGCCTGCACTACTTCCATCCGGTGGGGACGTGCAGGATGGGACCGGCGACGAATCGCGACGCAGTGGTAGATTCGCGCGGCAGAATTCACGGGCTCGACAACGCTTACGTTGCCGACGCGTCGATCATGCCGGTGATACCGCGCGCCAACACCAACATTCCGGCGCTGGTCGTCGGCGAGCGAATCGCCCACTGGCTGCTCGAGCGCTATTCGGTCTGATTCGGCGCCGGAGATGGTTGCGTGACGCTCGGGATAGCTGGGGTCGGTGAAGTGCTCATCGGAATTGTGCTGTTGGTGCCGGTTGCGATCTCTCCACCGTCCCATGACGACGTTCGAGTATCGGTCTGATGCGTTTCCTCATTCAGGACGGTCATCTGGATCGATGTGTACTCGCCCTTGGGAAAGAACACGTAGCCGTTGATCGAGTAGTTGGGGTGAGCCTCGCGAGTTTGCAGGGACAGCGCGGAGATTTGCGTGTCGGCGTCGCGATGAGCCGCGGCCTGACCCTGTACTCCGCCATACACTCCGCCGCCCGCGGCTCCCACGCTACCGCCTATAGCAGCGCCGACCAGGGCGCCTTGGGCCGGCGCGAGCACTATCGTGCCCACTGCGGCGCCGATAGCTGCACCGGTGGCCGCTCCCGCAACCGCACCAATCGCCGAGGTTCTTCGCGGCGCCGGTCAATCCCGCCTTCAGCGCGTTGGCGTTGCCTGCCTCCTGAATCGCCTCGCTAGCCGGCACCGGCATAATCCTTTGACCTTGCTGGTTGATGGCGAAAATCTGGTCGGGTTGGACAAGGTACGGCTCGTCGGTTCCGTTGGCGATAGAGACATCGACCGGAACGATTTGACCGATCGGTTCTCCCGGCTTCGCCTGCATCGTGACGTCGCCCTTGGTGGGAGTGAGCGCGACTCGTGGAGTGATCGGAATCGGGTTCCAGGTAGTGGCGCATCCACCGAGGGCAAACGCGAGCAGAGCCGCGATCGACGCCGTTAACGCCGCGCGACAGACGGAACTAATCGTCAACATTTTTTTGTTCGAATCTCGCAAGCACCAATTGAGAGTGCTTCCACCATCTCCCGCGCCGATCGCATTGTCAAACAGCCGCCGCGCGCCGGTACTGTCTAAAGACAGTACCCGCCAGCCTCAGTTGTGGAGTAGGTACAGGTCTCGCGCGTCACACCTAACGCGCAGGTTTT
>CAVQAR010000023.1:0-7500 GCA_963710425.1 uncultured delta proteobacterium
TACTCCGGCATGCCGTCGCATTACCCGCACTGGTCGTACGGCAAGTCGTACGAAAAGCTCAAGACGCTTTACGATCACGGCGTCAGCGGCCTGCCGTACGAGATGGTGATCAACTCGAATCCGGCGATTGCCTACCTGATGCGCGATAACTCGCTGCTGCTGCAGATTCTCACGGTCGCGCACGTTTACGGGCACAACGATTTCTTCAAAAATAATTTCACGTTCAAGTCCGCCACGCGCGCCGAGCTGACCATCGAGGCATTCAATCGGCTCGCGATGCGCGTGCGGCGCTATGTCGAGGACCCGTCGATCGGAGTCGAGAAGGTCGAGCGCATTCTCGACGCGGCGCACGCGCTTTCATGGCAGTGCCGCCGCAACTTCGCGATCAAGAAGCTCTCGCCGCTCGAGCAGATGGCTCGCGCCGAAGACACGGCGCAGGGACAACCCGATCCGTTTCAGAAAATCCACGCGCGCAAGACCGTCGAGGTCCCCGATTTCCACAAGGTGCCGCTCGAACCCGACGAAGACCTGCTGCTTTTCATCCGCGATCACAACCCGTTCCTCGCCGACTTCGAAAAAGACCTGCTCACCATCGTCGATGAAGAAGCCAAGTACTTCATCTCGATGATGGAGACGAAGATCATGAACGAGGGCTGGGCGAGCTACTGGCACAAGCGGATCCTCGAGTCGCTCGATCTCCCGCAGGGGCTCCATCTCGAATTTATCGTCAATCACAACCAGGTCGTGCGTCCGATTCCCGGCCAGATCAATCCGTATCATCTGGGGCTCAAGATTTGGGAGGACATCTACCGGCGTTACACGACGCCGACCGCCGAAGAAATCAAGCGCGACGGCCCGCCAACCAAGTCCGGCGCCGAAAAAATTTTCGAGGTGCGCGAGGTCGAGCGCGACGCGTCGTTCCTTCGCCGCTACCTGACCGAAGAGCTCATGCGCGAGATGGATATTTTCGAATACGAAGCGCGCGGCGAAGAGCTGGTCGTCAGCAAGGTCGCGGACGACGACGGCTGGAAGGAAGTCAAGGCGACGCTGATCAAGAGCGTCGGCACCAACTCGATTCCGGTGCTCAAGGTCGAGGACGCCGACTTCGGCGGCAACGCACGCTCTACGTCAAGCACGATCACGACGGCCGCGACCTGCACATCGAATACGCCGAGAAGAGCCTCAACTACCTGCAGCGGTTATGGGGCCGCGAAGTCGTGCTCGAGACCGTGCTCGACGGCAAGCGCTCGCTGCTGTGCAGCAACGATCGCGGGTTTTCGGTCCGCGCGCTCAAGTAGCGAGCCCTCGCTCTCCACCAGACATCGTCAAATAAGCCCTGCGTAAGCTCTCGCGGACGGGTTTTGCGACACGTTGCTTTAGATTTGTGGGTCTTATAATTTCAGGCACGGACGATGCGGTTTCGGGTCGGCTGCAAGGAGGCGCGGATGATGGAGTGGCCGAAGTGCCAGAAATGTAACAATGGCGCGCTGATTCCCCTGTCCGACTACGGGCAGGAGGGCGCGTCGGTAATGTTCAAGGCTTGGGTTTGCACGAATCCCGATTGTGGTTTCAGCCTGCGCGTGGACAAAGGCGAAGTGACGTACGGCAGGCGGATCGAGACCAAACACTAAATAATTTCCAAATCGTGTACTAAAAGGCAGTCCGCGCGGGCTGCCTTTTTTTCGCGCGTTGGCCGCGTGAAACATCCGTCGGCGCCCGTCGTCTTTAGAGAGTGGGCTATTCGTTTCCAAATTGCCGCGTGCGACTGCCGCTGGCGTCGATCGCGGCGCTCGCATGCTTGCTCTCGGATGCATGTCGTATGGCGAGACCGTCGCTTACCAGCTCTATCAAACCAACGCCGACCGCTGCGCGCAAAATGAAGCCGACGCGTGCGTCGCGATGCTCCAATCCAGTTGCGACGCGCCCGCGCGCGTCTGCACCGACTACGTCCCGAATTCAAGGGACAGGCTAACAGGCGGCTCTCGCAAAAATGCCAGGCTAACGACCGAGGCGTCCTGCCAGGCGCTCGATGCGGTCGCATGCGACAACGGCGACTCCGCAGTATGCGCTCGCCTGAACGAGGACTACGCCAAACTTTACGCGTCGTGCAAAATGGGCAGTGCGGAAGATTGCGAGTCGCTTTCGCTGGCGGTATGGCCGAAAGCGCAAACCGCGCTCGCCGTCAGCGCGTGTGAGAACGGCGACGCGATCGCATGCCGAGTGGCCAGCTCCAGCGCAAGCGCGATGAAAGTGAACATCGACAAGAGCGCGCAGTTCGCGACCTTCTAGTATTTACCAGCGGCCTCATGCGCCCGCGTCGGCGTAAGAGAACTTCGTCTTGATTTCCTTCTGCGGCACCGGCGCGCCGTCGATCTCGGCGTAAGGATAAATCAGGTAGTTGAGCGGCTCGCCATTCTGTGGCGGCTTCAGCACGAGATCGCGGCCCATCGTGAATGCGACGCGCGCCGCGTCGAGATGCCCGAAATAGTAGTCGTGCCGGTCGGGATGCTTGGACGCCTCGGACGCATCGACCGGCACCCACACTCCGCCGGAGTAGAACTCCGCCCAGCAGTGGTAGCCGGGAACGTCGCCCGACTTCGCCGCGCCGATCGGAAAGCCAATCGTAAACCGCGCCGGGATTCCACGGGCGCGCGCCAGTCCGATGAACAGCGAATGAAAATCGGTGCAGTTGCCGCGTCGAACGTCGCAGGCGTAGAGCGCGTCGCCGCGGCCCCATCCGGTGCCGCTCTTGTCGTACTTCATGATCGAAGTCACGTATTCGTAATCGACGCGCGCCTGTTGCAGCGGAGTCACGTCGGTCTCGGCCAGGTTGGCGCTGACTTGCGCGATTCTGCCCGTCAACGGCACCAGCTTGTTCGGCTCGAGATAGGCGGCGAAGTGTCCATCGGTGGGCTCGGGAATATCGCGCGCCGCCGCGACCATGTCGGCGGCTTCTTCACGCCGCGTAACCGCGAACGTCATCGTGACTGGCACGGACGCGGGCAGCGGCGCCGAAGCCTCGAGATGCGCGACGCGATTCCCGTTCGCACCCTGGTCGACAATTTCGAAATGCACCGGCGTCTCAATCTTGAGATCGCGAACCTGCTGGAACGCATCCTCGCGCGGCAGCGGAATCCAGGCTTCGAACTTCTTCGCCGACGGATTCGAAACTGGAATATCCGCGTGATAGGTGAAAATTGAAACTGCGCACTCGATCGGGCGGCGCACTCGACGCGGCTGCGGAGCTCCGGCGCGCGCACAAGTCGACAAGACAGCACCATCGCAATCAAAGCCGCCGATCGTTTCGCATTCATCGTCGAACTTCCTACGAGAACGAATAGACGGTCGCGTCGGTGACCGGCTCGTAGCCGATTGTCTGATAGACGTGATTCGAGATCGGGTTGGCGAGGTCGGTGTACAGGAAGCAGAACTTGCGGCCGTCATCGAGCAGCTTCTGACTGAGCGCGGCGACGCATGCGCCCGCAAATCCTTTGCCGCGGTTTTCCGGCGGCGTGTAAACCCACGCCACGCGAATGCCGTTTGGCGTTCGTCCCGTGAATCCCGCCATCGAAACCGCAGCGCCTTCGACCTCCCACAACATCAGGTGTCGTCGACGCTGGCAATGGCAATGCGGCATCCTTTTCCGCTTCGTTCGGGATGCATCCGCTCGGCATCGATCGAGAACGCGGCGCGCCATTTGCGCAGCAATGCGTCGTCGGATTCATCGGGTTCGCGCAGGCGGCCCGCAGCTCTCGCTTCGTTCGATGACTCGACTCAATTGATAGATACGTTGCGCCAACTGCGTGCGGAAGCCACATCCCGAAAGCTCCGACCACTTCTCCACAAACTTGCGCGCGACTTCGGCGGAACTGTTAACGCCCGGAATCGCGACGCCCTTCGCATGGAGTTCGCGAGCGATCGCGTCGATCGTCGAATCGTCGCGATCCACGAGAGGATCAGGTTACGCGGCGGCGTCATCAGAGCGACGGCCGCAACCTCGTCGCGTTCCTCGACCAACGCCATCAGCGGCGGCGCGGCGCCCCATTGCTCGCCCGCGCGAAGTCCGTCGAGCAGCCCAAGGATCAAGCAGTGCTCTGCCTCGCGCCTCAAAAGAAACGGCTGAACGCGTTCAAGGAACTGGCCGGCATCCGAAAAGAATTTCATTTGACGGGACAAAGCCACACCGCTGAACAGTAATTTTCGACCGCCGTCGAGGCAAACGTGATCTTCTTCAGTTTGTTTCGATTCCGTCGCGGTCGGCAGGATATAATCGCGCCATGATCCGGTTGAACATAAGTGAGGCCAAGACTCACCTCTCGAAATACCTCACCAAGCTGCGGAACGGTTACACGATTCTCCTCTGCAAGCGCAATGTACCAATTGCGGAGATTCGGCCAATCAAATCGGAGAATCGTGGACTGCGTCCGATCGGACTCGACAAGGGGCGCTTTATTGTTCCAGAGAATTTCAACGATCCACTACCTGATTGGTTACTCGATTTGTTCGAGGGCAAAGAACCCAAGTGAAGAGATCGTCTCTCCTGTGCCACTGTTTGCGGCCGCCGTTCTGTTGGCGCCGCGGCTGGCGCGAGCGAGCGCGATTTTTATTTCGCCTGACGACAACGGGCACGAGTTTCACGCTCGTTCGCGGCGATGCGCTCGAGATATCGCTGCCGGCGACTTCGGGGACCGGCTACACGTGGCAGGCGGAGCCAGTCGCTGGCGGATTCGTGAAGCAGATGGGTGAGCCGGCGTTCACGCGCGACAGCGCGATGCCCGGTGCGTCGGGGCTTCAGGTTTTTCATTTGCGGCATCGGAGCGAGCGGGAGCGGCACGCTCGAGATGCGTTACTTGCGCCCGTGGGAGAAGGGATCGCGCCGGCGGCCAAGCATCTTCAAGATCAAGTTCATCGTCCACTGATTGCGTCGCGCGAGATTCGGTACTGCCGCTCGTATTCCACTTTTGCCGCCTCCGCGTATTCGGGACTGGTCAGCGTGGCGAGGAACGCGACCAGGTCGTCCTCATCGGCTTTGGAGAGATCGAGCGGAACCATCGCGGAGTCGAGGTAAGGATTGCGCACGCCGCCTCGATTGAAATGCGCGACGACATCCCACAGCGTCGCGGCGGAGCCATCGTGAAAATACGGCTGCGTGACCAGCAGGTTGCGCAGGTCGGGCGTCCGAAACGCGCCGATATCGGCAGGCTTGCGCGTCACCAGGTAACGGCCGAGGTCGCTCATGCCGCTGTCGGTTGCGAGGCTGTCGAGTTGCGTCGAGTCGTCGCCGATCGGGGGGCATCGCAGTCGCGTTGTGCGCGAGCGCGGCGCCGGCGGATACGCCGACGTTGTGGAAACGGCCGTCGGTGAACAGTGGACGCTCGCGACTCCAGGCGTGACACGTGATACATCGGCCGTTGCCGTTGAAAATTTTCCAGCCGCGCTTCGCGGATTCATCGATCGCGTCGCTCTCGCCGGCCATGTAGTGATCGAACGGCGAGTCGAACGAGATTTGCGTGCGTTCGTATGACGCAAGCGCGCGGCAAATGTCGTCGAAGTTCACCTCGCGGCCGAAGACCCGCTCGAACGCCTCGCGATACTGCGGCATCGCCTTGATCTTCGCGACCACCTCATCGGGGCTCTTCATGCCCATCTCGATTGGATTCAGGATTGGCGACTTGGCCTGCTCCTCGAGCGTCGCAGCGCGGCCGTCCCAGAACTGACTCGTGTTGAACATGGCGTTGAGGATGGTCGGGGCGTTGCGGCGGCCGGTCTGCTGGTCGATGCCGACCGAGGTTGTTTTCTGGTCGGTGAAGCCGAGCGCGTAATTGTGGCATCCCTCGCAATGCTGGAGGTTGTCGGCGGAGAGGCGCTGCTCGACGAAGAGCGCCTGGCCGAGCGCAATCTTGGCGGGCGTCTGCGGATTGTCGGGCGGGATCGAGCGCGCATAGAGTTCGGCCGGGAATCCCACCTGATGCTCTGATTTCGGAGATGCGCCCGACCGCGACGCGCGGATGGTGGTCGCGACGCCGCAGGCGGTCGCGAGCGATCGCGAGCGCCGCGCATAGCGCGAGGCGAGCGATGCTGCGATTCTCGGGCATTGATGCCCGAGGATCTGACTATTGCGCGGATCGCGCAATAGGGTTTTTTCGCGCGCGTCGCGCGCGAGAAAAAATAAGGGCGGAGTCTTTCGACTCCGCCCTTCTAGATTCCCCGGCCGCGTCCTACTCTCCCGTGACGCCTTCGGTCACAGTACCATCGGCGCTGAAGGGCTTAACTGCCGTGTTCGGGATGGGAACGGGTGTTTCACCTTCGCCATGGCGACCGGAAACCTGTCGCGCTCACCGTTAAGTGAGCGGCTCAAGCTCCGACAAATCTGAATAGTAGGGTCTGCAAGTGCAGTGGTTCGAACCTTATTTGTGACTCGACCTTTGCCGTCCCGTCCGGTTAGCGATTGAAACCCGGACAAGTATGCGGCGACTATGACAACTCGAGTGGTTAGCTCGAATGAAATAGGTAGTGGTCAAGCCTCACGGCCGATTAGTACCAGTCAGCTCCACGCCTTACGGCGCTTCCACCCCTGGCCTATCAACCTCCTGGTCTAGAAGGGGCCTTTAGGATCTTACGATCGGGATACCTAATCTTGAGGTGGGCTTCCCGCTTATATGCTTTCAGCGGTTATCCCGTCCGTACATGGCTACCCGGCGATGCGGCTGGCGCCACAACCGGTACACCAGAGGTACGTCCGTCCCGGTCCTCTCGTACTAAGGACAGCTCCTCTCAAGTATCCTTCGCCCACGGCGGATAGGGACCGAACTGTCTCACGACGTTCTGAACCCAGCTCGCGTGCCACTTTAATCGGCGAACAGCCGAACCCTTGGGAGCTACTCCACCCCCAGGATGTGACGAGCCGACATCGAGGTGCCAAACCTCCCCGTCTATGTGAACTATTGGGGGAGATAAGCCTGTTATCCCCGGCGTACCTTTTGTCCGATTAGCGATGGCCCTTCCATACGGGACCACCGGATCACTATGACCTGCTTTCGCACCTGCTCGAGCCGTCGCTCTCGCAGTTAAGCTCTCTTATGCCATTACACTCAACGGCTGGTTTCCACTCAGCCTGAGAGAACCTTCGCGCGCCTCCGTTATCTTTTGGGAGGCGACCGCCCCAGTCAAACTACCCACCATGCAGTGTCCCACACCCGGTAAGAGTGATGGTTAGAAGCCAAGAATCACAAGGGTGGTATTTCAAGGTTGGCTCCATGCGAGCTAGCGCCCACACTTCAAAGCCTCCCACCTATCCTACACATGAAATCCCTAGATTCACTGCAAAGTTATAGTAAAGGTGCACAGGGTCTTTCCGTCCTGCCGCGGGTACTCGGTATCTTCACCGAGAGTGCAGTTTCGCTGTGTTTGTGGTCGAGACAGCTGGGAAATCGTTACGCCATTCGTGCAGGTCGGAACTTACCCGACAAGGAATTTCGCTACCTTAGGACCGTTATAGTT
>CAVQAR010000023.1:12500-212945 GCA_963710425.1 uncultured delta proteobacterium
CGCCAACCAGAAAATCCGCCGCCCAAATCGGCGCGCCGCGTCTCGGCATCCACCAGATCCGATAAACCTCGAAAGTCCCGGTCGGCTTCAGCCCGTTCGCTTCGAGCATCGCCGCGTCGGCCGACTCGCTCATCGCAAGCCGTCCCGCTGGAAGATCGCCGCCGGCTGATTGCACGATCGATTTTTCTCTCGCCCGGTCCTTCTCCATCGGCACCGCCAGCTTGATCGTGCGAAGGTCAGGCGCAAAAAGAATTTTCTCGAACACCTCGCCCACGCTCGCGCGCTCGCGCACGGATCCCAGCTTGCGCTGCTCGACCGCCGTCTGACGGCGCAGAGTGCGCACGGTCGCATTCAGAGCCGCGACGCGGCGATTCACATAGTTGGTGCGTCGCGCCAGCGAGACCGGCGAGATCGGAAATCACGAGCAGCGACGCGATCGCGATTGCGACCGACATCCCCGCGATCGCCTGCCACAGCCTGACCCGCAGCAGTCGCGGCGGCCGCTGGACCGGCGGCAGCGCGCCGCTCTTGCGCTCTTCGGAAGCGCGGCGCCGGTTCGCCCTCCTCGATCACGGTATTGTGCGTCGGGTCCAAGGATTCAGATCCGACGCTAATTATGCCCAATAGACACCGTCTTTGTTAGCCGCATCCTTTCTGATAGAAATAAGCATTACCTATGCGCCGAATTCAGGACGTTCATGTCCTCGCCACCGAACCGCTGATCGCGCCGCATCTGCTCAAAAACGAGATGCCGGTGGACGAGGGTATTGCGCGCACCGTGGTCGAGGCGCGCGAGACCATCCGCGAGATTCTCGCCGGACGCGACCGCCGGATGCTCTGCATCGTCGGCCCGTGCTCGATTCACGATCCCGACGCGGCGATCGACTACGCGCGCCGCCTCGCGAAGCTCAAGGACGCCACCTCGGACCGCCTCTACCTCATGATGCGCGTGTACTTCGAAAAGCCGCGCACGACCGTGGGATGGAAAGGGCTCATCAACGATCCGCACATGGACGACAGTTGCGACATGCGCGAGGGACTTGCGCATCGCGCGTCGGCTGCTGCTCGAGATAAACCGCCTCGGACTCGCGGCGGGAACCGAGCTGCTCGATCCGATCACGCCGCAATACATCGCGGACCTGGTCGCATGGGCCGCGATCGGCGCGCGCACCACCGAGTCGCAGACCCATCGCGAGATGGCCAGCGGCCTGTCGATGCCGGTCGGCTTCAAGAATACCACCGAAGGAAATCTGCAGGTCGCGATCAACGCGATTCAATCGGCGCGCCGCCCGCATTCTTTTCTCGGCATCACGCAGGAAGGAATGTCGGCGGTGATTCGCACCTCGGGAAATCCCGACACCCACGTCGTGCTGCGCGGCGGACGCAAGCCGAACTACGACGCGGCCAGTATCGAGGAATGCCGTAAGATGCTCGCGAGCGCCGCGCTCGAGCCGCGCATGATGGTCGATTGCTCGCACGCGCAGACCAGCAAGGATTTCACCAAGCAGCCCGAAGTGCTGCGAACGCTGGTCGACCAGGTATGCGCCGGCAGCGGCGCGATCATGGGCGCGATGCTCGAGAGCAACATCGAAGCGGGCAGCCAGCCGCTGAGCTCGAATCGCGCCAAGCTGAAATACGGCGTCTCGATCACCGACCCGTGCATCGATTGGCCGACGACCGAGCGATGCCTGCTCGACGCCGCCAAAGCACTCGCCTCGACCTCGCAAAGCCTGCTTGAGGAACCAAAGGTTCGAACATTGGCCGACCGACGCATCGCGCAACGGCTCGGCATATATCTCTTCGCCCTCGCGAGCATAGTCTTCGTCCTGTCTCCGGTCTGGGTGCTGGGCGACTCCAACTACTCGATGCTGCTCAGCGAGAACCTCATCCACCATCACTCGTCCTATCTGAACGCCTACCAATTTCCGGAGCCGATCCAGGAAACCGGTCGCTGCGCGTCTCCGACCTCACGGCTACGCTCCTCATTTCTGACCTATCAACTCGACCGGGTCCGCGGAAATATCGTTTACTGCTATCCAAATGGAACCTCGATCCTTTCGATACCCTTCGTAGCACTGATGAACCTACTAGGTGTGCATTGCTACGGTCCTGATGGACGCTGTCTTCCACTAGGCGAGGGAATCATACAACGCCTACTCGCGGCGCTGCTGATGGCTGGGTTTACCGTAATCGTCTTCAACACCGCGAGCGAAGTATTGGCGGTCGGACCGAGCCTCATCGTTGCTCTCGCCGCCGCATTCGGCACCCAGGTATGGAGCACGGCGTCGCGAGTGATGGAATCCCACACCTGGCTAATATTCTTCGGAGGACTAGCCGCGTACTACATGTTAGGGCGCGAGACTGGCCACATAAAACGAAGCCATCCTATAGCTCTCGCAACATTAGTCTCATGGATGTACTTGGTCAGACCAACCGGCGCGATACCTGTCCTATGCGTCACCATCTACGTCTTCGCATTCTGGCGCAGCGACTTCATCGCCTATTCGATGACAGGACTGATCTGGCTCGCCGGATTCGTCTGCTATTCGTGGTTCACCTTTGGAAAGTTGATCCCGGACTACTACCTGGACTCGCGTACTGACTTTTCAAACCTGAAGAACCTGCCCGCCATCCTGTTCAGTCCTTCACGAGGCCTATTCGTCTTCGTTCCAGCATTCTGTTTCGTGCTCTACCTGATCGCGCGCTACTGGCCTGCACTCAAATACAAGAGACTCGCCGTGCTGGCCCTATCGATCGTGATCCTTCAAATCCTGATCGTCTCGTCATGGCCCACATGGTGGGGCGGCTATTCCTACGGCCCGCGCCTAATCGCCGACGCACTACCATGGATGACTTTGCTCGCCATTTTAGGATTAGAAGCATGCGCTACCGACACAGGCGCAGTGATTTTGGGAAGAGCTGAGACCGCAATCGCTCTCCTTCTAATAGCATTAAGCATCGCCATCAACGGCCGTGGCGCATGGTCGCAAGCAACCAGCAATTGGAACGCAGCCAACGACATCGACAGCCACCCCGACCGCCTGAAAGACTGGTCAAACCCCCAATTCATGGCCGGCCTCCTCCCAACACCGGACAGAAAACGTCCTTGATAGGGGCGTCGTTGCCGGGCCACGAGATGCAAAATGCTCACAATGTTGCAATTGAGCCACCAACTTCCCGCATCACATAAGTAATTTAGCCGTCTTAAAGGTGCTGTCGCTCTGGCTCAGTGTTTGCTACCGTCCACGTTGTCGGTTGTGGCGGGGGAATGAAGGTGCCGGACAATACAGCGAAGATTCCTGACCCGAACGGTGCCCACCACCTTTTGAGAGGCGCTCCCCGCTTTCGATCCAGGAAAAATTCCAGTTCCGAGCCCGCTGGCTCGAAGATGCATATGTCGAGCGCATCAGCCAGCCCGCGAGTTCCATTAACGGCGATCCTCCGCGCAATGCCTTCCTCGCAGCTGGCGGTGCTCGCGGTCATTTGCGCATACGCGATCCTTTTCATCTACCGGACCAGCTTTTTGATCGATGGTACTCGTTACTTCTGCCTGTTTGACGATGACATGATCTCGATGCGATACGCGGCGAATTTCGCTCATGGATATGGCCTCGTGTGGAATCCCGGGCATGAAAGGGTGTTGGGATTTACCAATCTTCTTTGGGTCCTATACATGTCAATCGTCCATCTCTTGCCGATTTCACTTGCCAAGGTGTCGGTTTTTATTCAAGCCACTAATGGCCTTCTCCTGGCTATCAATCTCATTTTCGTCGTGGCAATCTGCAATGAGCTTTTCCCCGGACAATCCCGGATAGCACTGGTTGCGATGGTCCTGACCGCGCTCGACGGTCCGCTCAATAACTGGGCTTTGCAGGGGACCGAGGTCGGTGTACTCGCGCTCGGACTGACCCTATCGACCTGGCTCGCGTTGCGCACGATTGAGGCAAAAGGCCCTGCGCTCAAGCTATATGTCGTTCTGGGAATCTTGACCTTGTTTCGAATCGATATGGCGGTGGCCGCTGGAACCATCCTTCTCGCACTCATAGCTATAGAACCGCAAAAGTGGAAAGAGCACCTCCTGCTCGGCGGCGCTATCGTGGCGTGCTTCCTCCGTGGCCCAGCTAGGATTCAATCTGTTGTATTATGGCCACGCACTTCCGATTACTTACTATCTCAAAATGACCGGCTATCCGCTGCTCGGAAGGATCCGACGAGGCTTCTTTGTAAGTATCGTCTTCCTGCTTCCGTTAACTCCGCTGCTACTTGCGGCCCTTGCGCGCCTGGCGCGCCGCAATATAGGCCGTGGCGACTTGCTCATCGCCGCGGTCGTTGGCGCGCAGTTGGCCTATAGCGTCTGGGTTGGCGGCGATGCTTGGGAGTGGTGGGGTGGGAGCAATCGCTACGTCTCTATTGCGATGCCACTCTTCTTTATCTTGGCGTCCCCTGCTCTCGTCCGAGGCTCGTTGTGGATTTCCCAACGCGCCAAGCCATCGGAAGCTCGTTTGGCGCAGGCGATCGCTTTGACTTCGATCGTCTTCATCGCGGTTCTGTTTATCAACATGTACAACGTCAAAAAAATCTCTGCTTATTGAACCTCCGCCTCAAACTTCCAAACCGCAGCTCGATGACACCGCTGATGATTCCAATGAGGACATGGTGCGTCGAGCGGTTCTCATCGATCGATTCACGGATCCTGATGCCGCTGTGGCTGTAGTATGGGCGGGTTCGCTGCCTTACTTTGCCGATCGATACGCGATTGACCTGCTAGGAAAAAACGATCCGAAGATGGCATTCGAAAACATGCACACTGAATCGGCGGTGGCCAAATCAAAGGGATTCTGGCCGGGACACCTGAAATGGGACTACGACTACTCGATTGGCCAGCTTAAGCCTGACGTTGTGGTAGAGGTATGGGCTTTGGATCCGCAAACCATCCCCTCCCTACAACGCGATTATCTCTCCGCGCGATTCGGAGGTTATCACTGGTATCTCAGGCGCGGCTCTCCACATATCCGATGGTCAACCCTTGACCTACAGAACAGAGCCTCAATCACTGCTAGGTAAACCCAATGCTGGATCGATCCGAGCGCATCAGTAAGCGCATAGAAAATAGTGACGGGAGCGGACCCGGTACTCTGATACTTCGAAGGACCGAGCACTCCAGCATATCGCGTTTGGAACGCCTCGCGTTCGCTGCCTTGGCGATACCGGCGATCATATACGCGATAACAGTGTTTCGAATGCTCCCCGCGCGCGCGACAACCTGGGACTTCAGTCATTACTACACTAGTGCCATGGTTCTTCGGGATGGGGGTGACCCATACACGACCGACCTGCAGCCAATCGGCGCACGCCTGGGCCTCAAGATCGATCAGATCAACCGCGGCACTTATCCGCCGACCTTTATCTGGTGTTTCTCGCCGCTCACGCGCCTTCCGGTACGTTCAGCTTTCTTTGTATGGCAAGCCTTCAGCATCGCGTGTCTGATCGCAGGACTCGTACTTCTCATGCGCGAAACGGTTTCGCGTCGCGCGGCGGCCTGGCTTACCCTCGGTGTAGTGTTCTTCGCACCGGTGCAACTACACCTGGCATTCAGCCAGAGCCAGTTCATGGTATTCCTGATGCTGGTGCTCGTGATTCGCGCGCTGGAGCGTTCGCGTGATGCCGAGGCGGGATTGGTTCTAGCAGCAGCGACCTTGTTGCGCGCCTATCCGCTTGCGATGGCAGGCTACCTGGTCGTGCGGCGACGCTGGAAGGCCCTCGGCTGGATGGTGGCCGGATTGATAGTCGGGGGGTTGATAACTGTCGCGGCTGTGGGACTCAAGACCTGTCTTGATTTTAAATACGTACCCGGCCTGATCACCCAGCGATATTTTCTGGAGAATCCGAGCAACATAGCACTCGGATCATTTATCGCGCGGATGTTCTGGCGCCTTTCTGATAACGGTGTCATAGGTGCGCACGAGTCCTTGCGTCAGGGAGTCTCGCTAGCCGTCTCTGCCGCGGTGGGAATCTTCGTGCTGGTGCGTACCTGGACGCACTACGACAGCGAAGACGAACCCGACGCGGATCGTCGCACATATTCGTTGTGGCTGGCGACAATGGTTCTAATATCCCCGACCTCTTGGGATCACTATTTGGTTCTACTCTTCATCCCATTCATTCAGATTACCTCCGCTGCGATAGCGGGTAGAGTCGGACGTTTCGCCGTTATCATGTGCATCGTCAGTTACGTTCTGGCGCAAATCGGGTTCTACGTTTTCGCGCTGAATGGGTTCGTGAATTCGCATGAATTGTTAACAACTGAAATGGGATTCTTCAGCGCCGCGGCTGCGTGGGTCGGCACCTTGCTATTCGCGGGAACGCCCGCAACGATAACAGTGCCGGCCTCAAGCAGCTTGACGCTTAAATGTCGGCCAATCGACTGCTGCAGTGTGACTACCTACAAACGTGGATGGCTCTCGTCGGCTTTGCGATTTTTGCCCTCTATGCGCGTTATTTCGCTGATATTTTTCGCACGCGCGCTGCCATTCCATCCCGGAAATTTCTTCATCGGCCGCGATACCGATCCGCCGCAAACGATGTGGTTCTTCAACTGGTGGCGCTACTCACTGTCGCACGGTTTGAATCCGTTCTTCACCGACCTGGTCTGGACGCCTGTCGGAATCAACCTGGCATGGACCGCCCTTGTCCCGCTGCTCGCGTGGATATCTATCCCTCTGCAACTCACGGTAGGCGAGCCCGCAACCTACAACATACTCGTGTTACTCGCGCTTCCGTCGCGGCGTTCAGCGCGTTTCTGTTATGCCGGCGAATTACTGGCGCATTCTGGCCGTCAGTCTTGGGCGGTTACATCTTCGGTTTTTCTCCTTACATGCTTGGCCAACTACTCGAACACCTGCTTTTGGTCGCAGTCTTCCCGGTGCCACTCATCGCGCTGGTGACATTGAAAAGGCTCGACGCCGGGATTGCGACGCGGCGGTTTGCGATCCTGCTCGCTGCGCTGCTCATCGCTCAGTTTCTTTGTTCGGTAGAACTCTTCGCGACACTCACCATAGTCGGCGGATTCTCGCTGCTACTCGCACTCTTACTTTTCAACGGCGACCTCCGCGCGCGATTGATAGGTCTCATCGCACCCATAGCAGCCGCATATGTGTTAGCCGGCGTAGTACTGTCGCCGTACCTCTTCAGCATGTTAGCGCACGGATTTCCGCACGACTCCGTCTGGCTACCCGGCAACTATTCAGCCGACCTTTTGGCCTTTGTGATCCCCACTGAAGCTCTTATGCTCGGCACGGGCGCGGCCGCGGCCACCGTCACGCGCACCTTTCAGGCGCATCTTTCTGAAAACGGCGCCTATCTGGGCATAGCTGTAATAATATTCGTCGAAGTCTTTCGGCGTCGGTACTGGCGCGAGCCAATAGGAAAATTCTTGACGATCCTGTTCGTTGTCCTCGCGATCGCAGCTATCGGTCCGTCACTGCATGTCGCGGGCCGGCCCGGGAATCTGGATGCCGTGGGCGATTGTCGGCCGGTTGCCGCTGCTTTCGATCGCGTTGCCGATCCGCTTCATGATGTATGAGTTTCTGGTCGTGGCCATAATGGTTGCGATATGGTTCTCGTCGTCGTCGGCGCGCCCGCTGACGAAATGGATTGCCGCCGCACTTATCCTCATCTCGCTCGCCCCGAATCTGCACGCATCGTTCTGGATCAGCGACCTCAATATCCCCCCATTCTTTACTGACCGAACTTACGCAACCGAACTTCAACCGCGCGAGATCATTTTGCCGCTGCCGTGGGGACAGCGGGGCAATAGCATGTATTGGCAATTGCAAAGCGACATGTATTTCAGGATGGCCGGAGGATACACCGGTGAATTCGCCCCTTTCGAGTTCGCTCGGATGCCGGTGGCCAACTACTTTTACGGCGCGGTCGATTTGCCCGAGGCTGGCGATCAGCTGAAGGCCTACATCGCGCGCTTCGGCGTTCAGGCGGTAGTCGTGGACCCGAAAGAAGCTCACTTTGAGAGCTTCCAACCGACCTTCGCGGCGCTTGGAGTCGCGCCGCTCAACGAAAAAGGCGTGGCGCTTTACAAGATCCCTCACGTTTCCCTCTCAGATTACGCCAATCTTCCCGCCGCGCAGGTCGAGGCGCGCGCGAACGCGCTGCGATTCGATGCGATCCTCGAGGCCGCCGCAAAATATCTCGCCGACGGACACGATCTCGCGAAGCTCTCTCCACTTGAACTCAAGCGGCTCGATCTTCTTCCGCGCGATTGGCTGGTCGATGCTGCGCCCGACGCATACAAAGATTGGCAAATCGCGCCGGCGCCGGGCGGCAAGGTCGGTATCATCATCGTCGGCTCCTACGATGGAGTCCGACCGCTGCTGGAGCGCTACCGCGCGATTGCGTCCGAGCTCGACTATCCCGCACCGACGCGATGGACGCCCGATTCGCATCCGCGACTCGATGTCATCAAGCCGCTGCTCATGACCTTCGACACCGTTCATCTCATCGCCGCCGCACAGAGCTTGCACGACTCGCCCCCGCCCGAGCGGACGACGCCCTTCGTCGCGGGAGTCGCCGCCGGCTTGTAGCGACTTTAGTCCTGGCGTTTTTGCGCGCGCAGTTTTTCGCTGATCATCAGAGCGCCGAGCGCCGCGGTTTGCCGCACGGGGAACTCCGCGGGTTTGCGCAGCGTTTTGTAGCGGGCGTCGAGCGTTCTCAGTCCGTTCATAACGCGCTCGCGCGCTTCGGCCAGCGTCGGACGCGGCAATATGCGGCGGCCGTTCTCGAACACCGGCTCCATCAACTGAACCGCCTTCGACGGCGCCGGTTTAAATTCGCGTGCGACCGTAGTCGCGCCCTCGTCCACGATTCCGACCAGGTCCGCGAAAAACGATCCGCTGGGAGCGTAGGCGCGGAACAACTGCTTGCGTCCCGGCGTTGAAATTTTTCCGGCCGAAGTTTTCAGCCGGCCGCGATCCTTGTAATCGACCAGCTTGTAGACCAAGTCAGCCGACGGCGCGTCGTCGCTGACCGCGAGCGCGGTGCCGACCCCGAACGCGTCGATCGGCGCGCCGGCGTCCACCAGTTCCGCGATTCGGTATTCATCGAGGTTGCCGCTCGCGACGATCGCGATATCGCCGAAGCCGGCCTGATCGAGAATCCGGCGCGCTTTGCGGCTCAGCTCCTCGAGGTCGCCGCTGTCGAGCCGCACGCCCTGGATTTTCACGCCCGCCTCGCGCACCCGCGCGGCGACCGCGGCCGCATTCTCGACGCCGCGGATCGTGTCGTAAGTGTCAACCAGCAGCGTGCTCATAGTCGGAAAGCTCGCGACGAAATCGCTGAACGCGTCGCGCTCGCTTTCATGCGCCATCACGAAGCTGTGGCTCATCGTGCCGAACACGGGAATCCCGTATCGTTTGCCCGCGAGCACGTTGGCAGTGCCGTGAAATCCTGCCATGTAACTCGATCGCGCCGCGATCAGCGACGCGTCCGCACCTTGCGCGCGTCGCGGACCGAAATCCAGCAGGCGCCGGCCGCCCGCTACCGCAAAGCATCGCGCCGCCTTGGTCGCGACCATCGAAGCAAATCCGAGCTGGTTGAGCACGAGCGTTTCGATCAGCTGGCCTTCGATCAGCGGCGCGCGAATCTCGACGATCGGTTCGCCGGCGAAATAAATCGTGCCTTCGGGAAGCGCGCGGATCGAACCGGTGAAGCGGAGCTTCGACAGGAATTCGAGAAACTGCGGGCTTGAAGAGTTGCAACGACTCGAGATGCTCGATCGCGGCGCCGTCGAAACGATATTCCTCGAGCGCCTCGATCAGCCGCTCGATGCCTGCGGCGATCATGAAGCCGCGTCCCGGCGGCATCCGGCGCATCGAGACTTCAAACGACGCCGTATCGTTGAAGCCGTGCTCGAAAAACGCCGCGCCGACCGTCAGCTCGTAGAGATCGGTCAGCAGCGCAACCTCCGCGGGGTCGAGTCGGAGATCTATCGGCATTTCAGCGCGGAGGCTCCGGCGGCGTCGGCGGTTTGGGCGCGGGCGCGTTCGGCGCGGGCTCCTGCACGACGCGAGTCTCTCCCATCGGGCGATCGCGCAGGATGTCGGCCATCCGCCGCAGCCGTTGATCGACGAGATAGTTGATCGTGCCCGGCTGATCGATCGTTCCCGCGCGCACACCGGTCAGCGTCTCGATGCCGCGATCGATCGTATCGATCGGATAAATGTGGAACTCGCCGCGCTCGATCGCGCCGGTCGTCTCCGGATCGAGCATCAGGTTCGCGACGTTGGTGCGCGGCACCATCACGCCCTGCGTGCCGGTCAGCCCAATCGCCTTGCACACGCGGTAAAATCCCTCGACCTTCTGATTGACGCCGCCAATCGCCTGCACCGTGCCGTATTGATCGACCGATCCCGTCACCGCGAGGTCCTGCCGAATCGGAACGCCCGACAGCGCCGACAGCAGCGCGTACAACTCGGTCGAGCTGGCGCTGTCGCCGTCGATTCCCGAGTACGATTGCTCGAAGCAAATGCTCGCCGACATCGCGATCGGATGAAGCTGCCCGAATCGCGCGCGCATAAATCCGCTCAGGATCATGATGCCCTTGTCGTGCGTCGATCCCGACATCCGCGCCTCGCGCTCGATATTGATCACGCCCGCCTGCCCGAGCGCGACGGTCGCCGTCACCCGCGACGGGCGCCCGAAGCTGTAACCGCCGACGTCCAGCACGGCGAGACCGTTGATCTGCCCAACGCTGGCGCCGCGAATATTTACGATGAGCGTGCCTTCTGCGATGAGCCGGCGAATTTCTTCCTCGATAAAATTGAGCCGCAGCATCCGTTCGCGCGAGCGCGCGCTCGACGTGCGCCGCGGTCACGCGCTGAGCGCCCTCGATCCGCGCGAAGTACGCCGACTCGCGCGCGAGGTCGTCGATCGGCTCGAGCATCGCGAGCACGCGCGATCGATCGCCCGCCATCCGCATGCCGAACTCGACGATCTTCGCCAGCGCGCTTCCGTCGAACGGCGGTAGATTCTCCTTGCGCGCCAACGCTCCCACGCGCGCCGCATAGTGCGCCGCGGCCGCGCCGTCAGCCGCGACCGCCGGCCGCATCTCGGCTTTGACTTTGAACAGCTCCGGAAAATCCGGATCGTAAAAATAAAGCATGTTGTAAAGGTACGCGCCGCCGAGCGTCACGACCTTGTTGTGAATCTCGATCGGCTCGGGCTTCAGCCCGCTCATCGAGAAAAATGGCAGCGGCTCGAAAGTCTCGAGCGTCATCCGCCCCGACTTGAGGCTGCGCTTGAGCGTTTTCCAAACGCCGGGCTCGACCACCGCATCTTCGAGATCGAACACCAGAAATCCGCCGTGCGATTTCAGAAACGATCCGCCGATGATGCGCGTGAAGTTCGTCCCCGACCGCCCCAGCGGATCGATCCAGCGCTCGATCGTGCCGAACAGGTTGCGATACGTCGGCGCGTCCTCGAGCACGACCGGCGCGCCGCGCGTCGCCGAGTTATCGACCATCACGTTGACCTGGTAATCGAACCATCGCGCTTCTTCGATCGCCGGAGGCCTTGGACCCTGCCCCTGCTCGGGCGGCTGCTCGCGAAATCGATCGAGGTTTCCGAGCATGTGCTCCGCAACTTCATCGAGATATTTATCGACCGCGCGGATTATTAAAGTGATGCTTTAGGTCTTCGACCGACGGCGTGATCATCCGCGCTGCGAACGCGCGCTCGATTGCGCGGATGTCGTCGATCAGCTCGCGCATCATTTCCTGCTGCCGCATCGTCAACGTCGCCAGCTCGTCCTGCAACTCGCCCTGCGCCTTCGCCAGTTGCTCGCGCTCCGCGTCGGTCTTCGCCGCCATCGCCTTGTTGAGCGCCTCGGGCGACTCCGGCATCTTGCCGTCGATCAGCGGGATGAAAATCACCTGGCCGGTCGGCGCGCTCTGGACCGCGAAGCCGCGCTCGCGCGCCCGCGTCTCGAGATTGCCGAACAGTTCCTGCGCGCGCTTGTTGTACTTGTCGCGCAGCGCCGCGCGCTCCTGATCGAAATCCTCGCGCCGAAACGCTTTGGGCAATTGCTCGAGCACGAACGCGACCAGCTCCGACATCTTCGCGCGCAGCTCGACGCCCTGGCCCGGCTGCAGATAGATCGCGACTGGAGATTCGGGATTGCGAAAATTATTTACGTACACCCAGTCGCCGGGCGTCGGCATGGTCGCGGCTTTTTCGCGCAGGATGCGCAAGACCGATTCGCGCTCATGACGCGAGCGCAGGCCGCTTACATAAACGTTGTAGCCGGGCGCGTCGATTCCGATTGCGAGCCGAATCGCGTCGAGTGCACGGCTCTGTCCGAACAGTTCGCCGTCGCCATCGCTGGCCGCGGCGCGCTCCAGTGCGGCCGCATCGAGCGGCACTTTTGCTTTGAGTTCGGAAGCGGCAAGCTCCGCCGGCGGCGGGACGTGAATCAGCGCGGCGCTGGCGTCGGTAGCGATGAGGTCGCCCTTGTCGGTCATATTGGTTGCGGTATTCGCGGCGCGCGACTGCTCAAGCCTTGAGCGCGATTCGCCGGGCTTTCTTTTTCGGCACAGTGATAACCAGCGTGCCTTCGGACCACTTCGCGGTCGAGGCTTCGCCGTCGATCGAGTCGGAGAACGCAAACGAACTCTCGAGCGTGCCGCCGAGTTTGTCCGGCATGTGAACCGCCAGCCGCTGGCCCGAGACTTCGGCCTGGATCTTTGCCGGATCGACGCCGACCGCCGCAACTCGCACTTCGTAACGATCGGGATGGTCGATCACCTGCGCGCGCTCGAAATCAACCGCGGGCGTTCCGCACTTCCACCGGTCGATCAACAGTTCATCGAAGAACTCGTCGAACGCGCGCTCGAAGTCTGCAATCCCAAATCCGCGACGGGTAGGCATAGAATCTCAGTTTCCCACGATTTTGCGTAAATTGTAATGCACTGCCACCGCGTGGGTCGAGTCCGCGCGCGCTTTTGAACGTCCCTTGCCACGATTGCCGTTGCGGCGTTATGGTTTCTGGGTGCCAACCTTTTCAAAAATTGTCGCCGCCACCGATTTCTCCGAAGATTCGAACCTCGCGCTGAGCTACGCGCAGGAGCTTGCGCTGAAGTTCTCGGGCGATATCGTGCTGTTGCACGTCGATCAGCCGCTGGCGCCGGTGATGATGACGCCGGAACTCGGACCGGCGATGGACGTTGGCGCGATGGGCCGAATTGCGGAAGAGCAGCGGATGCTCGCGCAGAAGGAACTCGACAAAATCGCGGGCAAGCTGCGCGAAGCCGGCCTCAAGGTCAAGGTCCAGCTCAAGGTTGGCTCGCCATTCCTGGAAATTCTGCACACGGCGCAAAGCGAGAACGCCGACCTGATCGTGCTCGGCACTCACGGACGCACGGGCTTGGCGCACGTCCTGATGGGCAGCGTCGCCGAGCGCGTCGTGCAAAAAGCGCCGTGCCCAGTGCTGACGATTCGTCACCCGGATCGCAAGTTCAAGCACCCACTCGACAAGTAGCCATCGCGTCCGAGCGCGATCCAAATCCTAACCTCCCGTTGTCCGAGGGGAGGTCGGCGAAAGCCGCGAAGCGGTATCGCCGGGAGAGGTGCAACGCCAGACATCTCAACAACGTAGGCTCGTTTAATCTCAATCGCAGAGACACGAGTTGCTGTTCGACAGCAGCACAACGAGCTTGCTGCAACGGCCAGCGCTTCACCACTCCCGTCGCTCGCCTTCGGCTCGCGCCGACCTCTCCTCGGACAAGGAGAGGTTAGGTCAGACGAGCTACTTGCCCGTGAACTTCGGCGCGCGCTTCTCGACGAACGCTTTCACGCCCTCCTTGAAATCTTCTGAACGCGTCATCATCTCCATCGACGCGTCGTCGTCGCGCAACTGCGGTGGCGAGGTCGGTGAACAGATGCTGGTAGATCATCTTCTTCGCCTGCGCGACTCCGAGCGGCGAGCACTTGGTCGCGATGCCTGACGCGATCTCGCGCGCCGTCGCCATCAGCTTGTCATTCGGCACGACGCGATTGACCAGCCCCATCTCGAGCGCCTCGTTCGCATCGACCAGCCTGCCGGTTATCGCCAGCTCCGTCGCGCGCGCCAGCCCGATAATTCGCGGCAGCATCCAACTGCTGCCGTGCTCGATCGCCAGCCCGCGCTGCGTGAAGATCAATCCCATCCGCGCGTTCTCCGACGCGATCCTGATGTCCTGGTAGAGGCACGTGGTGAATCCCAGCCCGACGCACGCGCCGTTGATCGCGCCAATCACCGGCGTGTTGAGCGCCAGCGGCCACGAGTACGACGTGCGGTAGTCGGCGCGCTGACTAGCCAGCCATTCATCGGGCGCCTCGGCACTGCGCGCTCCCGCGTGACCGGCCGCGATATTCGACAGCGCGGTCATGTCGGCGCCGGCGCAGTACGCGCGCCCCGCGCCGGTGACGATTATCGCGCCGATCGACGGGTCGCGCTCGGCGTCGAGCATCGCCGTGCGCATCTCCGCGCCCATCTTCGGCGTCCACGCGTTCATCTTCTCCGGCCGGTTCATCGTGACCGTAGCCACGCGATCCTTCTTCTCGTAAATGATTTCGGCGAAGTCCATTTCGTTCCTCCGAAGTGCTGACTTTCGCCGCTCACTTTACGCCAGTGGCAGCCGGCCCGTACAGGCGCGCATTACATGATGAACAGCATCTCCTGGTAGGTCGCCAACGGCCACAAATCATCCGCGACGATGCCCTCGAGCATGTCCGCAGTCTTGCGCACCGCCGCCATCGCCGGCAGCACCGCGTTGCACAGATGCTTGGCGTGATCGAGTTTGCTGTGACCTCCGCCCTCGGCCATCATCCCTTCGAGCTTCACGATTCCATCTTGCAGGTCCTTCACCAGCACCGTGACTTTGTCGAGCGTGTCGGTGTCGAACACGTAGCCGACCGCCTTGAGATTCGCGCAGGTCTTCGCCAGTTCGCCCTGGTAGCGAATCGCGGCAGGAAAAATGATCGTCCTCGCCATTTCGATCACGGTCCGCGCCTCGAGCCCCACCACGAGGCAATATTGCTCGAGGTCCACATCCATCCGGCCATGCGTCTCGCGCTCGGTCAGCACGCCGTACTTGGCGAACAGCTCGATCGCCTCTTTGCTGCCGAGCAGCGGGAGCGCTTCGACGCACGAGCGCAGGTTGGGCAGGCCGCGTCTTTCCGCTTCCTTGTGCCATGCGTCGGAGTAGCCGTTGCCGTTGAAGATGATGCTGCCGTTCTCGGCCATGATCTCTTCGAGCACTCTTCTGGATCGCGCCGTTGAGCTTCGACGGATCGTCGCCGGCCGCTTTCTCGAGCTTGCCTGCGATGTAGTCGAGCGACTCCGCCACGATCGTATTCATCGCCGTCATCGCTCCCGCAATCGACTGGCTGGATCCGACCGCGCGGAATTCGAAACGGTTGCCGGTGAAGGCAAACGGACTCGTGCGATTCCGGTCGCCCGCATCTTTCGGAATGATCGGCAGCGAATCGACGCCGACCTTCAGCGTTTCGCCGCCCTTTGAACTCTTCGCGCCGCCCTTGGTCACCTGCTCGAAAATGTCGTTGAGCTGATCGCCCAGGAAGACCGAAATGATCGCCGGCGGCGCTTCGTTGGCGCCCAGGCGATGGTCGTTCGAGGCGGACGCGACGACCGCGCGCAGCAGCCCGCTCCATCGATGGACCGCGCGAATTACCGCCGCGCAGAAAACCAGGAACTGCGCGTTGTCGTGCGGGTTGTCGCCCGGATCGAGCAGGTTGCCCTGGGTCGCATTGCCGAGCGAGAAGTTCACGTGCTTGCCCGATCCGTTAACGCCCGCAAACGGCTTCTCGTGCAGCAGGCAAGCCATCCCGTATCTCTCGGCCACCCGCTTCAGCGTGACCATCGTCAACTGCTGATGGTCGGCCGCGACGTTTCCGTTCTCGAACATCGGCGCCAGCTCGAACTGCCCCGGCGCCACTTCGTTGTGCCGCGTCTTGGCCGGAATCCCGAGCTTGAACAGCTCGCGCTCGCTCTCGAGCATGAAGGCGAGCACGCGCTCGGGAATCGCGCCGAGGTAATGGTCCTCGAACTCCTGGCCTTTGGGCGGCGGCGATCCGAACAGCGTGCGTCCGGTGGCGAGCAAGTCCGGCCGCGAGAAATAGAAATGCCGGTCGATCAGAAAATATTCCTGCTCGCAGCCGGCGAAGGAGACGACGTGCGCTGGATTCACGTGTCCGAACAGTTTCAGAATTCGCTGCGCCTGCTTGTTCAGCGCCTGCATCGAGCGCAGCAGCGGCGTCTTCTTGTCGAGCGCCTCGCCGGTCCACGAGACAAACGCGGTCGGAATACAAAGCGTCGTGCCGTTGGGGTTCTCAAGGATATAAGCGGGACTGGTGACGTCCCACATCGTGTAGCCGCGCGCCTCGAACGTGTTGCGGATGCCGCCGTTGGGGAAGCTCGAAGCGTCAGGCTCGCCTTGCGTCAGCGTCTTGCCCGAGAATTCGGCAATCGCGCCACCGTCGCCATCGGGCGACAGAAAGCTGTCGTGTTTTTCGGCGGTGAAGCCGGTCAGCGGATAGAAAACGTGCGAATAGTGCGTGGCGCCTTTGGACATCGCCCAGTCCCTCATCGCCGACGCGACCGTGTCCGCAATCGCCGGGTCGAGGCGCGATCCGGTCTCGATTGTCTTCATCAGCGACTTGAACACCGGCTTGGGGAGCCGCTCTTTCATCGCCGACTTGCCGAAGACGTTCGAACCAAATAGTTCACTGGCCGAAACGTTCGCGAATGACAGCGGCGTTCCGGTGGGACGGTAGGTCGTGACCGCCTCGATAGCCTGCAAGCGTGCCGAGCTTCCGCTCAATATCGTGTCCTCCAAAATTTTGATTTGCTGATCTCGCCGGCGACGACCCTAACGAGCGCAACCCTGCAAGCACTGCAAGGACCGCGCCCCGCGCGAACCGATCTAATGTGCAAGCATCAAACGGAGATTTCGATTGCTCGTCGTCCGCAATGCCTCAAATTCCCGCATGATGCGCGGCGAACGAGCGGTAGAGCTTGCGAAAACCTGGTTCGTTACGAATGATGTTGAACGAGTAGACAACGAATCGTGCAAAATGCAGTCGCGCGGAGAATGACGTGATCGAAGCAGTGATATGGGATTTCGGAGGAGTCTTCACGACTTCGCCGTTCGAGGCCTTCGCGCGCTACGAGCGCGAACGAGGCATACCGGTCGGCGTGATCCGCAAAATCAATTCCACCAATCACGAGAGCAATGCGTGGGCGATGTTCGAGCGGTCGGCGATCGACTTCGCCGGCTTCGACGCGGCGTTCGCGGCGGAAGCCAAGATGCTCGGCTACGAGATTCCGGGAGGCGATGTCGTCGCGCTGCTGGCCGGCGACTTCCGGCCTGAGATGATCGAAGCGCTGCGACGAATCAAGACCAGGTTCAAGAGCGGCTGCATCACCAACAACATGCCGGCGGACGCGGCCCTCGCCGTCGCCACCAGCCGTTCGATCTATTCGCGCGAGATCATGGAACTGTTCGACGCAGTGATCGAGTCTTCGAAAATCGGAATCCGCAAACCCGATCCGCGCATCTACCTGATGATGTGCGAGGCGCTCGGCGTCGCGCCCGACGCCTGCGTTTATCTCGACGACCTGGGCGGAAATCTCAAACCCGCGCGCGCGCTGGGCATGACGACCATCAAGGTGGAGAGCGGGCCGCAGGCGATTGCGGAGCTCGAAGCCGCCACAGGAATGAAATTGACCTGACCGTCGAGCCCTAAGCCCGCAAGTTCGGAAAAATTTTCATAGTTCTCCGCGGCACCGTAAAAATCCTTATAAATAGCGCAATTTTTGCGGCGATTCTGTTGGCAGCACTCTTGCTGACACTGGTGAGGCTCGAAGATACGAGCCCTGAAGCGGAGGAGACATCAACATGGAAGCCACCACCTACGTAGCTCACGACGACCTGCCCAACATCTTCGCCGGCGTGGGTATCCTGCCGGTTCAGTATGGCGAGTCTCGACGACGCAAACTGCCCTCGGAAGGCGAACGCAAGCTGCTCTTCGCGGTTCTCGAGGATGCAATCCGGACCTATCTGCGACATCGCGACAGCGGCGCCGAGGCGCGCAACAACGAGGATTACGTCGAGGCGGCCGAATGGCTCAGCAGCGACGACGAGGACGGTCCGTTTGCCTTCGTGAACATCTGCGAAGCCCTCGGTATCGACGCCGATGGCCTGCGTTCAGGAATCTCGAACCATACCGGCCGCCTCGAGGAGATTCGCACCTGAGCGACTGACCGATCAGGCCAGCGCGCGGGTAAATTCCTCGAGCAGGTCGCGCCAATGCTCGGTGCCGACCGAGATGCGCACCAGCGCCTCGTTGATTCCGGCGGCGGACATTTCCTCGGGTAACAGCTCGCTGTGAGTGGTCGTCATCGGATGACAAACGAGAGTCTCGACGCCACCGAGACTGACCGCGTTCTTGGCGATCTTCAGTCGGCGCAGGAATTCAAACGCGCCGGTCTTGCCACCTTCAACCTCCAACGACAGCAGCGATCCCGGATAGTCGGTCTGCGCGTCGCGAATCGCTATCTGCGCGGCGTCGGTGAACAGCGACGGATAGATGACGCGCTTGACCCGCGGATGCTTCGCCAACTGCTCGGCGATTCTCTGCGCGTTCTTGCTTTGCCGATTCATCCGCAGCGCGACGGTCGATAGCCGCGAATCGAGCATCCAGCATTCGTCGGCCTGCAGGATGTTGCCGAGCAGCGCGCGCATCCCGGTCAGCGTCTGGATCAACTCGGGATCGGTCGCGAGCACCGCGCCCGCCAGCAGGTCGCTGAATCCGCCGAGAAATTTCGTCGCCGAATAAATCGCGAGGTCCGCGCCGTGAATCAGCGGATGCTGAAACGTCGGCCCCAGCAGCGTGTTGTCGATCGCGAGCAAGGCCCGCTTATCCCGCCGCCGAATCGCCGCGGCCGCCTGCGCGATATCGGTCATCACCAGCGTGGGATTCGCAGGAGTCTCGATCAGAACGAGACTCAGATTGTCCGCATTCCCAATCGCCTCGGTCAGCGCCTTCGTATCACCGGCGGGCACGCCGCGCGCCTCGAAACCGAGCGGCTCGATCACCTGGTGAATCAGATGCTGGCTGCCGCCGTACAGCGGCTGCGTATAGATGAGCGATCCGGTGCGCTCCAGGAACGTCAGCATCACGGTGAAAATCGCGGCCATGCCGGAATTGAAGATCGCGGCCGAGTTGGCGCCGCGCTCGAGCGGTACCAGCTGCTCCTCGAGGATTTCGGCGTTGGGATGATTCAGCCGCGCATAAATCAGGTCAGGACGATCGTCGCCGAGCGGCCGGATTTTCCCGAGCACGATCCCGAATGCGCGCTCAGCCGCCTCCGGACTCGGAAACACGAAGGTCGAGCTGCGATAGACCGGCGGACGCGCCGATCCGACCGACAACTCCGGGTCGAAGCCGCGGGTCAGCACCGCAGTCTCGGGCCTCACGCGATATGAAATCTTCGGCATCAGCGCTTCTCACCGCGACTATTTCTCACTGAAGCGTCGAAGTAACCAATTCCCATGTGCATCTTGTAGCCGACGAGATCGCGAACCTCTTTGCTAAGCGTCCGCGCGATATCGTACGGCACATCGACGTACTGATTTTCTTCCTGCCGAATCCAGCCGAGCGAATACGACAGGAAAATGCCGTAACGCCAATCGTCGGTTCGATTCGCGCCCGCGCCATGCAGCGTGCCGCCCATCCAGAGCAGGACCGATCCCGCGGGCATCGCAGCCGCAACCACTTCGTCGGGACGCGCGACGCGATCCGCCGGCCACAGATGGCTGCCGGGAACAATATGCGTCCCGCCATTGGCTTCGGTGAAATCGGTAATCGCCCACATGCTCGCAACAATCATGTGCGGGCGCGGCACTTTGAAAAACTGATACGGATCTTCCTCGCGATGGAGCACTTGCTCGCGCGCGCCGGGACCAATCTTGAGCGCGGCGGTCGCGTGTACCTGGTAATGCACGCAGTTGGGCTTCAGGATCGCGTCGCACGCCGCCAGCATCAGCGGATGCGTCACGAAGGTGCGAAAAGTTTCCGAACGCGCGACTAGCGCAGTGATCCGCTTGGTCTTACCCGGATAGAACTCCGAGGTCCCGCCGTCGGCCTCATAAGCTTTGTTGATGCTCGCGTCGGGATCGACGACCTCCAGATGCGGCGCGAGTTCGCGCAAGATCGAGTCGCGCACCGCGCGATCGGTGACCCCACTGACGACGACCGCGCCATCACGCCGAAGGCACAGCACGACCCGAGAGGGGGAATCATTGGCGGAGACCACAGGAATAGAAGGCATCGACAACTCCTCCGATGTGAGCGCGAGCGGCGCGCGCGTCCTTTTATTTTCTATCAACTAGCTGCGGCTGGCGACACCGCCCACATGCAGCATGGCTTCGACGATCTGGCTAAGAGGTAGGGTGTACGATGTCAGCTTTCTGAGGTTCTGAAGAACTTCCTTACGTACCCCGTAAGAGAGGATGTAATAAGCTCTTTCGCCGATGCTTCAGTAGACTCGGCCGCTTTCTCCCGCCTGCAGTCCAACTGTTATTTCAATTTCCGCACTCAGCAATTTGCGGAAATACTCAGCGAATTCGCCGTGCAAGTCCTTCGCGGAGCAGACCGCGGCCTCCGGATTCGGCTGCCGCTTATTGAACTCTTCAAGCGCGGCGACCATGTTGTCAGCTGATGCTGTGACTAGTTCATCGAACTGTGCAAGCGTTAACGTATCCATAAAACCCTCATGTGACCAAGTCTCTCGCCTGAGGAATATATCTCGTGACCTTCTCAAACTAGCTGGGATCGACGACACCGGTCACGATCGCCGGCGCCGGGGTTCCCTCGCGGAGAGCTTCGACGACCTGGCCGAGATGGGCTCTGACGACATCGGCCGGTATCTCACCGGCCGCAAGCCGGCGCGCTGGTCCAAGACGCATGAGATGAAAAACAAAGATCGCGAGGGCCAATCCGGCGGCAACCACTATCACTGAAGTCATCGCGCCCGGATCTGTGCTGAGCGAGTGCACACGATTCAGCACATAGATGACCGACGCAATCGATACGCAGATTGATATTGCGGCCATCGTCACTACGTCGCGAACGGGCTGTGCGGCGCCCCTGGCCAGGTAGCGCTTCAGCTCGCCACTGGAAAAGTAATCGAGGAACCAGCCGGTATCCTCGTCGTAGCCGGGCTTCGGCGGCGGCACCATCATGCTGGTCAGCGGATCGAGCGCCGGTTCGCCGTTCGCGTGGCGATCGATTCCATCGAGGATCGCTGTGTGGATCGCCTGCGTGATCGGGAAGTGGCGCGCGATAAGGAACGAGAGGGCCGAGCAAGTCGCTGGGGTGAGCGCGAAAATCGCGCGTATAGCAAACACCACGTGCGACGATTGCACGGCGTTGGGGACGTAGCCGAGCGACGCGAGAATCGCGATCGGAATCGCGGCGCTGGGAATCGCGATAAACTTTGGCAGCATCGACCAGAACGCCGTGTACTGCGCCTCGCGCCGCTTCCCCGTGTACAACTCGTCGTAGTCGATCACGTCGGCCTGCATCGACGGCGTGAGAAAGAGGCCGGCGCCGAATCCGATCCCGGCCCAGCAAATCAGCACCATCAGCCAATGGATATCGCCGGGCCGCAGCAGGAACATCGCAGCGCCGCCGCTGATGCCTAAGAAAAAGCTGGTCAGCCACGCGTTGAGCTTTCCGACTCGCCGCGCAAACCAGACCCACATCGGTAGCGAGAGAAATCCGAATCCGAAATAACCGACCAGCAGCTTCGAGACCCACACGTTGGGATCGGGAGGATGTATTACATATTGGGTAAAGAACGGCATCATCGTCGCCGGAATCGCGCCCGCGATACTCCCGACGGCGTAACTGCTGAGCAGAATGCCGAATGGGCGGTTGCGCAGCGCGCGTCGCACGCCAGGGACCAGCGGATTCGATTTGCGGGTAACAAAGTCCGGCCGCTCCTTCACCGTAATCACCAGCAGCCAGTACAGGAGCGTGAGCACGACGCCGAAGAAAATACCGAGCCTGAAGAACGCCTGGCGATCGTTCAGATGCATGGTCTTCATCATTATGCCAGGCGCCGCGGCGGCGACGATCGTGCCGAGGATCGTGAACGACTCGCGCCATGCGAACAGCGTCGAGCGGTCGTTGTAGTTCTGCGTCAGCTCAGGCCCGAGCGCATAGTGCGGCAGAACGTACGAGGTATGAAAGATGAAATAAAGGATGAACGTGATGCCGAACCAGATCGCGGCGTCCTTTCCTTTGAGCGCCTCTGGCGGATTCAGCAGACAGAAAAACGCGATGCCGCAGAGCGGTGCACCGATCAACATATAAGGACGACGACGGCCCATTCGTGAATGCGTGTGATCGGAGATCCAGCCCATCAGCGGATCGCTCAATGCGTCGAGTGAGCGTGCGATCGCGATTGCCATCGCGAGGTACCCGAGCGGCACCAGCACCACGTCGGCATAGAACTTCGGCATGTAGATGAAGATCGGGATGATCATCGCGGCGCCCGCGAAACTCGGCGCGCCGTATAGAAGCTTGGTCTTGAGGGTCAAAGGCTCGCTGGCTGTATGCGCGGCATTGGCAGTCCCAACGCCGGCAATTTTCGCATCCGCTGAATCCATCAAGACCTCCGGACCTCGAAACCCGAGTCCGACTGTGATGTTAGATTACTTACCTCCGCAATGGGAACAACGAAATGCAGTGAATCCGTTGCATAGGTGCTACACGCGACGGGCAAATCCAACCTCTCCCACGAACCTGAGAGTAAATGGCGTCCTCGCCATTTTGCGATTTTCTTCTCACTGGGTGCAGGGGTCACCCCTGCCCAAGGAAGCAGTGAAAAATGAAACCCACCGCGGGTTTTGCATTAGATAAAGTTCCTCATCGCCATTGACGCACGCCGCGGGACTCTTGGTAAATTGGAACGCATTCTACTTCGGCTGTTGGAGGGACCACCGTGGACGCGCGCGAGATCAATCTGCTCGACCCGTTGATTTTCGAAAACAAGGTTCCGCACGAGTGGTTCACCTGGCTGCGGCACGAGGCACCCGTCTTCCGTCATCCCGAGCCCGGCGGTCCCGGATTCTGGGTGATCACGCGCTACGACGACGTCGTCGAAGTGGGCCGCGACGGCGTCACCTATTCGTCTGAGCAGTCGCGCGGCGGCGTGGTCGCGCTCGAGGATACCGAAGCGGCCGCCGACATTTCGGCGCAGGGCCGCATGATGCTCACGATGGACGCGCCCGATCACACGCGCTACCGATCGCTGGTGAATCGCGGATTCACCCCGCGCATGATCAACGCGCTCAGTAGTCACATCCGCGAGATGGTGACAAAAATTCTCGAGCCGGCGCTCGAAAAGCGCGACTGCGATTTCGTCACCGACGTTGCCGCGGAGCTTCCGCTGCAGGTGATCGCCGAGATGCTCGGCGTGCCGTACGAAGATCGGCACAAGCTCTTCGAATGGAGCAATCGCATGATCGGGAGCAAGGATCCCGAGTACGCGGTCAGCCAGGAGAAGGTCCAGCAGGCGGCGATCGAGATGTACATGTACTCGAACGAGCTGGCGAAAAAGCGGCGCGAGGATCCGCGGGACGATATCGTCACCGCGCTGCTCAAAGCCGACCTCGACGGCGACTCGCTCTCCGAGATGGACTTCAACGTTTTCTTTCTGCTGCTCGCGGTGGCCGGCAACGAAACGACGCGCAACGCGATGTCGCACGGGATGCATGCGCTGATCGAGAATCCTGATCAGTTCGCGATGCTCGCCGACAATCCCGCGATGGTGCCGTCGGCCACCGAGGAAATCCTGCGCTGGGCGTCGCCGGTGATGTTCTTCCGCCGCAACGTCACGCGCGACACCGAGATGCGCGGGCAGAAGTTCAAGGCGGGCGACAAGGTCAGCATCTGGTACATCTCGGCCAATCGCGACGAGGAGATTTTCCCCAACCCCTTCACCTTCGACATCAGGCGCACGCCCAATCAGCACGTGGCGTTCGGCGGCGGCGGCCCGCACTTCTGCCTCGGCGCAAGCCTCGCGCGAATGGAAATGAGCATCCTGTTCGAGGAATTGGTCAAGCGCGTAGCGACGGTCGAGCGCACCGGCCCGGTCAAGCGACTCCGCTCCAACTTCATCAACGGGCTGAAGCATTTGCCGGTGCGCATCACGCCGCGCACGCGCAAAGCCGCCTGAACTATCCGCGCGATCGGGAATCTGAAGTCAGACCGCGGTACCCGCGCACCATCCACTCGACCACGCCCACTGGAAATTGTAACCGCCGAGCCATCCGGTTACGTCCACCGCCTCGCCGATCGCAAACAGACCGCCCACGGAGCGCGCTTCCATCGTCTTCGACGACAGCACACTGGTGTCGATTCCGCAGACCGTCACTTCGGCTTTCGCCCATCCTTCGGAGCCGCTTGGTTTGAGCCGCCATCGCTTCACCCGATTCGCCAGTTTCGATAGATCGCGGTCGGGCACATTCGCGATCGAGATGTCGGACACCGACGCACCGGCGAGCGCATGCGCCAGACGCGTCGGAAGCACTTCTGCGAGAATAGTTTTAAGTTCCGCCCTGGGCCGCGTGCGTTTTCGATCGGCGAGGAAACTTTCGATATCCAATGAAGGCGCAAGGTTGAGCGACAGAGTCTCGCCTTCCCGCCAATACGACGAAATCTGCAAAATCGCAGGACCCGACAGCCCGCGATGCGTGAATAAGATGTTCTCGCGAAAACTTTCGCGCCCACAGGACACGATTGCGTCCACCGAAACGCCGGTGAGATCTTTGCAAAGTTCGAGCATCTCGCCTGCGACCTTTAACGGCACCAGGCCGGGCCGCGGCTCTATGACTTTTAGATCGAAGCGTCGCGCCGTGTCGTAAGCAAAACCGGTCGCGCCCATCTTTGGAATCGACAGGCCGCCGGTCGCGATCACCAGCGTCGGCGCGACGAAGCTGCCCTTGTTGGTCTCGATACGAAAGCGATCGGCGCGCGCAATTTCCGCAACGCGGTGTCCGGTGCGCAAATCGACGCGAGCCTCCGCGCATTCCGCCAGCAGCATCGCGAGAATCTCGCGCGCCGAGCCGTCGCAGAAAAGCTGGCCCAACGTTTTCTCGTGATAGCGGATGCGGTGTCGCTCGACCAGCGCGATAAAATCGTGCTGCGTATAGCGGCTTAGCGCGGACTTGCAGAAATTCGGATTGGCCGAAAGAAAACGCTCGGGCGCAATTTCAAGGTTGGTAAAATTGCAGCGTCCGCCGCCCGAGATGAGAATCTTGGCGCCCGCCTGATCGTTGTGTTCCAGCAGCAGCACGCGACGCCCGCGATTCCCCGCGGTCATCGCGCACATCAAGCCGGCCGCCCCGGCTCCTACGATCACTGCGTCGAACGACTCCATCGCAGGGTCATTACGCGCGACGCAACACCCGCGTGCAAGATCTGTCTGAAGTTTAAGTCTTCCCGGCACGCGCTGCCGCCAGGCCCGCGTCGATAATTCCCTGAGCTTCTGGTGGAGCATCGATCTCGAGCCAGAAAAAATCCGCCGCGGACTCGACACGAATGCTGAATCCAAAGAAAGGGCAGCATCGACTCTCGTCCGCAATCCAAAGTGCGGCATCGACGAAGAGCTCGCGTTCATAGGGCAGCTTCATGCCGCGCTTGGTTCCACGCACCTCTCGGGTCAGCGCTCGCGACAGAAGTTTTTTGAGCAGGGCTGCGTGCGCTTCACGCTGATTCGGATCGAACACCGTCATATCGCAGGCGATCGGGGCCGAAGTCGATTTTTTCATGGCAACCTCCGTGACATCGAGATAACGTTACCAGTTGAAGTCAAGTTTAAGTCAAGGATGGGTTATGGAAATCGGAGACCTCGCGAAACGGGCAGGAATCCGTCCCTCTGCGGTGCGTTACTACGAACGAATCGGACTGTTGCGTCCGGCGGCACGCGTCAGCGGACGACGGCAGTTCGGTTCAGCGGTCGTCGACCGGCTGGCGTTCATTCAACTTGGTGTTCGACTCGGATTCTCGCTCGACCAGATGCGCGAACTGCTGGGCGCGGTCGGGAGCGATGATCTGCGGGTAAATAAAAAATTGCGCGGCAGCGCGCGGCGCATGATGGAACGCAAGATCGGCGAACTCGATCACCTCATCGCCGACGCCACCAATATTCGGTCGGTTCTGTCCGAGGCTGTCCGCTGCGAATGCGTTGATCTGTCCGCATGCGTTATCGTCCGAAAAGGCAGCAAGTTGCCGCGCGAAGGGCGGATAAGCACGCGCTTTCGTTGAGCCAACATCAGGCGGAATCGAAGCAGGAAGCGAAACTGCGGTTGGTGGCCGAAAATCGCGCGTCGCGTGTGGCGATGAATCAAAATCGATCGGCTGGAGAAAACCGCGATTGTGGGTTAAAGCTCAGCCATAACGGATGACGGAGGAGTACCAGTGACTGCGAGAAAACAACGAATCCCGTTCCGCGATTTTTCAACTCTGAGCGCCGAGGACCGCGAGCGGGCCGAGCGCAACAAGGTCAACGGCGAGGTCATCAACATCTTCAAAGTGTTGATGCAGAATCCAAAGCTGGCGCGAAGCTGGTCGCGCTTCGCCGGCTACATTATGGGTGGTCAATCGCTGCCGACACGCGATCGCGAGATTTTGATCCTGCGCATCGGCTGGCTCAACCAGGCGCCTTACGAATGGGAGCAGCACGTGCGAATCGGGAAAGCCGCCGGCCTCACCGACGACGAGATCGATCGAATCACCAAAGGCCCGAAGGCTGGCTGGGACAAACACGAGGCCGCGCTGATCCAGGCCGCTGACGACCTTCGCGAAAAGTCCGTCGTGTCCGACGAAACCTGGAAACAGTTGTCCGAGCGCTTCAGCATCGAGCAGATGATGGACGCGGTTTTCACCATCGGGCAGTACAACCTCGTCTCGTGGGCGCTCAACAGTTTCGGCGTCCCGCTCGACGACTACCTGCCGGGCGCGAACAAGAACGCATAGGAAAGATCGGTGAAATAGGAAATGGATCTTCAACTGAAGGGAAAAACGGCGCTGATTCTCGGCGGCAGCAAAGGACTCGGACGCGGCGTCGCGGACGCGCTCGCGGCTGAGGGCGTTGCGGTCGCATTGGTCGCGCGCGGGCAGGAAGCGCTCAACCGCGCGGTCTCCGAAATCGCGTCGCGCGGCGCGAAGGCTGTCGGATTCGCGGCAGACCTGGCGGATTGGCCGAGCCTCGAGGATGCCGCCAACGCGGCGCGCAAACAGCTGGGGCCTATCGACATCCTGCTCAACAATTCCGGAGGCCCGCCGCCGTCCGGAGTCGCCGGCGTGCCGGCCAAAGTCTGGGAGGATCAGTTCCACGCGATGGTGCTGCCACTATTTCGAATCACCGACTTGCTGATCGGTGACATGCGCGCGCGAAAGTGGGGCCGAATCATCAATGTGGCCTCGACCAGCGTGGTCGAGCCGCTAGCCGCCATCGGAGTTTCGAATACTTTGCGCAGCGCGGTAATCGGCTGGGCAAAGACGCTGGCGACGGAGACCGCGCGCGACGGAATTACCGTCAACACCCTGCTGCCGGGCGCGATTTTGACGGATCGGATTGTCCAGCTCAGCACCGCGGCTGCCGAACGCCAAAAGATTTCCGCCGAAGAAGCGATACAACGAAATGCGCAAGCGATTCCGGTCGGCAGGCTTGGCACGCCAGCGGAATTCGGCGCGGTCGCGGCGTTCCTCGCGAGTCCGCTGGCAGCCTATGTGACCGGTTCGATGATCCGCATCGACGGCGGCTCACTTCGATCGGTCTGAGTGTGCGCGCAGAGGTGATGTCATGAGCGACGTGCTGCCTCTGAATTCCAAAATCAAGTTCGGCGCGATGGCGACGGCGGCCGATCGCGATCATGCGCTGAAGACCGTCAGCGCGCTGTCGGAGTGGGGCTACGAGAGTATCTGGACGGGCGACCACGTCGCGTTTACGGGGCCCGTTGACGATCCTCTGACGCAACTGACTTACCTGTCGGCGCTGAAACCGAACCTGCTTTTCGGCACCAGCATTTTTCTGCTGCCGCTGCGCCATCCTACGACCGTCGCGAAGATGGTCGCGACAGTGGATCGCTTGATGGGTGCGGAACACTTCATTTTCGGCGTCGGAGTCGGCGGCGAATTTCCGCGCGAGTACGAAGCGTGCGGCGTACCGCTCAAACAACGCGGCGGGCGCGCGAACGAGGCAATCGAAATAATCAAACGACTATGGACCGGCGAACCGGTCGAGTATCACGGCAAGTATTTCAGCTTCGGAAAAGTCACGATGCTCCCGAAGCCGCGTACGCCCGGAGGACCTCCGGTGTGGGTCGGCGGTCGCGCCGAGGGTGCACTAAAACGCGCGGCGCGGTTGGGTGACGGATGGATGCCGTACGTCGTCACCCCCAAACGCGTCAGCGACGGACTCGAGTTCATCGCGCGCGAGGCCGACAAAGTTGGACGCAAGTTCGAACACTTCGGCACCGCGCTGCATCTGTTTGTGACGCTTGGATCCAGCTATGAAGCTGCGCTCGACGTCGCCGCGACCTATCTAAGCAAGCGCTACGCGATGGACTTTCGCGAACCGGCAAAACGGTATGCCGCCATCGGAAAGCCCGCCGACGTCGCCGCAAAAATCGACGAGTTCGTCAAAGCGGGAATTCGCGACGTCAACGTGGACGTTATCTCAGCGCCGGCTGAGCGCGACGCGCAGCACGAGCAGTTCGGCCGGGAAGTGATCCCGCTGCTGCGCCGATGAGGCTAGCGCCAGGTCAGCTTATCTTTGACGCCGACCACGCCGCTCGTATTCGACGCAATCGATTCCGCCTGCCGCGCAGCGTCGGCCGACGCCACCACACCGCTCAACAGTATGGTTCCGTGATCGCAATCGACTTGCACCGGGTATTGATCGGAGATACCCCGTTCGGCGAGCGAGCTCTTGACCTTGGTGATCAGCAGATCGTCCTTGGCGCGCTCGGCGGGCGAGTTGTAATGATGCTCGGATGAAGTCTGCGCCGTGTCTTTTTCCAAAGTGATCGATCGATCGGTAGCTGCGGCGGGAGCGTCTATCGCGGCGTCGGGCGCACTGGCGGTCACTTCCTGCTGTGCATGCGAGTTGGAAACGGGAAGCGAGAAAGCCGCAACGCTCGCCAACAACATCACGCCTACAAATTTGCTTTTTTCCAGTTTCATGCGATCGCCAATCAGTTGGCTCCCTGGTAAGTCTTCTCGTAAGTGGTAGTGGTTGTTTCCTGCGGTGGCGTCGTTGGCGTCACCGTCGATGACTCACTGTGATACGCACTCGAGCTTTCTCGCGTCGCGTTATTGCCAACGTCACTTGAGTTCTCGCTGCTTCGTTCCTCAGTCGTTGTCACTGTGCTCGGTGCGGGCGCTACTGGAGCCGGAGCCGGCTGCACGACCACAGTCTCCTGCGTCGCAGGAGGTGGCACGTACGCTGCGGTAGTGCTTTTGACCTCCTCTGTCTTTGAGCTGCACCCGCTAATCAGAGGTAAAGCGGCAAGACTCAGCAATGAAATTGCGATTTTTGTAGAGTTTTTCATGAGACTCCTCCACGCACACGGATTAGTTAATTAAGTTGTTAAAAGTGGCTAATCGCGAAGTATATTTTACCGCAAGATGCGAATAGCTACTCAAGTACTATCTTCCACGGAACTTCGCTATTGGCTATCTGCAAATCGGCAATGCTGTCAGCGACAAACACTGCGCGTTCTGCTGCATCCCACGTATCGGCTTTCCCAGGTATGGTAACGACGCCGTGATCAGTGTGAACTTTCACGACGCTTCGCACGATCGGATGCGATTCATTGGCGCGTGCCTGATATTTCATGCCGGAAGAAGACGACGGGTTGAGGCAAAACGCAGTGCCAACCATCGCTAAAGTCGCAACCGCCATCGTGAAAATGGACCATTGTATTTCGCGTTTCATTTGCTCCTCCTGGCTCTGAGTCCGAAAACGCAATCGTGGCGCGTTGTAAGATCAGCAATTGCCATACCACTAGCGGACGGCGGAGCAATGATAGGTATTCCGCGAAAGCGGCGTGTAGTATTTTCCGCTTTCTCACCCGGGCGATTGTAATTTTGGTGAAAGATATTCAGTCAACTGGATCGGCGATTCTCTCCGACATCCCCGACCGTTGTAGTACGTACACGCGCGACTCCGGAGCTGCGCGCGTCAACTCGGCCGTGAGTTTCCAACCTGACTCAGTGATGAACGCCGAGTCACACAGGATGTGATCGAAACTTTGATTGGACTGAAGCATACTCAGTCCCGCGGCGGATGATTCCGCCACCACGACCGTGCATCCGCTGCGCTCGAGGCATTCCTTAATCGCGCCATTTTCTCCCGCCGGATCGGTGATCAACAAAGCGGTCCGGGGTTGCGGATCAGCGACAAGATTCTCAGCGCGGGAAATTTTAGCCGGTCTTTTCGCACGATCCGGACGCATCGAAGCGACCAGCGCCTCTGCGCGCACGTATTCGTCCAACAGCCGCACGCGTTTAGTCGCTTTATCGACCAGCCCCGCAAGTCGAACGATCTCCGCTTCGAATGCGGCAGCCTCAACCTGGTGCTGCAGGAGTGAGATGCGCAAACCGATCGCGTTCAGAAGATCGTTGAGCTCACTGGTGGCATTTTCAACTGCGACAACGATGGGATTGAGTTTTCGCGGTTTCGTCATTCGGAACTCCCTACCGGTACTCAACTCGCTCAACTCGCCATCAAACATTGACCGGATACCGAAGGACGCGCGCGAAAATGACCGCCGACTCAGATCTTCAAAAGTCGAATCGGCGAGCGGGATGCATTGGGAACGAATGCCACCTCATCGCTGCTCGCCAAGCTGATCACCATGTCCATGTCTGACTTCTCTTCACGACCGATGCCGTGACTACAACTAATGGGAGCAAGTATAGGGCCACTTGGAGAACTCTTTATACGCAAGCCTTTTGTCAGATTGTCGGAGAAATTACTTCACGATTCGGAAAAGATTGGACTATTGTTCCTTTGGTGACAGATCGAAAAATCTAATTTTGCGGAGATTAAGGTGCGGGCGCGAGCGAGGACGCCGCGAGTTTCGGCAGCGGCGCGAACAACGTTGACGCCTTGGTCGCGAGACTCATCGCTGCGACGCTGTCGCGATCTGCCAGCGCCTTCTTTGCTTCTTGCAAAAGTTTCTGCGCGAGGATGTCGCGCTCAGAATCGTCGGCCGACAGATTTTTGCGATCGATCTGCTTGTCCACCGCATCGACGTTCTGAATAAGTTTCGCTGCTCTCGCAGGATTGGATTCTCCCGCCGCGCCCAGAGTGTCCAACCCGGGCGTGCTCAGCGTCGGAGTGGAGGGTGTAACCGACGCGCCGCCTGGATCTGCCGCCAGTGCCGGACTTGATGCCGGGGTTGCGCGATTGCTCGCGAGGCTCACGGGTGCGCCTTCGGGAGTCAGCGCCGGATTGTTCTCGAGGCTCACGTCGGCGTTGGAGGGACCCGATCCTTCGATCCGATTCGCCACGCTCGCCGCTTGCTTCGACGCCAGCGCTGCGGCAGCCGATGCGTTCGCGGCTTCTCTGGACGCGAGCGCTGCGTTCTCCGAAGCTGCGCGCGCCTGCCTCGCGACTTTCTTGCCGGTATGCGCCGGCGTTTCTTCGGCCGCCGGAGCTGGGGTCGGCGTGAGCGTTGCGGTCGGGACTTGCGCCACGGACGGGCTCGGCGTCGGAGATGCGCCGCCAAATAAATCCGAAAATCGCGTGCTACCCGCGCCCCCGGCGCATCCGACGAGAGAAATCAGTGCTGGCAAGAGGACGCCGGCGAGCTGCCGGATTAATCGCCGATCGGTTCGCTTAAGCCGCGCTAGGTACCGCTGGTTTGGCAGGCGCATTGGATGCAATCGGAACAGTAATCTTACACACCGTACCTTGGCCGACTTCTGAATCTATTGCTATCTTTCCGCCGTTGAGTTCGATCGCGCGCATCGCGAACGGCAAACCCAGGCCGCTCCCGCCAGCCTTGGTTGTGTAATACAAGTCAAAGATCCGATCCAGTTGTTCCTTGGCGATTCCCGGACCGCGATCGGCGATAGCGAGCTCGACCGTCGTCCCGTTCAACTTGCTGGAAAGCATCAACTCTCCGCCGTCGGGCATCGCTTGCTCCGCGTTGGTGATCAAGTTGGAGAGCGCTTCGTAAATCAAGCCGCGATCGGCCTGCACCGGCGGCAGCGCGGGATCGAGCTGGTACTCGACTTTGACCTTTTCGGGATTGACCCGCGCGCCTAGCTCCTTGAGCAACTCGTTCATGTCGAATTCGCTCAGCTTCAATTGCTCGGGCCGCATGAAGCGCAGCAGCGCCTCGACCGCTTCGTCGAGCCGGGTCACCTCGCGCCGCAATTTATCCACGTGCTTCGAGCCGGCCTCGCCTGCTTCGTGGCGCAGCAGCTCGAGCCGCATGTTCATTCCGTTCAGAGGGCTGCGCAGCTGATGCGCAAGGCCGGAAATCAGCGTCCCCAGGCGCGCCAGCCGATTCGACGAATCGAGCGCGGTTTCCAATTCGATAACCGGCTGCAAATCTCTCAGCACGATCAATAGACCGGCCGGGACCCGCTCGCGCCCGAGACGAAAAAACGAAACCAGGTAAGTCCCGCCGGCCGGAAGCGTCAGCGGAACATCGTGGGCCTCGGTTCCCGCCACTGTCGATTGCACCAACGCCAGCAGAGGATGCGCCGGGTCGAGCGCCGAGACGAGTGCGGTGCCTTCGAGCGCGCCGTTCTTCGGCGCGAGCCGTTCCTGGAACTCCTTGTTCGCAAACAACACGATGCCATTGGCGTCGATTAGCGCCACGGCGTCCTGGATCGATCGAACCACGTCGAACAGATGAGACTGGTCGCTGTCCAGTCGCGACCGATCCGCCCTGACCTGCCGCGACAGTTCGTTGAACTTCTCGGCCAGCGTGCTCAGCTCACCCGCGCCCGAGACCTTCACTTCCGACGGACTCTTGCCCGCCGCCAGTTGTTCGAACCCGCTCGTGAGACTGGCGAGTTGCTCGAGGATACGGTTGGCGATCAGCACTACCGTGAGCATCGCCGCGGCGATGACGAGTCCCGCGGTGGCAACGATCACCACCAGCAGATGACGCGCCTGGTCAGCGATCAGCGCCGTCGTCACGCCGACTGAAATCGTCGCGGCCGGTTTGCCGTTGATATCCACCCGGCGCTGCGCTTCGTAAACCTTCGCCGTCAGCAGCGTGGGCAGCGAGGTGATTAGCAGCCATCGCGAAGCCTGTTCGTCAAGTTCCCTCACCGACGGCAGGTCGAGCGCGGGCTTGCCCTCGCCATCGCCGTTGGCCGCTACGATCACAGTGCCGTCATCGGCGACGATCGACGCGGCCACCACTGCCGGGCCGAATGCCACCGTCGAATCGAGCAACTTGCGGACGGGTTGGCTGTTGCGCAGCGCGGTCGCGACGTCGGCGTCGCCCTGCGAGAGAGCGAGGCGCACCTCTTCGAAGATTTGCGCGATCATGAAGTCGGCCGATCGCGACATGTCGTCGATCATGGTGCCGATTCTCGAATCGATCGAGATGATGCTGAGCGTTATCGTGGGAACGAGCATCAGCAGGAGGGCCATCAGTGCCAGTCTTGCTCGCAGACGCATAGTATTCTCGGCGCGAAAAGCCTACAGGCTGGGGCCTCCTGCCGGGCCAGCTTCCGGTCGTTTCGAGTCAGGACGAGCGTTCGGGGCCGAAGCGTTCGAGTTTGTTGTACAGAGTCTTGGCGCTCACGCCAAGAATTTCCGCCGCGCGAGTCTTGTTGCCCGAGGTGAACTCGATGGTGCGCGAGATCATTTCCTTTTCAACGTCGTCGAGCGAAGTGCCGAGCGGAATCTTGATGAAGCCACCGTCGCCACCGCCGCTCGCCGCGCGAAAATCGTCGGGCAGGTCGCCCTTGCGGATGGTGCGGCCCTCGCACACTATCAGCGCGCGTTCGATCACGTTGCGCAACTGGCGGACGTTGCCCGGCCACGGATGGGCCTGCAGCGCCTTCATGCATTCCTCGTCGACGCCAGTCACATCCTTCTTGTTCTGCGCCGCGTAGTGATTTACGAACATCTGCGCGAGCTGCGGCAAGTCGTCGATACGCTCGCGCAAAGGCGGCAGCACGATCGTGAAAACGTTCAGCCGGTAGAACAAGTCCGAGCGCAGCTTGCCCTCGCGCACCGCCTGCTCGATGTCGCGATTGGACGACGCCAGCACTCGCACGTCCAGCGGAATCTCGGCGGTGCCGCCAACCCGGCGCAATCTCTGCTCTTCGATCACGCGCAATAGCTTGGGCTGCAGTTCGGCCTTCATCTCGGTCAACTCGTCGAGCAGCAAGGTGCCGCCGTTGGCGACCTCGAAGCATCCTTCCTTGCGGCGGTCGGCGCCGGTGAAGGAACCGCGTTCGTGGCCGAACAGCTCGCTCTCCATCAGTGTCTCGGGAATCGCGGCGCAATTGACCGGGACGTAGGCCGCGTCGCGGCGCGGTGAGAGCTCATGAATCGTGCGCGCGACCAGCTCTTTGCCGGTGCCGCTCTCGCCGGTTATCACCACCGACGCCGACGACTGCGCCAGGCGTTCGATCGCGGTGATCACCTTGCGCATCGGCATCGACCGTCCGAACAGCGGACCCAGCTCGCCCACTTCAGCCAGGCGCCGGCGGAGCGTGGTGTTCTCCTCGCGGATGTTGATGTTGTCGGCGATATTCTTGAGCACCCGCTGCAGATGGGTCGGGTCAACCGGCTTGCGCATGTAGTCAACCGCGCCCTGCTTGAGCGCTTCGACTGCGTCGGGTATCTCGCCCTGTCCTGAGATCATGATGGTCGGCAGGTGAATCCCCATTTCGCGGATATCACGCAGGAGCTCGAGCCCGCCCTTGCGTGGCATTCTCAGGTCGGAGAGCAGGATATGGGGGTCGAAACTGCGGATCAGCTCGAGCGCCCGGACGCCATCCTCGGCAATCTCGCCGCGGAACCCCCATACCGCGAGTGACTCGCGCCACTCCTCGTGGGTATTGACGTCATCTTCCGCGATCAGGACTCGAATCTCGTTTGCCATTGATTTTTCCAGCGAATCCGCCGCGACTGTTTAGTCTTGCCGATTGCGCAGTGCAACAATTATGCGCGGGCGGTGGTACATCTTGAAGGAGCCGGTTTATCTAGGATTTTCGTTCAGACCGTCAAGTAATGCACGACGTGTCTGTATTTTTTACTCTATAATTTTTACCCACACCAGCTTTTGCCGCCAAACTTTGGTGCTTGATGGCGCGAAATAAAGCGCGGGTGAATGATGCAGGTCATACCATAGGTAGGGCACTGGTTCAGTTTGGGCGGGAATTTTGCAGGATGACCGCTCCTGCGCCGATGATTCCAACGGCTCCAATGGCGAATGCGATGGCTCCTAAACCGGGATTCTGTCCGGTCACGTCTGCGGTTCCACTCATTGCGATAAGGCCAACAAAACCCGCAATCACGCATGCTACCGCTCCGACCAATACGGTGACGATCCCCAATATTCTCATAAAGGTGGCTTCGACATGACCAAACGGCAAGAGCAAACCAAGCAGTATTTCATCGACATGCAGAATCTCGCGGATGCATTTTTCGTATCACGCTCGCGGCTGCCCCAAGCATTCGACGATACCGACGGCGCGGTCGCAGGCTTCCTTGAACTCCGGTTTCATCGCGGCGTTGTCACGGATCAAACGCAAACCGAGAATCATTCGATCTTTCGCGGCAGGATCGCGCAGAACCGCCTCCGCCAAAAGCGCTGATACGAGCGCATTTAGGACATTCGCGGACGCGGCAACTTCATCGAAGGTTTGGCTGGATTGTGGCACTACGGGCATGAGCGTTTTACCTCTAGATTGCGGTCGTTATTCAAGGAAACTTCGTCAGCAACTTATCTTGAAAGTCGTAAAGGGAAATCTCTAAAGGCACCGGAGAGACGGCAACCGACATGCACCGTTTCGCTGGCTCGTGCGGTGAATGGAGGAGAACCTCCACTCTGAATCCGCCCTCACCTTTGCCACAACGTAGCGAGACGTTCCAGTGCTCATCAAAAACGATGTCGTCAGGGAAGTCGATTACAGATCGATCTCCGTCGATGGAGAATGTCCATTGCCTTGAGCGTGGTTTTGCCTGTTCGTCCAGGAGTATCAATTTGTTCGCGTATATGTAGCGTGCGGAAATCTCGTTCCACTCCAAGCGGTAAGCAGGCAATCTAGGCTGACGCATCACGGCGATGATGAGCGCAAGCAAAGCGATTATCAGAGCAACATGAATCTCGAACATCGGGCGTTCTCCCTTATTTCCCTTTAACCGTGAAATCTGCCACTATCGACGTATGCAGAAGCGCTCTCGCATGCCCCGCGACACTAATCAATTGGCGCATAAAGTTCTACGAGATCGCCATCGGCGAGGATGTAGAGCCAGAGAAGCCCGATGATGGGAAAGACCCTGCCGCCGTTGCGCTCGGACGACGCGGCGGCAAGGTCGGCGGTAAGAACCGCTGGAAGGGCGTTTCCAAGAAAGAACGAACGCGGCTCGCCCAAGAGGCCGCCAAGGCAAGATGGAAGGGCCATAAGTCCCACAAAACCCGACACAAGCCCTGACTTGGGTCTTGCATAGTTCCTTCTCACTTGGGTGTTCACATGCCCAACTCCTCTTGACTTGGATTTGTGACAGGGGTTTGATCGGGGTTGTGAGAGATATTCGGCCCGATCTCAAAGAACGGTTGGAAGCGCTCGCCGCCGAGCGCGAAGAACTCAAGTTCGAGCTCGCCCTACTAGACCAGAAGGAAATTCGCATCAAAGCGCTGCTGTCCGAAGAAGAGGCGCGCTGGGAGAAGGTGCAGCCGGCGCTTTTCCACAATGGCCACGCGCCGCAGCCTGAAACGGATGGTGATCGCGTGGGCCATACGCCGCTCGCACGATTCTTGGTCCGTGCCCTTTCAGACGACAAGCCGCACGACCTGAAAGAACTGGTGCTACTCGCTATCCAGGAGAGCTTTGATTTCGGAGTGAAGAATAGCGGCCGTTCAATTCACTTTGCCTTAGTCGGCCTCCAACAGAGCGGATACGTTCGTAGGCTGCCTAGCGGAGCATGGCAATGGATCGGAGGTGAAAAGCAAACCGCCCAACGGTCGTGACCCGTCGAGCGGCTCAGATAAAGTCGTCAGCGCCCCAGTAAGTTAATCGGCAAACTGCACGATTCCCATCGGCGCAATGCGGGTCCGAATCCCGTCTGGGGCTTCAAACCTTTTACTGCGGAGCCGACGCCTGCCTTTATAGCATCGTCGATCCCGCCATGCCATAGCGCTCTTGCAAGTACGCTCTGGTACATAGTTCAGTCTGGTTGACATAGCGAAAGCGCTCTAGTATATTGTTCAGTATGAACAGGATGAGCATTGAACAGCGGGCGCAGATTGTTTCTCTACTTGTAGAGGGCAACGGCATCAACGCAATCACGCGCATCACTGGCGTAGCGAAGAATACCGTTCTCAAGCTGCTCGCCGATCTCGGCGAAGCGTGCGAAGCCTTCCACGATGAGAACGTGCGCGGCCTAACATCGAAGCACGTTCAGGCCGATGAGATTTGGAGCTTCTGCGCGATGAAACAAAAGAACGTGCCCGCCGAACTTCGCGGCACACTCGGATTGGGCGATGTATGGACGTGGACCGCAATCGACGCGGATTCAAAGTTGATGGTTTCGTGGCTGGTCGGAAAGCGTGAAGCGCGGGATGCCTACGCGTTTATGAAAGACGTGGCCTCGCGGATCGCTACGCCCATCCAGCTAACGACCGATGGCTTTCACTGCTACCTGAACGCGGTTGACGCGGCCTTCGGCTCTCAGATTGATTACGCGATGCTGGTCAAGATGTACGGAACCGATCCAATGGGCGAGCGTCACTACAGCCCATCAATCTGCCTGAGCGCGGAGCGCCGGATTGTGCGCGGCAATCCAGACCGCGACCATATCAACACCAGCTACGTTGAAAAGCACAACCAGACGATGCGCCAGAACATGCGCCGATATACTCGGCTCACGGCAGGGCATTCAAAGAAGCTGGACAATCACCGCTTCGCGACCGCGCTTCATTTCGTTCACTACAACTTCGCGCGCATCTGCTCAACTGTTAAGATGACTCCCGCGATGGCAGCGGGCATTGCGGATCACCGATGGACTATCGAAGAATTGGTTTCGCTTTCAAACTGAACCAGTGCCCATAGGTAGTATGCTGTGATGGCTCCCCTACCACCGGTAGCTTCGTTCCGTCAAAAGTTGTTTTTCTGCGGCCAGATTGGGTTAGTGATTTGGGTGACCTCGGCGAGGGCGGGGATGATGATCGTCCCATGTCTTGCAGTTTAGCACAGAGCGTCCGAACGCGTCAGGCTGATTAGTTCATCCCGAGCCCTCTTAAGCAGAGCTAACATGAAGGCGGCGAGCCGAGGGGCTCGCCGCTTCGTTGCCAGCGTATCTAATGACGCGCTGTCTATTTGGCGGTCGCCTTGATCTTCACCTTGATCGCCTTGTGCTGCGTCGGATCATCGCTGGTGATCGAGATCGAGTCATTGGTCTTTCCCTTCTTGGTCGGCGAATAAGTGATGATCACCTCATGATTCGGTCCGCCCACCGGGACTACAAATGGACCTCCGCCGCCGCTCTCGGAAAGTGGCGGGTTATGCGACACCTGCGTAATGGTGACGAACAGCGGGCCTGTTCCATGGTTGCTGATCGTGATGCTCCTGGACGCTGTCGCGTTTGGATGCGCTTTCAAGGTCAGCTTTTTCGGACTCACCGAGATGCGCCCATGTCCGGCTCCCGGCGTTGGAGTAGCAGTGGGCGTTGCGGTCTCCGTGGCAATAGCCGTTCCAGTTGCCGTAGCCGTCTCTGTAGCCGTAGCCGTTTCAGTTGCCGTCGCCGTTTCGGTAGCGGTGGCCGTGGCAGTTTCGGTTGCGGTGGCCGTTTCGGTTGCGGTCGCCGTCTCAGTGGCGGTGGCAGTTTCAGTGGCAGTTGCGGTCGCGGTGGCCGTCGCGGTAGCAGTCGCCGTCGCGGTCGGCGTCGGCGCTGTTCCAGGCATGAACTCCCAGGCGCCGCGTCCGAGTGTGGCCGCGACCAGCAACCCGCTGCCCGAATCGTACCTCAGCCGAAAGACCCGCGCATTGGGCAGGCCGGTACCGATCTGGCTCCAGCTTCCGAGACTGGTCAGTACCGACTGATACACTCCGTGATTGGTGCCCACCGCGATCGATTTCTGACCGCCGACGGTAACAAATTCAATTGAGTCGAAATTGCCGGGCATGACGGCTGCCAGATTGCCGGTGATGTCGGTCCAGGCGCCTCCGCTGTTGACGCTTTGATAAACGTGGGTGTCGTCAATCGCGAAGACGTGCGTGTAGTCAGTCGAATCGATCGCGATGTCATTGATGCTCACTGCACCGGGTAAGGCGCCGGTCAGCGTCAACGCAGTGCCGGGCGCTGCGGTGCGCCGGTAAACGGACGGCCCTGACCCTGCATAGATCAGATCCGCGTTCATGACCCCGCCGGTGACGCCGCCATAGACCAGCGCCAGATGGCCGAACCCGTCGTTGACCGTAACTCCGGGGGCTGGGATGCCAGCGGAGAGATCGACCGCAGCTATGTTGGCGCCCTGGTTCAAAGATTCGTAAACGTCGTTGTTGAAGCCAAAGACAAGGCGTGCCGGAGTGATCTTGTTGACCCTGACGGGTGTGAAGAACTGCACCGTGGGCGCCGGCTTACCAGCACCGCCGAAGTTCAGCGCGGGGACCGCGGGCATACCTACCTGCGCATTGCCCGGAGTGAAGGTCAGCTGCTCAAAGCCTGCGAAGAAGGTCGACGAGATGTAGCGGAGCGAGTTTGGCGCGGCGGTGATGGTATCAACCGCAACGTCGCCACCGTCGCCCTGTTCCAGGTCGTTCCACGGCAGGGCGTTGGTCGCAGTCTGCGACGGGATCCCGGTGTCCTGATCGCCGCCGAACAAGATCGACGAGATCGAGTCGTAAGCGACATCGTGCATCTCGGAGACCTGAAGGTTGCCGACGATAGCCGACCAGTCGCCAGTGGCGTTGATGGGACTGGATCGCCTGTAAATCCCGCCGTCGTCGCCTTCGATGAGGTTACCACTGGCGTCAAACACCATTGAGCGCGAATCGGCGTGGGGACCCGTTTTACTCATCGTGCCATTATCGGTCTCCGGCATGAACCCTGTGTCAGACACGCGGAAGATTCTTCCGGTATAGTTCGTAGCACCGATCGAGTTGGGGAATATCGGGTTCATCGCTCCGCCGCAGAACGTGGTCTTGGTTAGTTCATTTTTGGCGGGTTGCCGATCGCCGCTGACGTACACGACCTTAGGCATGTTCGGATCGGCCACCATTGCGAAATTGATCATGCCCTGTCCGCCGGGGTTGATTCCAAAGGTGGCGCAGGTCTCGGTCGAAGTCGGCACCGTGTACTTGGTCCAGGTGATGCCACCATCCGGAGAGGCAAAGAGTCCGACCAGACCGGTGGTCGGTTGGGGAGGCGGCTGGCTGCCCGCATTTTCGATACCGACGAAGATATTGCCGGCCGTTCCGACCGCAACCTTGATGTTTTGGGTGGTGCCGTCGATCAACAGATTGTTGGTCAGCGTTGCGTTACTGAAAACCTGGGTCCAGCTAGCGCCCCAATCCTTCGATTTGTAAACGCCGTCCATGGCGCCTGCACCAATCACGGAGGTGTAGATTGGAGCGACCTTGACGCTGATTCCGGATGCGATACCGGACGAGTCAGTGAAGTGAACCAGGACGGTGCCGGTGGCAATGTCCACCTTATAGACATCACCGGAACCGACAGTCCCGGTCCAGAACGAGGTGCCATCAGGATCGAAGTTCATCGCGAACAGCGGATTGGAAGGGCTGGCGCCAATACCCGAAAGATATGTCTGGATAACGTTGCCGCTCGAATCGAGCCGCACAACTTGCTCGGTGTCGGCTACGAACGTGTCTCCGTTCGGAGCGATTTGCAGCTCGAAGGCGTTTTCGCCCGGCAGTCCGGAAGCGAAGTCGGCCATCTGGGTACCGGTGCAGACATTGAACTGCTTAACCAACACGCCTTCCGAAGTGTAACGGAGAACACACTGCGGGGTGATGGGATTTGTCACTGGAACCGGAACCAGGGCGCCCCAGTCGGTGCCGCGTCCGTCAACCCCCTCCAAACCTGCGGGAGCCGTCTCGGCCTCGGGGTACCAGGTATGGACCAAATTGAAGTTAGAGTCGAAGACCAGCACCGGACAATACGGGTAAGTGGTTCCGGGGTTTCCATCCTGGGGCTGGTAGCACCGGCTGTAGCATTGGTAGGGAGGAGTCGGATCGCAGTAATTGCCCTCACAGAAGTTGGTTGCAGTGGGCACACAGGAAGGGTCGGCAGGTATGTTGTTGGGGCCGGCATTGCCGTTGATAAAGTTCCCCATGTTGTCCTGCTCGATCGATTCGGGCTCGTTGAACGCCCCGGACCCGACGTCAGACAGAAACATTCCTGTCGGATCGAACTCTGACAAACTCTCGCCGCCGAAGAGTGTGACGATGAAGTTTCCCATCGTGTCGAAAGTTGACCCGGCATCCTGGAACGAATCGCTGAATATGGTGGTGATAAACTTTCCGTTGTTGCCCCACTCTTCCACACCGCCGAAGCCGTCCGAGACCATCACGACGCCGTCGGGAATAACTTTGGCCGTTGGCGTTTCGGCTATGTCAAAATAGGTGCCGGCCGGCAGTCCGCTAGCACCTCCGTTTGAGATCAGCGCGAAGTGCCCGCCGGTGTCGGTGCTGCGATACATGCCCGTGGCGGATGCCGCGAGCAGGATTTTCCCACGTGCAGCCACGCCGATAATATCCTCGCCTTTAAGAGGGTTGGCCGGATCCCCGCCGCTCGGGTCAAGCCAGGTCGAACCGTCGGTCGTGAGCAACACCCCAGTTTGCGGTCCGCCGAATTGAGCGAGGTTGCTGAAGCGGCCGATGCCCGCGATCAGCGTGGCGTGGGTTCCATCAGTCGGGTCAAACTTCAACGAGCCCATCGAAAGCGAGTTGGCGGTATCGGTCTGCGGCGTCCAGGTGGTTCCGCCGTCGGACGACTTCCAGATGCCGCCGTTCGCGGCGCCGAGGTAAATCGTATTCGGGTCACTCGGATGTGCGGCGATCGCCTGGACCGCGCCGATGACAAAATTGTTGGGTGGCATCGCGGGCGGGACCGCTGCCTGTCCGTTCTGTATCGGTGCGGGGCCCTCAGCCGTCCAGGCGCCGGCAACCACGGGGAGCATCCCGGGATGAAAACTTCCTTCCGCGTCAGCGCCAGTGCCTGGGGCAATCTGCGCCGCGCCGGAGGGCGCGCCGAGCTGCCGTGGAATCGCGGCTGGGATGCTGTTGCCGGAGTGCGAGGGTTGCAGCGACGGCGCGCCGGCCAGAACCATCGCGCTCAGCGACAGCGCGGCGACGAGCAAAACGGTTGCGAGTGAATAAAATCCGGTTTTTCGTGACTGCTTCCCGCGACGTGATAGTTGCTTGCGGTTCGATTTCATCGAGTCCTCCCCAGTCCCCGACGTTTAAGAGGATCACGAATGCGGCGGAAACGGTCCGTGATAGGACGTATCGCGCAGCGCCCGTGTCCAGATTTCAGTTCCCGTTTTGAGCTCCACGGCGTGCAGCGCGCTGGAGCGATAGATCAAAATCGAATGCCAGACAAAAAAGGATTGCGCCGACGAGTCAGGCAGCCGAACTTCGCCGACGCGCTTGCCGCTGGCGATCGTATAGATCGACCAAAGATAGCGCGGTCCCGCCGCCCCGCTGATTATCAGCAAGAGCGATTGGTCGGCGGAGATAGCGTAGGCGACGAAGCCAGGGCCAAGCTCGATATCGGGCAGCGGTTCACCGGTTTCACTCCAGCGCTTCATCACCGCTTGCTGTCCCGCACTGGCCGCACCAAGCTTCACCGAAACAAAAAGCCCGTCTACTCGTTGAGGCGGGAAGTACACTCCCTCGATCCCGCTCAGACTCGGCGTGGCCGCAGAGGTCTTACCGCGGAGCATGGCGGCGGCCTGATCGGACCCGAGCGCGGTGACGTGGTGGGTTTGCAGGTTGATCAGCGCGGCCCCGGAATCGCTTCGAACATTCTCCGGCTTTGGAATTGGGCTGACTGGGCGACCGGTGACCGTCCACGATACCAGCAGGCCATCTGATACGACGCGCGCCTGCACCGACGACGCAGCGGCCATACCGTCGTCGATGGAAGGTCGCATTGCATCGGGCGCCATCGGGACTGCGATAGTCGAAACGACGCGGCCGCTCTTGGTGTCCAGCAATACGATCGGTAAGGAATTGGAACCGCCAACTGCCTCGGCTTGCGCTGCCAGCCGGTCGTCAAACATTGCCAGCGGTTTGCCCGCGGCCTGCGAGGTCCACAGCAAGTTACCCGAGGCGAGTCCGATAGCGTCGATGCCGCCCTTTGGACTCATCATATAGAGACGCTCCGCCGCGAGATCGACCACCACTCCAGGGGACATATCGAAGGAACCCCTTTCCTCGATGCTAGTTTCAGCCGCTGAAGCGGTTGCCGTCGAAAAAAACAACTTTGCAAGAGGGCGACCGCTGGAAATCAAACCAACGCCGACGAGAGTCGCCGACGCAATGCCTAGAACGAGCCAATGATGCTCGCTGGTGAAAATAATCTTTACCTATGGCGAGCAGGCGCAGTTTTGAGGCGCTCGCAACCTATAACGTTGGCGTTGTGTATAGGACGCTCCCTATACTATGTCAAACGCACGAATACAAACTTGCAACGCAACTTGGCTCAAGACAGCACGAAATAAGCACCGATCCTCCCCCATCATGTCGCAACCAACGCCCTAACATGGCAGTCTGTCGGCGTGATCTTCAAAACTGCGGACAGCAAGTATGGCCGATAAGATAATTTCCGGGCTCTCCGCCTTCGTCATCGCGACGATTTCCTCGCTCGGCTACGCGGGCGTCGTCCTGATGATGGCGATCGAGAGCGCATGCATCCCGCTGCCCTCCGAGATCATCATGCCGTTCTCGGGCTACCTGGTCGCGACGGGGCGATTCGGGCTGCAGATGGTCGCAGTTGCGGGCGCGGTCGGATGCCTGCTCGGATCGTACGTCGCGTATTTCGTCGGCTCATGGGGCGGGCGTCCTTTCATCGAGCGTTACGGCCGCTACATCCTGATCGCGCCGCACGAACTCGAAACCGCCGACCGCTTCTTCGAGCGATGGGGCTCGCACGCCGTTTTCTGGAGCCGGATGCTGCCGGTAGTTCGTACCTTCATCGCATTTCCCGCCGGCGTGACGCGGATGAAACTGGTCCCATTCACCATCTACACGCTGATCGGGTCATATATATGGTGCCTCGCGCTGGCGTACTTCGGGATGAAACTCGGGCAGCATTGGAAGGATCTCGCGCCGTACTTTCATCGCTTTGACGCATTGATCGCGATACTGTTGGTCGTAGGCGGCGTCGCCCTCATCTATAATCGGGTCAGGGGAATGACGTCCGCATCGACGTCCACCACCAACTGAAAGTTCGCTACCCGCAAAGGAACCCATGCCCGACAAAGAACTGCCCGACCCGTCCGAACTCGAGGAAATTTTCGCCAGCATCGATCCAACCCCGGTCCGGATGGCGCATGACTACCTGAACGAAGCGGGCATCGAGTCGTTTGTGTTCGACGCGGGCTCGTCGCGGCTGCTCGGAACGACTGCCGCGGTGCCGACGCGGCTGATGGTCCATCGCGACGCGGTCAAAGATGCGCGCGACCGGCTGAACGATCTCGGCTTCACTGAAAAGTGAGGATGCGATGAGCGACAACGCCGACCACGGGATCCGCTTTGGACGAATCGCAGCGATGCTTCCGGTCAAGGACATCGCGCGAGCCTGCGATTTCTATGCGAAGGTGCTCGGCTTCACCAAGATCTTCGAGAACGGCACTCCAGTCAGCTTCATGATCCTGAAAAAGGATCAGGCTGAGCTGCACCTGACGCTACAGCCAAATCACCAGGCCGCATCATTCAACGTCGCACACCTGATGGTGGACGACGCCGACGCACTCCACGCTATCTGCCAGCAGCACGGACTGCGCATCATCAAGCGCATCCAGGACAAGGACTACGGCCTGCGCGCCTTCGTCTTCGAAGACCCCGACGGCAACCGCATAGATGTAGGCCAGCCAATCTGAGCGCCTCGCGAGGCAAGTGAACTTCCTAAATCCGGATCCCGACAAACTGGTCGAGGTATTCGCGCACTTCGATCCTGCGGTCGTCTCGATCGCACGCGATGCTCTCGAGTCGGTGCAGATTGAGAGCTTCATCTTCGACGAGAACGCATCGCGCATGGGATATGGCGGGGGACATTACATCCCGGCCCGCCTGATCGTGTACGCGGACAAAGCCGATGAGGCGCTCGAATGCCTGGGCGATCTGGGATTCAAGAAGTAGGATCCTTTTTCGGCTGGCTCCCCTATCTCAGATTTCTTGCCTGTGTACATACTTGTGGATACAAAGACTGGGATGAGAAAAAGCGAGATCGTACAGAAACTTGCGCGCGGCGAGAGCAGGACAGACTGGAAGCGCGTCAAGGCCATGTCGCGGACGGAAGTTGAACGGCTGGCCGACCGGGACGAAGGGCCTCTGCCCGATGACTGGGAAAACAAGGTCACGATTGGCTTGCCGGCGGCCAAACAGGACATTCACATCCGCCTGGACACAGACATCCTTCAATGGTTTAAGGCGCATGGCAGAGGCTACCAGACACGCATCAACGCCGTGCTTCGTGCCTTCGTTCAAGCGCGAGGCCGTGTCGATCGCAAGAGTGTGATCCGAAAAAGCTCACGATGACCTGCCTCTGTACGCCACACCTTTCCTGCATTATCTTGATGTCGAAACGCGCAGGCGGTTGGCCGCGCGAATTCATCGAACGCCGAGGTTATCGCAATGCCATATGCCGAAGGTCGAATCTTTAACGACGCCGACAGCCACATCATGGAGACTCAGGACTGGCTGATTTCACACGCCGACCCTGACCTTCGCTCCAAGCTGCATCCGCTCGCGCTTGGATCGGGCGGCAGGCTGGTCGAAAAGGCGATCGCGCATGCTGACGAACGTCATAAGAATCCCGCCGCGGTAGCCGACGCGGAACAGAACCTGATGCTGCGCAAAGGATGGGAGGCGCTGGGCGCTTTCGATCCCGATGAGCGCAGGCGCGCGCTCGATTTGCTCGGCTTCAGATCGCAGTTAGTCTTCACCACTTTTGCAATTACGCATTTTTGGGGCGAGTTCGACCAAGTTCGCTCGACGCCTGAGGTGCTCTACGGCGGCGCGCGCGCACACAACCGCGCGATCGCCGATTTCTGCCGCGGCGATAAACGGCTGCTCGCAGTAGGCTTCGTGCCGCTCGATATTCCCGAGCTGGCTGAGAAGGAAATCGACGAAGCGATCAAACTGGGATGCGCCGCGATTCACATCCCGTCGTTGCCGCCGGCGAAAAAATCTCCGACGCATCCCGACTTCAACGGCGTGTGGGCGCGCCTGCAGGACGCAGACGTTCCCTTCATGCTGCACGTCGGCGGCGGCGGCCGCGCCATCCCGCGCGCATTTCACAACAATGATCGCCCGGTGACCGACTTCCTCGGCGGCGGCGAAAATATCCGCTCGAAGGATTTCATGGCGATCCACGTGATGCCGGAAATTTTTCTCTCGACGATGGTCCTCGACGGCATCTTCGAGCAGTTCCCGCGGCTGCGCGGCGGATGTATCGAGCAGGGCGCGATGTGGATCGTGCCGTGGCTGCGGCGGCTCGACATCTCGCAGGAGACCTTCGTGAAGTCAGAAAAATATTTGAGCCTGCCGATGAAGGCGTCCGACTACGTGCGCCGCAACCTGCGTTTCACGCCGTATCCGCACGAGCCGGTGGGATGGATCGTCGAGCAGGCCGGGCCGGAGCTGTGCATGTTCTCGTCGGACTATCCGCATATCGAGGGCGGGCGCAATCCGCTCAAGCGCTTCGAGCTATCGACGCCGAATCTGTCGGACACGGCGAAGGAAAGATTCTACGCGACCAACTATGCGGACATGATGGGCTCGCGCGCCGCCTGATAGTTCCAAGGCTCCGCGATGGCTCTTCAATGGTGGCAGCGCGCAGTCTTCTACCAGATCTATCCGCGCTCGTTCGCCGACTCTAACGGCGACGGCATCGGCGACCTCGATGGCGTCACCGCGCATCTCGACTACCTGGGCGCGCTCGGCATCGACGCTATCTGGCTGAATCCCGTCAACCCGTCGCCGCTGGACGACTGGGGCTACGACGTCAGCGACTATTGCGGCATCCATCCGGATCTCGGCGACCTCGCGGCGTTCGATCGGCTGCTGGCGGAGGCGCATCGGCGCGGAATCCGCGTGATTGTCGATCTCGTGCCGAATCACAGTTCGAATCAGCATCCGTGGTTCGTCGAGTCGCGCGCATCGCGCACCAATCCCAAACGCGACTGGTATATCTGGGTTCCGGGTTCGCCAGATCGTCCGCCGAACAATTGGCAGAGCACCTTTGGCGGTCCCGCGTGGAAGTACGATCCGGCTACGGCGTCGTGGTACCTGCACACGTTCCTCGAGCAGCAGCCCGACCTGAATTTTCGGAATCGCGAAGTGGTCGAGGCGATGCATGACGTCGTCCGCTTCTGGCTCGATCGCGGCGCCGACGGTTTTCGCATCGACGTGGTCGCCAATCTCATCAAAGATGACAAGCTGCGTGACAATCCGATTCGCGCTGAGACAGATCCCGATATTCCCTGGAACGCAAAGGGTACGCAGGATCCTCTCTACAGCCACGATCGGCCCGAGGTTCACGACATCATCCGCGGATTCCGCCGCGCCTCTGACAGTTACGAGCAGCGAATATTGGTCGGCGAGACCTGGCCGCGAGAGCATGAGCGGCTGGCCGATTTTTTACGGCCGGACGAGCTGCAGCTTGCGTTCAATTTCCGCTTTCTGCTCGCGCGTTACGACGCGCGCCGTTTCCGCGCCGCGATCGAGCAGACTGAAAAATCTTTCGGACCCACTTCGTGGCCGACCTGGACGCTTTCGAATCACGATTTCTCGCGCCATATTTCGCGCTACTCGCGCGATGGGGACGGCGAGGCGCGCGCCCGCGTCGCAGCCGTGATGTTGCTGACGTTGCGCGGCACTCCGTTCATTTACTACGGCGAGGAAATCGGGATGCGCGACGCGACAATCCCGGCCGATAGCAAACGCGATCCAGTCGGACGCGACGGCTGCCGCTCGCCGATGCAATGGTCCGACGCGCGCAACGGCGGCTTCTCGACCGGCGCGAGCACGTGGCTGCCGTGCGGAGACTTCAAGAACGTCAATGTCGCGCGCCAGTTGAACGATCCGCACTCGATGTTCTCGCTCTATCGCCGGCTGATCGAACTGCGCAAATCAACGCCCGCGCTGGTCGAGGGCAGCTATCGCGAGTTGGACAACGCGCCCGAAGATTGCCTGGTTTTCCATCGCGATGCCACGACACAGCAGATTGTCGTTGCGCTGAATTTCACCGCGGAGCCGCGCGAGATCGATTTGCCCGCCGGCAAAATCCTGCTGAGCACGACTTCCGATCGCACCAGCGCGTCGCAATCGCCGCTGAAGCTCGCGCCGAACGAGGGCGTTATCGTAATGCTCGATCAGTGACAGAAAGGCATTTCAGCAATTAGAGGTCCTCCACCCGCCGCTTTAGGAAAAGCGTCGGCCTCCTCCCACGAAGGAGGAGGCGAAGATCTTGCAGACGGCATCGTGCTTGATGCGGACAACCTAACTGTGGTGTTTCAATAGGTTGTCCTTCCGGGAGGACGCTGGGAAGGTGAAAGGTGCGAACTCAACACCGACTCAGGAGGTCACCCCCGGATGGACATTCATCAGAATGCGCGTACCACACCGCTTAGTCGAGCCGCACTGGTCATGCGGGTGAATGGTGGAGAATTGCCGAAGACCGTCGCAGCGGGCGTGGGTGTGAGTGACAAGACCGTGCGCAAGTGGGCTAGGCGTTTTGCCCGCGAAGGTCCGGCCGGACTGGCCGACCGCAGCTCGCGTCCTCACCGGCTGCGTCGCCCGACGGCGCCAGCATTGGTCGAGCAGGCGATCGCGCTGCGCCGCCAGCGCCTCCTGATGAAGCATATCGCCGCACAACTCGAGCTCAGCCTCGCCACCGTAAGCCGCCTGCTCAAGCGGGCCGGATTGTCCCGGCTGAGCGCGTTGGACCCGCCGCCGCCCATCGTTCGCTACGAGTACGCCGCGCCTGGTGACCTGCTCCATTTCGACACCAAGAAGCTCGGCCGCTTCCACCGCGTCGGCTCGCGCATTACAGGCACTCATCAAAAACGCAGCCTCGGCGCCGGCTTCGAGGTCGCCCACGTTTGTATCGACGACCATTCGCGCCTGGCCTACGCCGAAGTCCTGCCCAACGAGCGCAAGGAGACCACCACTGCCTTCCTGTCGCGCGCCCTCGATCACTTCCAGGGGTTGGGCATCGCGGTCGCTCGCATCATGACTGATAACGGCTCCGCCTACCGTTCTTCCCTTATTGCCGCCCTGTGCCGCAGCCGCAGGATGCGGCACATCTTTACCCGTCCCTACACCCCACGCACCAACGGCAAGGCCGAACGCTTTATCCAGACCGCCCTGCGCGAATGGGCCTACGCCCGCGCTTACGATCACTCCGAGCAGCGGACAGACGCTCTGCTCCCCTGGCTCCATTCCTACAACCATCATCGCCCTCATCGCGGCATCGGCGGCCGCTCTCCTATCTCGCGCCTTCCCGCGGACAACCTGTTGCAACCCGACACCTTACCCCTAGCCCCTTCCCGCGCGGGAAGGGGAACCGGATTTAAGGGGCCTCTCCCGAACGGGAAGGGAACCCGACTATTAGCACTAGCGAAATGGCGTCCTCGACATTTCGCGATTCTCTTTTTCACTTTTCACTGGGTGCAGGGGTCACCCCTGCCGCGGGGGCGGGGCGCGGAGCCCCGCATTCAAATTTCGGATCGTTCTTTCCCGTTTGCGCGCGACGGCGGCGGTTCATAACATGCGGCCATGCATAAGCCGCGATTTCTCAATCAATTGGCAATGGAGTTGGGCGACAGTGAGGCCTTCACTGTCGCCTTCGCCCGTGGACGACGCGCGTTTCAACCTCAACACGTCGAGGCGAAATGGGCGCGCGATCGCGCCGCCAACATCAGTCACATCAAACTCGAAGTCGCGCTCGACTTTGATGCGAAGAAGATTTCCGGCACCGCGACTCATCGACTGTCGGCGATCACTGGTCCGCTCGAGCGTCTCGAATTCGACGCGGCTGAACTCGAGATCAAAGCGGTGCGGGCGGGCGGCGAGCCGGCGACCTTCGAGACTGCCGACGACAAGTTGCGGATAGCGCTGCCGCGCGCTCTGAAGGCGGGCGAGGAAATCGAGATCGCGATCGACTACGCGGGTCAGCCGCGGCGGGGACTTTATTTTGTTGGTCCTGATGCCGGTTATCCGAACAAGCCGCGGCAGGCGTGGACGCAGGGCGAGGACGAAGATTCGCGCTATTGGTTTCCATGCTACGACTACCCGAACAGCCGGCCCACCAGCGAAGTCATCGCGACGGTGCCCGAAAAGTTCACCGCGGTCTCCAACGGCGCCTTGATTGGAACGTCGACCAACACCTCGGACAAGACCCGCACCTTTCATTGGCATCACGAGGTGCCGCACTCGACCTACCTGATCACACTGGCGGCCGGCGAGTTCGCGCTGATCGGAGATCGCGCGGGCAACACGCCTGTCACCTACTACGTTACGCCCGGTCGCGAAGATGATGCGCGGCGCGCGTTTGGCAACACGCCGAAGATGATCCAGTTTTTCGAGCGTGTGATCGGCGTGCCCTACCCCTACGCCAAGTATGCGCAGGTTGCGGTCAGCGATTTTATTTTCGGCGGGATGGAAAATACGTCGGCGACGACGCAGACCGAAAGCACGCTGCATGACGCGCGCGCGCATCTCGACTTCAAGAGCGATCCGCTGGTCGCGCACGAGCTCGCCCATCAATGGTGGGGCGACCTGTTGACTTGCCGCGATTGGGCGCACGCGTGGCTCAACGAGGGTTTCGCGACCTACTTCGAAGCGCTCTGGTGCGAAGAGAATCTTGGGGCCGATGAGTTCGCGTGGAACGTCCGGCAGGATCGCGAGGCTTATCTCGACGAGGACGCTAATCACTACCGCCGCCCGATCGTGTGCAACCGGTATCGCAATCCGATCGATTTGTTCGATCGCCACCTGTACGAGAAGGGCAGCCTGGTTTTGCACATGCTGCGGCGCGTGACCGGCGACGAGCTGTTTTTCAAATCGCTCAACGTCTATTGCACGCGGCATCGCGGCGCCAACGTCATCACGCAAGACCTTCAGCGCGCGTTCGAGGACGCCACCGGCCGCAATCTCGATTTTTTCTTCGACCAGTGGGTGTACAAGGAGGGGCATCCCGAAATCGAAGTCTCCAGCTCCTTCGACGACAAGAAAAAACTGCTCAGCGTCACCGTCAAGCAGACGCACAAGACCGGCGACGCGATCGCTTCCGCGTTCACGTTCCCGGTCACGATTGCGCTGATGGACGCCGACGGTCGCGAGACGCGGCATCGCGTCGAAATCAAGGAGCGCGAGCAGGGTTTCACTTTTGCCGTCGACAAAGCGCCGAAGGCGGTGCGGTTCGATCCCGAGCACGACATCCTGAAGACGCTCAAGCACAAGCGCGGACGCGAGGCGCTCGAAGTGGCGCTGCGACACGCTCCGGAAGCGATCGGACGCGCCAACGCAGCTCGAGAACTCGGTAACGAGGGCAGTCCGCAGGCGACCGCGGCGCTCCGTACTGCGATGCTCACCGACAAATTCTGGGGTGTGCAGGCTGACGCGGCGACTGCGCTCGGCGCGATTCGCACGACCGCGGCGCTCGACGCGCTGATCGAAGGACTCAAGCTGCCGCATCCGAAAGCGCGGCGCTCGGTGGTGCGCGCGACTCGGCAATTTCCGCGGCGACGCGCGCGCGGCGTCGGCGCTGGCGGACGTCGTCGCGCATGGCGACGAGAGCTACTTCGTCGAGGCCGAGGCGGTGCTGTCGCTCGGCAAGACGCGCGACGAGCGCGCCTTCGCCCATCTGACGGAGGCGCTGAAGCGCGACTCGTATCTCGACGTGATCCGAACGCACGCGATTGCCGGGATGGCCGAGCTGCGCGACGAGCGCGCGATCGACGTCGCGCGCGAATACTCGGCGTACGGCCGGCCGCCGCGCGCACGCGTGGCCGCAATCGGTGCGCTCGCGCGCTTTGCGGCGCTCAAAGACAATCGGCGCATCGAAATTCTCGACTACATGACGCCGCTGGTTGACGATCGCGAGTTCATGATGCGCATGCGGCTGCCGTCAGCCTTCTCGGAGATAGGCGACCCGCGCGCGCTACCCGCTCTGCGACGGCTCGCCGAGCGCGATCTCGATGGACGCATCCAGCGCCATGCGAACGACGCGATCACGTCTATCAGCGAGGGCCGCACCCGCGTCGAGGAAGGTCAGCGACTGCGCGAAGATCTCGACAAGCTGCGCGACGACAACAAGAAGCTCCAGGAGCGGCTCGAGAAGGTCGAAGCGCTCAGTCGCGACAAGCCGGCGTGAACGACGACGCCGGGAGTCTCGGAGATACCAAATGTGACCGTACGACGCGTAATTGTAGCCGATGGCGGTCTTAGCTTCTTGTTGTCGTCATTGTGGTAATTACTCGTTATTCCTTCCGCCTAGATGTGTTGTCACCAGCTAGTCCGTGTGATACTTGAAGCATAATTCACTGTTTGAGCATTTTGCTTCGCGGATTGGGGAGGTCTGAGATGAAGCGCCCAGCGATTTCGCTGTTGTTTTTTCTAGCGGCGGGCTTGGTCACTTTTGCGTCGCCAGCCCTTGCCGAGGACCCGATTCCTCTAAGCCAACCTCTGCATGGATACTACACGTACGGAAAACTGAGCGGAGTCACTGCTGAAGAGGCAATTCGCTCAGGCTCGACCGCCACCACGATTCCGATGGGCCTTTACTCGGTCACCTCGAGCCGAGACAGCAATCACTACGCGGGCGTTGTAGTGGGCCGCAGCCCGTTCTTCCATGGCAGCCGGACTACGAATGTCCCGACCTTTATCGTTCCCGTCAAAATAATCGCCGGCGGCCATACGTTCGATCCGTCGGCGGCCGATGCGACCTGCTTGAGCAGCAAGGTTCCGCTCACAGTGTTTCAAAATTCGCCGTTGTTTCAATCGGTCGCCTTCACGATGAACGGCATCGGTGTCGGGACAACTCAGTACATCGACGCTTTTCAGCGCGCAGAATTTTGGGAGAACGTTTCCCACACGGGGAATCGTTTTCATACGATGCTCAGCCCGATCACCACGCTGGCGGAGCAGAGTCTAACCCTGACCTCGGCGCACGGCGGAGACTTTACGGGCGGGTTTTGTGGAAACATCGGGATTATAGACTTCGCGACTTTTGACAGTTTCGTCCAGAGCACCATCGTCCCTTTGGTGACCTCAAGCGGCGGAGGTCCAACCAGCTTCCCCATAATCCTGCTCTACAACGTGGTACTGGCTGACCCGTTTGTTTCCGGGACCAGCGACAATTGCTGCATCCTTGGCTATCACGACGTATTCGCCAGTCCCTCCCAGACTTATGGCGTGATGGATTTCGACAGCACAGCCGCCTTCCCCGGCACTGAAGACATCTCCGCATCGAGTCATGAAATCGGCGAATGGATGAACGATCCGCTCGGCAATAATGCGACTCCCGCCTGGGGACACATCGGCCAGGTGAGTGGCTGCCAGAACAACTTTGAAGTCGGCGACCCGTTGAGCGGCACGCTTTTCCCGAGTGTGACGCTTAGCGGTTTCACTTACCACATGCAGGAACTCGCATTCTTCTCCTGGTTCTATGGCGCTCCATCCATCGCCACCGGCACCAGCGATTTTTCCAATCACGACACCTTCACGTCAGATGCAGGCTCGGTATGCTTCTGATACTTCGTGCGCTCAAGAAGCGGGGAGCTTACGGAATGGGGGCATCAATGCATAAAGCTGCGTTGCGCGGCCTCGCCGCCGTGATAGTTCTGATTATGTTCGCAACCGCCTCGCGCGCGCAGATACCGTCATTGGTGTGACCAGCCTCGGCGGCTTGAGCGCCAATGACACCATCGTGTGGTCGCAGTTAGGTGCTGACGCGACGACCCTTACCGCAACTCCCAGTTTCACTTCAACCCATGGTCTGACCGGCTCGGTCACCCTGGCGGGCGCAGGCAGCCTCGTCGCGGTGGTATGCCCTGAAACTCTGTGCAGTTGGAACCTGGGCGGCCTCACCGGATTCGCCGCCGGCGATAGCCTGATTTGGACCGCCGATACCGGCAACAGCGGCAACGGTCCGCTCACGCTGAACTTCACCTCGAAGAACGTCTCCGGTGCAGGCGCGGTGATCCAATCCGACGGACCCGCTGAGTTTACGGCAAGCATCCAGGCCTTCGATGGCGGTACTTCTCTCGGATCGTTTCCCGTGACGAGTGACGTGAGCGGCGACGCCACCTTCATCGGCGTGCTCGACACCACTGCCGCCAACATCACCAAAGTTACTTTCAGCCTGACTAGCTGCACCGGCGACTGCAGCGATTTTGCGATCGATACGGTGTCGTTGAACGCCCCGGGCGGCGGGACTCCCACAGCGACTGCGACCGCAACCCCGACCATAACCGCGACGCCGACCAGGAGTGCAACCGCGACGGCGACCGCGACCTCGACCAGCGGCACTCCCACAGCTTCCGCGACCGCGACCAGGACCGCCACGCCGACGGCGACCGGAGCAACTTCTACTGCGACCGCGACTGCGACTCGAACCGCGACGGCAACCGCGACCGCAACGGCCACTTCAACTGCGACCGCGACGCCCACCGCAACGCCGACGCCGAGTGGCCCAATTCTCATGATCACGCCGACGTCGAAGGATTTCGGCACCTCGAAAGTCAAAAGCAAGCCAAAAAAGCAAACGTTTATTCTCACCAATGAGGATAGCAGTCAGACGATCACGTTCGAGCACACGCTGGCAACGGTGACCAACGCCCCGTCATTCAAGTTCCCGAAAAAGAAGGCCACGACCTGCCATCTGACTCTTCCTCCGATGGCGCAATGCAATCTGACGCTGCAGTTTTCCCCCAGAAAGAAAGGGCCGCTGGCGGGCACGGTAACCATCTTCGACAACGCGGCAAACGCGGACCAGACGATCCCGCTGACCGGGACCGGGAAATAGAGTTGACGCAGCGGGTGCGCGAATCTCGAGATGAGAGCAGCGGGCGTTGGAGACGCGGGCACGGCGGCCCGCGCCACTTCGGCAGCGTTTGTTGACCGCGCGGCGCAAATGCGCGCATCCGTCCTTCGCCGTTATCGCGGCGGTGCTTGGATTCTTCAGTTGCGTCTTGGTATCCCCGGTCGGCGCGGCGGACTGCAACGCGATCCGTGATTCGTATGCTTCCGCAATCCGGAATGCACAGGTTTGCGATCTCGCGAAGGCGGATTCATGCAGCAGCACGCGGCCGTTTTCGCCGCAGGACGTATGCAGATGCCAGGTTGCCATCAATCCGGCAAATACCGCGGAGCTTGATCCACTCCTGGCTGAATTCAAAGCACAGGGATGCCCGTTCGCGCAGAGGATGTGCACCCGAATCTGCGTCGCTCCTTCACACAAATGCGCAGCGGGAGCGGGGCCGTCGCCAACCTGCAGATGAGAGTCAGTGGACAACGAAATGAGATCTCAGTTGTAAAAAAATTAAACGAGAATTTTGATTTGAGAAACGATGACTAACCACACGCGATCTTTAAAGGAGCAAGTTTGATGTTGAAGTACAGGGGGGCGCTCGTCCTGATGGCGCTGCTATTACTGCCTTCTGCGGCATGGAGCGCCAATAACAATCCACTCCTCGTCGGCGGTCCCAACGACCTGCCGAGCCGCACGGACAATCCCGACAACTTTGCTACGTCGCCGCCCGGTGCGCACCTCACCTACTACGGCGGCCGCGTCGTCTCTAACATGCAAGTCATCCAGGTGCTGTGGGGGACCGGCGGCGCGGGGAGCAGCAACGGCCATTTCCTGGCACAGGTCGTCGATACTTCCACCCCGAGCATTGCGACCTTCTACCAGCAGGTGTTGAACAGCGGCTACGTTGACTGGTTGACGGAATACAACACCGACATCACCGCCTTCGACGGCAGCCCGGGTACGAATCAAACCATCGGCCATGGCTCTTTCTCCGAGCAGGTCGCCATCACGCCAGTGAACACCAAGACTTCGCTTACCGACGGCGAAATCCAAACAGAGATCGTGAACCAGATTAAGGCCGGCCATCTACCGCTCCCCACGGCGGACGCGGATGGCAACAATAACACCTACTACGCGATCTTTTTCCCGCACGGGATAAGCATCAACCAAGGCGGAACGACTTCGTGCATGCCGGGCGGCTTCTGCGCGTACCACGGCACGATCGTCGCCAGCGCTCCAGTCGGCGAAATCTACTACGGCGTACATCCCGACATGCAGGCCGGGTCGGGATGCGAATCCGGATGCGGTAGTAATCCCACCCCCTTCAACAACTTAACCTCAGTAGCCTCACACGAAATGGCCGAGACCATCACCGACTGCGAAGTATCCCTCGCAAATTCGCTGGCGCCGCCGCTTTCGTGGTATGACAACACCAACGGCGAGATCGGCGATATCTGTAACGCGCAGCAGGGAAGTATCGTTGGTGGGGACGGTCATACGTACACTGTGCAGAAGCTGTTTTCGAACACCGCCAACGACTGCATCGTCGTGCCCGGTACGGGTGGCGGCGGTCCGACCCTTAATATCACGCCAACGTCGAAGAATTTCGGCACCGTGAAAGTAAAAAAGCTTAAAAAGCAAACGTTTATTCTCACCAATGAGGCCAGTAGCGGATCCATCACCTTCGAGTCGCCATACTTCCAGGTGGACAATTACCCGATATTCTCGTTCCCCAAGAAAGGCGCCACCACCTGCCCTCTGCGACTTCCGGCAAAGGGAAGCTGCAAGCTCATTCTGCAGTTTAAGGCGCGCTCGCGCGGAGTTCCGGAGTCCGGCACGGTAACAATCTTCGACGATGCGGGAAACGCGAACCAGACGATCCAGCTAAGCGGGACCGGGAAATAGAGCTGCGCCGGTAGTCACGCGAATCTCCAAAATGAAAAGCGGCGGGCCATGAGGCCCGCCGCTTTTGTTTTGTTCGGCGCGCAGTCATCCTGCTTTTGAGCGACCGCTACAGAAGGGGAAATCGAATGTTGAGATTCCGCTTTATCTTTGCTGCGATTCTGATGGCACTACTCAGCGCCTGCTCAGGCAGTCCGGTCTCAGCTGGAGATAGTAGCAGCAAGGCGCCGACCACGTGCCCTTCAGGTTATACGATGACAGGCGAAGGGTGCGCTCCAAGGGATACGATCGAAGCGCAAGGGGTTGCTATTCCTCCAGGACCACCCGCACCGAACGAACTCTGTCATCGGGATTCGGACTGCCCCAAAGGAACGATTTGCGTAAGCTGCAAAACCGTCTTGGACATCCTTAGCCCGGTACAATTGCCCGCCCGATAAGTTTTTCTGCGAAGTACCGCCGAAGACGCACTAACACCGCTCGCGCATCGAAGTGGCGATAAAAAAGCGGCGGCCCGCCAGGCCCGCCGCTTTTGTTTTGTTCGGCGCGCAGTGGTGTCATGCTTTGTGCAACCGCTACAGACGGGAAAATCCAATGTTGAGATCGCGCTTAGTCTTTACTGCGAGTCTGATAGGGCTAGTGGCCGTTTGCTCGAGCGTTTCTGTTTTCGCTGGAGATAGTAGCGGGACCAAGGCGCCGACCACTTGCCCTTCGGGTTACACACAAACGCTCCAAGGTTGCGTTCAAAGCTATCTAGTCGAATCGCATGACGTGGGTTTTCTTCCCGGCCCCCCTGCACCGAACGAACTCTGTCGTCGGGATCTTGACTGCCCAAACGGAACGGTTTGCGTAAGTTGCAAAACCGTTTTGGACATCCTAAGCCCCGTGCAATGCCCGCCAGACAAGTTTTTCTGCGAAGCACCGCCGAAGTCGAAGTAACCACCGCTCGCGCATCGGAGCGCAAAATAAAAAGCGGCGGGCCGTCAGGCCCGCCGCTTTCAGTTTGGTCGGCGCGCAGTGGTGTGCTTACGCGTCGTAATAGAGCGCGAATTCGTACGGATGGGGCCGCAACCGAATCGCGCTGACTTCGTTCACCATCTTGTATTCGATCCACGTCTCGATCAGGTCCTCGGTGAACACGTCGCCCTTCAGCAGGAACTCGTGATCCTTCTTGAGGTTGCCCAGTGACTCCTCGAGCGACGCGGGCATGCTCGGCACTTCGGCCAGCTCGGCCGGCGTCAGCGCATAGATGTCCTTGTCGAGCGGCTGGCCTGGGTCGAGCCGGCGCTGGATTCCGTCGATTCCCGCCATCAGCATCGCGGAGAATGCGAGGTACGGGTTGCAGGTCGGGTCGGGGAAGCGCACTTCGATTCGCTTGGCCTTGGGCGACGGCGAGTACATCGGGATTCGCACCGACGCCGAGCGGTTACGCGACGAGTATGCCAGGTTAATCGGCGCCTCGAACCCCGGCACCAGCCGGCGATACGAGTTCGTCCCCGGATTGGTGAACGCCGCGATCGTCGGCGCGTGATGCAGGATGCCCGCGATGTAGTGCATCGCCGTTTCCGACATCCCGGCGTAGCCGTTGCCCGCGAACAGCGGCGTGTCGCCCTTCCAGATGCTCTGATGGGTGTGCATGCCGGTGCCGTTGTCGCCGAAAATCGGCTTGGGCATGAAGGTCGCCGTCATTCCATGGCGCACCGCGACGTTCTTGACGATGTATTTGTACCAGGTCAGCCAGTCGGCCATCTTGGTCAGCGTCTGGAAGCGCATGTCGATTTCAGCCTGGCCCGCAGTCGCGACTTCGTGATGCTGCTTCTCGACGCGGATGCCGACCCGCTCCATCTCGAGCACCATCTCGGTGCGGATGTCCTGCAGGGTGTCCACCGGCGGCACCGGGAAGTAGCCGGCCTTGTTCTTGACCTTGAAGCCGAGGTTCGCGCCGTCCTTGACCGCGCCTTCCTTCCCACTGTTCCAGTTACCTTCGTTGGAATCGATGTAGTAGTAGCTCGAATTCTGCGTGGTGTCGTAGCGCAGCGAGTCGAAGATAAAGAATTCCGGCTCGGGCCCGAAGTAGGCCGAGTCGCCGATGCCGGTGGTCTTCAGGTACGCCTCAGCCTTGCGCGAGATATTGCGCGGATCGCGCGTGTAGTCGGCGCGGGTGATCGGATCGGAGATATTCGCGATGATGCTGAGCGTCGGATCCTTGGTGAAAGGATCCATCACCGCAGTGTCGGGGTCGGGAATCACGAGCATGTCGCTGTTGTCGATTGCCTGCCATCCACGAATCGACGATCCGTCGAAGCCGAGGCCTTCGTCGAAAGGCGCTTCATCCTTGAACTCGGAGATCGGGGCAGTGAAATGCTGCCACGTGCCGAGCAGATCGATGAATTTCACATCGACCATGACCACGCCCTTTTCCTTGATCATTGCCAATACTTGTTTTGGCGTCATCGAACCGCTAACCCTCCTGGCCGCTTACGGGGCGGCATTTGTACTCGTAGATTTGATCGATCTCTGAATCTCGTTTTCTGTCACGAAAGCTCCGCAAACGCAACGCTCATACAACGGGCATCTGACGCATATTCAATCAGCATCGCACGCCCGGACAACCGCGCCTCGATTGAGGATCCCGTGCATAGTGCAACTATTTCTCCCCAAATCAGTCCAGTAATGTGATCACAGCAAAATAAATGCCTAGCGTCTGTGTCACCCTGACGACAGGAGCGTTAGCGTTTTCGCGGTTTCCGGACAGCTTCGCGTTTTATGTCACCCTGACGACGGGAGCGTTAGCGACGGGAGGAACTGGCCTCGGACAGCTTCGCGCAAGCGAAGCCGGTTCCGGTCTCTGAAAATCGCGCAGCGCTCCTTTGCCGTTGGCGTCGCGCAGCACTCCGAATTTTGATCCTATGCAGGATCGCAAAAAAGGAAGCGGCGGGTCCGCTGTCTTCGGACCCGCCGCTTTTGCGCATCGCTGCGCGACTCTGCGCTAGCTCCTCCCCAAGTTAGAAGGCGTAAATGATATTGGCAGCCAACGTATCCTGTCCGTGCCACAGATGCTGGCCGGTGAACACGCCATTGGTGAACTCGCCATTGTTGTTGGTGAACACGTTCTCATCCGAATTGTCGTGCCGGTACTCCAGGCGCGCGAGCAATCCCGTGACTTCGGGAATCTTGTAGCTGATCGTCTGCGTAATTTCCCACACCGTCTGTCCGGTACCGGTGGTGCGCGCTCCGTCCTTGTCCTGGAAAAATTCGCCGCGCGTCGCCAACTCGACCGACGGCGTCCAATCGTACACCAGGTACTGCGCCGCTCCCTGCCACGACGCGCTGTGGCCGTTGATCACCGGGCCTTCCTGCGAACCGTACAGGTACTCGGTCTGCAAGGTCAGGTTCGGGACGAACCAGGGCTTCCAGGTGAAGATCGGATCGACCGCGCCCAGGTTGGAATTCGAGGCCTGCTTGCCATTGGCGCCGCCGATAGCATTGGGACCAAAGATGCCGTTGAGCACGAGGCTCACCGCCTTGTCCTTGGTGTTGAAGGTCAGCTCACCTTCGACGTTGGGACCGCCGTTGCTGTTCGCCGCGGGATCATCCCAGCCGTTGTTCAGACCGCCGGTGGCCGAGAAGTAGTCGTTGAACGTATAGCTCGCGCGGATGCCGGTATGCGTCAGCGGCTCGCCCAGGTTGAACAACAGGCCGCGGCTCTCGTTGAAGTTCTGATTGTTGTAAACCGGAATAATTTCGGCGCCGAGCAGCGTCACGAAGCGGCCTGCTTCAAAACTTATCCCCGATCCGAGCGGGCAGGTGTAAGTCAGGTAGTACTGCGTTGGATCGATCCACTGGCCGCCGACCGGGACCTGGTTCGAGTAGTGCGTGACGCCGGAAATCGCGTTCGCGACCTGGCCGACGTTGATGTCGGTCACGAAGCCGACGGTTCCATCGCGCTCGATGTGCAGGTTGCCCTGCGTCAGCTGAAATCCATCCTGGTCCCACGCGCGGTACACGTTGGTGTTGAAGTTGGGCTGATTGAAGTTATGCTCGTAGCCCGCATCGACCATCGCGTGGACGCTGATCCCAAGGTTGTCCGAGAGGTTCTTCTGGATGGACGCGATATTCGTCTCAGCCAGGCCGACATGCTGGCCGATCGTGACCGGCTTCGCATCGGCAGTCGCCGGCGGCGCAACCACCAGCTCCGACTCGATCTTCTTTACCTCGGTGGTGTTGTCGTTGGTCTGTGCCTGTAGGTTGCGCACTTCCCCCGACAGCGCGTTGAGTCGCTGTTCCTCGTCAGGACCAGTGGTGGTGGTGGTTGTTGTGGTCGTGGAGACGACATGGTGATGGCGTCTGTGATGAGTGGTGGTTGTTGTGGTGGCCGGATCTTCTGCCCATGCGCTCGCATTGCACAGCAATCCGATCAGTGCGACGCCAGCAATTAGGCAAACCCAGCCAACGCCCCGATGCGTACTCGTTCTATTCACTATCTCCTCCCTCCGAGATGCGCGGCCCCTCGCCGCGGCTTTCTTTGCCCACACGTAGCGGGCTACGGTGATTAAACCGGCTGCTTTGTTACAAGATTCATACCGGTGTAAGAATCGAACGATGGCTAAAATCCCTTGTATTCATAAGGGTTTCTGCCATCGGTCAGCCATTAGTGATGCCCCAATGGAATGCATTTGCCGAGTGATTAATCAGATTTGACGACCCTAAGCAATACACCCCAGGCAGGACAACTCGCGAAAAGAGCGCGAATACTTCATTGTGAGATTGGTCAAAACACATGAATTTTGAGTTAACAGAGGCCCAGGAAGAGATCGTCAGGCAGGTGCGCACCCTGTGCACAAACTATCCGGACGAATACTGGCGCGACCACGATCGCCGCGCCCAATTTCCCCACGACTTCTTCACCGCAATCGCCAACGCCGGATACCTCGGCGTCGCGATTCCCGAGCGCTACGGCGGCAGCGGTCTCGGCATCACGGAGGCGGCGCTCGTGATGCGCGAGGTCGCGGCCTCGGGCGGCGCGATGGCGGCGGCCAGCGCGGTTCATCTCTCGATCTTCGGCGTCAGCCCGCTCGTCTTCCACGGCAGCGAGGAACAGAAGCTTCGCTACCTGCCGAAAGTCGTCAGCGGCGAGATGCACGTCGCGTTCGCCGTCACCGAGCCTGACGCCGGCAACGACATCACGCACATCAAGACCGCCGCCCGCCGCGACGGCGACAACTACATCATCAACGGGCGCAAAGTTTTCACCACCAAGGCACGCGAAGCAAAACGGATGCTGCTGCTGACGCGCACCACGCCGTTCGAGCAAGTCACCAAGAAAACCGACGGCATGAGCCTGTTCTTCGCCGAGCTCGATCCGTCAGCGGTCGAAATTCGCGAGCTCGAAAAACTAGGACGCGCCGCCGTCGATACGAATTTACTGTTCATCGACAATTTGAAAGTGTCGGCCTCCGATCTGATCGGCGGCGAGGGCCGCGGCTTTCATTGCCTGCTGGACGGTTTGAATCCAGAGCGCATCCTGGTCGCTGCCGAAGCGATCGGAATCGGACGCGCCGCGGTCGCGAAAGCCGTCCGGTACGCAAAAGAACGCGTCGTCTTCGGCCGTCCGATCGGACAGAACCAGGCAATCGCGCATCCGCTCGCGGATTCGTACTCGAAGCTCGAAGCGGCGGAACTCATAATGCTCAAGGCGGCGTGGCTCTTCGACAATCGCAAACCGTGCGGCCCCGAGGCCAACACCGCAAAGCTGCGCGCCGCCGACGCCGCGTTCGAGGCCTGCGATCGCGCGGTGCAGACGCTCGGCGGCTACGGTTACGTTCGCGAGTACGACGTCGAGCGCTACTTCCGCGAATGCCGTCTGTTGAAGATCGCGCCGGTGTCGCAGGAGATGGTGCTGAACTCGATCGCCGAGCACGTGCTCGGCCTGCCGCGGTCGTACTAGCAAACCGCCGATGCGCAAGGGCGGCGTCATCCTTCTGCTCGGCGCGCTATGCTTCGCGGCGTACGTGCTCTATTCGCTGACCGGCGTCGAGCCGGTCAAGGTCGGCGACACGCGCCTCATCCGCAGCGGCGACCAGGTCTCGGTCGAAGGTGACGTCCGCAACACCGGCGACGACACCGGCCCGCTCGAGCTCGAAGTCCGTTATTTCGATCGCGACGGCCACTCGATCGGCAAGGACGTGGTCTCGATGGACGGCCTCCGGCGCGGCGCCGCGACCCATTTCAAAAGCTCGCCGCGCCCTGACAACGGAGTCGCGGATTTTTCGATATATCTGAATCACGGTCGAAACCCGTACGGCAACTGACCTGGATCCGGAAATCGGCTTTTGTATTTGAATAAATTCGCAGAAAGCAAAGTCTATACAAGTTGTAGGATGATATGTCGCAAATGTGCAACATCGTCCTTGCCTTTAAGTCGCCTTGATGGTACTTACTGTAAGTGTCGAATAACACCATTTTGGTGGACGTGTGATCGAGCCTGATTGCATGGAGATCGGCACAGCTTAAAGGGGAAGAGGTCTCAACATGGCACGGATCAAGGAACGTACGTTCGGACTGGTAATTCGCGAGCGGCGCAGGCAACTCGACCTCACGCAGGAGGAAGTCGCCCACCGCGTCAAAACCTCAACGCCGTATGTCGGACATCTCGAGTCCGGCAAACGCCATCCTTCCGACAAGATTCTGACACGCCTGGCAGAAGTGCTCGGACTCGATCGCAGGGAACTGTTCTTTCTCGCCAATCCTCGGGCGCAAGCGCTGCTGACCCCTGAGGTCGAGACCGCGGCCGAGTCGGCGTGGGAAGATTTCAGAAAGAACGAGCAGCTGCGGCGCGTGCACAACGTCACCCCCAGCGAGATGGAAATGCTCTCGCGCGTGGCGTTGCTCGGCGACGTTCGTTCGCCGCGCGATTTCATCTACATTCTAAATACCGTTCGCCACGCAGTCGGGAGATAACCGCACACTCGATCACACGTGCACCGTTTTCCTGAAGACGCGAGAGTTCATGCCTCTCGCGTCTTCTTTTTTGCGCATCGCGCTGCCTAAGCTCGAATCCATCATGGGCGAGCCCGCACGCGCGCGCATTACCGCAATGGGAATTCCGCGATGGCCGCAACGCTACACGGTCGTCGCGCTGTTCTTCCTCGGCACCGCGCTTTGCTACATCGATCGCATCAGCATTTCGGTCGCGATAATTCCGCTCGCACGCCAATTCGGCTACGACTCCGCCGCGCAAGGACTCGTGCTCTCAGCAGTGTTCTGGGGATACTTGTGGACGCAGCTCGTCGGCGGATGGATGGCGGATCGATTCGGCGGTCATCGCGTGCTGGCAGGCGGCGTCGCCATCTGGTCGCTCGCAACTTTCGTCACGCCAATCGCTGCCGCCGCATCGTTCTCCGCGCTGCTCGCCGCACGCGTTCTGCTCGGCCTCGGCGAGGGCGTCAACTTCCCGTCGATTCACAGCCTGACCAGTCGCTGGACGCTGCCGTCGGAGCGCGCGCGCGTTTTGTCCGTGAACTACAGCGGCATGTACGTCGGAACCATCCTGGCGCTGAGCGCGAGTCCGCTGATCATCAAGGCCTTCGGATGGCCCGCGCTGTTTTACATTTCAGGCGCGCTCGGTTTGCTGTGGGTCGCCGTATGGTTGTACATCGCCGCCGACCGCCCCGAGACTTCGTCGCGCGTGACCACGCCCGAACTCGAGTTGATCACGTCGATGCGCACCGCCGAGCCGCGCGCCACGCGAGTACCGTGGGCGGCAATCGCACGCGAGCCGGCCGTCTGGGCAATCGTCGTCGCGCATTTTTGCAGCAACTTCGGATTCAACATCCTGCTGCTCTGGATGCCGACCTATCTGCATCACACCTTCAGCGTCCCGCTCGAGCGCGTCGGCGTGTATTCGATCATTCCGTGGATCGCGACGTTCTTCGTAATAAGTTTCTCGGGTTGGCTGGCTGACACTCTGATTGCGCGCGGCCTTTCGGTCGGGACGGTGCGCAAGTCGATGCAGACCGCAGCATTCGCGCTCGGCGCCATCTCTCTAATGATAGTGCCTGCCGCTCATACTCCGGCGGTAGCAGTCGCACTGCTGACGCTCGCGGCTTCGTCCAATGGCATCGGCTCCGCCGCGTTCGGCGTCAATCATCTCGACGTCGCCCCCACCTACGCCGGCATCCTGATGGGCATCTCGAACACCTTCGCAACCGTCCCCGGCATCATCGGCGTCGCCGCCACAGGGATGATCGTACAGGCGACCAAATCATTCAGCGCCGTCTTCTACTTGATCGCGGCGGTCTATGGCCTCGGAATGTTTTTCTACCTGCGATGGGGCAGCGGCGATCAGAAAATCTGAAATTTTTTGCGGTGGCGCAGCGCCCGAGACTCGCGATATACCGTCGAACATCGGGATCGTGATCAATCGATGAGCCAACCCAGCAAACTCTCCCCCTACAGATGGGTTATCGAAGCCCTGATGTTGCTGCTGCTGACCGCGCAGTCGTTCGCATGGCTCGCGCCCGCGCCAATCCTCCAGGAAATCAGGAACGGACTTGGCATCTCGCTCAGTAGCGCAGGCCTGATCATCTCGATCATCGCGCTATGCATCGGCATCTTCTCGCTGCTCGGCGCATTGGTCTTCGAGCGTATCGGCGCACTGCGCGCGTTGGTAATCGGAATCTGGCTCGTGGCGCTGGGACAGATCGCCAGCGGCTACGCGCCGAATTTTATCGCGCTGCTCGCGTGCCGCGTGCTCGAAGGCATCGGCTACGGGCTCGTTATCGCCCCGCCGGGCGTGCTCACCATGCAATGGTTCGGCGAAGGCGAATGGCCGTACATCAATATGGTCAACTTCTCCTTCGGCTACGTCGGACTCACCGCCGTGTTCCGCGCGACGCCGGCGCTGTTCGCCGCGGTCGGCTCGTGGCGGATGACTCTACTGTGGTACGGCGTCGGCTCGGCCGGAGTCGCGCTGTTATGGACGATCTTCGGCCGCGAACATCGGACCGAAATCGCAGCGCCCGCTCCCGACGCGATCGAAGCGCCCGCCGAGCGCGGCTCGGCTCTGATGGAAGTCGCGAGGATGCGCAACGTGCTCCTGGTCGCCGCCGGTCTCTTCGGTGGCATGTGGGTTTTCCAGATTTACACCGCGTTCCTGCCCGAGTTCTTCCGCACTTACCGCGGCATGTCGATGGCGGAAGCGTCGCTGATGACGCAGGTGCTGCCGTTCACCGGCCTGTTCGCAGCTTTGGGCGGCGGCATCGGCACCGGCATGTCTGGATTGCGCAAACCATTCACCTGGCCAATCGCATTCGCGACGCTTCTCGGATGCGCCGGCGTCATGATGTTCCCCGACCCAACCTTCATCCGCCTTTCGCTGGTGCTCGTCGGAATCGGTTCAGCCGGCTCGCTAGCCGCGATCACAACCCTGCTGATGGAACTCCCTGGCATGAATCCGACCCGCGTCGGCGCCGCGCTCGGCTTCGTCTGGGCAATCGGCTACTTCGGCGCATTCATCTCGCCATTCCTGGGCGGCGCACTAGCCGCGCACATCGGCCTGCGCACCGTGATGCTAGGCTTCCTGGTTTTCCAATTCCTGCCAATCGTAACAATGTACTTCCTCCCAGAAACCGGCCCCGGCCGCCCGCGCTACGAAATCGCCCCCGCCGCCGCCTCGTAACTCGCTGGCCCGCTGCGAAGATCTATTGTTTTCTTGTTCCCCTTCCCGATCGGGAAGGGGTTAGGTTCCTGAGTTCTTCAGCAGCGCGTTCTTCGGCGCAACCTTCATCAACGACGCGTGCAGCACACTGTTATCCGCGATCAACCCTTCCAGCTTCACCTCACGCTGATTAAACCGAAGCGCGCGTCCCTTGATATCCGTGATCGTTCCCCCAGCCTCAACCACCAGCGCCGCCCCCGACGCGATGTCCCACTCACTCTTCGGCGACCGCGTGAACGTCGCATCCGCCTTCCCCGCCGCCACCATCGCCAGCTTGTATGCGACGCTACCGGTCGGGCTCACGATCAGCATCCCGTGAAACACCTGCCATTCTCCGCGCGCCGTTTCGCTGCGACTCGCTAGCACCGTCGCGCGCTTCAGCGTCCGCACCCGCGTGACCCGCACGACGCGCGTATTCAGATGACATCCAACTCCGCGCGCCGACCAATACATCTCGCGCTTGATCGGATTGTACGTGACGCCAAGAATCGGCACTCCGTCCTCAATCAGCGCAATCGCGACCGAGAACTCAGGAATCCCGTTGATGAACTCCTTGGTGCCGTCGAGCGGATCGACGATCCACACGCGCCGGCACTTCAGCCGATCATCGTTATCGGCGGTTTCCTCGGACAGCCATCCATACGAGGGAAACGGATCGCGCAGCGCCTTCTTAATCGCGCTGTCCGCCTCGAGATCCGCCTGCGTAACCGGATTGTCATGCCCCTTCGATCCAACCTTGAGGCCTTCGCGCTTCCAATAGCCGCGCAGAATCTCGCCCGCCTCGCGCGCCGCCGTCTTCGCGAGCTTAAGCTCGCGCGTCAAATCATTTTCTTCCATAGTGTTTTTCCAGCCGCGCAAATCCTATCTGCACCCCGCCGCCGATTCCATCGCAGACGGAAAAGTTCGAAAAAGTTAAGGATGAACTATTCAGCCTTATGCAGATCCGCATCCCATGGTAAGTAATCAGCATGGTCAACAGCCACACCGCTACGCGCTCGCGTGCTGTCCGGAATATCCCGCGATCAACGAGCACCATCCCGCTTCGGAGAAAAACAGAATTTGGCGGAACGAACCCACCGGTAGAGGTAATCATCCGAAGACCACAACCTATTGTGTATTTTCTCAATTTTTAAGTGGGGCGGGCCGCCGTGCCCGCCAAGGACACCTTCAGAATGTGTGGTTTGCCCTTTTCTCGATCATCAACCTAAGATGGCGTCGGGGACCGAAATTCGCCCGGCTTGGGGATCATCGATGGCGGTAATCGCGATTAGTCAGCAGATAGGCAGCAGGGGTATCGAGCTCGGTGAGCTCACCGCGCGGGAGCTCGGTTATCGCTTCCAGACCGGCGAGCAATTGATCGCCGAAACCGCGAAGCGCTTCAACGTGAACGCCGAGCAAATGAAATGGTTCGACGTGCACAGCCCGCATTTCTGGGAGCGCAAGACCGACACCGGCCGTTTCGCCGCGTATTACCGCGCCGTCTTCCTGCAAGAGGCCGCGCAAGACCGCTTCGTCGTCGCGGGCCGCGGCTCGTCGCATTTTCTGCCGGAAGGCGGATGCGGCATCAGGGTGCGCACGATGGCTCCAGTGGCCATTCGCATCAAGCAGGTCGCCAAGGAAGAAAAGCTCTCGCCGTCAGCGGCCGACAAGCGCGTTCGCGACTTCGACACCGAAGTGAAGGCGCGCATTCAAACCCTCTTCGGCCAGGACATCGAAGACCCGGCGATTTACGACCTCGTGATCAACACCTCGCGCCTTCCGCTCGCCTCGCTTGCCAACACGCTTGCGGCGCTCGCGACTCATATCGACAGCGAAGGCAGCTCCGAGCGAACGAAATGCATGAGCGACGCCGCGATCGCTGCGCAGGTGCACGCGGCCCTGGTGGCGCATCCCAAAATCGGCGACACCCAGATGTCGGTGAATTGCTCCGCCGGATGCGTGCGCGTGAGCGGTGTCGGGCTCGTGCCGCCGTGGGACGACCTGGTGATCAACGTCGCGCAAAAGATCGACGGCGTCGCATCGGTCGAAGTCGGCGCCGAAGAAGATCCCGTGACCTTGACCACAAGCTGATCGCCCCGGAATGCGCTCACTCATCATCTTTTTCGCCACCGGAATTTATTCCGGCTACGCCCCGATCGCGCCCGGCACCGCTGGCTCAGTGGTCGGACTCGCCGTCGTGTGGCTGGTGTTCGGTCCGCTCTGGAACTATTCGCCGGCGTTGTGTCTGCTGGTATTCGCCATCGCATTCGCGCTCGCATGCTGGATTTCGGATCGCGCCGAGAAAATTTTCGACAATCACGACGATTCGCGCATCGTCCTCGACGAGGTTCTCGGGATGGCCGCGACGATGTTCGCCAATCCGATCACGTTCGGCTGGATGATGGTGGGATTCCTGCTGTTCCGGGTCGCAGACGTCGTCAAACCGTGGCCCGCGAGCTTGATCGATCGGCGCATGCGCAACGGCGCGGGCGTAATGCTGGACGATTTGGCCGCCGCGATCTATGCGAATATCGTGTTGCACATCCTGGTGCGCTTGATCTGAGGAGTTCCCGATGATTCAGAACGCTGTGATTCTTTCCACCGGCGACGAAATCACCACCGGCAAGGTCGTCGATACCAACGCCAACTACCTTTCCGACAAGCTAGCCGAAATCGGAATTGATCTCGTCGCGGTGCTCACGGTCGGCGACGTTCCCGATCGTCTCGAATGGGCGTGGCGAACTGCGATCGAAAAAGGCGACGTCGTAATTTCGACTGGCGGCATCGGCCCGACCGCCGATGACCTCACCACGGAAACGATTGCGCGCGTCGCCGGAGTGAAATTGCGGCGCGACGAGGCCGCTGTCGATCACATGAAAAGATTGTTCGCGAGTATCGGCCGTCCGATGCCCGAGAACAATCTCAAGCAGGCCGACTTCCCCGAAGGCGCGACCGTCATTCAGAATCCCCTCGGCACCGCGCCGGGCTTCCGGATGCCGGTGACGCTGCGCGGCCACACCGCGCATCTGATCGTGCTGCCGGGCGTGCCGCGCGAGATGAAACCGATGATGGAAAATACGGTGATTCCGTGGATCGCGGCGAATCGCGGCACCGACCAGGTTTATGCGGTGAAAATTTTTCAGACTTTCGGGATGAGTGAGTCGGCGCTCGACGAAGCGGTGGCGGGATTGATCAAGCCCGAGGAAGCGAAGGTCTCGTTCCGCGCGAGCTTCCCGCAAATTTCGCTGAAGATCAGAGTCGAGGGAAAACCCGGAGAGGTCGATCGCAAGCTGGACGAGCTGGCGCAGCGCGTACGCGGGAAAATTTCACAATTCATCTACGCCGAAGGCGATACCTCGATGGAGGAAACCGTCGGGCGTCTTTTCATCGAAAAGAAACTCACGGTCGCGGTTGCGGAATCATGCACCGGCGGACTGATCGGACATCGCATCACCAATGTCCCGGGCTGCTCGCAATATTTTAAGGGCGACCTGGTTACCTACACCTACGATGTGAAAGAGGGAGTGCTGGGTGTTTCAGCTGAGACGCTCAAAGAGCACGGGGCTGTGAGCGAGGAATGCGTGCGTGAGATGGCGGCCGGCGCTCGCAAACGCACCGGCGCGAACGTGTCGGTCGCGACCTCGGGAATCGCCGGCCCCGACGGCGGCACGCCGGACAAACCGGTCGGCACTGTATGTATCGCGCTGTCCGCCGACGATCAGAGTTTCACCCGCCGCTACCAGTTCCGAGGCACGCGCGACTGGATCAAACTGATCACGTCGCAGGTCGCGCTCGACTGGCTGCGACGGTACGCGCTGGGTCTGCCAATTGCAGACTCAACGCTGTTCCGCCGCTAGCTGCGTTTACCTGACGCGCGCGTAGTTGATCTGATCGCTGCCGTTGCCGGCCAGGACCAGCTTCCCATTCGCGGCTGCGCATTGGACGGCACTGGCCGACGATGCGTCGGTGCACAGCACAACGTTGGTGTCGCCGGTGAAGCACGTATCGTTGACGGTCGCGTTGCCTTGAGCGAGTTGCACATGTCCGGCGCATAGATCAGCCGTCTCCTTTATATCGACGGAGCCAAAGACGCTGTTCGCAAAGACATCGCGCGATTCTTTCGACCCCGTTCCGGAATCTCCCGGTCGTCCCGGAGGTCCCGGATGCGGCCCACGACCGCATCCAGAGCCAAGCAGAGCGAATAGCGAGAGTGCCGCAATTATTGTCGTTCCTGTTTTCATGTTTCCCAATCTTGCCGCAAATTCAGCACTCAGCCCGCTTTACGCTGACGCCTCCGAACACCGAGTACGCAAGAATGTCCAGTGGTAGAGGAGCGTCCTCGTCGTCACTTATCGTAGCTCTCGACTCCGAACTGTTCGCGGCGGTTGGCCGGCTGCGCAGATCGATGTTGCGCCCTCCGAACACGCTAAAGCCGCCGCACACCACTTCTTCGTCAGGGCGCACTCTCACTTTGGCACCGCCGAATATAGCGACGACGGTAACAGCAAGCTCGGGCGGCGCAGAGGTGAGGTCCAAATCAAGTCCGCCGAAGAGAGCAAGGCCAAAAAACGACTCGCCACGATGGAGCATGCTCCCGTCGATCTTGTTTCCGGAAAAAATGGCCAGGCTCACCATGATCGAATCAATTCGGGTGCTTGATATCGCCGTTGGCGGCCGCGTTGGCCGCTGCTGTGAAAATATCCATCGGGGCGAGCGGCGGACGGCGCTTGCGCTTCAGGTCCGCGAGCTCGGCCTGGGCCTTGGCCTCGGCGTTGCGCACGCGGATCGCTTCGAGCTTGTCGCCGAGCTCCGAGCCCGCGATTTCGTGATTGACACCCGCCTGCGCGAGCATCCGCTGAATCGACTCGCGCACTTCTTCGAGCGCGCGGACGTCATCGTCGTACGAAATCTCTTCGAGCGCGCGCTGGATTCGCACGCGTGCCTGCGCATTCCTCATCCGCGCGATCATCCGCACTTTTTCGACCTTGAGCTTTTCAATCTCGCCCTTGAACGAGATCAGATTCTTCTTCGCGTCCTCGGCTTCCGTCGTCAGCTCGCCCAACTCTTCGCGGAGCCGGGTGCAATCGCCGTCGAGAATGTGCTTGCGCTGGATCAGAATCAGCGCGCACTGATCCTCATTCATGTCAGCGGCCTGCCCCGCTTCCTCGTCAACCTCTTTCATCTCGGCCAGCTTTTCGCGCAGCTCGCGCTCGAGCTTGTTGCGCATATAGATGACGCCGGCCGCCGCGGTCTTCAGCGCGTGATAGCGATGCACGCGGTCCGAAATCGCCGACTCGTAAACCGCCTCGGGGTCGCGCGCCTCGCGCGCTTTGATCCAACGGCTGAACTTGCCTCCGATCAACTTGAAAAATCTTGATAACACTTTCGTTCTCCTTCGGGCCGCGAGCGCTCTTCGCTTGCGCAGCCTCATTTTGCTGAATGTTTTACAGCCAACGCCTCACGCGATCCTTGTAAGCGACGTAGTCCTGGCCGAAGATCCGTTCCATCGTTTCTTCCTCGCGCGGAATCACCATCCGATCGATCACCGCAAAGAAAACCGCGGGCGCCAACAGCATCGCGATCGAGCCGAAGAAAATCGCCAGTCCGAGCAGCGCGCTCACGAGGCCCAGGTACATGGGATTTCGCGTCCAAGTGAAGGGCGGCTGCTCGACAAACTTGGTCGGCTCGCCCCATGGTTTCCGGGTGGTCTCACGCGCCTGGAAAATCGCGGCGGCGAAAGACGACAATCCCGCACCAACCGCGACCAACAACAGGCCGATAACCTGCTCCCATCCCACGGTGCGCTCCTCGGGCAGCATGAAGTGGAGCGCTAGCGTAACCAGCAGGAGCACGCCCGCCAGCAGCGGCGGATGAATCTTCATCGTCGTCAGCGTGGCGCTGGGAGCTTGCGGTTCAATGGAGTTCATTGCTTATCGTCTCCGCGTTTGCGCGAAATCAATTGGCGTCACTCTTGGGCGCGAGCCCGATATTCTCGATCGTGATTCCAAGTTCGCGCATCTTCTGCTGAAAGCTTTGCCGATACATCCCGGTCCGCTCCGCCGCGCGGGAAATATTGCCGCCAGTCGCGCGCAATGCGCGGACGAAGAAGTCGCGTTCCCAATCGCCGACGAATTTTTCCTTGGCCTCGCGAAAAGTCATCGCCGATTCGCCATTGTCGCTGGCCGTCGGCGAATGATTCGTCGCGCTCGAAGTCGGCGCGCTCGCGTGGTCGCCTTCCGGCTCCGATCCGGCGAACAGATCTTCTGCGGTAATCTCGTCGCCCGGCGACAAAATAACCGCCTGCTCGATTGCCGCCTTGAGCGAACGCGCGTTGCCCTTCCACGGCGCCTCGACGCACGCGCGCATCGCCTCGGGCGTGAGCTGTTTTTGCGGTGCGGAGAAACGATTGCATGCCTCCGCGATAAAATGCTGCACCATCAGCGGAACGTCTTCGCGCCGTTCGCGCACCGGCGGCACGCGAATCTCGACCACCTTCAGCCGGTAGTAGAGATCCTCGCGAAACTTGCCCTGCTCGATCATCGCTTCGAGGTCCTGGTTGGTCGCCGCGATTATCCGCACGTCCACGCTCAGCGGCTGATTGCCGCCGATGCGCTCGAACACCTGCTCCTGCAGCACGCGCAGCAATTTGGCCTGCGTCTCGAGCGCCATGTCGCCGATCTCGTCGAGGAACAAGGTGCCGCCGTTGGCGGCTTCGAATTTGCCTTCGCGCCGCGCGACGGCGCCGGTGAACGCGCCCTTCTCATGGCCGAACAGTTCGCTCTCGACCAGCTCGCGCGAGAACGCCGCGCAATTGACCGCGATGAACGGCTTGCGCGCGCGCGGACTTCGAAAATGTATCGCGCGCGCGACCAGCTCCTTGCCGGTGCCCGATTCGCCGCGGATCAAAACCGTCACGTCGGTCGGCGCGACCTTGTCGATCGTCTCGAACACGCGCATCATCGTGCGCGATCGCCCGACCATATTTTCGAAGACACCGGTCTCCAGCCGCACCTGCTCGAGCAGTTGATTGTGCTCGCGCTTGAGCAGTTGCGTTTCCATCACCTTGCGCACTTTCATGCGCAGCTCGTCGTTGTCGAACGGCTTGGGCAGGTAATCCTCGGCGCCGGCCTTCATCGCTTCAACCGCGATTCGCTGCGTGCCGAACGCGGTGATCATCAGCACGGCGCACGCTGGATCGAGCTCGCGAACATGCTTGAGCAATTCGAGCCCGCTCATTCCCTTCATGCTGAGGTCGGTGATGATCACGTGGAACAGGCCGGCCTTGACCTTCTCGAGCGCTTCTTCGCCCGACTCCGCGGTCTCGACTTCGTAGCCCTCCTTGGTGAAGAGCCCTTTGAGCGCGATGACGATTCCGCGCTCGTCGTCAACTACCAGCAATCGGCCTTTCAATTGCGTAGCCTCGAGGTCTGTGGCGACGGCCCGCCCGCTGCCATCGGGACGATCGGCGCAGTGGCCGCGCCGCCATTATTTTGCGCGTTGTTCTGCGGCGCCGGTTCCGTCAGCCGCTTCTCCCACGATGTCCGGCGATTCGGCCGACGACTGGACTGACGTCGTCGCTGTCGCGCACCGAGTCGCTGAGCGGGATCGCGAGCACGAACTCGGTGCCCTGCCCGACTTTGCTGTGCACTTCGATCGTTCCGCGATGCGAGTCGATCACTTTTTTCGCGACGCCCAGGCCAAGCCCGGTGCCATTGGTCTTCGACGTGTAGAACGGATTGAAAATCTTCGCGATCTTGTCGTCAGCGATTCCGCATCCGTTGTCGCGAATCCTGACCGCCGCCATCCCGGCGCCATTGTTCTGAATCGCGAACTCGAGCCGCCGCTCGCCGGTCGTCGATTCCATCGCGTCGATCGCGTTGTCGATGATGTTGGAGAAAACCTGCCGCAGCTTGTCGGCGTCGGCGCGCACGGTCGGGCCGCTCAGGTATGCGCGCGAGACCGCCACCGAGTTCGCCTCGAGCTTGCTGCGCATCTGCGTCAGCGCGCCGTCGAGCACCCACGCGAGATTCACGTTCTCGAACTTGTAGTCTTCTTCCTTCGCGTATTTCAGCAGATGCGACACGCTGCGCTCGACCCGTGCGAGCTCGTCGAGCGCGACCTTCGCGTACTCGACGTTTTCGTGCGACGTGGGATCCTCGCCCATCTGCTGCACCAGGCTTTTCGCCGCCGCGATCGGATTGCGGATTTCGTGCGCGAAGGTCGCCGTCAGCTCGTCGAGCGACGCCTGCTTCTCGGTCCGCAGCTGCTCCTTCTCCTGCAGAACTTCGCGCTGAACTTCGCGCGCGACCGCCGGCTGGAAAACGCGATCGTGAACCCATCGCCAGCCGTACACCGCCGAAAAGTGGCTCGCGATTCCAAATCCCCAGCCAAGCGCCGGCCAGATGAACCACGGATATCCGCCGAATCCGGTCGTCATCAGATTGATGATGAACAAAAAGCCGATGATGATTCCGTACCACATCAGGTGCACGAAGAAGCCGGCCTCGGCCTGTGCGCGTTTGCGCGCGCGCTCGTAGGTCTGGCGCTCGGCGTCGTTCTTGAACTGCGGTGGCGGCGGCATATCATGCGCGGGATCGAGCGTGACGCCACCGTATTTCTGCGTCTGCTTGTCGAAGCGCGATCGCATCTTGCGCTCGAATTTCTCGGCCTTGGCCTCGAACTTGCGCGCCATCTTCGAGTCGAAGTCGCGCTTGATCTTCGAATGGAGATCACTCGCGAAGCGCTCCGCCGACGCCGTCGTGGACGCCTTCGCATCCTGCGTCCACTTCGACCAGTCGCGCGACCACCGCGACCGCGGCGGCCGTGCCGCCCCCACATCGGAGTTGCCGCCCAGTCGTACTTCGACCAATCGCTATATTTCATCCAGCGCATGCGATTCCGTTTTCGATGTTGCACGACCGCGTAAATGATTAGTGCTACTAAAAAAAGTGCCGAACATCCTGCCTCACCTGGGGCCGGAAATGCCGGTCCGTCTAATTGACCTATCGAGTCGCCAGAACTAAAACAATCGCTGTCATTTTCTGGTCCTGACCTCTAATTGCAAAGCGGATGCCGACGCGGGGGCCCGAAAAATCCAGCATTGGCGCGGATTCCAGCGATTCGCACGCGGCTGACTGCAGTCGCCTCAATGCAGCCCGCGTACTGCATCGAGCTCGCGCCGTCATCACACTTTTCGCGCTTCCTTGACATAGGCGTCGATCGGCATATTTTTGTGTCATCGATGACGCAGTACTGGCCATTCTCGGGACTCACTCGGCAGAACGCGCTGCGCGAGCGGCTGATCGTGTCGCTCGACTTGCGCGATCGAAGCGAGGCACTCCGGCTGGTGGACCGCCTCGCGCGAGTGGTCGGGATGTTCAAAGTCGGGCGCGCGCTGTTCGTCGGCGGCGGCCCTGATTTCATCCGCGAGATCCGCCGGCGCGGCGCCGAAGTTTTTCTCGATCTCAAATTTCACGACAGCCCGCAAAAGGTGCTGCGCGCTGCGGTCGAGGCGACGCGCCTCGGCGTCAAGATGTTCGACATCCATCCGTACGGTTCGACTTGCGGCTCGACCGAGATGATGACGCGGACGCGGGCCGAGGTCGCGCGCATCTGCCGCACCGAGGGACTGCGCCGGCCGAGTATCCTGGCGGTCGCGACGCTCGCCGAAATGAAGTCGCCGAATTCCAGCGCTCACGTTTCTCGGATCGCCCGACCGCGTCACCGAGATTGCGCGCTTCGCCGCCGACGCGTCGCTCGACGGCGTCGTCACGTGGCCGCATGAAGTTCCGCACGTGCGCAACACCTGCGGACGCCGATTCATCATCGTCACGTCGGGCGTGCAGCTGCGCGAGGCCGGCGATCCCGGCCTCGAATGCGATCACCGCCGCCGATGCGATCCGCGCGGGCGCCGACTACGTCGTCGTCGGCGGTCCGATCTGGCGCGCGGCCGAGCCTCTGCGCGCGGTGCGCGAGATTACCGACGACATCGAGCGCGGCTTGCGCAACAGTCCGCGGCGCACATTCGAAATTCTCAATCCTCGTCCCGTGTAGTCGCGTCTTCATCTTCCGCGTCTGTCTTTCTCGAATCGAACCAAACTACGATTGCGCGCAATGCCTGCCGCCGGAGCCTGTGTTTGCTTGAAATCCTGATTAACCTGTTGGCGCTTTCAGTCGGCGCCGGATTCGTCGGCGCGATCTCGGGACTCGGCGGCGGCGTCTTCATCGTGCCTGCGCTGGTCATCCTCGCGCACATGCCGATGCAGGTCGCGGTCGGCGCGAGCCTGATCTCGGTCGTCGCGACCAGCGCCGGCGCCAGCGTCGCGTTCGTGCGCGACGGATGGACCAACCTGAAAGTCGCGATGGTGCTCGAGTGCGCGACCGTCACCGGCGCAGTGATCGGCGCGTATCTCGCCGGCGTCGTGCCGACCGTCGTGCTCGAATTGCTGTTCGCCGCGATGATGCTCCAGTCGGCATACTTCACGATCACCAAGCACGGCGACGACATCCTGACCAAAGGCGACCCGCTCGCCGAGCGGCTCGAACTCGCCGGCGAGGTGCCCGACCTCAGCGGCAAACCGATCCACTATGAAGTCGTGAACGTTCCGCAGGGCGGCGCGCTGATGGTGGTCGCGGGCCTGATGTCGGGTCTGCTCGGAATCGGATCGGGCGCGCTCAAGGTGATGGCGATGGACTACATCATGCACCTGCCGCTCAAGGTTTCGAGCGCGACCAGCAACTTCATGATCGGCGTGACCGCCGGCGCCGGCGCACTGGTATTTCTCGCGCGCGGCGACGTTGCCGACTACTATCGCGGCGCCGGTGGCGATCGGCGTCACCGCCGGCGCGCTCACTGGCAGCCGCGTGCTGCCGCATCTCAAGGTTGAGTCTCTCAGGATCGTTTTCGTGATAATTCTTGTGCTGATCGCGGCCGAGATGGGATGGCGCGCGTTGTCGGGGATCTAAGCGATGCCGAAACAGGAAGAAGAAAATCGAATACTCAGGGAATGGACGCCGATTCTGCTGCGCACGATTCTGATCGCCGCGATGATTTTCCTCGTGGCCGGACTGGTCCTGACCTACACCTTCGCGCCCGACTACTACGTCGATCGCTATCACGCGGTGCAGCAGGGTCATCTGATCGGCAAGGAGAAGGTCGGTCACGGCGTGCTGCTTGAAAGAATTCGCGAAGGCAATCCGCACGCGGTGCTGACGATCGGGCTGTTCGTGCTGACGCTGGTCCCGCTCGCGCGCGTCGCTTTCTGCTTCATCCTCTTCATCCGCGAGCGCGACTACACTTATGTTGCGCTTACCGCCTACGTGCTCGCGGGCTTGATCGTCGGCGTGCTGGTTGGGAGTGTCGGTTGAGATCGATTAGTATTCTGTGCGGACGGAGGATCGCGCGATGGAAATTAAAGGAAAGGCCGGCGTCATCACCGGCGGCTCATCGGGAATCGGGCGCGCAACGGCGGAGCGCCTGGCGAAAGAAGGCGCGTCGATCGTGGTCGCCGATCTCGACGAAGCGGGCGGCGCCGAAACCGTCAAGCGCATCGAGAGCGCGGGCGGCCGCGCGGTGTTCGTGAAGGCCGACGTCACCAAGCTCGACGACGCGCGCCGGATGCTCGACACCGCGGTCTCGAAGTTCGGCCGCCTCGACATCCTGCACAACAACGCCGGCATCGGCGTCGGCGCTCCCGGTTATCCCGACGCACCGCCCGAGCGATGGCATCTCGTGATCGAAATCGATTTGCAGGCAGTGATTCTCGGCACCGGCCTCGCGGCACCGCTGATGCAAAAGAACGGCGGCGGCGTCATCATCAACACCGCCTCGATGGCCGGCCTGTATCCGCATCGTCAGGACGCAGTGTACGGCGCGGCAAAAGGCGGCGTCGTAAACTTCACGCACTCGCTCGCATCGTGGTCAGCGGAACGAAAAATCCGCGTCAACTGCATCTGCCCCGGAATCGTCGATACCCCGCTGGTGCGCCGAGGCCTCGAGCAGCCGCGACAACACGGCATCAAAAGCTGGATGCCGTCAAAAATAATCCAGCCCGAAGAAATCGCCGACGCAGTAGTAACCCTGGTCCGCGACGACTCGCTCTTCGGCTGCTCCCTGGAGGTGCGCCCCACCGGCCGCCAAATAGTAGACCCCCGCCCCGCCCCCGGCTCACGCCGGTAATTTTTCTCTTCGCCTCACGCTGCAAGGGAACGCGACTGCGGGAGGCTACTGCGGAGGCGCCGCGACGATGTGGAAGTGGACGGTTACTTCGTCGCCGGCGAGCAGCGTGTGGAGCAGGACGGCGGGAACCTTGACGCCGAAATCTTCGTAATTGAATTTAACTTCGCCGTCGCCAGTGAAGACGCCGTCAGCGCCCAGGGTCGCATGCACCGACATCGTCATCGCGTGCGATTCGCCGTGCAGTGTGAGGAAGCCGTTCACGATCGCGGTGCCTTCGCGCGGACTGGTCATCACGACGCCGACGATACTGCTGCTTTCGAACCCGATGGTGGGAATTTGCTCGCCTCGAGCGATTTTTCGGTTACGTATCGATCGCGCGACGGTTTGTCGCTGCTATAACTGCTCGCGTCGATCAGGATTCTCGCCCGCCCGGTGCGCGGGACGTTGGCTGGATCGAAACTGAGCGCGCCGTCGATTATCCGAAACGTCCCGGTTGCGCTGCCACGAATCCAGGCGGCCGGTTCCGCGACCGTCGCGCTCACGGTGCTGCGGTCAGGAGTCGATCTTGAAATCGCATCAGCGCAGCGCTCGCCGCACACGGATCGAAAGCGATCAACGCGAGCGCGCCGGCAATCACGATCAGCGCGCGCGTGATGGTCGCCGCGAATTTGATGTGCGGATTTTTTCAAATGGCAAATTCCCTTTTTGCGATCACCCGAAGCGCCGCCGCGCGATGGCGACACCGATTACAGAATAGATGATGCCGAAGCCGAAATTGACCGCCGACGGTATCAGCGCGCTCGACGCAGCAAGGTCGCGGATCATCAAATCGTTAAACGCGCGCATCGCCCACGTGGTCGGCAGTGCGAGCGCGACCTGTTGCATCCAGGCCGGTTCGAAATCGATCGGCCACCAGCATCCGCCGATCGCCGCCATCGTCATGATCACGATCGCGCCAACCGGCAGAACCGCGTCGCGCGTCTTGCCCACTCCGGCAACGATCAAACCGAAAGCCGCGCCGGCGAACGCAACCGCCGCCGCGGGAAGCATCAGCGCGGCCGGCGTGCGGCCAAGCGAAATTCCGAACAGCACGTAGCCGGCCGCGAATAGCACGCCCATCTGGATGAAGCCAACGACGAAGCGCGCGAGCAACTTGCCGGTAAGCGTCGCCCACAGCGGCGCCGACGCAGATCGCAGCCGCTCGAGCGTGCCCCAATCATGCTCGTCGATCAGCGCCAGCGACACGCCCATCAGCATCCCGATCAGGAGAAACGTCACGGCGAAACCCGGCACTTGTAGATCGAATGCATTGAACCCAGCGAACTGGCCGATCGCCTTGCCGCTCATATCCACCTCGGTGATTCCGAGCGAGCCGGGAATCGAGAGGCTCGGATCGATTGCCGGCATTTCAGGAATGTTGAGGAGCGGAATTTTCGGCGTCGGTGGCAACTCAGGCAGCTTGAGATCGATCGGCGGAATCGTGAGCGCGTTTTCCAGCCGGGACCGGGCGTCGCGCAACTCTGCGACCGGCGCCAGGTTGATTCCGCCAAGATTCAGATCGTCGGGCAGCGTCGGAATCGACGGCGGCGGCGGAATGTCGGCGGCGTGGCTGCCGGCGAGCTGCTTCAGTTGCGCGAACCAGGTCTCGAACTGGCCGTGAGCGATCTCGAGGCGCCCCAGGTAATCCTTGAGCTCGTCGAGTTTCGCCTGCCGCGCGGCGCTGTCAGCGTCGAGCTTGCTCTGGATGCGGCCGAGCTCGGCATCGAGCGCAATTTTGGCGTGGTCGCGCGCGGCATTCAGAGCAGTCTCGACGTGCGCGCGAATTTTCGGCTCGAGCGCGGCGCGCGACGCGTCCGCCTGCTTGCCCAGACGCGCTGCTTCGTCGCGGGCTTTCTGAGTGGAGTCGCGCGCTCGATCGAGCTGGTTGGTAAAGTCGCGAGTCCGCTGCGCGGTTTGACCGCGCGCGTCGGCGGCGGCGCCGGCAGTAATCTTTCGGCACAACTCCGAAAGCGCCAGCTCGACTTTTATAGTCTGCAGGTACTTGACCGGATCGGTGTAGAGAATCAGTTGGGCGCCGCGGCCGTGCTCAATCGCGTCGGTGGTTCCAGCCGGGATGACGATTCCGACGACTGCCATTTTTTTCTCGCGGACCGTCTCCTGCACATCGCGGCGACTCGTGGAATCGATCACGGACAGGTCGGGCTGATGGTCGAGCGCGTCGAGGATCGCACGCGCGACGCGACCGTGATCTTCGTCGAGCACGGCCACCGAATACTCGCCGCGCGGAGCGGTTCGACCGCCGTAAATTTTCGCCAGCGAAAACCCGGCGGCGGCAATCACCGCGATGGGCGCGACCAGCAGCATGAACATGCCAACCCGGTCGCGCCGGATGAGCAGGAATTCCTTGCCGATCGTCAGCCACACCGCGCGCAGCATCATCGCCTCGAAGCAGCGGAGTCGTTGGAATGCGTCAGGTTCATGGCGCGTCGCGCAGCGCGTGGCCGGTGAGTTTCAGGAACGCGTCCTGCAGATTGGGACGATGCACGTGGAATTCGATCACCTCGTCGCCAACTTCGCCCGCGCGACGAATGACGTCGGGCACCTGTTCGAGGTTATTCAACGTGGCCGCCGCCGCGAAGCCGTTGACGACTTCCCATGGCATCTCGCCGACGCCCGCGATCCCGTTCGACCATCCCGGCGGCAGCGCTTTTTTAGTCATGATTTCGATCCGCGGCTCGGTGCCCGCCAGCGCGATCAATTCGCGGTCGGTGCCTTGCGCAACTATTTTTCCGTGATCGATCAGCACTATGCGATCGCACAGGCGTTCCGCTTCTTCCATGTAATGGGTGCTATAGAGGATCGCGCCGCCCGCTTTCGCGGCTCGCTTCGACCACCGCGAAAATTCGTCCGCGCGATTGCGGATCGACGCCGACCGTCGGCTCATCGAGCATGATCGCCGCCGGAGAATGCATCATGCCGCATGCGATGTTCAGCCGGCGCATCATGCCGCCGGAAAATTCGTCGACCTCGTCGTCGGCACGATCGTCGAGGCCGACTTCCTCCAGCAATGTGCGCGCGTGACTGAGCGCGTCGCTCGACGCCATCCCCTGGATTCGCCCCCAGAACATCAGGTTCTCGAGCGCGGTGAGAGTTGGATATAGCGCGAGCGATTGCGGCACGAGGCCGAGGCTCCTGCGCGCCTCGCGCGGATCGGTCGCGAGATCGTGAGTAGCGATCGAGGCGCGGCCGGAGTCGGGAGCAATCACGCCGGACAGAATCGACAGCGTGGTCGTTTTGCCCGCGCCGTTGGGACCGAGCAGGCCGACTATCTCGCCGGCATTGACGACGAACGATACGCCGTCGAGCGCAACGCGGTCGCCGTAGCTCTTGCGGAGATCCTCCGCGCGAATCATCGGGCCCGAGTTCATCGAAATAGAACCACGGACGCGCGCGATTTCAGCTCGGCATTCAGCGGTAGCTCACCATCTCGAGCAAATTGCCATCGGGATCGAGAAAGTAGATGCAGTCGTGATCGCCCCAATCGATCGGCGCGGCACTTTCGACCCCCGCCGCTGCGAGGCGATCGCGCGCGACGGCAAAGTCGCCCGCCTTCACTTTGAATGCATGATGACCGCGGCCGAGCGGATGCGCGATGAGCGATTTTCGCGCGGCGTCGTCGAGCGGCGGCGCGCGACACCTCGAACAGCGCGAGGTTCTGGCCGCCGCAATCGAGCAAAACCTGGTCGCCGAAACGGTTAACCACCTCAAGGCCAAGGACGCCGGTGTAGAAACGCTCGGCGCGCGCGAGGTCCGCCACCTCAATACCGAAATGATCCAGCCGCTCGAGTTTCATCGCGGGCACCGGATCAGATTATCCACGAGCGTCGATGATTAGGAAGATGCGGCCACCGTGTGACCCTCGATATCGAGCAGCTTCGAGGCGACCACGCGCTCCTTCTCGCGGCGAATGAAGGCAGGATCGAAGGTAACTATCATCACGGGCAGAATCGTCATCGCGCCGAGCATCGAAACGAACATCCAGACCGCCAGCAACAGGCCCATCTCGGCGTCGAAGCGGATGCTGGACCAGTACCAGAACAGCACCGACGCGACCAGCGTCAGCGCGGTGAAGGCGACCGCCTTGCCCGAGGTGACCAGCGCGGTGTAGGTACTCTCCTTGAGCCCGTGACCCTCCGCCAACTCCTCGATAATCCTACTTACTATGTAAATAGAATAGTCAATGCCGAATCCGACACCGACAGTGACTACCGGCAGAGTATTGATGTTAATACCTATATCGTGAGCGCCCATGTAGGCATTGATTGCGGCATTGGCTAATGCCAGCGGGAATAGCAAATAGATACCCGCCATGAACGAGCGATAGGTAGCCAGTAGTATAATGTAGATAGTGGCGAACGCGAGCACGTTGAGCAGAAGATCGTTGTCGATGATTTCCTGGTTGGCGGCGGCGAGCTCGCCGATTATTCCAGCCGCGAGCGCAAAGTGGACGCCGGGCACTTGATGCTTGGGCTCATCGAAGAACCGCTGCGTCCTCAGCACCACGCGCTGGACGTTTTCGCCCTCGCGATCCTTCGTATACACCGTAATCTGGGTGGCGTCGCGCCGCGGCGTGATGATGTACGCGGTCGAGAGCGGCGACGCGCCCGCCAGCAATCCTCCGAGCAACTGTCCCGTGCCGCGCGCGGTGGTCGGGAGCACGTTCCACTTCGGATAGAACTCTTTCAGAGCGGAGCCACCGTTCGAAAGCAAATCGGCGATCGAGAAGGTACGCCCCACCGCCGGATCGCGCTCCATGTAACGCTCGTACTCGTCCATGACGTGGTACAGCTTGGGATCGTCGAGAGAGCTGCGATTGGCCAACTCGGCGACGACGACAAACTGCTCGATCGCGCCGAACTCTTCCTGGATCGCGGCCATCGATCGGTTGTACGGCGAGTTGGGCCACAGGATTGGCGACTCTGATGACGGGTCGCCGACTTTCAGCCCGGTCCAGAAGAACGCGCACAGCGCGATTACTGCAATCGTACCCGCGAACGTCACGATACGCCCGGTCCGCTCGAGCATCGGTTTCGCGATCGCCTCCAACATCCGTTTGAAGAAGCCATGTTCGCGGCGCTCGATCACGTCGATGTGCGGCGGCTGGAGGTAGTAGTACACGATCGGATTGAGGATCAGCTCGCTCACAATGATCGCGGCGATCCAGAAACTGGCCGTGACCGCCAGCTTTTGCAGAAACAGCACCGGCACCAACAGGATCACCAGCACGCCGAACGCGTCTGCCAGGATTCCCGACAGCGAGGGAACGAACAGCTCGGCGAACGACGACAGGATGGCCTTTTCCTTGTCGCGCAGGCGGTAGAATTCCTCGTAATACCGATCGTGCATCTGCACCGAGTGGCTGACGGCGCGCGCGGTTATCAGGAAGGGGATGACCAGCACCAGCGGGTCGAGTCCGTAACCGAGCAGCCGGATGAAACCGAGTCCCCAGATGGCGCAGATGACGCCTGAGATCGTCGGCCGCAGCGCACCGCGCCAATCGTGGAAATAAAGATAGAGCAGGATCCAGACCGCGAGCACCGTCGCGACAAAGATCCAGAGAAATTCCGGCGTGTAGTGATAGACCCAGCCGTAAAGTATCGGCTGACCGCCGTAGTAGATGTGCACCGTCGAGTCTCTCTCGGGATCAACGACGATGCGGCGAATCTCGTTGAAGATGCGCGTGTAGTCGAGCCGCGATTCGAGGAAGCTTCCCTCGATCACCGCGGCCTTGTCGTCCAGCGAGATGAAGCGCCCGAAGATCACGCCGGGATTTTTATGGACGTTGCTCTCGAGTTCGTTGAGATCCGCCTGGGTCTTGGGAATCTCGCCGTTGGGCAGCACCGGAGTGTTGAGAATCACGCCGCCGGCCAGCGGACGGAAATAGCTCTGGGTCGAGAGCGAACGCACCGATCCGTGCTGGATCCCGTAAACCAGATCCATGTTCTGCGTCATGTGGACGATCTTCTTGATGATCTCGGTGTTGTAGATCGTCCCTTCTTTCGCCTCGATCATGATCGTGACGTTGTTGATGCTGCCGAAGTACTGGTCGTACTTGTGCGCGACCTGGATGAACGGATGATTCTGCGGAAGCAGATCGCCGAAGCTGGTGACCAGCTGGGTTTGCGCCGCGAAATAACCGAAGAATGCGGTCAGCGCGCCAACCACCGCAAGCACCAAAAAGCGCCAGCGCAGAATCCATTCGCCAAAACGGTACCAGGTCATTGCCTTCTCCGAACTCCCCGTGCCTGCGCGTGCGCGCTCACCCTTGGCAGAAGCGCCAGGTTTTGCCGCCGTCCTGCGTGTAAAGGATCGTGCCGTAGCCGACGATCCATCCGTGCTGTGCGTCGAAGAAGCGGGCCTGGCTGAGCGGGAACGGTATCGCCGGCACCGACGGATCGTGCGCCCACGCGCCGTTGGGCTGCAGCCGCAACACCGTGCCGGTCAAGCCGGTGGTGATTCCCTGGTCGCCGCCAAACAGATCGATCGAGAACAGCGGATCGCGCGCCGGAAAATGCGGCGCTCCTGGCACCAGCGTGTCAGGCGGCCCGCCCGGCTTGTCGGCTTGATGCGCAAAGCGCCAGGTATTGCCGCCGTCGTCGGTCTGGATCACCCAGCCCTCGAGCCCGCAGGCCGCGCCATGCTTTTGATCGCGAAACGAGACGCTGAAAAATGTCGGCAGCAGAAAATCGACGAAGCGCGGATCGTCGTTGGGCCCGAGCGGATATTTATATTGCGGCACCAGCACCTGCTGCTGCTCATGCCAGCTCTTGCCCGCATTCTCAGTCGCCCAGATTCGCCCCAGCTCGCCGACGACCCATCCGTGATCGACATCGACGAAACTCGCGCTGTAAAGTACCGGCTCCTCGTACGGCAGCGCGTAATCGGCAAGCTCGGGCGGAAACTGTTTCTGCAAATGACGCTTGATGAAAGTCTCGCCGCCATTGGTCGTGCTCAGCACCAGCGCGCGGTCGCCGACGAAGAAACCGTTATTCGTGTCCGGGAAACGACATGCCAAAAATAAACAGATGCGTGCGCGAGTCGAGTTTCTTCCAGGTCTTGCCGCCGTCGCGCGTGCGCATCACCAGGCCGTCCTGCCCGCACAGGTATCCGTTCTGATCGTCGGTCATCTGGATTCCGAAGATGCCGAGCTGGGTGCCGAGGTCGATTCGTGTGAAGTGACGCCCGCCGTCCTCGGTCAGCAGCAGCTTGCCCCGGTCGCCGACGACAAACGCGCGCGTCGGGCTGGTCGGCCACACGTCAAAAAATTTGTCGGTGAGCGTGATGTTGCGCAGGGGCAGCGGCGGCACCGCGACCTCGCGGTGGCACCCCACGTTCGCGAGCGCGATCACAACAAAGAGCGTCTTGACTAAGCTGTATGCGCGCAGTTTTCGCTCCATTCGTCCGATCCCGCCGAAAAATTTGCTCTATACTCAAGCAAACCCGCGAGCTTAGCAAGCCGTATTTTTATTGGAAAATCGAACCAGTCCGACTGCTTTAGCCTTCACTTTCCGGATAATAGTTTCTCATCATGGCGTCACTGGCTCTTGCGACACTTGTCATAATCGCGGTTCTGCTTGGACCCGTCCTGATCAAATCGATCGAACGAAACGTAGAATTGTTTTTTTTGTTGATCGGATTGCTGACCGCCACCATCATGGGCCAATTCAACGCGGCGCTGGTACACGGCGCATTGCTGGAGCCTCTCTAGTTCACCGCCGCCGTACTCGTCTTCGGCGCCGCCTTTCGCCTCTCGAAGGCGTACCTCGATGGTCTATTGGCCACAGCGGTCGAACTGCTCGAGCCGCGGACCCTATGCTTTTTCCTGGCGGTCATACTCAGCGCGCTCGCGCCGTTCATAACTCCAGTCGTGTCTGCGCTTGTCTTCGTTGAAGCGATCGCATTGCTTCGCCGCGATCGATCAGCCGAAATCTCGGCGACCGTGTTCGCGTGTTTCGCAATCGGCATCGGCGCCGGCCTGACGCCTTTGGGGCTCCCCGGAATTGCAGTCGTACTCCGCTCGTTAAACGCCGACTTCTGGTATCTGACTAATCTCCTCGGACCCTTCGTCGCCGTCGGCATCGTGCTGGCCGCCGCTCCTATACTGCTTTTGCCATTCGATCCCGGCGAGCCGCTCACTGAAATCCGAGTCGAGGATTCGTGGAACACAGTCCTGCTCGCTCGTCCAGCCAGGGTGTACGTCTTCATAGCGGGACTCGTAGCCCTCTCCGACGGCTTGCGCCCGGTGGTCAACACATATATTCATCGCGTCCCGGAAAATTTGCTCTTCTGGATCAATACCCTATCGGCGGTCGTCAACAACTCGACTTTGGCCGCCATCGAGATCTCTCCATCGCTGAGCGCCAGCCAGCAGCGCGCGGCGTTGCTCGGTTTGCTCATCAGCGGAGGTGTGCTGATTACCGGCAACATACCGAACGTGGTCGCGGCCAGCCGGCTCAGGATCAGCAGCCGCGAATGGGCGCGTATCGGCGTCCTCCTCGGCTCGGTATTGCTGATCCTCTGCTTCGCGGTCCTGCTGATGGGTTCCGGGCTGAACTACAAATCCGCCAACAACAGGCCGGTCAGGTACTCGCCCTCGCCATGACCGAGCAGCACAGGATGGTCCGGGCCGGGGCCGAGATGCGACAACATGCGAAGATTGCGGCCCGCGTTGGACGCGGCGAATCGCACGGCGCGGATGAAATCGTCGGCGCGGAAATGGGTCGAACATGAAAACGTCATGAGACGGCCGCCCGGCGCCAGCGCGCGCATTGCAACCGTGTTGAGCTCTACGTAAAGACGTCCCGCGCGCTCGGCATCGCCACGGCTGCGCGCCAGCGGCGGCGGATCGAGCACGATCAAGTCGAAGCGATTCCGTGTCTCAGCCATGAACTTGCCGGCCTCGCCATGAACGAACTCGACCGCACTCGCCGGATGCTCATTCAGCTCGAGATTCTGCCGTGCGATCTCGATCGCCCGCGCCGACGTCTCGACCGCGACGACCTTGCTCGCTCCGCCCGCCAACGCCGCAAGCGAGAATCCACCCTGGTAGCAGAAAGCGTCGAGCACCCGCGCCCCGGACGCGATCGCGCCGGCCTTCGTGCGGCTGTCGCGCTGATCGAGAAAATACCCGGTCTTCTGTCCATGCTCGAAATCAATTTTGATTTTGATTCCGTTCTCCGACGCGATCGTCTCCGTCACAGCTTCACCCGCGAGAACCGCCATATGATCCTCGAGGCCCTCTTGCCTTCTCACCGCGCCGTGGCTGCGTTCGATAATCGACCGCGGATGAAGCAGCTCGTTCAGCGCATCGACAATTGTCGCGCGCATCCTATCGGCACCGGCAGTCAGAATTTGAACGACGAGCACATCGCCGAATCGATCGACGACCAACCCGGACAGCCCATCGCCGTCCCCGTTGACGAGTCGGTACGCATCAGTGTCGTCACGGATGAATCGATTCCTCAGTGCGAGCGCGCTCTTCAACCGCCGCGCAACCAACTCGTCGATCGCAGGAGTCTCGCCCCAAGCCAACATCCGGATCGCGATCGTCGTCGCGGGATTGCAGTAACCCATGCCAATCAGCGCGCCCGACGCGTCGTGCACGGCGACGAGTGCGCCCGCTTCAACCGATGACGGCTCAATCCGCTCGATCGCCTGCGAAAAAATCCACGGATTCCCGCCGCGGACGGGCCCCTCCCTGCCGCGCTTGAGAATCGCGCGCGCCGCGACCGGGTGTTGCGAATTTGCCGACGATGGATCGGGAGCTGATACGCGTTTCATGTCCTCGCTATCATACCGACTTCGCACTTCCCCATCTGTCATTCTGAAGGCCGCAGGCCGTAGAATTCCGGAGCCGGGACCCTACCGCTTCGCTTCAGGGTGACAGCAAGTAGTCGCCACTACGCCCGCCGCGTTTTACGATCAGCCGAATCGCGCCGATCTCCATCGCCCGATCGATTGCCTTCGCCATGTCGTAAATTGTCAACGCCGCGGCACTCACCGCGACCAGCGCTTCCATCTCGACCCCGGTGCGCGCATCGGTCACGGCACGAGCCTGGATCTGCAGCACAGAATTGGCATCGTCGGGTTCGAAATCAACTTCGACGACTTCGAGCGCAATCTGATGACAGAGCGGGATCAACTCATGCGTGCGCTTCGCCGCCATGATTCCCGCAATCCGCGCCGCCGCCAGCGCCTCGCCCTTCTTGAGCTTGCCGCCGATTATCGCCTGCAACGTCGCCGGCGCCATCCGCACCTCGCCACGCGCAATCGCCTCGCGCCGCGTGACCGGCTTCTCGCCGACATCGACCATCCGAATCCGCCCGCGCTCATCAAGATGCGTCAGCCGCGTTCGCGATTTTGTTTTGCCCGCCATCGAAGGAGTGGTCAGTTGACCATTGTGCAATACACTCTGACCCGACCCTGAGAGCAAAGTAGCGCGCCGCGCGCAACTTTGCGCTTCACACTGGGTGCAGGGGTCACCCCTGCCGCCCGCCGCGCAGGCGATTATTTCTTTGCGTTATTTTCGTCGCCACTTTCTTGATAGAGATTATGTTGACCGCCCGCGCAGATACAATAAACTCTTGATTCCCGGTTCGACCAACATCTCTAGACACCACGCAGACAATTTATATGGCTGATGAAATCAACAAGGTCGTAATTCTCGGCTCCGGTCCCGCTGGACTGACCGCGGCGCTCTACACCGCGCGCGCCAATCTGAGTCCGCTCCTCATCGAGGGCCACGAGCCCGGCGGCCAGCTCACTATCACCACCGAGGTCGAGAACTATCCCGGCTTCGAGCACGGCATCCAGGGCCCCGAGATGATGGACGTGTTCCGGCGCCAGGTGACTCGCTTCGGCACCCGCTTCATGAGCGGTGCGGTGACCGAAGTGCGCTTCGGCAAGCGTCCGTTCGAGCTGGTCGCCGACGACAAGGTGATCAAGGCCGAATCGGTGATCATCGCAACCGGCGCAACAGCTAAACTTCTGGGAATAGAGTCTGAAAAGCGCCTGATGGGTTACGGCGTGAGCGCATGCGCGACCTGCGACGGCGCATTCTTCAAGAACAAGGATGCGATCGTGGTCGGCGGCGGCGACACTGCGATGGAAGAAGCGACCTTCCTGACCCGGTTCGTCAACAAGGCCACCGTCGTGCATCGCCGCGACACGCTGCGCGCATCGAAGATCATGCAGGATCGCGCGCGCAAGAATCCGAAGATCGCGTTCATCTGGGATTCCGCCGTCGATGAAATCATCGGCGGGCAGAAAGAAGGCGTCAGCGCCGTCAAGCTGAAAAATCTCAAGAGCGGAAAAATCACCGACCATGAAAACCGATGCGGTCTTCGTCGCGATCGGCCACAACCCCAACAGCGCGCTCTTCAAGGGCCAACTCGACATGGACGAGATCGGCTACCTGAAAGTGAAACCCGGCTCGACCTACACCAACATCGACGGCAGTGTTCGCCTGCGGCGACGTAGTCGACAGCGTCTATCGCCAAGCCGTCACCGCCGCCGGCACCGGATGCATGGCCGCAATCGACGCCGAACGCTGGCTCGAAGCAAAGGGCGAATAACGAACAAAACGCTGTTTGGAAATGAAAATCAGCTGATTGGCTGATTTTGTTGACATGTTGTTTCTCCTCCATCTCTTCGTCGGGAGTTGCGAGTGATGAAGGAATGCGTTGGGGAGGCCCCGAGACGATCCGACGATAAGAGGGAGTGAAGGTGAATTCGAGTGGTGAGTTCATACAGGTGAGAAGGCCAGTGACGCGCGGTGAGTGTATTGGCGGGAGTAGTGCGGCGGTCATAGTGAATATTGTGACATAGCGGGATGACCACGGTTGGCATGGTGAACGTCCTTCGGCTTCGCTCAGGGCAGGATCTGCACGTCGGGTGCTAGATATCTTGCTCGATGTATGTAGAAATTATCCGGATGAAGCCGAAGGTTATCGATCTCTTCGCTGGGGGCGGCGGTTTTACGCTCAGCGCGTTTCAAGCTGGGTTTTCGGTACCCTTGGGTGTTGACAACGACGCAGATCTATCAAACAGCTACCCGATCAACTTCCCGCGCAGCAAAATCGTAGCTACTGACATTAGGACCGCCAATCCCAAAGCTGTCTTGGCACACGCCGGCATCGAACTTGGCGAATGTTTCGGGATTGTCGGAGGTCCACCCTGCCAAGGGTTCAGCTCGATCGGACAGAGGAAGATCGATGACGACAGAAATTCGCTTGTAACGGATTTTTTTCGGTTTATTCGAATCCTCAAGCCGATATTCTTCGTAATGGAAAATGTCCCTGGTATCTTATCCGCGCCGTTCGTCTGATGTTCTTGACCGGTCACTCGATCGTATCGAGCGAGTATGAGTTTCTCGGCCCAATCAATTTGAACGCAGCAAATTTCGGCGCGGCTACCTCTCGAACCAGGATGATCGTAGTTGGATATAATCCGAAATATGTTGACGAGTTCTCAGTGAGTGACGTTGAGTCGGTAAAGGTTGACAAAAGCCCTTGTGTCTATGAGGCGATCGATGATCTACAGTCCGCCCGCTCTACGAAAGAAGGAGAGAACGGCATGTCACTCGCGAGATATGGGCGCGCGCGCCGATTAAAGGGACGCGCGGTAACTATGCGCGCGAGTCGAGGCAGGCTCCCCCTCGCGGACTGTCATCTCCGTGGGTACGCGAGGCGCACCGCATTGGAATGGTGACAGGCCTCGATCCTTGACATATCACGCCTCAATAGTTATGAAAAGATTTTCCTTGGTCGCTCAAGGAGCGCGAGAACCTATATCTCGGTGCCCGCGGCTTGCCTGGAACAAACCGAGTCCCACTTTGCGAGCCGGCACGGGAAGGGATCACGGCTCCCACCAAGCTATAAGACCTCTACATCCAGTTGAAAGATCGAGTTATAAAAGTCAGAGAAGCCGCTAGATTGCAGGGATTTCCTGATTGGTTTCAATTCCATCCGACCAAATGGCACAGTTTTCGTATAATAGGTAACAGTGTCTCCCCAGTCTTTGCGACTAGTCTTCTGACTCTGTTGCGGAGGAGGGTCATAAATTCTAGGGACTGAGTTCCCAAAAAACCGGATATTGACGGTAAAACTTCCTGTACGCTTTGATTTGTTGTTGCGATAAATCGAACCCAAGGTCTCAGCGATCTATTTCACCTTGACTTGGCAGGAGGCTGTCGAGCTTGACCTTTTCGCGCGGAGTCAACGGTGGAACCGCAATCTTGATCTGGCTCGACCCGTAGTACCCGTTGCCAATCAGTTCCAACTCTCGTAAGGCGACGCGGTCTTGTGCATTTGCGACCATGCCGCCGACGGTTACCATTCGTGCTCCATCCTTGTAGTGATAGTTGAATGTAGTGACAAATCTGAGTCCTAGGTGCCTTCTAGCGGTAACTTCGGACATACAATCGACCAGAATTCGCGACACAAGTTTGGGAAATCGTTTAACTTCAAGGTCCTTCGCGCTAGCTCCTAGGGGAAAATATTGACCCACGGCGCTCTCTAAGCGTTCCATTCTCACCGCTTCCTTCTCAAAGGACCACCGAATTTGTCAACTTCTGCGTCGACGGTGGCAATAACAATGCTTCCTGAATCGACCTCTTGAAGTACGATCTCGAGGTCGCGAAAAATGTAGTCTCTTAACTCGTGGTCGTAATCGAGCCAAACCAGAGCTCGTCGTGCCAGCGGAAGCTTCGGCAAGACCCCGGTCGTCTTACCCTTCCGGACTTCGATGCAATTAAATGGAGTGTTAAATTTCGCACGACTGTAGCCATCAGCGAGCTGAATTGAGGTCATGTTCTGCAAGTCCAGACGCTTGTGAAACAAGATAAAATCGGCGTACCACATCGAACCCATTCCGATATAACTGTAATCATCTAGATCAAAACGAAATCCAGCATGTGTTTCGAAGATTTCTACTATCAGCTTCCTCTGTACGCTCTTATTTGAACGTATGCTGTAGTCTATCCGTTCGAATGAACGAGGAATGAGGGGCATTAGTCGCTCTCTTCAACGCGCTTACTATAAAAATCATCAAAGGTTCGTTCGCCGACCTCTTTGCCGCTCATTGCGACGCTTCCTAAGACCTTAGCAACAGCCAACACTTGCTTTGTGGGCCGAGAATAAGAGATGTTGCGCACATCGCTCTTGGCCTTCCCTGGTGTGTTCGGAAATTTCATAACCGAACTAATAGGGACTTCGCTCAAAGGCACGCTTTCAGCTCTTTCTTCTAGATTCCTAAAAAATCCCTCATGGCCCTTTCGACGATTGGTATAGTCTGTGTATTCTTTCGTAGCCTTTCGCATATGTATAAGTATTTCTTGATAGATCGTGTTTGTTTCATCAACATCGCGCTTCGTCGTGGTCCAAGGGAGCAGCGAAGCGTCCTCTGCGTCTAACGATGCTACTCCGCAAAAACCGTTGTATTGAGGATGCCAATAAGGAACTCCGTCGGTTCCCCAACCAGTGCGCTCGGACTTATCACCATCAAGCACAACGCGGTCGTTGCACACTACAAACCATCCCGAACGTTCCGGGTTCTTTAGGCGGGTACCTGCCTCTGTATCAGTAGGAGAGAAGAGATCATCCCTCCCACAGTGTTGATATCAATCCCGTCACGAGAGAATCGAGAATTGTAGGGCTTGAACAGCTGATTGCACTTGAATTCAAACCCAAGAGCCTTTATAGCCCGTCTGTTGAGTTGAATGGAAAATCCTTTCTCGAGGATGAACGAATAATCTCGCTCCAGTGCTCTCTCAAGCTCCTTTGGAAGCCCGGTCGAGCCAGGTCATCAGCAATCTCTGGCCGGAGCTTGTCGATCTCGAATGGTCGTGCCAGGTTGAGCGGTCTTGTTTGTCTCGTTGAAAGGGAAATTCCACTCCGCTCTTCGCTCCCATTCACCAACATTGATCGACAACTTAAATGCTTCCGAGCGTGTGGACGAAGTAATTGTGATGACCTCGCCTAATTTGAAAATCGCTCGCTTCATACCAATGCCATATCTGCCAATGGAACCGGACACCTTAGGAGCATCGGGAGTCCTTCCGAACGTGAACGCATAGTCTCTCGCCACAGATATGGGTATTCCTTCGCAGTTATCCGTGATTCGGAAGGAACGATCGGTAAAGGTTATTTCAGCGCGATATCGCTCATAGGGACGGGATTTTGTAGAGCGCCTATGAGCCCTAGAGAAGTAGTTCTGAATTCCATCGACAGCATTGTCCACCAGATCGAGTATGCAATCGCGAAGTGAAATGTCGCGCGTGAGTTGATGTATGAGGAAGTCCTTCTGGGGGCTAGCGTCTGCAACAAGGCTCAACGTCATTTTACGCTTATCCTTTCCGCGATGCTGCGCGAATTGTTGAGTCTGCTTTGGAGCGGCGACCGTCTCTTGTTACCCCAACTCTGCGGCAGTACTTTGTCAGGGGACACATATCACACTTAGGAGAAACACTAGTGCAAAACTGACGGCCCAAAGAGATGAAGTTGACATGCAATGAGTAACGAAGTTCCTCAGGAATCAATTTCTGCAGCCGATCTCTATCATGGAGCGAGGCCAATCCGTTGGGTCGTGTCGGTCTGACCCAACCAAGACGATACGCAACGCGCCAGCAATGCACGTCTACCGGAAAGACCCTGCGCCCTAGCGAATACAGCATAACGCACCTGGCGATTTTCGTGCCGACTCCCGGAAGGCCGGTAAGGAAAGACTCGGATTCCATGTCATTCATACTGCGAAGCGCCGACAGATTTTGGCTCGCCAAATTCGAGGCAAGCTCGACGCATTGTTTGGTAAATCGTGCGGGCTTTCTTCTTGGCTAAGCCCCCATGGGAAATGGCGCTCGCAATCTGCCTAACCGATGCTCCAGCAAGGCGGCTATTGGTCGGGAAGTGCCTTCGAAGCGCTCGATAGCTTTCACGGTAACCCGTCTCAGTAGTTTTGGTACTGCACAGAATGAACAAGAGTTCGTCCAACGGGTTTTTACGATTGTGGTGATTGAAGTTCCGGTAGCGACGCTCCAGAAGCCCAGCGATCTGATAGATGTTGTGTGGTCCCCTTTGCCGCACGGCCTGTAGATTTAATTGAAACCAGCCAGTTATGCCAGCGCAAAGCGTCGCCCCGGCCTTTGCTCGTTCGTCGAAGCGCTGCGCTGCCGAGGCTGAGCGACGCATGTAAGGGGTCGCCAAGTTGTTAATGCTGTGATAACAAAACGGGTTATGGCGCCTGTTTCGTTTCCTAAAGGGGTTTTTGTGGGGGACTGCTTCTGCTTCTTATCAGATTGAGGGCGGGTTCGATCAGGATGGGAAGGGGGAATCCATCTGGGATCGGTTTTCGCACACGCCTGGGAAGATCAAGCAGGGCGATACGGGCGACGTTGCTTGCGATTTTTACCATCGCTATGCCGACGATATCGAGTTGATGGCCGAGCTTGGGCTTAATGCGGCGCGGATTTCGTTGTCGTGGCCGCGGATCATGCCGGACGGCAAGGGGGCGGTGAATCAGAAGGGGCTCGATTTTTATCGGCGCGTGGTGGACGAGATGCTCGCGCGCAATATCCAGCCGTGGGTGACGCTCTATCATTGGGATTTGCCGCAGGCGCTCGAGGATGCCGGCGGATGGCCGAATCGCGACCTCGCAGAATATTTCCGCGACTACGCGGGCGTCGTGGCCGACACGCTCGGCGATCGCGTGAAGCATTGGATGGCATTCAACGAGCCGTGGATTTTCACGATTCTCGGCTATCACCTTGGGATACATGCACCCGGGCGTAAAGAAATCGACAGTGCGATCAAAGCGACGCATACGGTGAATCTCGCGCAGGGCATGGCGGTCAGTGCGATTCGCGAATCAAACAACCATCCCGAGGCGGTCGGCACCGCGTTCAGCATGTCGCCGGTGCATCCGGAAACCGGGTCGCTCGAGGATCGGACGGCGGCCGAACGGTGGCATCGATTTTACAACCTGTGGTTTCTCGACACCGTGATGCGCGGCAAGTATCCGGAGGCGTACCTGCACGGCGCGGTCGAGGATCATGTCGAGATTCGCGCCGGCGACATGGACTTGATCAAGGCGCCGCTCGACTTCATCGGAATCAACCTGTACACGCGCGCGGTGGTCGCGCACGATATGCACGATCGCTACATCGGTGTGAAGCAGGTGCGGCCGGGCGGCGAGGAAGTCACCGAGTTTGGATGGGAAGTCTATCCGCCGGCGCTGTCGGAAATGATCGGGCACATCAGCAAGGACTACCCGGGAGTCCCGATCTACGTGACGGAGAACGGATGCTCGTACGGCGACGGGCCGGGGGCTGACGGCAAGGTCAACGACCAGCGACGGGTCAGCTTTCTGCGCCGCTTTATCTTCGAGGTCGGGCAGGCGATGAAAGCGGGCGCCGACGTGCGCGGTTATTTTCTGTGGACCTTCACCGACAACTTCGAATGGGCGGAGGGATTCCAGCAGCGCTTCGGAATCGTGCACTGCGATTTCAAGACGCAGCAGAGAATCGTCAAGGAGAGCGGGCACTGGTACTCGAAGCTCGCGCGGACGGGGGCGTTGGATTTCGACCCGGTGATTTAAGTCGCCTGCGCGGCGAGCGGCAGGGGTGACTCCTGCACCCAGTACTTTTGGGTTCTGTCGTGGCCCGCTCCGTTGTCGCTTTCGTCGTAATGACTATTTAGTGGGGCGGGCCGCCGTGCCCGCCATCGATGCGCGGGCGTTCGGGCCCGCGGTTACCGATCAATACTTGAAGAGAGGGCGGGCACGGCGGCCCGCCCCACTGAAACCAGGACAACACGCGCTCGCGTGCGCCCTTGGTCACGATGACGAAAGGGCTGTGATAGTGTCGCTGCGATGAGTGGCGGGGAATTTTTGATGTGGCTGCATCTGTGCGCGATGGCGTCTTACGTCGGCGCGCAGTTCGCGGTCATCTATATGCTGATTCCGGCGGCCGAGACCGCGCCCAACGAGAGTGCGCGCCGCGCGAGCCTGATCGCGGGCTTCAGGTTCTATAACCCGTTCACGATCGGCGTGCTGGGAATTATTGTGATTAGCGGGGCGATGCGGCTGACGGACTTGAAAGCGTCGATGAAGTTCGACTACTTCGCGCGAATCGGTTCCGCGCTCGAACTGAAACTGCTGCTGGCGTTCCTGCTCATCTTTATCCAGACCTACATCACGTTCGGACTGGCATTCAGGATCGGCCGCCAGGAAGAAGTGGCCGCCCACGGTGACGGCGATGCGTTCACCGTCGAACAGTTAAACTCGATGCTGCGGCGAATCCGCGCGATGTCGTGGGTCACGATCGTGCTGGCTGCCGCCGTCATCTGGGTGTCGCTCACGATGGTCGCGCGCGCAGTGGACGAGCCCGCCACCGCCCCGCGCATCTCGGCGCGCGCTACATCGGGTCGTGCATCGCGGGTACTCATGCACCCGGGCGCATCGAGATGTTACCGCCGCGCGTCATGACTTAGTGCGCGAGCGCGAGCAGCGAGCCGACGATGTACGCGACGGTGATGACGCCGAAGATTGCGCCCGGCAGTTCGTTGAGCATGCTGTACTGCGCAAACCGGAGCTCTTCGCTGACCGGCGCTTCGACGATCGAGGTGATTCCTGCGAACCTTGCTTCTGTGGTTGATGCGTTCATTTTAAGTTCTCCCGTAAAATTCTTCGGACGACTTAGGACAAGTGCCACCAGCGAGCTGATGACGTATCCGAGTGTGATCAGGCCGAACACGATGCCGGGCAGTTCGCTGAGCAGGCTGTTCTGCGCGAGGCGCGTTCCGGCAGTGGCTTCCGCCGCTTCGTTGCGAGTCGTGATCGCCGTGAGAGTTGCTTCGTTAGTGGTTGCGTTCATTTTGAGTGTCCCTCCGTATTCGTTGACTGACAGGGGTAAAGCAAGTCGTGTACCATCGAAAAATCTCTCGATTTAGCAATGATTATCTCAAGGTGGCCTTCGCCACGATGTAGTCGATCATTAATGAAAAGTTAGATAAATCAATAACTTAACTGCAATCGCAGAATGCGAGTCAAGAACGGGCTTTCATGCGCTTTCGCGGTAAATTTCTTTTTTCGCGAATCAACGCAACTGCGCGCATGCAGTTAGAATGCTGCGGAGCGGCTCGCGGGCGGCCCTCTTTGATCCTGATTCACACATCTGCGAAAGTGTCGTGATGCCGAGTGAAGTGAATCAGGACGCGCCCCGATCGAACGGCAAAGCGACCGGCGGATTGGAGCCGACGACCGCGACGCTGCTGGCCGACGCGATCGCCTCGCCGGGCCAGCATCCGCATTTCATCCGCGGTCTGGCGCTGCACTTCGCGGAGACTGCGATTTTCCTGGTCGCGGTCATCGGCGCGATTGCATTGGGGCTCGGCATCACCGCTTACTTCGCCGAGCATCGCTATGTGCTCGCGTACCTGGTCGCTTACGCGGGGTTTCGCTTTTCGGACTTGATCGTTCGCGAGGATGCCGAGGACCGGCCTCCTCGCGAGGAGCTTTCCCGCCGGATTGTCGTGCAGCTTCCTCTGCTCGTGGTCTTTGCGGCGGCGCCGTTCGAGCGCACTTACGTTTACGGCGGCGCCGCGCCTGCGTTCGTCAAAGTGCTCGGGCTGTTACTTGAGCTGCTCGGGATGTGGCTCGCGCTCGGCGCGCGCATTCAACTTGGATTCTTCACGGCGGGCCGGACGGCCGAGCATCCGGTGCTGGTGACTCGCGGTTTCTATCATTACCTGAGGCATCCGATTTACGCGGGCACCTTCCTGGTGACGTTCGGATGGACGCTCATCTACGGAGCGCCGGTGACTGCTATCTTGACGCTGATCGTCGGAGCGATCCTGGCGCAGCGCCGGTTGAAGTCCGAAGAAGCGATGATGCTCGCGCGATTCGGCGAAGAATACGACAATTACAAACGCAAGACGGACGCGCTGATTCCCGCTATCTGGTAACGCGGCCGCGCACGTCGAGCTGGCATCGGATGAGCGAGCAGTAGTCGTCGCCGTGGTTGCGGCTGACAAACTTCGCACCGCACCCCACGCATTTGCGGATTGACTCTCCCGCCTCAAGCCGCGTTGATAGCTCGGCTTCCGCTGATGAGTCGTCGCTCTTCGATGATGCTCGCGTCTTTCGTTTTTCGGTCAGCGCGCCGTCAGCGATCAGCTGCCGATTTGCACCGCTTAGTGCGAGTTCGTCGGCGCGATTGTTGATCGGATCGGTATCGTGTCCGCGGACCCATTCGAATCGCACGCGCCGCGACTCCGTTTCGGCGTCGAGCAGCTCCCACAAATCGTGATTCTTGTTGCGCTTGCAATGCAGCGTCATCGATTTCACGACGTACTGGCTGTCGCTGCGCAGCACAACGTCGGCGCCACGCTCGGTCGCGCGCAGACCTTCGATCGCCGCCATCAATTCCATCCGGTTGTTGGTGGTCGAGGGATCGTAGCCGTTGAGTTCGGTCACATTGCCATTGGGATCGCGGACCACGACGCCCCATCCGCCGGGCCCGGGATTACCGAGGCAACTGCCGTCGGCGTAAACGAGATATTCGCGAGACGAGATTGCCACGGACGGGATTCTAGCTGAGGCCGCGAGCTTTTCGCAGCCGCGTGAACCATTCGACGTATTGATTCGCCGCGCGATCCCACGAAAAATCCGACGCGAAGCAATTTGCCATCAGACGACGCCACTTGGCGCGATCGCGGAACGTCGCGACCATCCGGCTCAGCGCCGCGACCATTTCAGACGCCTCGAACTTTTCGAACGCGAAGCCGTTGCCGGTCCCGCGGCGGGATCGAACTCGCTGACAGTGTCGCGCAATCCGCCGGTGGCGCGCACTACTGGCGCACTGCCGTAGCGCAACGCGTACATCTGGGTTAGTCCGCACGGCTCGAAGCGCGACGGCATCAGGAACGCGTCGCTGCCGGCCTGGATTCGATGCGCCGTCGTGTTGTTGAACTCGATAATCGCGCGAAGTTTTTCCGGATAACGCTTCTCGGCGTCTTTGAAGAATTTCTCGAGCTCCTCGTCGCCGCTCGCCAGCATGACGAGTTGCAAATCCAGGCGCATCACGGCGTCGAGCGCGTCTTTCAGCAGGTCAACGCCCTTTTGACCGGTCATGCGCGTGACCATCCCGACCACCGGCCAATCCTCACGATGCGGCAGGCCAAGCGAATCGCGCAGCGCGCGGGTGCATTTGCGTTTGCCGTCGGGCTTCGCGGGCGTGTAGGTCGCTGCGATTTCGCGATCGGTGGCTGGATTCCATTCGTGGTAGTCGGCGCCGTTGAGGATACCCACGAAATTTTCGCCCTTGTCGCGCAGCACTCCTTCGAGTCCGAAGCCGAGTTCGGGGTCGGTGGTGATTTCGCGCGCGTAGGTCGGGCTGACGGTCGAAGCGCCGTCGCACAGCACGATCGCGCCCTTCATCAGATTCAGGTGCCCGTAAAATTCCAGGTAGTCAACTGAGAAATACGGCGGGTCGAGATTCAGCAGCGCAAAGTCCTCGCGCTGGCCGATACCCTGAAACGCGAGATTGTGAATCGTGAAGACTGACAGCGCCCGCTTGAACTTCGCGCGAAGCGTGTTGTCGGCACGCATCGCAATCGGCGTTGCCGTCGCGTGCCAATCGTGCGCATGCACCACATCCGGCGCGATTATTTCGGCGGATGCGATCGCGGCGGCGCGGCCAAAGAAGATGAAGCGCCGCATGTTGTCGGGATAGTCCTTGCCGTGCTCGCCGTAGATTCCGGGGCGGCCGAAAAATCGCGGATGATCGATCAGGTACATCGGCACGCCGTAAGGATCAGTCGCGCGCAATACTGAGAAGCGTTCGAGGTCGGCGCCGAAGCGCATCGGGATGTCGCGCAGGACGGGTGCGGTCTCGACGTTGTCCTTGATCGAAGAGTAGCCGGGGACGATCAGCGACGATTCATGGCCGGCGTTTTTCAGAGCGCCGGGCAGCGAGCCGATCACATCGGCGAGGCCGCCGGCTTTTGCATGGGGCGCGGCTTCGGCCGCAACGATCGCTATCTTCACGGGATCAAGATTCCAGAGAAGAACCTGGAATTTTGACCCTCACCCGCGCTGGAAGGCGCGGCCTCTCGCCTGACAGCGACGTGGCGAAGAAGGATCCGGGATTCTTCGCTTCGCTCTGAATGACACAAAAAAATTGCCCAAGGAAGAAGCGGGAAACCCAGGCGGGTTTCACACTAGATGAAGTTCTTCCTTAGTTCAGGACCGTTCTTTCGGTGCGGGCTGTTGCTGGCGTTGCTGCGACTGCTTCGGCGCCGGGTTGTACTGCGTCGCCGTCGCGCAGGGCGGCGCGGATTACTTCATCGACGGTGTCGACGAAAATCATCTCGAGCTCTTTGCGGACTTCGGGCTGGATGTCTTCGAGGTCGCGCTCGTTGCGACGCGGCAGGATGATCGTTTTGATTCCGGCGCGGCGGGCGGCGAGTACTTTCTCCTTGATTCCGCCGACCGGCAGCACTTTGCCGCGCAGCGTGATCTCGCCGGTCATCGCGATATCCGAACGCACCGGCCGGCCGCTTAGCAATGACGCCAGCGACGCCGCAATCGTCACGCCGCCCGACGGGCCGTCTTTGGGAATTGCGCCGGCGGGAACGTGTACGTGAATGTCAGACTTGTCGTAAAAGTCGGGCGCGATTCCGAGCGCCGCCGCGTGCGTGCGCACGTAGGACAGCGCCGCCTGCGCCGATTCTTTCATCACGTCGCCGAGCGAGCCGGTGAGGTTGAGGCCCTTCTGCCCCGACATCCGGGTGCTCTCGATAAACATTATCTCGCCGCCGTTGGGCGTCCATGCGAGGCCGGTTGCGACCCCCGGCTCCTGCGTGCGTTCGGCGACCTCGGAGAAAAATTTCGGAGCGCCGAGATACTTCTGCACGTCGTCTGCGCCGACGACCGCCGGCGCCGTTTCACCTTCAGTTATCGAGCGCGCGATCTTGCGGCATACGCGTGCGATCTCGCGCTCGAGATTTCTCAGCCCCGCTTCGCGCGTGTAGCTGTGAATTATCTCGCGCAGTGCGTCTTCCGAAAATTCGATCTTCTGATCGCCGAGTCCATTCTCGATCAATTGCTTGGGGATAAGATGGCGCTGCACGATTTGCAGCTTTTCTTCCTCGGTGTATCCCGGCAGTTCGAGCACTTCCATCCGGTCGCGCAACGCGTGCGGCACCGGATCGAGCATGTTGGCGGTAGTCAGGAACAGCACCTTCGAAAGATCGAACGGCACATCGAGATAGTGATCGGCGAAGGTGTTGTTCTGCTCGGGATCGAGCACCTCGAGCAGCGCCGAGGCCGGGTCGCCGCGGAAGTCCATGCCGAGCTTGTCCACTTCGTCGAGGATGAACAGCGGATTATTCGAGCCGGCGTTGCGCAGCCCCTGGATGATTCGCCCCGGCAACGATCCGATGTACGTGCGGCGATGCCCGCGAATTTCGGCCTCGTCGCGGATGCCGCCGAGCGACAGCCGCACGAATTTGCGCCCGAGTGCGCGCGCGATCGACTTGCCGAGCGAAGTTTTGCCGGTGCCTGGAGGCCCGACGAAGCACAGGATCGGTCCCTTGGTATCGTTCTTGAGCTTGCGCACCGCGAGAAACTCGAGGATGCGCTCCTTGATTTTTTCGAGGTCGTAATGATCCTCGTCGAGCACCTGGCGCGCGTGCCGGATGTCGAGATTGTCCTCGGTCGAAACGCCCCACGGCAGGCTCACGAGCCAATCGAGGTACGTGCGCACGACGGTGTGCTCGGCCGATTCCGGCGGGATCATCTTGAGGCGCTCGAGTTCCTTGTCGGCGACCTTGCGCGCCTCGGGCGACATCTTCGCCTCTTCGATCTTCTTCTCGATCTCTTCGACTTCGGAGGTGCGCGCGTCGCCTTCGCCCAGCTCTTTTTGAATCGCCTTGAGCTGTTGGCGCAGATAGTACTCGCGCTGATTTTTGTTGAGCTCGGTCTGCACCTGCGACTGGATCTTGTGCCCCAGTTCGAGCATCTCGATCTCGCGCCCGAGAATCGCGATCAGCTTTTCGAGCCGTCCGCGAACGTCGAGCGTCGCCAGCAGATCCTGCGCCTCTTCGATCGGGATCTTCAGGTAGGAGGCGACCATGTCGGCGAGCCGGCTGGCCTCCTTCACCTGCATCGCCATCACCTGCAACTCGTCGGGCAGGTACGGCACCAGCGAAACAAATTTGGAAAACTGGCTGACCAGGTGCGCATGCAGCGCGTCGATTTCCTTGTCGGACGAGACTGGCTCGACCAGCCGCTTGACGTGCGCGAGGAAGTACGGCTCGCGCTGCGTGAACTGTCCCAGCTCGATTCGCGCGAGTCCCTGCACCAGCACCCGCACGCTCTGATCGGGATAGCGCAGCATCTTGAGGATGCGCACGGCGGTGCCGCTCGGGAACAATCCCTCGGGCGTCGGCTGTTCGTCTTCCGGATTTTTTTGCGCGGCGAGCGCGATGACTTTATTAGTCTGGCCGCATTCTTCGATGAGCTTGAGCGACGACGGCCGCGAAACCAGGAACGGATGTATCTGACTGGGGAAAATTACGATGCCGCGCAACGGCAGCACCGGCAGAATTTCGGGAATCTCGGCCTTGCTCAGGTCCTCTTCAATCTCGAAGCGTTTTTCCCCTTTAGGTTTATCTGCCATAGATTAGTCGAACCTCTTAAGGAGGGACCGCGCCGCAACTGCCGCTATTCCCCGCAACCCAAATTTCACCGTAATATACGGTTGTGATGCAGACAAGGTTACCTCTTACATTGAAGCTAATCATGGTGACCGGCCCGCGCTACCGACGAGGAAACGTTGCCCAATATTGGATTTGATAGGCTGTTCAGCGAGGAAGAAGCCAACGAGCTGATTCCGCGGCTGGAAATTTTGATGCGCCAACTGCAGATGCAGGCGACGTCGTTGCGCGAGCGAATCGAGGAATTGTCGGTTGACGATCCGTCGATTTTGCATTCCGCGATGACCGAAATTGTCGGCCGCTACCCCGAGCTGCGTTCATTTGCGACCAACATGGCCGACGCGGCGTCGCAAATCGAATCCTTCGGATGCATCCTCAAGGACATCGACCTCGGCCTGATCGATTTCCCCTACGACTCGGGCGAGGACGTAGTTTTCCTGTGCTGGCAATTCGGCGAGCCGCGCGTGATCGCGTGGCACAGCGTCGATACTGGATTCTCCGAGCGCCAGCCGCTGCCCGGCGCGCCCAACCGATACCTCAACTGACGCCGTCTCCTATCGCGAAAAAAAATCATGATCATTGTATTGACGATTTACCTCGCCGCACTCGGATGCTGGCTCGGCGGAATTGTTTTCTTCTCGTTCTTCACGGCGCCCGCGGTCTTCACGGTGCTGCCGCGGCCCGAGGCCGGCCAACTGATCAGCGCAATCTTTCCGCGCTACTACATTCTCGGCTACATCGTCGGCACGATCAGCCTGGTGCTCGCGATTTACTTCACCGCAGTGCGCGCGCCGCGGATGTGGTGGGGCGGGACGACGCTCGCGCTGGCGATCGCGCTCGGCAGTCACCTTCTATGCCGGCACGGTCATCCTGCCGCGCGCCGACGCGATCCGCACAGTCAATGAAAGTCCGAATCCCGACCCGGTGAAAAAAGCTGAGTTCGACAAGCTGCATCACAACTCCGTGATTCTCAACGGCACCGTGCTGCTGCTGAACCTCGCCGCAATCGTCGGGACCGCAGGAGCGTTGACCCGGAATGGCTGAGCATCGCTACAAAGCCGTCGTGATCGATCTGTTCGACACGCTGGTCACCTGGAATCCCGACGGGTTGCCGCTGATGCAGTTTCGCGGGCGCGAGATTCGCAGCACGACGCCGCTGCTCTACGAAACGCTGGAAACCGCGCTGGGCAAAGCGCTTCGACCGCGAGAAATTCTCGGAGGCGCACGCGTCGGTTTACAGCGATATATTCTCCGAGCGAGCTAAGCCGACGCGCTCGAGATAACCTGCCTGCGAACGCTTCGCGCGCACGCTCAAAATGCTCAACGTCGATGAACACATCGCCGCGCCGCTCGCGGAAAATCTGCGCCGCATCCACATGGCGCGCGTGCGCGAGGTCACCAAGGCGCCGCCCGCGCGAATCGACGCGATGAAAAAAATCGCCGATGAATCATCGCCTCGGCCTCATCTCCAACTTCGACGATTCCGAAACCGGCCACCAGATCATGCGCGATACCGGCATCCGCGAGCTGTTCACCGCCGTGATCATCTCGGCCGACACCGGCTATCGAAAGCCCAACCCGCTCATCTTCAAAAAAATTCTCGACGCGATGCATCTCGAGCCCGCCGATATCCTGTTCGTCGGCGACACTCCGCTCGACGACGTGCTCGGCAGCAAGGGCGTCGGGATGCATTCCGCGTGGATCCGTACGCGCAATCGCGAGTTGCCCGAGGGCATCCCGCGCACCGGACATCATAATCCAGGACCTCGCGGAACTCCCCGCCGCGCTCGGCCTGTAAGAGCAATTCCGCCGATGGCGGCTTCACTGAAAAGGCGGCAAGTCGTAGCAGTCATCGGCGCTGGTGATGCGCCGCGCGATGTTTGCGCGCTCGCATTCGAGTTGGGCCGCGAGATTGCCCGGCGCGACGCCGTCCTTTTGAATGGCGGCCGCGCCGGTGTGATGGAATCTGCCGCCGCCGGCGCGCGCGAGCAAGGCGGGCATACGATCGGAATCCTGCCGGGTTACGATCGGCGCGCAGCGAACCGGCATATTGAATTCGCGATCGCCACCGGCATCGGCGAGGCTCGCAACGCTGTGATCGTCGCGAGCGCCGACGCGATAATCGCGCTGGCCGGTGAAGGCGGCACGCTGGCCGAGATTGGCTTCGCTAAAAAATTCGGCAAGCCCATCGTTGCGCTCGATTCGTGGCCCGAAATCGACGGGCTGAGCCGCGCCGATACTCCCGCCGAAGCGGTCGCGCTGGCGCTCAAGCTGGCGAAATCAAATTCGCGACGGAGAAATTAAATGCCCGCCGATCAGGATCGAAAGCATTTAATCCAACTGCTCGAACGAGCGCCGTTTTCGGCGCTGCTCGGCCTGAAGATCGAATCCGCCGCTGATGGATCCGCAACGGTGCGAATGCCGTTCGATTTGCGGCTTCTCAACGAAGGCGGTCCCACTGCGCCCGTCCATGGCGGCGCGATCGCCGCGCTCGCCGACGTCGCCGCATGCGCCGCGGTCTGGAGCCTCGCCGCGACGACCCGCACCGCGACCATCTCGATCACCGTGAACTACACCGGCTTTGCCGTGCGTTCCGATCTGATCGCCCGCGCCCGCGTGAAGCGCCACGGCAAGCGCATCGCGAGCGTGAGCGTGGAAGTCTTCGACGCGTCCAACGCCCTCATCGCCGACGCGCTGGTTACTTACAAAATCGCGTAGCGCCGCCGCATCGCTTAGTTCCGTCCGCTCGCTTACAATGGACCCCGACTGATTGCTATCAAGGCCCGGTAGGGGGGAAGGCAATATGTTTTCTCAGATTCGATTCGATCGCAAATTTATCTTCGCCGCAGTCGCGATGCTCGATCGCCGCGCTATCTGCTGACGATGGCTCCCACAGCCCGTGCCGTCAATTCTGTCCCAGACGCGATGCCGACCGGCACCGAGACCCTGCTGTATTCCTTTGGCGTCGGCCCCACTCCCGACAAGTGCAAACTGATGGATGGCGCCAACCCCCGGGGCTCGTTGACCTACGACGTCCGCCACCGGGCTGCTCTTCGGGCGCACTCCGACGACTACTGCGAAGGGCCCCGGTTTTGGCACGATCTTCCAGATCATGCCCAACGGTTCCGGCTACGTGGTCGATAATTACTTCGCCGGCGCGAAGACTGACGGCGACGATCCCGAGAACAATGCGATGACGCTGGTCGGCAACGTCCTTTACGGAACGACGGTCACCGGCGGTAAAAATGACACCGGCGCCATCTTCAGCATCAACGACGACGGCAGCGGCTACTCGTCGCCTCTTTTGTTCAACTTTCCCGCGAGTGGCGCGAAGAGCTATAGCGCGCAGCCGTTCAGTTGCTTCCTCGCGGTCGGCAGTCTGCTCTACGGCATGACCTCGCTCGGCGGCAAGGGCGGCAACGGCACCATTTTCAGCTTCGACACTTCGACCAGCACCTACACGCGCGTGTACTCCTTCGACGGCGGGCACGGCGCCGATCCACATGGCCAGCTTATTCTCGATCCCAACGGCAAAACTTTTTACGGCATGACGCAGACCGGAGGCACACGCCGATGTCGGCGTCGTCTTCTCTTTCACTCACACCTGCCATTCGTCCAACTCAAAGTGCAAAAACAAATCAAGACCCTGCACAACTTCAGTTGCCCGCATAACGGCCTCCCCATGTGCATCGGCGGCGACGGCGCGACTCCCGACCACGGCACGCTCGTGCAAAGCGGCACGACGCTGTTCGGCTTAACGGCGAACGGCGGCAAGTACGGCAACGGCACGCTGTTTTCGATTCAGACCAACGGCAAGCACTTCACCATCCTGCAGCACTTCGGCCAGCCCGGCAGTAACGACGGCGTCAGTCCCTTGGGATCGTTGCTGCTCGACGGCACCACGCTGTACGGCACTACCAAGTCGGGCGGCAACAAGGGCAACGGCAGCGTTTTTCAAATCAATACCGACGGCACCGGCTACGATCGAATTTGGGACTTCCAGGGCGGCACCACCGACGGGGTAAAACCCGACGACGACGTCGTCCTGCTAAGCGGCACGCTCTACGGGATGACCGAGCTCGGCGGGCAATGCGGCTTCGGCGCGATCTTCGCGCTCGTGCCTCCTCCCTGAGCTATGCTCTTGACCTCGACGCTGGATAAAATCCGCCGCGCCGCTTTACCGCACGGACTCAACCTGGTGGCGGCGATTCCCGTCGCGCGCTACGACGCCGTGGTCAAGGAAGTTTCGCGCGCGTCGGCGATTGATCCGACGGCGCGATCGATCGTCGTGATCGGCAACGGCGGCGGCGCGCTGTGGGAAGCGCTGAAATCCCACGCCGCGAAAAATCCCGGATGGTGGAATCGAGAGAACCCGCTCGACGACTTCACCCGCGAAGTTGTCGAGCGCGACCTCGCCACTCCGCTGCGCGCCTCGGGCCTGCGATGCACCACCGTTTACCCGTTCATGAACAACAGCGCCACGCTCAGCTTCATCGAACTCGGCAAAGTCGCGGGCATCTGTGGCCCAAGCATCCTCGGCGTCACCGTGCATCCTTTATATGGACCATGGATCGCGTTTCGCGCCGCACTCCTGCTCGACGAGGAACTTGATTCGCCGGGCGGCGCACTCGGCTTCGATCCATGTCCCACTTGCACCGCGCGCACCTGCATCCCCGCATGCCCGGCCGGCGCAGTAAGCGTCGAATCCGGATGGAACATCCCCAAGTGCCTGACCCATCGCGTGGAAGTAGAGCCCGACTGCACCCCGCGATGCCACGCGCGCGCCAACTGCGTCCTTGGCCCCAATCACCGCTACCCCGCCGACGAACTTGCCTATCATCAGATGCGCGCCCTCCGCTCGATGCGCCCCTACTACGAAACCCACATCAAACCGAAACCAACGCAATCATGAGAACGAATTACCTCTCCCCCCGGGAGAGGTCGACGCAAGTCCGCGAGCGTCGGGTGAGGGCGCCGGCATCCATCACAATGCCCGCACTCTCACCCGCGACAATCCGGTCCCCCTTTCCCGCTAGCTTCTCTTTAATTCTGGTCCCCCTTCCCGCGCGGGAAGGGGTTAGTGCTTAGGTTCCTCTCTCTTATATAATCGTCGCGGTTACCCGATGCCCTTCCCAATCAATCGCCCACGCCGGCTGCGACGCACCGAAACAATCCGCCGCATGATCCGCGAAACCCGCCTGTCACCGGACGATCTGATCCTCCCGATGTTCGTATGCCCGGGCCGCGGCGTAAAAAAAGCCGTCGCGTCGATGCCCGGTGTCGCGCAAATGTCGGTCGATAACATCGTCGCAGAAGCGCGCGAGACCTGGGCTGCGGGCGTCCCCGCCGTCATCCTGTTTGGAATTCCTGAACGCAAGGACGCCAACGGCAGCGAGGCGTGGAACGACGACGGCGAAGTGCAGCGCGCGATCCGCGAGATCAAGGAACGCGTGCCCGGGATGGCGGTGATCACCGACGTCTGCATGTGCGAATACACCGACCACGGCCATTGCGGCGCGCTCGACGGCAATGAGGTCGATAACGACGCGACGCTCGAACTGCTGACGCGTTCGGCGCTCTCGCACGCGCGCGCGGGCGCCGATATCGTCGCGCCGTCCGACATGATGGACGGCCGCGTTGGCGCAATCCGCACCGCACTCGACAGCAACGGATTCAGTCACGTCGCGATCATGGCGTACTCTGCAAAATTCGCGTCCGCATTTTACGGCCCGTTTCGCGAGGCGGCAGAGTCGGCGCCCAAGTTCGGCGATCGCCGCTCGTATCAGATGGACCCGCCCAACGGTGACGAAGCGATGCGCGAAGTTGCGCTCGACCTCGAAGAAGGCGCGGACATCGTAATGGTAAAACCGGCGCTTCCCTATCTCGATTTAATTTACCGCGTAAAACAGGAATTCAACGCCCCGATAGCGGCCTACAACGTCTCAGGCGAGTACTCGATGATCCGCGCAGCCGGCCTCAACGGATGGCTCGACGAAGAACGCGCCACAATGGAAGTGCTAACCTCAATCAAGCGCGCCGGCGCCGACCTAATCCTGACCTATTTCGCAAAAGAAGCCGCCCGCAAACTCCGCCCCTGAAATTGAATGTGAAACCCTCCGCGGGTTTCACGTTTCCACGGCAGGGCTGAGCCCTGCACCCAGTGAGAATCGCAAAATGGCGAGGACGCCATTTTGCTCTCAAGTTCTTTTCCTGTCGTCTTCTTCTTATTGTGTCATCCCGAGCGAAGCCGAGGGACCCCGGATCTTTCTCGACGCCAGCCGACGCACCCCCAACCACGGATCGCGCGCGGTGTATGACACTAGAGCCTCATTCCGGTGCATTGTGTCATTCAGAGCGAAGCGAAGAATCCCGGCTCCCTCTTACCTCGCCCGAATTAGGATGTCGCGTCCCGCGCGACCGATTGTTCGCCTCTCCCGCTTGGTTGCGGGAGAGGCCGCGCTTCCAGCGCGGGTGAGGGGGAGCTTTATGGGAGAGGCGGCTGGCCGCAACGCGGTCGGTAGCTGAGGGTTCTGCGACTCGACTGACAAGCGCGCAACGTCGTCGCCACCCGGTCTTTCTGCGTCATGTCTCCTTCTTCACCCGAGCAAAATACTCCCGAATCGCCTCTGTGAGCCCCTCAATCGTATACTCGCGCGGCCTCACCACTACCTCAAATCCCCGCTCTTCAGCAGTAGCAGCCGTGATCGGCCCAATCGCCGCCGCTCTAATCCCCTTCCCCGACGCGCCAATCATCTCACAAAAATTCGTGACCGTACTCGAACTGGTAAACGTCACCAGATCGATCTTCCCCGCCGCGATCAACTCGCGCACTCGCACTATCTGCGCGCCCTTGCGGTTTGATCGTCCGGTAAACCGGCGCGACCACGACTTCCTTCGCGCCTCGTTCGCGCAAAATTTCCGGCATCGCTTCGCGCGCGACCTCTGCGCGCGGAATCAGGAATCGCTTGCCGCGAATCCGCCTAATTCCAATCGCGGAAACGATTTCTTCGGCGCGATATTCGTCGGGAACCGCCGCGACCTGCAGCGCGTAGTCCTCCAGCCGCGCCGCAGTCGCCGGTCCAATCGCCGCGATCGACGCGGGCCGCCCGAGCGCGCGAATGTCGCAGCCGCGCGACTTCATCCGCTCGATAAAACTCTCGACCCCGGTCGCACTCGTGAAAATTATCCAGTCGAAGGAATCAAGACGTTTGATCGCGCGATCGATCGCCGCGTAGCTTCGCGGCGGCCCAGTTTCGATAGTTGGGAATTCCACCACCTCGGCTCCGAGCCGGCGCAACGCCGTTGCGAACTCAGACGCCGACGCGCGCGCTCGTGTTACTACTATTGTGCGGCCGAACAGCGGCATGCGCTCGACCCACTTCAGATTCTCGCGCAGACCGGCGAGTTGTCCGACTACGATCACCGCCGGCGCACCTATTCCCTCGCCCGACGCATCGGCGAGCGTTGCCAGCGTCGCGCTTACAGTCTTCTGCGCCGCGGTTGTCGCCCATTGGACACAGACCGCTGGAGTTCCTGCTGGAAGTCCCGCAGCGCAGATCCGTTCGAGCGTCGCGCGCATCCGCAATGTCCCCATCAGGATCACGAGCGTCCCGCCGCGCCGCGCCGCCGCGACCAGCGCATCCCACGGCACCGCGCTGGCACCTTTGCTCTCATCTTCATGGCCGGTGACGAAAGCAACGAACGACCCGTGCTCGCGATGCGTCAACGGCACTCCCGCAAACGCCGGCCCCGCAATCGCCGACGTGACTCCCGGCACGATTTCGAATTCAACCTTCGCGCGCGCCAGCGCCTCAGCCTCCTCGCCGCCGCGTCCAAAGATAAACGGATCCCCACCCTTGAGCCGCACCACGACGCGCCCCTTGCGCGCGTGCGCGATCAGCATCGCATTGAGCTCAGACTGCTCGATACTCTTCCGCGCCCCCCCGCGTTTGCCCGCATAGATCAGCTCAGCACCCGCCGGCGCAAGCCGAACTAATTCCGGACTAACCAAGCTGTCGTAGATAACAACGTCGGCGCGGCTCAAAACATCAGCCCCGCGAATCGTAATCAAGTCAGACGCGCCAGGCCCAGCCCCCACCAGGAAAACCCGACCGCTTTTATTTTTCGTGGAGCGAGCTTCTTTCCCCTCTCCCTGTAAGGGAGAGGATGAAGGTGAGGGTCCTTTTGTAGCGCGCATTTTTCGCGCGCGACTCAAGATTCCGCCTCTGCTCTGAAATCGCCGCGGAGGTTATGCAAATTTCGATTTTCCAAGGAGAGCGCCGGCGCCGCGCGCGAGCATTTTTTCAGCAAGCCGCTTGCCGGAATTTTCCGCGGCGGTCGGCGCAAAGCCGTCTGCGATCGGCTCGCGTATCGACTCCGACAACTCGCGCGCTCCGTCAGGACTGAACAGCATCGTCGCGAGCGCGAGCGTATCGCTCTCGACAATCGCCCTAACTCCGACTGGCGTCGTGCATGACGCCTCGATCGCGGCCAGGAACGCCCGCTCGGCCGCCGTTTCATAAAATGTCCGTGGATCATTGATCGCCTCAAGCGCGCGATCGAGTTCATCTCCTTTGCGATCCGCGAGCGTTTCGATCGCGAGCGCGCCCTGCCCTCCCGACGGAATGAAATCGCGCGCATCGAGCTCGACGAATTTTACATCTTTGACTCGGCCTAGCCGTTTCACCCCCGCCATCGCGATTATAATCGCGTCGAAACTACCGTCGGCGACGCGCGCCAGGCGTGTATCGACATTGCCGCGCAGCGGTTCAATCAATAGTCCCCGATTTAACCTGAGCGCCTGGAAGCGGCGGCGCGACGACGACGTGCCGAGCCGCGCGTCCGCAGGCAGCGCGGACAGCGTCGAGCCGTCGCGCGTCACCAGGATGTCCGATGTATTCTCACGTTCGAGAACTGCCGCGACTCGAAATTGCGACGGCAGCACACTCGGAAGATCTTTCATCGAATGGACCGCAGCATCGATCGTCCGATCGTCCAGCGCATTTTCGAGTTCCTTTATAAAGAGGCCCTTCCCGCCGACATCCGCGAGCGACGCCGACGTCATCTTGTCTCCGCTGGTGCGAATCTCGACGATTTCTATTTCGATTCCCGGAATTTGCCCGCATTCAGCCGGTCGCGAACGATTGCCGCTTGCGCCAGTGCCAGCTTGCTGGGACGCGAACCGATTTTGATCTTGAGTGGCACGTCAACGGACGGCGCGGCGGTCACTCGAGGCCTGCGTCGTCGTCATCATCGTTGTCACTGTCGTCGAGGTCGTCGTCCTGGGCGTCGAATTCGGCGCCCAGCAGGCGGCGTGCTACTTCGGCGGCGAAAGTGGCGTCGAGAGTTTTGTCGTCGCGCTGTTTCAGTCCCGACAAAATACGATGAAGAAGTTTGTTGGTCAGGCCCCGCGTCAGTAACTCGACGCGCTCGCGCTCGACGGGATCGAGTTGCGCCATCCATCCGCGCGCGCGGCCCAGCTCGTCGTCACGCAAACGCTCGACGCTGTAGCGGATGTCCTTGATGGTCGGCGTCAGATCGAGACCGGCGAGCCACTTGAGGAATGATTCGAGTTCCAGCTCGACGATCTGCTCCGCCTTTTCCGCCTCGCGCTCGCGATCTCCAAGAGATCGTTGCACCAGCGCGCCGAGATCGTCGATATCGTACAAGTACACGTTTTGCAGCGCGTTCAGACGCTCGTCGAAATTGCGCGGCACGCCCATGTCGATCAGAAACATCGGCCGGTAGCGGCGTTCGCGAATCACCGACTCGAATTCTTCGGGCCCGAGAATCGGCTTGGTCGAGGAAACCGATCCAATCAACACGTCAACCATCTTGAGGTATGGCTTGTAGTTGTCGTACGGCACCGCGGTGCCGCCAAGATCGCGCGCGAGTCCAACCGCGCGATCGAAAGTCCGCGAGGTTATCAGCATCGACTCGATTCCGATCGCGCTCAACTGCCGCGCGGTCAGCTCCGCCATCTTGCCCGCCCCCATCAGCATCACGGTCTTGTCTTTGAGCGTGTCGAAGATCTGCCCCGCCAGCGCCACCGCCGCGGTGCTGATGGAGACGCTGCCGTGACCGATAAGCGTGCCCTTGCGCACGCGCTTGGCGACGGTGAACGCCTTGTGGAACGCGCGATGCAAAATCAGCCCGACGCTGCGCGCCTCGGACGCCTGCGCATACGCGAGCTTGAGCTGACCTAGTATCTGCGGCTCGCCGACGACCATCGAGTCGAGACTCGCGCCGACACGGAACAGATGACGCGCGGCATCGCGCCCGGCGAAACTGTAAATCGCTTCGGCGAATTCGGTTTGCGCGACGCTTCTATCAGCCGACAAAAATTTGAGCGTCTCATCGGCGGCGCGCGACGCATCTGCGGCGACGCCTACCACCTCGACCCGATTGCAGGTGGAGATCAGCGCCGCTTCGGAGACCGCCGGCGATGCTTCGCGCAGGCGCGCGAGTGCGGCAACGATATCCTCATCGGCGAACGCAAGGCGCTCGCGCAGCGCGACCGCGGCGCTGCGATGATTAATTCCTACGATGAATAGCGTCTGGTCCATTATCAGCCGAAACTGCCGCCGTGCTTGCCCGGAAAAATCAGGTTAACGCCCACGAACGAGCCAACCAACACGCTCGCCAGCACGATTGTCAGCGTCGCGGCGCGCCGCCCGCGCCATCCGACGGTCAGGCGCGATTCGAGCAGGCCCGCGTACAGTATCCAAATTACCAGCGACCACGATTCCTTGGGCTCCCACGACCAGAAATGCCCCCACGTCGCGTCGGCCCAAATCGCGCCGCTCACGATCGCGAGGCTCAGCATGACGAAGCCCCATCCCAACAGGTGATAGTTGATTCGGTCGAGCTTTTCGAGACTCGGCGCGCCCTCGTTGGCGGGCCCGAGCGCGCGCTTGGATTTGAGCCGCGACTCGTACGCGAGATAGACGATGCTCACGCTCGCCGCCAGCACGAACATCGTGTAGCCGAGGATTGCGAGCGTGACGTGAATCGGCAGCCATACGCTGCGCAGCGTTGCCGGCAAAACCAAATGCCCGCTGCTGGTCGTGAGCGAAGCGGCTCCCAGAGCCAATGTCACCGCCGGCGCGACGAACGCGCCGATCACCGCGAGCCTGAGACGTACGATCATCAACAGCCCCGCGAGCGCCGTCAGCCACGCGAGAAACGACAGCGCCTGCGCGAAATTGGCCACCGGGATATTGCCGGCCTGCAGGCCGCGCGCGGTCAAATCGAGCGCATGGAAAATCGCGCCCGCGCCGAGGATCGCAACTGCATAGCCGGTCGCACGCGCGCGTCCCGACAAACGATCGAATACGAACAACGCCGCCGAGAGCGCGTAACAAACCAGCGCGGGCATTAGCCACAAAGTTTCCATTTTTTCAGTGAATGTCGTCCGCGCGCCAGAGTCCAAGCGCAGCGAGATCAACGCCGTCACCAAGATGAGTAGCAAGTATCCGATCGATCGCAGCGACATCGCCAGCCGCAATCGCGTCGGGCAGCGCGGAGTTGGCAAGGTCTTTGAGGCGGCGCATGCGAACCGCCGGATCGATTTCACAAGCGTGTAGCCTGCGACGCGCGGCGCGCAGCACTTCGAGCGTGCGCGCGTACTCGACGCCAAACTGATCTCGCAGATTGCGCCTCAGCCGCGCCGCGAATGCCGGTGAAGCGCCGCTGGTCGAGATTGCGATTTGAAGATCGCCGCGCTTCACGACAGCGGGTGCGATGAACGTGCATAGCTCGGGCACGTCCACGACGTTTACCGGGATTCCCAGTGCGCGCGCCTCGGCAGCCAGCTCGCGTTGCAATTTCGGATCGTCGGTCGCGGCGTACACGAGGACGCATCCGTGGATATCGCAGCGCTGATAGTTGCGCGCGAGGTGGGTCACTGAGCCGCTGACAACGATCGCCTCCATCGACGGCGACAGCCGCGGACTTACGACCGTGACCCGCGCGCCGGCCTCGAGCAGCGACTCGACTTTGCGCGCGGCGACCTCGCCACCGCCGACGACTACGCATTCGCGGCCGGTCACGTCGAGAAATATTGGAATGTAGCCCATGAAACTGAGGCGATTTTATTACATGATGACGTAATGAGACAGTCCCAAACGCCTGATGCGGCGCCGGCGAACCAGGCTTTCGTTCGAGCAATCAATAAATCTCGCGGGACCGTGCTGTGCGCGCGGCTCGAGAACGCCGGCGGCCTCGCGGGCCAGGGCCGTGGCCTGCTCGGTCGCGACGGCCTCGCGCCTGGCACCGGGATGCTGTTCGACAACGGGCGCTTCACGCCATTCATGTGGATGCACATGTTCTTCATGCGCTTTGCGATCGACATCGTTTTTCTCGGGCGCGGCGACACGGTTATCAGGATCAATCGGCGGCTGATGCCGTGGCGGCTATCGTCTGTTGTATTCGGTGCGCGACGGGCGCTCGAGCTTCCGGCGGGAGCGTCGGACGAGAGCGGGACTCAGGTTGGGGATGAGATTGTGTTTGAAGATATTGACGGTTTGGCGGGGTAGAGGAAGGGAACTGTATATATGGAGGGCCCCGCTGGGCGGTGCCGGCACTATCGGCATTTGGTGCTTTATGTACCTACGCTGGGTCATTTCATCTTTGGTCATCTTTACGTTGCAAAGATACGCCCTCTGTCTTACTTTGTTGCGGGCTCGCAACCGACCGTTGCATCTCTGCGGCTAGCGTAATCTGCTTAGAACCGAAAAAGTCGAAGAAATTGCTCAATAGATCGAGATGGCACGAGAGATGCTCACGATAAGTCTCGCTCTCGCACTGTATAAAGTGTCGCTTGCGCGATGCTCTCGCTTGTCGGGGAGAAGAGATATTGCGGGCTCGCGCGGCGCCCATGGGGCGCGGCGGCAAGTTGAAGGAATTGAGCTTAATTGACGGGGACAATTGGCCAATTTCGGCCAAAAAAATGATCAGGAGGACATGGGACTAATGGACAAAATCACGGGACTCATTGTGAAGATCCGGGAGTATCAGCGCGGGCAGACGATGGCGGAATACGCGCTTATCCTCGCCGCAGTCGCGGTAGTCGTATTCGTCGGCTACCAGACGATGGGCACGACCATCACTACGCTGTTAGGCAGCGTGGACGGCAAGCTCTAAGAGCGAAAAACGCAAAAACCGGGATGACGGACTAATCATCCGCCACCCCAAAATTAAAAAACGCGAAAAATTATCGCGCGGAGGAGATGACGAAATGAATGCAATCACAAAGTTGGTAGTGCGGGCTCGCGAGTACGGCCGTGGACAGACCATGGCTGAGTACGCGCTCATCCTGGCGGCGGTCGCGGTGGTGGTGTTCGTCGGTTACCAGACCATGGGTACCACGATCACTACGCTTTTGGGCAGCGTTGACGGGAAGCTCTAATCGAGCAGGGTGAAATCCTTGGGTGGCGGACTAAACCCATCCGCCACCCAGTTTTAAATCTCTAGGGTCGAGGGAGGTGACGATACGCATGAACGAAGTTACGAAATTGGTTGTGAAGGTTCGCGAGTTCAATCGTGGTCAGACCATGGCTGAATATGCGCTGATCCTGGCGGCCGTGGCGGTAGTGGTGTTCGTGGGATACCAGACCATGGGTACGACCATCACCACGTTGCTCGGTAGCGTGGACACGAGCCTGTAATGACCAGAGAAGGCTTGACGGTCGTCTGAAAATTTCTCCTGGCGGGCGGTACCAAGCGAGCCCCCTTCAGGAGAAGTGTTTCGGAGATACGACCACCCTGGGAGGGGAGTCAATGAGCCGCCGGAAGACAGTCTTTAAGCTAATCGAAAGTTCGCGAGGCCAAACCATGGCCGAGTATGCGCTAATACTCGTGACGATCGCCGTTATAGCCGCTGCCCTCGTCCAGACAGCGGGCGTGAACATCACCGGATTAATTCATAATGTCGTTGTTTTGCTTTAGGCAGGTACAGTGACGTTACGGGAAAATTTGACCTGACGATGAACTCTACTCCACATCATAAGACCGACCATGTGACTTTTTGTAGCAGCCATCTAGCTATTACAGGCTCCGATTTGCTAATCAGTTCAATCGCGAGTCTGAGCATATTTGATTTACCTTTTAAGATGTACAGGATGCATAACAGTTTGAAGATAGCCGGTCGCCATGAAGCGGCCGGAGGGGAGGGGTGATATGAGACGACCGATGGTATTCGTCTTGCTCGCGGGATTGGCGGCGATGCTGGCTTCGGTGATGGTGTACTCCGCTTTGAAGCGGAGAGAGGCCGAAGTGCAAAACGCCATGTCGCACAACGTCGAAGTGGTTGTGGCGGCGATGGACCTTCCGCTCGGCACCAAGATCGAGCTCGGGGAAGTAAAGACGGCGCGATGGTCGGCCGACAGCCTTCCCGATGGTTCGTACACCGATCCCAAACAGGTTATCGGCAGCTACGTGAAAAATTCGCTCGTAGCCAACGAGCCGATCGTCCAGGCCAAGCTGTTCACCGGCGACAAGACGGCGGGCGTAATGCCGCTGTTGATTCCGTTCGGGATGCGCGCGGTGTCGGTGCCGGTTGATGAGGTCAGCGACGTCGCTGGTTTCGTATTGCCGCATACCCGGGTGGACGTGCTGGTCGCGACTGCAGAAGGTTCCGGGGGAGGATCGGCGACAAGGCATTCTCGAAAGTGATTCTGCAGAACGTCGAAGTGCTCGCGGTAGCGCAGGAAGTCGAGCAGAAGAAAGACGAGCCGGAAATCGTGAAGGTCGTCACCCTGCTGGTGACGCCGCAGGAATCTGAACGCCTGGCGCTGGCGAGTCATTCGGGGACACTGCGGCTGGCGATGCGCAATTACAATGATAACAAGATCGTTCTGACCAGCGGCAGCGACGTCGCGCAGATGCTGCGGGCGTACAGCCTGGCGCCCGATGTTCCGGTCATGGCGGTACAGCCAACGCCTCGTCACATCGCGGCGGCGCCGCCTCGGCGGAAAGCGGTCGAGATCGAGATTCTGCGCAACGGCAAGTCGTCCGAGTCAGTTTCGTTCGTGAACGAAGCGGCGGCTGACTTCGACGGCTCGAGCAAGTCGGCGGGCCATATTCGCAAGGCCGCGGTGAAAGCCGAAGAAGACGCCGATGACGATGCGACCGACGCCAGCGCCGAAACGGCAACTACGGTGGCGAGCGCTCCTGAGCCTGAACATCACGACCTGGCATCGCCACTCGTTGCTCCGGCCGGCGCTCCGGGTGCGATAACGACTCACGTGCCGACGCCTAAGACGATCGACATTCCTTAAGCGAGCCGAGGAAGACGAAGGGGAAGAAGATGAAATCAAAACAAGGACATATACTGGTTCCGTGGCTGGTCGCAGCTATCAGCATGCTGCTGTTCCAGCCCGGCCTGCTGTTCGCCGACGACGGCACGACCATGGCGCTCGCCCTGAATGCTGGCGAGAGCTACGTAATCAACAACGTCAGCCCCGGCGAGGCGCCGGCGGTCAACGTCGTCACCAACCCCACGCGTTAGTGGTGCATAACGAGGAGCCGGGAAAGGTGGTCCTGCTGGGCGCGGAAGCCGGCGAATGGACTGTCTCGGTCAAGACCGCGGACGGCAACACCGTCAAGTACGATGTGACGGTGAAGTCGGTCGCCAACGCCTATGACATCAACAACCCGGGCAAGGCCCCGGGGCAATCGCGGGTACCGGCGCGATCGACTGGCACCGCGGCTCCGGTAGTGGCGAAGATCGATCCGGGCACCGGTCCGGTCGCATCGGCGTCCTTCGGCCGGCCGGTTTCCTCAAGCTATACGACCACGACGGACACGGTGGCACCGCCTCGGCCAGCGCATCTGCGCCGCCTGCGGGGAATCCAATCGACTGCAACTCCGCCCGCTCCGGTCAGTCACTCGAGCTTTGATTTCGGTCCTAGCAATCCGGCTGCTTCGTACGCGCCGCCGCCGCAGTCGAGCCAGTCCGCTTCGGCTGCATTGTCGAATGAGCGCTATCGGGTCGATCCGTCGGTCAGTCTGACTGGCGGCGAACTGCACTCGGGTGCGGTATCGGGCGGACGCCATTATTTGCCCGAAGATGGAGTGCAGCTGCAGACCGGATCGTCGAGAATCATCGATTTTGCGACCAAGCTGCGCCGCGTATCGATCGCCGATACGACGGTCGCCGACATCCAGGTGATCAATCCGTTCCAGGTCAACCTGATTGGGCATAAGCCCGGCTTCACCACGCTGGCGGTCTGGGATCAGCGGGCAGTACGAGGAGCGCCCGGTGCGAATCGATCCCAACGGCAAGCAGCAGGTGTTGCTCAACACGATGGTGGCTGAACTGGATCGCTAGCGCGATAGAAAACCAGGGCACCAACCTGTCGCTCGCGCTCGCCCATGCGGGAGTATCGGTGGTCGGTTTGCCCGGCTGCGGTGGCGACGCCGTTTTCGCCGAAGACCAGCGTCACCGCTCCCAACGGGAGTGTTTCTCAGCCGGTCAATACCCTGGCCGGGCGGAGCGCTCACCGGGTTGCTGCTGTCGCAGGGCTTGACCTATGGCCTGGCGGTAGGAAATAGTAACTACCAGTTGCAGGGATATCTTCCAGTACCTCGAGAATCACCAGCTCGCGAAGATTCTCGCGCAGCCGCATCTGCTGGCCAATTCCGGTGAAGAGGCAAAGTTCCTGTCGGGCGGCGAAATTCCGATCGTCATCGCGCAGGCATTGAACACCTCGATCGTCTTCAAGCAGTTCGGCACTTCGGTTGAATTCGTCCCGACCGTCGTCGGCCGCAATGACATCGAGCTGCTGGTGAAGCCGGAAGTGTCAGAACCCGACTATGCTCACGGCGTGCAGTTGTTCGGCTTCAGCGTGCCGGCCTTCGTGACTCGGCGCGCGGAGACGCATGGTGCAGATGAAGGACAATCAGACGCTGATCATCGCGGGCCTGATCCTGCATGAGAAGAAGACGCAGATTCAGAAGGTCCCGTACATCGGCGACATCCCGTATCTCGGCGGACTGTTCCGCAACACCAGCTACTCGAACACCGAAACGGACCTGGTTATGAGCGTAACGCCGCAAATCGTGCAGCCGCTGCCCGATGGCGCGTCGGTTTACAACCCGACTGCGGTGCCTGAACTGACGCAGAGAGCAGGTCGAGACCCGTCGTTTGGCGCAGCCTGACGTGACGAGGCCGCGATTCTAGTCTGACGGAGGACAAGACATAGCCGAGTAATTAGTGCATGATATGGCACCGCATAGCTGAAGCAAGGAGATTGTGAAGTGTCATCGCTCGGTAAAAAAAATGATGGACGGCATAGCGGCCTGAAGGTCCAATTGGTTGGCAAAGGCGACGAGCACCGGACGGAGGTTCGAGATGCTCTCGCCGCCTTGGGCGACCCCGTGTTGAACATCAATGAGATAGAACCGGATCCGGATGCGGCCACCGACGTCAACTTTGACGTGACCATGGTGGTCTTCAACGGCAACGACGAGTTATCTCTGAGTTATCTCAATACCCGGGCGGGGCAAGAGCCCCGTCCGGCTCTTTTTGCGCTGCTGCACGATCGTTCGCCGGATCTGATGAAGCGAGTGCTGCGGGCGGGCGCCGACGAGCTCCTGTTCCTGCCGCTGGATCCTGGCGACGCCACTCGCGCGCTGCTCAAGATAAGCGAGACCCGCCGACGCGAAGAAGTTCACGTCGGTGGCGGCACAGATCGTTTCGCTGGTGAGCCTGATCGGCGGCACCGGAGTGACGAGCCTGGCGGCGAATCTCGCGCTGGCGCTGCGTTACGCGTTCGACAAGCGGGTCGCGGTGGTCGATCTCGACCTGCAGACCGGCGGGCTGTCGGTGTTCCTCAATCTCGAGCCCGAGCGCACCATCATGACGCTGACCGAGGGCACCCGGAAGCTCGATTCGATTCAACTGGAATCGGCGCTCAGCAAGCATGCGTCGGGAATCTATCTGCTGGCGGCGCCCAAGCGGATCGAGGACAGCGAGCTGGTCACCGACGCCACGGTCGGTGCGACGCTGGAACTGATGCGTCAGTTGTTCGACTTCGTGATCGTGGATTGCGGCACGCATATCGACTCGAACACGGTCGCGGCGTGGGAGAGATCGAATCATCTCTTTTACGTGCTCGATCAATCGATCGGCGCTGCGCGATGCGCGTGGCGCTTCGTGGATCTGGTCGGACGGCTGGGCCTGCACGGAGTCGAACCCGAACTTCATCCTCAGCCGCTTCATGCCCGGACATCCGATCACCGAAGATCAACTGAGTCACACCCTGGCCAAGTCGATTCACTCGCGGATTCCGCGCGATGAAAAAGTTCTCGAGCGGGTGCAGCTCAGCGCGCAGGATTTGTGGCAGGTGGCGCCGAACTCGCCGCTGGCCAAGAGCATCGAGGACCTCGCGCGACGGCTCGAAGTCGGCGCTGAAGTCCCCGACGCGGAATCCCCGAATTCGTTAGTCTCGCGCCTCTTGAACGTTATCGGCGCGCGCAGTTGAGGTACCTACATGAAGCTCGTTGAAAGAATTTCGCAGCAGAACGCGGCTACGCCTGCGCCGTTTCAGCGTTCGCTGATGGGCAACGGCGCCGCCAAGCGCACGGTCAAAGACATCACAGGCCGAAGGATTCCAGCAGCTCAAGCTCGCGGTTCACAACCGCCTGTTCGAGATGCTCGACGTTACCCGGCTTGAAAGCCTCGAGCCGGTGCTCGCGGCGCAGAAAGTCACCGAGGCCATCTCCGCGATCCTCGACGACGAGGGCCGCCTGCTCACCGATACCGACAAAGTTCATCTCATCGAAGAGATCAAGAACGAGCTGCTCGGACTGGGCCCGCTCGAGCCGCTGCTGTGGGACGATGAAATCACCGATATCCTGGTCAACGGTCACAGCCAGGTTTACGTCGAAAAACGCGGCAAGCTGCACGCCACCGAGGTCAAGTTCCAGGACGATCAGCACTTGATGCTGATCATCGATCGAATCGTCTCGCAGGTCGGACGCCGGGTTGACGAAGCGTCGCCGATGGTTGACGCCCGCCTGCCCGACGGCTCGCGTATCAACGCGATCATCCCGCCCCTCGCCCTCGACGGCCCCTCGCTCTCGATTCGCCGATTCGGCCGCAAGCGCTACAACATCGACGACCTGGTCGAGAAGAAAACCATCGTCCCCGAAATAGTCGAATTCCTCCGCACCATCGTGCGCGCGCGCCTCAACATCCTCGTTTGCGGCGGTACCGGCTCGGGCAAAACCACCATGCTCAACTGCATGTCGCTGTTCGTCCCCGCCGACGAGCGCATCGTGACGATCGAAGACTCGGCCGAATTGATGCTGCAACAGCCGCACGTGGTCAGGCTCGAAACGCGCCCGCCCAACGTCGAAGGCAAAGGCGAAGTCAGCCAGCGCGACCTGGTCAGAAATACTTTGCGCATGCGCCCCGACCGCATCATCGTCGGCGAGGTCCGCGGCGGCGAAGTGTTCGACATGTTGCAGGCCATGTCCACCGGTCATGACGGCTCCATCGCCACCATCCACGCCAACACCCCGCGCGACAGCATGGGTCGTCTCGAGATGATGATGCTGCTGTCGGGCGTGCAGATTCCGCAGCGCGCGATGCGCCAGCAAATCGCCTCGGCGCTCAACATCATCGTTCACGTATCGCGCCTGTCCGACGGCTCGCGCAAAGTCATGCGCATTTCCGAGATCAGCGGCATGGAAGGCGAGATGGTCATGATGCAGGATTTGTTCGAATTCAGGCGCACTGGAATTGGACCGGGAGGCGAAGTCCAGGGGACCTTCGTCGCCACCGGAATTCGTTCAACCTATTCGCAGCGGCTCGAAGCTGCGGGTTACAAACTCGACGGCAAAATTTTCCGCCAGACTATCGGGTAAATAGCTATGGACTTTTTGATGGCAAGCGGCATTTTCGCGATCGTCTTCGTGGGCGTGCTGGTCTTCACCAGCAGTCGCGGCGGCGAAGTCGAGCAACAGCGCGAGGTCGCCCGGCGTCTGACCCGCCCCGCTGACGAACTCGAGATCAACGTCATGCGCAAGCAGCGGCCCAAGGAGGGAGCGCTGCTCGGCGCACTTTACCGACTGAACCTGGCCCGCAAGCTCGAAGAAGCGATGTGGCAGGCCGGCATGTACATGAGAGTCGGCGACATGCTGCTGATCATCGTCTTGATGTTCGGCGCGGGATTGTTCGGCGGCAATATTTTCTTTCACGACATGTGGTTCGGCCTCGCGACCGGCGCCATCGTGTGCACCCTGCCGCTGCTCTACATCCAGTTTAAAAAGAAGCGGCGGCTGAAGGCCTTTGGTGCTCAATTGCCGTTCGCGCTCGATCTGATCAAATCGTCGCTCGAAGCCGGCCATTCGCTGCAGCGTGCGCTGCAAGTCCTGGTCAGCGAGTTCGCCGATCCGCTCGGCAGCGAATTTCGCACCGTGCTCGAACAGAACCGGATCGGACTCCCGCTGCCACGCGCGCTCGAAGACATGCTCAAGCGCGTTCCCGAGGACGACCTGCGCCTCCTGGTAGTTGCGGTCCGCGTACAGACCGAAGTCGGCTCGAGCCTCGCGCAGATTGTCGGCCGCCTATCCGAAATCGTCCGCATCAGGCAGCGCTTGCGGATGCAAATCCGCGCGTTGACCGCGCAATCGCGCATGGGCGGTATGGTCGTCGGCGCGCTGCCGGTCGTCGTGCTCTGCATTTTCAGTCTGATTCAGCCGGGCTATACCGATCGATTGTTCCATGACCCGACCGGTCAGAAGATTTTGAAATTCGCGATTGGCTCTGACCTGCTCGCCCTGATCACTATCAGGCGATTGCTGAGGGTGAACTACTAATGAGCTCATTCATGGTTGGCATCACGGTCTTCTTCCTGGCGGCCGGCGCGTGCGTGGCCTTATACCTGGCCCTCTCGCCGCAAAGCCGGGCGGTGGACGAACGCTTCGCGGACTTGGCGGTCAAGATGCGCGCGTCGCAGGGCGCACTCGACGGTGACGACCAGGACGACAACGTACTGCGGATGCTCTTCCGATGGGCCTCCAAGCGTGTCCCGGCGCCGGACCTCGATTCTCCGACTGGCGAGAGAACTCAAAGAGACTCTGGCGCAGGCCGGATTTCTGAAATCCAGCGCGGCGCATTCGTACCAGGTCATGCGCGTGCTGTTGGCTGCCGGCGGCGGCCTTTTGGGTCTCTTGATCGGCCTCATCTTTCATCCATCGACCGCGCTGCTGCTCGCCATCGGCGGCATCGGCATCGGAATTTTCGTGCCCAGCTACTACCTGGGACGCCGCGCCCGGATGCGCCAGAACAACATCGCCAAGCAACTCTCGGACATCCTCGATCTGCTCGTGGTATGCGTCGAGGCCGGCATGGGACTGTTCGAAGCGATTCGAATCGTCGGCTCGGAATGCGAGCGTCACGGACAGGAAATCGGCACCGAGCTGAACCTGGTGGCAACCGATATTTCCGCAGGCGCGACGCTCGGGCAGGCTCTGCGTGGGCTGGCCGATCGGACCGCGGTTGAAGATATCAAGCCGCTCGCCGCAACCCTGGTCCAAAGCGAACAACTAGGCGCGCAGATCGGACCCGCATTGCGCGCCAGTTCAGACGCCCTCCGAATGCACCGCCGCCTGCACGCCGAAGAAGACGCACAAAAGGCGTCAATCAAGATCCTCTTCCCGCTGGTAATCTTCGTATTGCCCTCGATGATCGCAGTAATCATCGGCCCAGCAATGATCTCAGTCCTCCACACCCTGTCCGGCAACTAACCCGGCAGGCAAAAGAGCCTCTCCCAGGAGGCCTCGGACCCGACGCGCAGCGCGTCGAGTCCGGGGCCTGTATGTTTCTCCAAACAATCCGGTTTATAGTCCGTTTCACTTCCCAATCGGTTCCCCTTCCCACCACGGAGGGTTAAGGGTTAGTCCCGCCCCCCGGCTGATTGATGGCTAACTAAGTGGCGCGGGCCGCCGTGCCCGCGATTGCCTTTGTGTTATTCAGAGCGCAGAGAAGAATCCCGGCTCTTTCTTCCCCTCTCCCTGTCAGGGAGAGGATCGAAGGTGAGGGTCCTTATCCAGCGCGCGATTCTTTTCGTGCGCGACTTAAGATTCTGTTCCAACTGGACCGCTGCCTCCGGCTTTCTCTTCGGGCTCGCAAACTTCCTCGATGGAGGGGTCAGGGAACCAGATCAGTTCGCGACGCGCCAGTAATGTCGTGAAACTCTATCGCGAATGACGACGACATTGAGGGCAGGTACTAAAGGACATGCCGGCTCGTTGACATCGGGCAGCGTCACCAAGACATATGTGCCCCTATTGGATAAGGACGGGACGACGATCGCGCTGGTAAACACGGCAAACGTGAACTCGCCTCCCGAGACCACTTTCACTTATGATCCGTCCGGAGTATCGACCGTGAGCGGTCTCGCGAATTCGTTTCCGTTCCTGTATCAGGGTCTTGAACATGAGGTCAGTGACCCGGGCCAGCTATACTTCGAGCCTTCAGGCAATGTGTACAATCCGCAGCTCCAACGCGAGTTGTCTCTGATCGGCCCACAGGGAATATTCGGCCCGCCGTCCGGCTTTGGCAACGGGGGATTCAGCGGCTCAGCGGCCAAGGAAATGGAAATCAGCCGGGCCAATCCCTCGAGCAAACATTCAGCGATCTGGGGACAGTCTTTTCAGCGGCATCCCTCGCTTCACCGCTGGGTGGTTCGGGTTTGGGTTTTCGTCGGGCTCTGAGGGCTTCTTTTTTTCAGGCTCATTCCCCATTCCGTTTCTCAGCAATCTCCTTTGCTTCATCAATTGCGGCAGCAACAACGGGGACCAACCGAGACGCCCCCCGCATGAAACGTCCCAAACCTACCTATATTTTGGGATCCGGCTCATTCACGGGCAGAAATCCTCCGCGCCGAAACAGAGCGGAGAGCTTCCGAACGCTCGTCCGCTTCAGCGCGTCCAAGACGTCCCTGATGGACCCCCTGAACCTGATGGACCCCCAGGGCCTACCAACGGTAATGTTAAACCGGGATTCACTAAGCAGGATGGGGTGTGCACTGCTGCAGATCCATACGGTCCCATCATGAACTCCATACCGGGCGTGAAGCGTTGCTGCCAACAACACGATGCGGGGTATACAGCATATCACTGTAACGAGTCCTCGTGGGGAAAGTTACCTCCTTGGGGCCCTTGCAACTATATTAACGCTCACGCAGTTGGATGCATTGGCGGCGACCTAATCCTGAACCAAGGCTGGTAATTATGCGAATTCTCAAGGCATTGGCGGTGAGGGCGGCGGCAGCGGCATGCGGGATAGTATATGTAACTATCTGGCTGAATGTCCCAAGGATAACCGGTCTACACGGCCCTCTACAGAATCCTGCGGCGTCTTTGCTATTTCTTGTGTTGTTTTTTGTCGTGCTGCTCCTACTGGTAGCGGCACTTGTCGGGTTTACTGAATGGGGCGCACAGGTCAGCATCCCTTTTTTTCTCATCGGAGTGGCAATCGGAGTAGTCGCCGATGCTTTGTCGGACAGGACGATGGAGAGAAATCTATTTCCAATCGAGGCCGTTTTCTGGTGCGTGACACTCGCCCCGGCTTTCGGATTAGGTAAAGGACTCGGTGCCTGGCTGAAAAAAAATCGACAGACCAAAGCTAGCGCTAACTCGTTGACCCCGAGGGCTGGTTCGTCTTAACAGCTTCCGTCCGTTGCAGAAGCCGTCGCCGGCACCCGGCCCTACCAATGGTAATCTTACCACAACCCCGGGCCTGTACGTTTCGGCGCGCCTCACGCAACGTTGGCAGCGTTGCCGACACCGCCCGGCAGCTACTATCTCCAAGTCGCCGAAGAACGCCCTCGAATTTTCTGATGTTGGGGGGAGGGTCTGAGTTCCCGCGAATAGCTATACCCATTCCGTTTCTCAGCGATCTGCTCTGCCTGATCGATTGCGACAGCAGCAACGGGGACCAACCGACCCGCCCCCCGCATTCAACATCCCAAACCCACATAATTTTAGGAGAGGTGCTGATTGACGGCCAGCGATCCGCCGCTGGAGAAATTGTTCCGGTCGGAATTCTGATTCCGTTCGACATCCCTGAGGATCCCAGTAATACAAACTTCAACCCAGGTCCTGGATGGAAATTGGGGAAAAACGGAAAAACATGGAAAAATGATTCGCTACGCCAGAAACTGAAGGCGGACCCAGATCATGAGCCACCTATTGGACCTCACTTCGATTGGCAGTCAACCAGGAAGAAGAAAATAAAGCTGAGGATACGACGAAGAGGCTATGGTATTGAATACTGGAACAACGATTTAGGAGAATCCGGAGATTGGGAGTTGCTTGAACCACTTGGTTGGTTCCTCGAGTAGTTCTGCGGAGATCTTTAGTCAGATGCGAAAAATAGAGAACTCGCCACAAGCGTTAGCGCATTTGAAGAAGGAACTGTCTGAGGGAGAAACGCTAGCGAAACTGGTCTTGCGTAAAACTGATTTTACACGAGGTGAGTTTCTCGCTGCGGTTCCTGAGAACATCGATCAAAGCCAACTTGATTTCCGATGGAGCCATCCAGGCTTGTCCGGTGCTCCGATGAGTTTTGCGAAGGTGATCAAGTCCTTCGTCAATGATCCGAATTGCGCTGTACTAATCGAAGATGCGGACGCGTTTACAGTAGAGGACGATTCTCCGCATGCAACTCGCGCGGCGAAGTATAATGGCGAGACCTATTGGATTGTGTCCGGTTCGGACCTATCGGAGAACGATATCTTCGATCTTCTGGACCAACCGTTCCCGTATCCGTCGTCCGTCTTTCTTTCTATTGCTGGAGCCTGGGAGCCGAAACGCCAATTGAAAGACTCGGATCTGGAGCATGTCGTAGATACGCTTGTAGGCGTGGGCGTTCGAGCATTTGATGGGGACTCGTTCCTGATTTGGTGGCGAGAGGATTTGCGGCCGTTCCCGCTGGTTTCTTAAGTTCCTAGGCTCGCCGAGGCTATCGCGCGCTGCTCTTCAGCCAGAGCATCAAGCGCAATCCCAACGGCAGCTACAAATCGCCGAAGAACTCCCGTTCCCGAGGCTCTGATCCGACAATCATCGTTGGATGACAACCGTTGTCATCCCACCGTGCCATAATACTCAACATGAGCACTTCACCCACTCTCACCACGCACTACCTCGCGGAATCCGACCCTCGCCAGCACGCTTTCCCTCATTCACCAACCATCTCCGAAGAGGAAATGGAGGAGAAAGAACATGTCAACCAAAATCTCCACCTCATTTCCAGTTCAGAACGATGTTTGTTTCCTAATCCGCTCGCGCCAAATGGCACATACGTTGCTGCCCTTCTCCATTGTGGCACTTCCATTCTGAAATGCTTGGCGAAAATGGAGAGAGACGTATGAAATACAGAAGTTTCGTTACACTGTTCTCAGCTGCAGTTCTGGCAGTCGGAATTACCGTCCCGGCCTACGCGCAATACTACCATCCGGAGTACGCGAGCGGCGATCGCGACTACAACCGAAGCGACGAAGGCGGCGGCTACGACCGCGGCGCACAGCAGCGATGGCATAGATTCCTCGAGGATGAAAACAACCAGAACTTTGCGCGCATGTACCGCGGGAACCCCAACATCATCCACGACTCGCGCGAAATGGAGCAATGGTCTGGCGTTCGCGAGCTCTTCAACAATCATCCCGACGTGCGTGATTACGTTGAGCAAAAGGTCCGCGAGTACAACCAGAACATGTCACCCGCTGACAAGTGGAACCGCGAGATGGCCGCGAATCCCAATTTCGCCGATCGCTACCGCGATAATCCCAACATCATCAACCAGGGGAATCTGCGAAATGACGAGCCCGAGATCGCTGAATTCCTGAGGACCAACCCGACGTTCAGCCTTATCTCGAACGCTCTGCCCGCCGCTCCGACCGCGATTACCGGAATGATTACTATAACAACCGCTAAACGCGGGCTGGAATGCGGTGACGGGCGAGACCCATCCAAAAAGATGAGGCCGGCAATTTCTGCCGGCCTCATTTCAATTTTTTAGACCATCTCGGACTCTAGAGACTGAGGCGTTTCATCAACCGATAGAGTGTCGTTCGATCGACGCCGAGCGCGGTTGCTGCGTCAACCCGGTTTCCCCGGCGGCCGCGAGCGCCGCCTTGATTCGCACCGTCGCTGCACGATCGAGGCTGGCCTGGAGGGTGCCCTCCTCTTCCTGGATCTCGGCCGCCTGCGCCTGGTTCGAATCGGTGCTCCGATCCGGCGGCCATATTCGCGCCCACCGCCGAGTCGATTCCAGCAGCGCGGGCAATGCCGGCAACCTGAACCAAATCCTCGTCGGAAGCGTCGTCGTCGAAGGCGAACGCCTCGGGCATCAGCGTCTCCTGCCCGCTCATCACGACCGCGCGCTCGATAACGTTCTCGAGTTCGCGCACATTGCCCGGCCATCGATGGTTGAGCAGCGCCTCCTCGGCTTCCGGGGAAAGCATCAGCGGCCGGCCCGCGTCGGTGGAATGAAACGCGAGAAAATGATGCGCCAGCGGCAGGATGTCTTCGCGGCGATCGCGCAGCGGCGCAATCTTCAGCGGAATCACGCTGAGTCGAAAATACAAATCGGCGCGGAAGCGGCCGGCGGCTACTTCGTGCCGTAGCTTCCGATTGGTCGCCGTGACAATGCGGACATCGACCTTGCGCGATTTCGACGCGCCAACCCGCAAGACCTCACCGTCCTCGAGGACGCGCAGCAGCTTGGCCTGGAAATCAGGGCCGGCCTCGCCAATTTCGTCGAGAAAGAGCGTGCCACCCGACGCGCGCTCGAAGCATCCCGCTCGGTCGCGGATTGCGCCGGTGAACGACCCCTTTTCATGGCCGAACAGCTCACTCTCGACCACGCCGTCAGCCAGCGCCTTGCAATTGATAGCGAGGAACGGACCAGCGGCGCGAGTGCTCCAGTAGTGCAACATCCGCGCGACCAGCTCCTTGCCGGTGCCGGTCTCGCCTTCTATTAGAGCGGTCGTGCGCGACGGTGCGACCCGCCGAATCATCGCGACCAACTGGCGACTCTTGGGCGCTTCGGCGATAAAACCGGCGGCTGTGGTGGCGACGTCGAGCTGCTCGCGCAACTTGCGGTTCTCACGCTGAAGCGCGTTCATCTCGACCGCGCGGGTGACCACCGAGTTCAGCTCGTCGTTGTCGAATGGCTTGGTTACGCAATCAAAGGCGCCACCGCGCAAGGCTTCCTTGGCCGACTCGGCCGCGGGCAGCGGCACGCTCAGCACCACCGCCATGTCCGGATCCTTGCTATGTACTTTCTTGAGTAGTTCCATCCCATCCATCCCCGGCATCCTCATGTCTGCGATGATTACGTCTGCGCCTGCGTGTTCGAGCACTTTCAGTGCTGCTTCGACATTCGGACACGTCTCGCATTCGTAACCAGCCTGTGAAAGGACCATCGCGGCGCTGCGTGCAACATGAAACTCGTCATCGACGATAAGAACTCGCGCCTTTCCATGTACGTTGCGATCCTGCACGCTCACTTCCCAATGACCGCGCTTTTCCTGAGGGGCAAGCGCGGCTTAGTGTAGCATTCTCGCCCTCGTCTGTAGGGCTGTCAATATGGGGTAAAAATCCTTTGTTTGCCTATCTTTTTATCGAATTCAGCGTTGCTAAACTGATACAAGGCAAGTTTTACACAGCCACAGTTATCCGAAGAGATGCGGAAGAGCGCGACGCGCGGAAGGTCAGTCGCTTAACTAATTCGAGGAAGCATTACGCGAGGTGAGCGGTATCGGCAGCAATCCCGGCGGCGACGACAGGTAGCCCAAGGCAGGCTCAGTCTGGTAGTCAGCCTCGTCGCGAATCTGGCGGGCGTTGTCGCGAGCCTCGCAGTCAGTCTGGTCCTGTCCGTGGCAGGTGGTGGACGCAACCTTCGGCACGCCGTCGTTGTCGGATGAGGCGCATCCGCAAAAGCCGGTGGCTACCGCCAATATAGCGACGGCGAGGAGTCGATTCATCCTGCTGCCAATCATGGTTCCCGAGATAACCTAGCAGATTGTTTGATTGGGACGATACAAATCCGGCCGATTTGCCAAAAAAAGGCCAGTAGCGCCGCTCAATTTTATTCGCGAAAGGAATGGCTCCAACTTCATTGTACATTGTCGAACCATCTGCGACGGGCCGCCGCCGGCCGGGGCCACGCCGGGATATGCGCGGCGAATGTCGCCCATGTTATGAAACGCGCGGATTTACTATTCGTAGAGGGCATCTCTGACGTGACAGCTCGATGTTAAGGTGGCTGGCCCGAGGGATCATCGCCGGATGACTGCTCAACGCGATCTTCATCGGATTCTGCGGTTCGTCTGCATTCTGGCGGTCACGAGTCTGACCGCGGTGCGAGTTGCGACTGCATCCGACTCACCCCTGACGAAGCTCGCGGCGGCGAAATTTCCCAACTTGACCCGATGCGAGCGAGCGGTACTCGAAAACGCGGACATCAAGACTACCAGACACGGCGCGCCGGCGGCGTGCGGTCCCAGCTCCAAGTTCGAAGACCCGTCCAATGATCCAAAGAGCGCCGCGACTTGGGATCATCAGCGCGACCTCCGTGCCGAGCTCATCCGCTGGGTTTTTGTCGATCATGATGCGAACAAGCAGGTCGACCCCGCCGGCATTGAAGTCGTGGGCGCGCGAATTACTGGAAGCCTGGACCTTGACTACATACACGGTCCATTTGTTTTGGGCTGCGTGCACTGCGCGATTCCGGAACCGATGATTCTCGAAAGCGCCGAACTGAACCTTCTCATGCTGAGCGGAAGCTATACCAATTCGATCGATGGCGGCGGCAGTCACATACACGACGGCGTTTATCTCGACGACGGTTTCAAAGCCTCCGGTCCGGTGTTCTTCGGCAACTCGCGAATCGATGGCGACTTCAATTGCTCAGGAGGAAGCTTCACGCATAGTGCCGAACAGGGCCAGGAATTTTGGGCGTCGGAACGGCCGGCGCTGTTTCTCGGAGTCGCGCGAATTCAAGGACCGGTTTGGCTGAACGCGGGATTCAAGGCCGATGGCGCCGTCGATATCAATGGGATAACGTGCGGCGGGGTTTTCTGCTCCGGCAGATTCTTCAATCCCGGCAATCGCGCGATATTCGGGTCGGGCGCCAATGTGTCCGGCCCGGTATTACTTGGGGGCTATGGTCCCTTAGGCGTGATCGAAGCAACCGGGCTGGTTCAATTCGACAACGCCAAAATTGGTGGTGTCATGTATGCAAGCGGCGCGAAGTTCCTCGGCTCACCATCCGAACCTCATGGATTTTCGGCAAACGCGATGACGTCCGACGGCGCTCTCATCTGGCAGAACATCACCCTGCAGAACGGCGCGACGCTCGACCTGCGCGGCTCGTCGGTAAATGGACTCATCGACGATGAGGCGAGTTGGCCCGCGCCGGGAAGACTGGCGATCGACGGCTTTGTATATCACGACTTTTACGGAGGACCGGTCGATGCTGCCAGCCGTTTGAAATGGGTAAGTCTGGGCGCGGGGCAGCATCCACCATGGTTGTTAGTCGCGTCCGGGTTTCATTCGCAGCCCTATCGGGAGCTGGCCAAGGTATTGCGCGATCGCGGCGACGACGCAGGCGCTGCGCAAGTCCTGGTCGCGGCGGAAGACGCTCGCTACTCGCAGTATGGAATTGCTGGCCGGGCGGCAGGTGGCTTCATCAAGTGGACAATCGGGTATGGACATCGCCCGATGCTGGCGTTGCTGTGGTCACTCGGGGTGGTGCTGATTGGATCGGCGGTGGTGTTCATTGGCAAGCGGGCCGGCGTGATGGCTCCCACCTGGCCCGAGAACAAGCCTCCAGACGCGAGCAAATCGTACGAGGAATTGCAGCCGCTGCTCTACTCGCTCGACGCGTTCCTGCCGTTCGTCAATCTGCACCAGGAACACTACTGGTGGCCGGATGCGACGGCGACGGGAGAATGTGCCGTGCTCGGCCGCCGCATCACGATTCGCGGACGGGCGTTGCGCTACTACCTATGGCTGCAGATCGTCGCCGGATGGTTGCTGAGCGCGATCTTCATCGCCGGCATCACCGGACTGCTCAGAAATGACTGAACCTGCAGGCGAGAACATTGCTCCCCTTCCTGGATACGTATCGAACCATGTGCTTCGCGCCGTCGCCAGAGTTACAGGGCGTCCTAGAAGAAATTCAGGAGTTTTTTCTCACCGACTAGAGCTACATCGCCAGTTGGTCTGTACGAGATCAGATCGGTCTATATCAGCAGGCAAGAAGGCGGAACCAATGAGCTCGATTTCCTCACACGGCCGTTGGGTAGTGTCTCAGTTTGAATTTTGGCGGGCCGTTCCGCCCTTGTCCGTGGCCTGGCTGCACTTTTCCAAAATCTCATCCACGACGCGTTCAATCGGCGCAGTGGCATCGATTACGACACCACCCTTCGGGACATCTTCTTTCGTTGCATACAATCGCGCAATGAGTTCGCGATCCTCTGGTTTTCCGCCGAAGTCAGTTGGGTCCAGCGCCACTCGCTCATCAATCCGCCGGTTCATGGTGTCCAGGTCGACCTCCAGGACAAACACGCCGTCAAATAAGTCGATGAATTTGGCAAAATTCCTCGAGCTACCACAGAAAAAGGTGGCCGCCTCCTCCTGGTTGGCGACGAAGGCTTGTACTTTCTCTACATCCCAAATCTGGTGCTCGGACATCCAGGTAGCCGTCGGTGTACGCGTTTCCGGAGCTATCGGAAGACCCGTTTCCGGATCGCCTCGATACACCAATTCCCGGTCACCATGAATGGCCTGGTAGCCGCGCCGCTGCAATTCTGTGCAGACCGCCGTTTTGCCGGCGCCGGAAACGCCTTCGATCAAATAGTTTCTGATGCCCATCAAACCGGCCTATCGCGGCCCCTAGCCGAACGTCTTCTAGTAGCTCCCGCGCTTCTTCGGCGCGTTCGCCGCGTCCATGATGGCACACAGATGCGTCATGTTCCGGAGTCTTGGTGGCTCCCCGGGCCGGATTCGAACCAGCGACATGACGGTTAACAGCCGTCGGCTTTCGGCCGGTATTGTTGCGAGTTCCGCAAGACCGATGGTCCGGAGAGGTCGGCTTACTCAGATTGTAATGAATGCATTGAGTTTGGCGCGCACGAGCTGAGCGACCTCGAGTGGCACTTTTGCGCCAGCATAACGGATTCGCCGCGCCGTCGTGTCGATGCTACGGATGTGGCTGGTCAGGATTTCGCCGGTGATAGGCAGGCCGGAAGGAAGAACGACACTCGTAGGAAACGGTCGCACGCGTGAAGTAATTGGGCAAACGACGGCCAATCCGGTGTTTCTGGAAAACACTGCCGAAGAAACTACGATACCAGGCCGTCGGCCAGCCTGTTCCCTTCCCTTGGTCGGATCGAAATCGGTCCAGATGAGATCGCCGGCGGAAGGAATATAGGTCGCCGATGTCATTCCTCGACGACCTCGCGGCCCGCGTCTGATCCCCAGTCAAATGCCGCGGCATAGATTCTTCGCCACTGCCTGGCGCTCTTGCCTCTGAACAACTCATCCGGAGTGAAGCGGGGGACGGGACGCCGGATCACAATATCTCCGTCACGTGCCTGAATCTCAACGTGCTCGCCGTTGGTAAGGCCGGCCGCTTTAGCGATCTGCCCTGGTAGCCTCACTGCGAGGTTCTTTCCCCATTTTCCAACTATTGCTTGCGGCAATTTTGCTCTCCGACTGCCGGGATATTCTCAGCATATCCAGTCGTCTGAATTCTAGATAGAGCAATTCATCTGACACGATAAGATGAATGCGATGCCTACCGGACTGGAATGGCTCCCCGGGCCGGATTCGAACCAGCGACATGACGGTTAACAGCCGTCCGCTCTACCGACTGAGCTACCGGGGAGTGTTTTCTTTTCAGTGAATTCTGTCTTGCATCGCGTCGGAACTACTTTCGATATACGTGCTTCGCCGCGAGATCAAGAACCGACATTATAACTGTAGATCGGCTGTACGAATCAATCCGAATCGCGCAGGGGCAGTTTCACTTGGAGACCTTCGAGCCTTGCAGCGTCTTGTCCTGCACTGTGCCCATCGCCTTGACCGTCTCGGCAACGTACCTGGCCGGGAGCACGCCAGCGAGCCCGGAAAAAACCGGGTCGGTGTTGAGCGAGGTGTTGGCCTCGAGAATTCCCCACAGCGCGAAACGAAGGCCCTCACTGACGAAGACCGGGGCGCCGCTGGAAAATCCCGGCGCGCTGCCGCCGTCGAGATAGCTGAGTTGCTGCAGGCCGGCGCCGATGACCTCGGTGTCGGCGGGCACCGGGACCGAGACGTGGCCGAAGCGGGCGAGCGCCTCGAACCGATGAGTTGTGACGCCCACGGTCGCGGCGGTCAGGTAGTACACCTGCGCGCCAGTCTCAGGGCGCGAGAGCGGATCTTCGCCGCCGAGCAGCGAGGCGAGCGCGATTGGCGCGATGCTCGCGCCCGTGGGTGTCAGCGGAATCGCGGCGACGTCGGCCTTTACTTCATGCGGATCGAGCACCCAGCGATTTTCCGGCGGCAGCGGCTCCTCGCGCATCGCGCCGGTCGTAGAGTCTTCGAGCGTGAGCATGAGGCCGTCGCGCGGCTTGCCGTCCTCTCCGAGCAAATTGTGATGGGCCGTCACCAGGTACACGAACGATCGGCCGGGGGCCGCCAAGCTCGGCACGGCGACGAAAAATGCGGTGCCGACCTGCTCGGAGCGCCCGCCGGAGTGAACGACGATACCGGCGACGTTGCGCAGCGTCCCGGTCGGGACGGTGCCGTTGTTGTCGTCGGCGCGAGATGGCCACTGCGATAGCGAGGATGGACGCGAATGCGACGACGGTCGCCGCAATCGAGAGTATGGTTTTTCTCATTCGATCAGATTTCATCCAGAGTCTTGTTTTGAAGGTTGGCCGGTTCCTTTTCGGCGCATTACGATAGCAGAAGAGCGCCGATGTGGAAGGGTCGCGCGCGCCGGAAGCAAATCAGCAAGAAGGTAGCTAGAATACGGCGATGGTCGGCAACCCCGAGCAATCAGCTGACTTGGTTTGTTCATTCTGCGGCAAGAGCCAAGCGCAGGTTCAAGTTCTGATCGCAGGTCCAACAGTTTTCATCTGCGATCAGTGCACAACCTTGTGCCTCCAAATACTTTCAGAGCAAGGGCCCTTGAACCTGCGCGCAGGCTACTTCGCATTTAAACTTGCAGCGATCGCCTTGTGGCCGATCAGCCGTCTTGGCCTCTTTTTGCGGAAGGACAAATCAAACTGACCCACTATCTGACCGTCGGCGTTCGAGCGAAAAATGGAGCGGCGCGGCCTGAGCTTTCCGCTCCGACCGCGCCGTCAATCAGCTAATTTTTTGGTGAATCGGCAATCTACCAGCGGTTGCGATTGCCTCCGCCGCCACCGCCTTCTCGGCCACCACCACCGCCGCCGCCACGCCGCCGGTCTCCACCACCACCGCCGCCACCGCCGCGCGGGCCGCCAGTGCTGGCGCGAGCCTCGTCGATTTTGATTCGCCGTCCCTTCAGGTCGGTGTCATTGAGAGTCTGGATTGCAGTGGCCGCGTCGGCCGCCTCCGCCATCTCGACGAAACCGAAGCCGCGCGACTGTCCCGAGAATTTGTCGGAGACCACGACCGCGCTTTCGACCTTCCCAGCCTGCGCAAAGAGTTCTGCCAGGTCGTCCTGCGTAACCGCGTAGGCGAGGTTGCCTACATACAACTTAGTGGGCATAAAAGCCCTCCTTACTTTTTGCCGGGAAGCTCCTAAACAGACGACCATCCGGGGATTGCCGGGATCAGTGAGAAAGGCGGCGTCCGAGGCGTTTTAGTTCCTGAAATAAAGATAAGCGCGAGGCAATTCTGAGTAAAGTCGGATTGGAAAGCAGGCGAATTTCACCAGAAGCGGGCTGGAAATTCTTACCTCACCCGTTACTTTACGGAAGAGGCGGCCGGCCGCAACGCGGCCGGTGGGTGAGGGTTCTGCGGTGCGAGCGCGATTCTCAATTCACGAGTCCGTATGCTCGGGCAACCTAACCCCTAACCCCTTCCCGAGCGGGAAGGGGAACAAGAAAAAAAACTTACGCGGCGACTTTGGTCGTTCCTTGCATCGCGGGCAGTTCTGGGTTGCAGATGTACCTGATCTTCGGGAGCGTTACGTCTGCGGTCGTGAACGTCGCGGAAATCGGGTTGTCGAGGCGGAGATTCGCGCCGGCGCCGAAGGCGGTGTTGTCCATCAGGACGATTCGCGGCTTGCCGCGCTCCGCTTTCGAGAACGTGAACTCGGGATCGACCTGCACCAGCACCAGCTTTTCGTCGTCCTTGTTGCGCGCCAGATGCATGCTCGCGATGTACTGGATGTCGCCGCCGGAAATCATGTCGCGATCTTGCAGCTCGCATTCGAGCACCGGCTTGCCGCCGGCGTTGACCCGCGCGACCACCCGGTCGTGGCGGATGTCGATCTTCACGTCGCCCGCGACCGTCGGATAACCCCATCGCGCGGCCAGCTCGCGGCGCGCGTCTTCATTGTCGACATAACTGCGCAGCACGAAGCCTCGCGGGCGGACGCCGGTGCGTCCCGAGACGCGGACCTCGGCAATCGTGAACGCGCCGACCGGGCTCTCGGGATAATTCGTCACGCAGAAGATCGCGTACTCGGGAATCGACGGATGCATCGTGGCCGGCAGCAGGTTGTCGGCCGGGTCGTCGTCGATCTCCATGTTGATGGTGAGAATTTTCGCGCCCTTCAGAATCCACGGCTCGGTCTTGTAGCCGTTGATCGTCGGCACCGACTTGGCCCATGACGCGAGATCGAGTTTTCCAAAACGCGGCGGCATCAACGACCTCCTGCGGCGGCGGACGCGGTGTCGCTCGCACCCTGAAAATGAGGCATCACTTCTTTCGCGAACAGGCGCAGACTGTCGAGCACCTTTTGCTGCGGCACAGTCTCGAGCGCGTTCAGCAGGAAGTTGACGCGATCGACACCGACCGCCTCCCACTTTTTCATCTCGCGCGTGATGCGCGCGGGATTTCCGATCGCGATACCCTCCGGCGCGCCGGACGCATCGCCCGGGCCCGCCGCATCCTGACGGAGCGACGGCAGCAGTCCGAGCGACGGATACGACTTGCTCGGATACGCCTCGCGCGCGGCGAGCAATTGCGCAGCGAGATAGTTGAAAGTGCCGGTGAGACGCTTCCCAACCTTGACGCCCTCGGCGTCGTCCTCATGGCAATACAAAAAGTTCACAGTCGAGACGGCTTCGTTGACGACCTCGCCGACCGGCGTGCAGTTCTGGATGATCTTGCGATAGCGCTTGACCTTCTCGTCCTGCTCAGCGAATCCGCCGAAGGTCAGCCCGAGACTGCCCATCCCGCGCTCGGCCGCGTCGATCTCGGTGCCGGGACTGGTGACGGCGACCCACAGCGGCGGATGCGGTTTCTGATACGGCTTGGGCACGATCGTGCGCTGCGGCATCGACCACGAGCGTCCCTGGTAAGAGAAGCGCTCCTGCGTCCACATTTTCGGCAGGCAATGGACGAACTCGTCCCAGGTCTTCTTGGTCTCGTCGGGGCTCGCGCGAAATCCAGCCAGCTCGGTCCAGGTCGCGGATCGGCCGGTGCCAACGTCGAGACGGCCGCCGCTCAGGATGTCGAGGACGGCGGTGCGCTCGGCGATTTTGATTGGATGATTGAACTCGGGCACGCACACCACGATGCCGTGACCGACGCGCATTTTCTTGGTCTTCATCGCGCATGCGGTCAGGAACAACTCGGGCGCGGGGCAATGCGAATATTCTTCGAGGAAGTGATGCTCGACGGCCCACACGGAATCGAAGCCGAGCGAATCGGCGAGGGCAACCTGCTCGAGGCAGTTGTCGTAGACGGTTTTTTCGGTTTCGCGCCCCCATGGTCGCGGTACCGAGATTTCATAGAAGAGGCCGAATTTCATAGCATTACCTCCATACCGTTCGTTTAGCGCAATCGCGTAGAGATCGAAAGTCCCGCCATGGGGAAGGGTAAATCACTTAATTTAAAATGAAACCCACCGTGGGTTTCAAACTTCCTTGGGCAGGGGTGACCCCTGCACCCAGTATAAGAGAAGCATGACGCAGGCGAGACCACAACAATCCGGTTCCCCTTCCCGCTCGGGAAGGGGTTAGGGGTTAGGTTTTCGGAGTTATCGACCTCGATGCATCATAAACGCTCCTGTATATCGCTTGACATATGTTGATTGATACGGTTTAGATCAACGTCGAGGACCCTCACATGAAACACGAACTCATCGACGTAGCAGAGCCGAATCTTATCCGCGAACAATTCCCATACGACGCGGTGCCGCGAATCATCTTCGACGGAGAATTCGAGCAGCCGGACCCGGCGCCCGATTTTTTCATCACCGACACCACCTTTCGCGACGGACAGCAGGCGCGTCCGCCGTACACGGCCGGCCAAATTGTCGCGATGTTCGACATGCTGCATCGCCTCGGCGGTCCCAACGGCATCATCCGGCAGACCGAGTTTTTCCTCTACTCGAAGACCGATCGCGACGCTGTCAATCGATGCCTCGCGCGCGGCTACGAGTTCCCCGAGGTCACCGGATGGATTCGCGCGGTGAAAGCAGATTTCAAGATCGTGAAAGAGATGGGCCTGCGCGAGACCGGGATTCTGACCTCGGCGTCGGACTACCACATTTTCAACAAGCTCAAGAAAACGCGGCGCGCGGCGATGGACGATTACCTGGAGATCGTGAACGCGGCGCTCGACGCGGGCCTGCGCATCCGATGCCATCTCGAGGACGCGACCCGCGCCGATTTTTACGGCTTCGTCGTGCCGTTCGTGTCGAAGCTGATGGAACTCGGCGATGCGGCGCGGGCTGCCGGTCAAGATTCGCGTCTGCGACACGCTCGGATTCGGCGTGCCCTACCCCGGCGTCGCGCTTCCGCGCAGCGTGCCGAAGCTGATTTTGGGGCTGCGTCGCGAATGCGGCGTGAAGCCCGAGCAACTGGAATGGCACGGGCACAACGACTTTCACAAGGTGCTCGCCAACGCGACCGCCGCGTGGCTCTACGGATGCATGTACGCGAACGGGACGATCCTCGGCTACGGCGAGCGCACCGGAAATCCTCCGCTCGAGGGACTGGTGATGGACTACGTGTCGCTCAAGGGCCACGCGAACGGGATGGACTTGTCGGTTATCACCGAACTCGCGGAGTACTTCGAGCGCGAAGCCGGGTACAAGATTCCAGCCAACTATCCGTTCGTCGGGCGCGACTTCAACGTGACGCGCGCCGGGATTCATGCCGACGGGCTGCTGAAGGACGAAGAAATTTACAACGTGTTCGACACTGCGAAGATTCTTGGGCGACCGCCGCGGGTTGCGGTGGACAAGACCTCGGGCGTTGCGGGGATCGCATGGTGGATCAATTCATACTTCGGTCTCGCGCGCGGCGCGCAGGTCGAAAAGCGCTCGCCGGAAGTTCTCGAAATCGCAAAGTGGGTCGATGCGCAATACGACGACGGCCGCACCACATCGATTTCCGATCAGGAGATGGAAACGCAGGTCCGCCGGCATATGCCGAGACTGTTCGAGCGCGCTCGGCTAGCTGGATAGGAATCTAACCCCTAACCCCTTCCGCGCGGGAAGGGGAACCGGACGTTGGAAATAAGTCAGATTCTGATCCACGACGGCGGGATCAGATCGCGGGTGTCGTAGTAGCCATCGAGACGGCTGGGGCGGTACGGGATGGTTGGGTCGGCGTGGCGTCCGGCGAACCATCGCAGGGGTGCGATCACTTTTTTGTCCGGATTGGGATCGAGCCAGGCGCCCCACCATGAGAAGCTGGAATTCGCGATTATGTGACCCTTGCAGCGAGCCATCAGGAAAAGATCCTCGACAGCGCTAAGCGCTTCGACATAGACCACGGAGCTGCCGCGAAAGCGCTCTTTACACCATTCGATATCGTCGGAGAAAAGGACGAAGGTGGTGTCGGAATCGAACTGCGACATCGCGCGCTCGTAGTAGTCACTCGCCGCCAGTTCGGGCCACACCGGATCGCCGATGTAGTCGGTCCTGCGCACATGGACCGAGCAGGTCTTTGTCGCCAAGAGTTCTCCGAATTGTCGTTCAAGCAGTTGCGCGAGTGCGTGATGCGGCGTGAAGTAGTGACGCACCTCGTCCGCGCAATGAGCAAAGTATCGCTCCGACTGGAAGAAGCCCCTGAGTTCCGTCGTGCGATCGATCGCGATTTCTTCGTAAGCGAAGGTGCGGGACATCCGCCGCTGGAATTGTCGAAGGGCGCGCGACTGCGGAATCGGAAATTCAAAATGCCGCGCGGACGGCCATGGCGGGAAAACGAACGAGCAGCCATTGCGTCGCGCGATGCCGATAGTCGCGGCGATCTGAAAGAGCTGGTTCCCGAATTGTCCAAGCTCGCCGAGCGGGAACGTGACGAAGTTCGAGTCGCTCAAACGTGAGCGCATCCGCCGCGCAATCGGCGCGACGACGGGAAGGTAGGCGAGCTGCGCAATGAATCGCCTGAATATCGACGGAGCGGGTTTTTCGAGTTGCGGGACAGCTCAATCACGCAGCGGTGGAATTGAGGTCACAGCTCAGAACTCAAAGGCGCGAATATCTATAAGAACATGAGCAAGCACGCAGGCCGGCAGACTCCTGCGCCAGAGATAGAGCGCGACCAACAGCAGCAGAATTGGCGCCTTTACCAGCATGCCATATAGTCCCCACACCGGCGCATGAACGAGCACATTGACGACGAACGGCACCGATGCGCCTAACAATTTGCTCCCGGTCAATTCTTCGATTCGCTCAATCGCGTAGCCCGGAATCCGACCTCTTCAGCAATTCCGTTCGCCAGCAGCCCTGGCCAATCCAGCCACTTCGGCAATGACGCATACAGAGTTCCGCCGAGCGTCAACTGCGCTGCGACGGCTGGTATTTTGTACGCCATCCAGATCAGGCGCGGACTGAATAGAAGATAGGCCAGGAATATTGCTATCGCAGCTAGGAAATCTCTGATGGATAGCGAGCGGACACCGATAGATTTCAGCCCCCTGCGTTCCCAATAGACGACCAGCAACGGCAAGGCGATAATCACCGTCAACTTGGAGACCAAACCGATAGCCTCCCATGCTGAAATCCAGGACAGCCCCCAAACTGTCATGAGGAGGTGCTGGAAAGGTTCCCGATAAGGAGGGATGGGGAGAAGCAGTGCTATCGTCAGGCCGACTAGGGTAGCCGGACTCAGTTCCTTGGCACGGAATTTCAATTTCATGGGGCGCTGGAATGGAGGTCGCGGCCTTTGCGCTCGCGGCCGAGCAGGATGACGACGGCCGCGGAGAGCATCACGATTGCGGCGACGCTCGCGAGCGTTGCGGCGTAGCCGAATCGCTCGGCCAGCAGCGCCTGGCTGACGGCGGCTCCGGAAGCCAGCAAGACGCCGGTTTGATATGCGAGTCCTGAGAACAGGCCGCGGACTTCCGGCGGCGATAGCTCGGTCAGATGCGCCGGGATGACGCCCCATGCGCCCTGCACCATGAACTGCATCAGGAACGCGCCGAGCGTCAGCACTGCGAGCGTCGAAGGATAGATCCACAACGGTATGACGAGGCCGGCGCAGATCACCGCGGTCGCCATCGTGCGGCGGCGTCCCCATCGGTCGGACAGGTAGCCGAAAGTCAGGCCGCCGAGCAGCGCGCCTACATTATAGATGACCGCGATAGTCGCGACGGTGCGGGTGTCGAAGCCGCGCGTCTTTTCGAGGAAGGTCGGGTACATGTCCTGGGTGCCGTGCGAGACGAAGTTCATCATCGGTCATCAGCGCGCAAAGGTAGAGGAACAATTTCCAGTTGGCGCGAATCGCGGCGCTGATGTGCTCGCGGTCGGGACGCGTGCGCTGCCATGCTTCGGACTCGGGCACCTTGGTGCGGATGTAGATCGTCAGCAGCGCGGGCGCGCCGCCGAGAAAGAACATCGCGCGCCATCCGTAATGCGGGAAGACGAAGAAGAACGCCGCCGCCGCGAGCAGATAGCCGACCGCGTAACCCTCCTGCAGGAGTCCTGAAAAAAATCCGCGCCATCGCGGCGACACCGCTTCCATCGCGAGCGACGCGCCCACGCCCCATTCGCCGCCCATCCCGATTCCGTACAGCGCGCGGAAAAACAGGAACCATCCGTAGCTCGGCGCGAGGCCGCTCAGCACTTCGACGACGGAATAGAAGATGACGTCGATCATCAGCGGGATGCGGCGGCCGTAGCGGTCGGCGATCCAGCCGAAGATGAGCGCGCCGACCGGACGCAGCGCGAGCGTCGCGGTGATGGTGAACGCGATGTGCGAGATGGGGCGATGGAATTCGCGCGCGACCGCGGGCATCACGAAAATCAGGATGAAGAAATCGAAAGCGTCGAGCGCCCATCCGAGAAAGCTCGCGAGAAGAGTATGCGCAGCCTCTGACGAGGTGATCGCGCGTACCGGCGCGGAGGGCAACAGCGGGAGAATCCATGGCGTGTGATGTTTAATCGAACTGCCGCGATTTGTCATTCTTGAGAGAGCGAAGAACCCGAATCCTGACCTCTCCTTGTCCGAGGAGGTGCTGCTCCGCTCTAAAAGAGCCGGTCGCTTGAGTTTGGCGCGGGCGATGCGCGATAAGTGATCTCATGTTCAACGGCAACAAGGTTATCGACGCCGACGGGCATGTGATGGAGCCCAACGAGCTCTACGACGAATACCTCGACGGCAAGTTCAAGCCTCGATCTCGACGAACTGAAGAAGATCGCGTCGACGCGGGCGTCGAAATATTTCTTCGGCTACTTCCATCAGCTGAATACGGGACGGCCGCTGGGCATCGCGGCGCCCGACAAGCCGCTGACGCGAACCGGCCGCAAGCCGCATGGCGAGCGGCCCGACATCCGCGGCGGATTCGATCCGCACGTGCGCATCAAGGATATGGATCGCGAGGGAATCGACGTCGCCGTGCTGTTCGCGACGGTGGTGTCGAGCTTCTGCGCGCTGCCAGCGTCGATTTCGAAGTCGCGATGATTCGCGCGTACCATCGATGGCTCGCCGACTACTGCGCGGCCTACCCCACGCGCTTGAAGGGCGTTGCGATCGTGCCGATGCGCGCGCCCGATCGCGCCGCCGAGGAAATCCGGCGCGTCGCGAACGAGCCGTGGTGCGTCGGCATCTACCTGTCGGCGCATATGGAGGACAAGCTGCTCGACCATCCCGCGTTCCATCCGATTTGGAAGGCGTGCGTCGAGACCGACCTGCCCGCGTGCTTTCACGGCGGCACGGCGCGCCCGCCGTACGGGATGGGCACGTTCGAGATGGGCAACAATCTTTTCATTCAGCATTCGGCGACGAATCCGTTCGAGGTGATGCGCGGGATCGCGGCGATTGTCGGCGGCGGCGTGCTCGACATTTTCCCGAAATTGCGCGTCGCGTTTCTCGAGGCCGGCGTCGGCTGGCTGCCGTTCTGGATGGAGCGGCTCGACGAGCATTACGAGCTGATGCCGGAGTACGTGCCGTTTCTGCATCGCAAGCCGTCAGAGGTGATTCGCAGCGAGAATTTTTTCATCTCGTGCGATCCCGACGAGGAGACGCTGCCGTTCGTGGTGGAAACCGTTGGCGCGGAGCATATTCTGTATGCGTCGGACTACCCGCACTTCGACGGCAGGTTCCCGCATACGGTGAGTTTGACGGCGGGGCGCAAGGAGTTTGCGCCGGGCGTGGCGAGGAAGATTCTGGATGAGAATCCGACGCGGCTGTATACGCGGTTGAAGTAGTTGAAACCTAACAAGCCCTTCCCGAGGGGAAAATTGCGGAGCGGAGCTTCATGGGCGATCGTGAAGACGGAAAATTGCGGCGGCTTGATTGCGATAGCGCTGGTGGCGCGTCGGGCATGCAGGCGCAGACGCTGGAGCAGGAGCAGGCGGCGCAGGATTTGCGCGACGCCGAGGCCGTCTGCAAGCGGCATCGCGCGGAGCTGATGAAAATCCCGCACGTGCAGCGTCGTCACCGGCGAAGTCGATGGACAGAACGAGGCCGCGATTCTGGTCGAGGTGGACGATCAGAAGAACATTGACGCGGTGACGCGGCAACTGCCGTCGCAAATCGAGGGCTTCCCGGTGGAAGTCGACGAGGGTCACGGTGACGACGACTCGCAGGCGATTCTCGAGTCGGTCATTGGGGCGGCGTAGCCCACTCCGACGCCGCCGACGATCGACAAGAATGGCTACTACCATCACGCCTGGTTGAAGCCGTCCGCGCCCGCGACGAATCCCGACGCGCCAGCCGTGAACCTAACTTGACTGCAATTCCGAGGACTCCCTATAGTCTAGTTTCGGAGTCCGGCGAAGCTGCGGCGATCGCAGAAAACCCCGTTCAGACAATGGATTTGGCGCTGGTTTAGAGATGCAGAGAAGCGAACAAATGACCTTCTGGGAGCGGATTTATATCCCCGAAATCCTGCGAGGTCTGGCGATCACCAACTACCACTTCATGCGCAACCTCGTGCTGCACACCGCGCATCTGTTCGGGCTGAAGAAGGACGTCAACGCGACTTCGACGACGCAGTATCCCGAGGAGCGCAAGCATTATCCCGATAATTTTCGCGGCAGCCATCGCCTGACGCTGCGCGAGGATTCCAGCGTGCGATGCACCGCGTGCTTTCTGTGCGCGACCGCGTGCCCCGCGCAATGCATCTATATCGAGGCGGGCGAGTCGCCCGATCCGCACGTCGAGAAATTCCCGGTGCGCTACGAAATCGACACCCTGCGATGCATCTACTGCGGGCTGTGCGTCGAGGCGTGCCCGTGCGACGCGATTCGGATGGACACCTACGTTCATCCGCGCATCTGGGGCTTCGATCGCAAGGATTTCGTCGAGCAGAAGGAACTGCTGATGCATCGCTCGCGCGTGCTGGCCGAGAAGGGCCGCGACGGCAACATGAACGAGATGCTCGAGTGGTACCAAGAGCAGGACGCGGCGGTTTACGATCCGCAGCGGCCCGAGATGAAGACCTACACCAATCGCGAAGCGCCCAAGCATTACGCGGAGGCGCCGGACCGTATCGACGACCTCACCGCGATCGACCGGCATCCCGCGCGCAGCGGCAAGTAGCCAGATGACGCGAGTGACTATTGGCCTGACGCTGGCGGGCCTGATCGTTTTGTTCATCGCCTATGCGAAGGGCGTCGGCGTGATTCACGGCGGCGACGTGCTCAGCCACATGTACTGGGCGACGGGCGCGCTGACGCTGGTGGCGCTGGCGAACTTTATCGCGGTGGCGCACCTGGCGCGCGCCGAGCGGATGATCCAGCAACTGCGCGCGCTGTGCGAAAAGAATGGCATCGAGTACGGCGAAGATTGAGCTATACTTTAAGATCCAAGGCCGCGCGCTTGACCGGCCGCGGAGGTGACGCGATGACTCAGATTGAAGCCGCCCGCAAAAATATAATCACCCGGCAGATGACCGAAGTTGCCGAGGACGAAGGCTTCGCGCCCGAGGAAATTCGCGCGCTGGTCGCGACCGGCGAGGTCGTCATCCCGCACAACATCCATCACGAGTTCCGCGCGATCGGAATCGGCAAGGGCCTGCGCACCAAGGTCAACGCCAACATCGGCGCGTCGAACTTCCATCAGCTGATCGAAGAAGAAGTCGAGAAGCTCTACACCGCGGTCCGCTTCGGCGCCGACTCGGTGATGGATCTTTCGACCGGCACCGACCTCGACAAAATCCGCGTCGGAGATCCTGTCGCGATGCGCGGTGATCCTCGGCACGGTGCCGATTTACCAGCTCGGCTCGGAGCGCTCGATCATGGAGATGGAGGCCGAGTACTTTCTCGACGTGATCGAGCGGCAGGCGCGCCAGGGCGTCGATTACATGACGCTCCATTGCGGCGTCACGCGCGAGAGCGTGCAAGCGGCTGCGCGGGCATCAGCGAATCGAGGGCATCGTGTCGCGCGGCGGCGCGATGCTGGCGGCGTGGATCGAGCGCACCGGCAACGAGAATCCGCTCTACGAGCATTTCGACGAGGTCTGCGCGATGCTGCGCGAGCATGACGTGACGATTTCGATCGGCGACGGGCTGCGGCCCGGGCGCCACCGGCGACGCCACCGATCGCGGGCAAATCGGCGAGCTGCTGGTGATGGGCGAGTTGACCGATCGCGCGCGCGCGATGGGCGTGCAGGTGATGATCGAAGGTCCCGGCCATGTGCCGCTCGATCAAATCGAAGCCAACGTGAAGCTCGAGAAGCGAGTCTGCGGCGGCGCGCCGTTTTACGTGCTCGGGCCGCTGACCTGCGACGTCGCGCCCGGCTACGATCACATCACCGGCGCGATTGGCGGCGCGATCGCGTCGGCGGCGGGCACCGATTTTCTGTGCTACGTGACGCCGGCCGAGCATCTGCGGCTGCCCGATATCGACGACGTGCGCGAGGGCGTCATCGCGACGCGAATCGCGGCGCACTCGGGCGACCTGGTCAAGGGCGTGCGCGCGGCGAAAGTCTGGAACGATCAGATGTCGCGCTATCGCAAGGCGCTCAACTGGGAAGGCATGTACGCGATGGCGATGGACCCGGACAAGGCGCGCCGCTACAAGGAAGAGAGCGAGGCGGCGGGCTCCAACGTCTGCACGATGTGCGGGTCGCTGTGCTCGATCAATATCGACAACGCGGCGATCAAATTCACCAAGCGGCGCTCGATCGCCGAGGCTGAAGCGCATGCCGCCGGCTGATACGAACGAGCATTCCGGATCTTTCGGCGGCGCTCGAGCTCGCGCTGCCGGACGCTCGCGGCGAGCTGCGCCGGCTCGAGGATTTTCGCGGCCACAACGTCGTCGTTTATTTCTACCCGAAGGACGACACGCCCGGCTGCACGGTCGAGGGCAAGGAATTTCGCGACAGCTTACGAACAGTTCAAGGCGCTGGATTGCGTCGATCGTCGGCGTCAGCACGGATTCGGCCGAGCGTCATCGCGCGTTCGCCGAAAAGCACGCGCTGCCGTTCATCCTGCTGGCGGACGAAGACGGCAAGCTCGCGAGCGCGTTCGGCGTGCTCAACGGCAAGTATGCGGCGCGCTCGACCTTCGTGCTCGACAGCGATCTGCGCGTGCGCCGCGCTTTTCACGAGGTGACGCCGCGCGGGCATGCGGCGCAGGTGCTCGACTTCATGCGCACGCTGGTCGAATCGCATCGAATGATCGGCGGCTAGCCGACGCGCCGCGCCGCGTGGCGTGACTCGCGCGCGTGGTTATAGTTGTATATTGAAACTGAGTCCGCCGACGGATCGAACGGATAAATTTATGGCGAAAACCTCGAAGAATATTCTCGACGAAGCGCGCTCGACGATTAAGCAGATCGACATCGACGAGGCGCGCGCGATGATCGACAAGCCCGGCACCGTGCTGGTCGACGTGCGCGAGAGCGACGAATGGCGCCAGGGGCATATTCCGCAGGCGGTCGCGATTCCGCGCGGATTCCTGGAACTTCGCATCGAAGAGAAGGTTCCCGACCACAAGACGCCGGTGATTCTGCAATGCGCGTCGGGCACGCGCTCGCTGCTGGCGGCGCGCACGCTGCGCGAGCTCGGCTACGAAAACGTCTACAACATGACGGGCGGCTTCAACGCGTGGAAGGATCGCGGGCTGCCGTGGGTCGCGGATCGCGCGTTCACCGCCGACGAGCTCACGCGCTACTCGCGCCATTTCGTGATTCCCGAAGTCGGCGAGAAGGGACAGGCGAAACTGCTCGACGCCAAGGTGCTGCTGCTCGGCACCGGCGCGCTCGGCTCGCCGTCGGCGCTGTACCTCGCGGCGGCGGGAGTCGGCACGATCGGCCTGGTCGATTTCGACGTGGTCGATATGTCGAATCTGCAGCGGCAGATCATCCACACGACCGATCGCGTCGGGATGCCGAAGACCGAGTCGGCGCAGAAGGCGATCAACGCGCTCAATCCCGGCGTCAAGGTGATTCGTCACGACGTGCGGCTCACGTCCGAGAACGTGATGGACATCATCAAGGATTACGACGTCGTCGTGAACTGCGGCGATAATTTTCCGACTCGATACCTGATCAACGACGCGTGCGTGTTCGCGAAGAAGCCGCTGGTCGACGGCGCGATTTTCCGCTTCGAAGGCAACACCACGGTTTTCTATCCGGCCAAGGGCGGGCCGTGCTACCGATGCCTGTATCCGGAGCCGGCGCCGCCGGACATGGCGCCGTCGTGCGCGGAGGCCGGAGTGCTCGGCGCGATGCCGGGACTCATCGGATCGATCGAGGCGCTCGAGGCAATCAAGCTGATCATCGGCGCGGGCACTCCGCTGATCGGCAAGATGGTTTACTTCGACACGCTGTCGGACAAGGACTACGTGCGGATTTTGAAGATCCGCAAAGATCCGAAGTGCCCGGTCTGCAGCGAGCATCCGACGCAGACGACGCTGATCGACTACGAAGCGTTCTGCGGTTTCGGCGCGCCTGCCAACGGAACGGCGCACGCGGAAACGACGGCGCATGCGAGCGCGGCGGCGTCGGCGCGGTAACAGTCGCCGCTGTCGCACAGTCGAAAATCTGGTTTGATTGCGGCGGGCGCCATGACGATGGCCCGCCGTTTCTTTTGAAGCCTGCATTTCATCACCGAGGAATCTTCGATGGCGCTGGGACCGTTTTACGTCGCGGACAAACTGAAAGGTGGCACCGGGATGAGAGGAATCGCGCTGTTGATGCGCCATGGCGAGACCGCGTGGAACCGCGAAGGCCGCGTGATGGGCCGCAATCCGATCGAACTCGACGCAGACGGCCGCGCGCAGGTCCAAGCCTCGATTCCGTTCGCGCGCCTGCTGAAGCCCGAGCTGATCGTCACGAGTCCGCTCGCGCGTGCGCGGCAGTCGGCGGAGATAATCGCGGCCGGCGTCGGCGGCATACCGATAGCCGAGGACCCGCAGCTATCGGAAGTCCAATACGGGCGCTGGGAAGGGATGGTGTACGACGACTTGATCGAGGATGCCGACTACCTGAACTATCGCGATCATCCGCTCGACGCGCCGACGCCCGGCGGCGAGACGATCGCGCAGGTGCAGTCGCGCGGCGTCGAGGCGGTGCGGCGCGCGATCGGCGAGAACAGCGGCCGGCGCATCCTGTTCGTCTCGCACGGCGATATCATCCGCACCGTTCTGTGCCATTTCATGCGGCTCGAACTCGCGCACTTCCGGCGAATCCGCGTGGACAACGCGGCCTTCTCGGGCTTCCAGATGATCGGCGATTTCGCCGAAATGAAGTTCCTGAATCTGTTGCCTGATCCGGATCGCGCGTTCGCTGCGCCGTTTCGTATCGAAGAAATCCTGATCACGGGCGACCGGTCAGAGTCCGACGGCGCGGACGCCGCGCCGACTTCGATTCCCTTGCGGACGCGAACGTCTGCGCCCGGCTTGCCGGGAACGTCCACTCTCAGGCTGCGGTATCCGCCCGCGCTCGGGTCGGGCGCGAGAAATCCGACCGTGTATTGCTCGCGCAACTCGAGACTGATGTTCTCGCATGCGCGACGCAGCTCCTCGCCGTCGCCGGCCTCGCGGATGATGTAGGTCTTGGCGCCGGTTTCGGTCGAGAGCGTGTGCAGAGTCTCGGCGTCAACGTGCTCGCGTCGTCGCCGCCGCCGAGCACGAACGGTCCGATCGAAACCGAAACTCCGCCGCTACTGTTCGGATCGCCGATTCCGATCGAGTACACCAGCACGCCCATTCGCCGCGCCTGTGCGACGACGTCATTCACGGTCGAGGCGCTGGTGTTGTCCATTCCGTCGGTGACGACCAGCAGCGCTTTCTTGTCGTAGCGCCCGCGCTGCACCATCTGCAGCCCCTGCATGATCACGTCGAACAACGCGGTCTGCCCGTAGGCGTGCAGCAACGCGAGCCGGCGCATCACGAGATCGTGATTCATCGTGAACGGCTGGAGCAGGAACGGATGGCTGGAGAACGCGAACAGGAACACGTCGTCCTTGTCATTCAGATCGCGCAGGAATTGCGCGATCGCGGCGCGCGCCTGCGGAATTTTCGGCGTCATGCTGCCCGAGGTATCCACCAGGATGCCGACCGAAACGGGAGTGTTAAGGTCCTGCCGAAAAAATTCGATCGGGCGCTGCTGCCCGTCCATGTAAAGTTTGAAATCGCCCTTCTGCAGGCCGGTGACGTAGGTGCCGCTCGGCTCGGTGACGGTCACCGTGACTTGCTCGTAACCCGGCTGCTGGCGCAACTCGCGCGTCGGCAGCACCAGCTCCTGGCTGCCTTGCGGAACCGTCGGCGGGATGTTGAGCGAGTCGGCGCCCTGCTTCGCCGGCATCGACGGCAACTCGAGCGTCGAGGTTTCTTTGCCTTGACTATGCGGAATAACGAGCGGCAGCGGCGCCGAGATGGCGGAGGCGGATTCGCCATACCCTGCTGCAACTGCGCCTGGCCGCCGCGGGCCGCGACTCCGCCGAGAATCATCGCGAGCGCGATCACCGCGAAGGTGAAGGCGAAAATCAAGCTGCGTCGTATGGCTGGAATTGTTGTCGTCATCGCAGTGCGAGCGCCGCGCCGAAGCGACGCCTTCATATCTAATGATCCTATTTGCTCCGGCATTGAGCAAGCCGGACATTTTTCCGGCGCTGAATACCGATCCTCTCACACTTTGGACGAATTCGCCGAAGCAAAGTTTCAGGCGCGCCAGCGTTGGGAGTCTCGGGAACCTTAGCGATTGTTAATCTTGCGGACCGAGCGTTTCGCGCCCCGCAGCCGTTTCTTGTCACGCGTTCTGAATTCGTCTTAACTTGATTGATCATCGCGGCGCCGGACCGCGACCCTCAGACCGGCCCGAGCAAGGAGAAATGATGAAGTTCGGAATTTTTATGGCCCCGTTCCATCGCGTCGGCGAAAACCCGACGCTCTGCTTCGAGCGCGATTTGCAGCTGATCGAGTGGCTCGACCAGCTCGGCTACGAAGAGGCGTTCATCGGCGAGCATCATTCGTCGGGATGGGAAATAATCTCGTCGCCCGAGATTTTCATGGCGGTCGCCGCGACTCGCACCCGGCACATCATGCTCGGATCCGGCGTCGTCAGCATCCCGTATCATCACCCGTTTCACGTCGCCAACCGGTTCGCGCTGCTCGACCATCTGACGCGCGGGCGCGTGATGCTCGGATGCGGTCCCGGCGCGCTGGCGGCCGACGCGCACATGCAGGGGATCGATTCGACCACGCAGCGCAAGCGGATGGTCGAAGGCGTCACCGCGATCCTGCGGCTGTTCAACGAGCAGGGCAAAATTTCGATCGACGGATCGTACTTCAAGCTGGTCGATGCGCATCTGCAGGTGAAGCCGTTCCAGCAGCCGCACATGCCGATATTCGTCGCGAGCACAATTTCGCCGTCGGGGATGGTCGCGGCGGGACAGCTCGGATGCGGCGTGCTGTCGGTCGCGTCGTACGCGCCGGGCGGCCTGGACGATCTGATGAAGCGATGGGCGATGGCGGAGGAGTCGGCGGCCGAGAACGGCAAGACGGTCGATCGCAAAAACTGGCGGATGGTTTTCCCGATTCATCTCGCCGAGACGCGCGAGCAGGCGATGAACGATATTCGCGACGGCGCCAACTCCTGGATTCGCGACTACTTTATCGACACGCTCGGCACGCGCGTTCAGTTCGAGGAATATCCGAATCAGCCGGTCGAGGAGATGAACATCGATCGGATGAACGGGCGCGGCGGCATCATCGTCGGAACGCCCGACGACGCGATCGCGAGGATCAAGGAACTGCAGCAGGCGACCGGCGGCTTCGGCGGAATCCTGGGACTCGCGCACGAATGGACCACGCGCGAGAAAACGCTGCGCTCGTACGAGCTGTTCGCGCGCTACGTCGCGCCGCAATTCCAGGGCGCGGTAGCCGAGGGAGTCAAGTACTCGAACGAATGGGCGCGCGAGAATCGCGACCTGATGTTCACCAAGGCGGTCGCTGGAATCCTGACCGCGGTGCAGGATTACGCGCAGCACAAAGACGAGAAAGGCGAACCGGTCCCCGAAATGATGACGCAGCCGATAACCCGCGTCCGCCCGTAGAGTATGCCGGAAAGTTGGGAGGACAGGTTCGAGTCGCTGCGCGCGAGCCGGTTGCTCATGCACAACGTCGACTATCTCGAGTTCCTGGTCAGCAAAGTATGGCGAATCGATCGGCATCCGCTGAAGATCGTGGAATTCGGGTGCGGCTACGGACGCTTCGCCTCGATGCTTCTGCCGCTGGTCGCGAGCGGAAGCTCTTACACTGGTTTTGATTCCGCGGCCGCACTCGTCTCCAAGGGAAAAGAGATTTTTGCGGAATCGCCTTACACGATCTCGTTCGTACGCGGCGACGTGCATCACGCTCCGCTGCGCGACGGCCAATTCGACGTGACGATCGCTCATCTCGTTCTCATGCACTCACCTGATCCTGAGGGGGCGCTATGCGAGATGATACGCGTGACGCGGCCCGGCGGAATGCTGATCACGTGCGACGCAAATCGCAACGGCAACAATGCGCTGCTCCATATCGACGAAACTAACGAGCAAGAAAATAGTCATCTGGATCTGTTCCAGGCCGTCAATCGCAGCATCCGGCGCGACACCGGCGTCGATTACAACATCGGGATGAAGATGCCGGTCATGATGCATCGCCTTGGACTCGAGAATGTGCAGGCCCGCATGAGTGACTCGGTCGCGCTCTTTTTTCCGCCAATGGACACGCCGGAGAAGGAGCAAATCTTTCGCGCGATGTGCAGCGAGGGACTTGGCTATCAGCCCACCGACGAGGCGGAGATCGAGCGCTGGCGTCAGAAACTGTTGGAGCGCGGCGTCTCGCGCGAGACGGCTGACAAGGAGATCAAGCGGCGAGCTGGAGCGCGATTTCCTGCATAAGGGGATGAACTATCACACCGTCTCCGCGTGCGCGTTTACCTTCACTTTCGGTACGGTGCCCAATGAGCGATGATGTTCCGTTTGCGAGTGCGACGCGGCGAGATGATCGATCGCGCGGTACGCGATTTTCTCGGCTGATGCGCGCTTCCCTGCCGGATGGCTCGAAGGAAGCCTCGCCGACGGTTCCGCGGACGCGTATTCGGATATCGATTTGCATCTATCCGTCGTCGAGAGCGCCTGGGACGAGGTGTGGAATGGCCGGCGCGGCGTCATCGAACGAATCGCGCCTATCCTGGCGTCGCTCGATATCATGGGCGTGTTCGGCGTCGGGTGTTTGATGGCCGGGCCGGTGAAGCTCGACGTCTTCTTCGAGCGGGAAGCCGGGCTTGCTTCGAGGCCGCGCATCGCGGTTAAGCGGCTTTGGGGCGCGCCGGAAATCTACGAGCGCTTCAAAATCGGCGACGACCTCGGGGATTCCGTAATCAAGTACGCGCTCGAATCCAACGTGCTCGGACTTTTGCAAGGCGCGACGTGGCCGGTGAGAATACTTGCGCGCGGGCAGATTGAGACGTACCTGTTCGGCGAAATCCTGCTGGTCGAGACGGCGGTCGTTCCGCTGATGCTGCTGGAAACGGATCGGCGCGCGTTCCATCGCAACATGTTCACGCGCGCGAAGCTGCTCCCGCCCGCTCAACGCGCCGAATGCGCGCGGCTGGTCGATAGGATCGAAACGTCGGTGCGCAACGATGACCGCGTCGCGATGCGCGACGTGCATATCGAACTTTTCCAGAAACTCTGCCATCTGGCGCGCGCATCATTCGCCCGCTACGGCCTCGAGTTCCCGCCGCGCGTCGAAGCCGAGATGGTCGAGTTCTACAAACGCGAATGGCCGATGTGACATAGGAGCGCGCGCAGCGCGCGATTTCAGAGACCGGAACCGGCTTCGCTCGTACGAAGCTGTCCGGAAGCCAGCAGCCATGTCCTGCCGCTCGCGTTGCTCGCTCTGTCAGCGACTGTGTTGAAAATCAAGGTCGGGGGACCAGGGCGTACGGTCACGAAACATCGCGTTGAGGATGACCAGCAGTTTGCGGGCACAGGCGATGTACGCGAGCTTTTTGCTTTTTCCGCGCGCCACAAGACGGCGATAAAAGGGAGCCACCAGCGGGTTGTAGCGAGTGGCGCTGAGCATCGCCATGTACAGCGTACTGCGGACCCCGGCGCGGCCGCCCCAGATCATGCGCCGGCCCTTGAACTTGCCACTTTCATGCGCGTGCGGCGCGACCCCTATAAGCGAGGCGATCTGGCGTCGTCCGATCTGTCCCAGTTCCGGAACTTCGGCGATCAAGGTACGCGCCAAGTGCGGGCCGATGCCGGGGACCTGCTGTAGCATGGCGATCTTTTGCTGATGCGCAGGCGAGTTCCTGATCGTTTCGCGCACTTGCTGCTCGAGCTCGGCCCGGCTCCGCTTGAGCGCGCGGATGCTGGCCACGATGCTGCGCTTGACCACCTTGCTCGCCCGCAGGCGTCGGTTGGTCTCCGCGACCAACATCCCGATTATCTGCCGTCGCCGGCGCACCAGGGCCTTGAGCTCGGCCTCCGCCGCGGTCGGCAGTTGGGTCAGCGTAAGCCGCCCATGGTTTTGCGCCGAGTGTCCGAACTGCGCCAGCACCAGCGCATCGAGCCGATCGGTCTTGGCCAGTTGCCCAAGACTGCGGGCGAACTCGCGCACCTGGCGTGGATTGACCACTGCCACCGGAACCCCGCTCGCACACAACTCACTCACCAGCAGGTCTTCCGGTCCGCCGCTGGCCTCGATCACCACCGCCTGCGGCCGCAACTCCAGCATCCGCTTCAGCACCTGTTCCACTCCCGCCAGGTCATTGCTGAGGCTGAAGCTCTCGCCCCCGGGCCACAGCGCCACATCCAGCCGCGCCAGCGACACATCCACTCCCACCATCACCTCACCCTGTGCCATCGCTCCTCCTCTGATGGGCGCCTTCCCTTCCTTGCGCACGATGCGGCCTCTTGCGGGCCGGGCGACTGTTCGGGTTGATACGCCCTTTCCGGGCGCGCGGGGATCCACGCTGACGAGCGGACTAACTCCTTCCGCGAATGACATCGGTCTCCCGCGCGCTTTTGCTCCACCCCATTCAATTCCGCTTCATCTTCCACATACAAGGATGACAGGAATGTGGTACTCACAGTGCTATCCGCATTGAGAGGAGCACGACGATGGACGCTCATGCCGAGATAGCCCGCGCGATCGACAACTACCGCGACAAAGTTGTCGCGCTTAGTCACGAAATTCATGAGCATCCTGAGCTGAAGTTTCAGGAGCATTTCGCCGCCGGCCTGCTGACCAAGGCGGCGACCGAATTGGGGCTCGAGGTCGAGCGCGAAGTTGGCGGGCTCAAGACTGCGTTTCGCGCTGAGTTCGGTGGCAAGGGGCCCGCGGTCGCGATTCTCGCGGAGTACGACGCGCTGCCGAATGGGCATTCGTGCGGGCATAACCTGATTGCGGGCGCCGCGCTCAGCGCCGTCGCGGGGTTGAAGAGCATCGCGGGTCAAACTACCGGGGCGGATCGTTTTTCTCGGCACGCCGGCCGAGGAAGGCGGCGGCGGGAAAATAATCCTGATCGAAAACGGTGCGCTGCGCGGCGTCGATGCGGCCATGATGGCGCATCCGACCGACGCGGAATTCTGCACGATGCCCGCGCTCGCCACGCAGCATCTCAAGCTCACGTTTCATGGTCACGGCGCGCATGCGGCGCTGGCGCCGTGGGACGGATCGAGCGCGCTGGCCGCGGTGATCCAGACTTTTCAGAGCGTCGATGCGATGCGGCTGCATCTGCGCGATGGCTCGCGCATCCACGGCATCATCACCGACGGCGGGCAGGCGGTGAATATCATTCCCGGAGCACGCCGAGTGCTTGTTCCTGGCGCGCGCGAAGACCAGCCGCTATGCCAAAGAGATCGGCGCGCGGGTGATCCGATGCGCCGAGGCGGCTGCGATGGCGACCGGGACGCGCCTCGAGCACGCCGTCGAGGGCGGCTACAAGAATCTGATCAACAATCTCAGCATCGCGCATCGTTACGCGGCGCATAGCGAGGCGCTCGGCACGGTAACGCGCGAGGCGCCCGAGAACACGCCGACCGGCAGCACCGACATGGGCGACGTCAGTCACGTGATGCCCGCGATACATCCGTCGTTCGCGATCTCGAAACGCGGCGAGGGCAACTGCCATGAAGATGCGTTCGTCGCGCACGCCGACTCGCAGCGCGGCTACGATGCAATGATTCGAGTTGCAAAAGCGATGGCGATGACGGCATACGATCTGCTCGCGGAGCCGGAGCTGCTCGCCTCGGCGAAGAAGGAGTTCGAGGCGAGCAAGGAGAGCTGACGGAATCGCTCTGCGCGGCGAGACCGCCATCGTTTCACACTCCTCACGGGTGGCCCCTGCACCCAGTGAGAAAGTGAAAAACGCAAAGTGGAAGGGAGACCGGATTACGGGGCTTCGCTCGCGGGAAGGGAAAAGCGGCTAGTGGCAGCCGCAGCCGCCGCCGCAGCATCCGCCGCCTGTCATGCTGCCGCCGTTCGAGGTGCCGGAATTGGCTATCGCGGATGCGACTGCGGCGGTGCTGTCGCCGTTGCTGGCGCGGGCCGCGAAGGTCGACATTTCGCGGGTGAGCTTCGAGCCGTGGCAATGTGGGCATTGCGCGCTGTCGTCGCTGGGGCGGACGAACGCTTCGAAGGAGCGGTCGCAGCTGGCGCATCGATATTCGTAAATCGGCATGCTGTTCTTCTACTCGGCGAGCGGCTGCGCGTATTCGACCAGGACGCCGCGGGTGGCCTTGGGATGCAGGAAGCAGATCATGCCGGCCAGGCCGTGGCGCGGCTTCTGATCGATCAGCTGGATCCCCTTGCCGCGCGCCGCTTCGAGCTCGCGGGCGACGTCGTCGGTCTCGAAGCATACGTGATGCAGGCCGCCGCCGCGCCGCGCGAGGAATTTGCCGACCGCGTTGTTGGGGTCGAGCGGCTCGAGCAGTTCGATCTCGCTCTCGCCCGCCTTGAGCAGTGCGGCGCGGACGCCCTGCTCTTCAATCGTGGCGCTCTTGGTGAAATGCAGGCCGAGCGTGTCGCGCCAGAATCTCAATCCCGCGTCGAGATTCGGCACGACGACGCCGACATGGTGAATCTTCTTCAGCATCTGAGCTGCTACTAGCCCTGGTGATCGAGGCATAGCGAGCGCTGCAGCTTGTCCCATCTGACCTTCATGTCGTCCGAGCCCAGGGTCGGATGCTCGGCGCGCGTCTGCGCCAGCTTGCTGCATGCGCCCTGCCGGTTGCCCTGCTCGTTGTAAATCACCGCGATGTTGGTACTTCGCTTCGTACCACAGCGGATCGGACTCGGCCGCCGTGCTCTCGACCGTGGTCCACAGCGTGACCGCGTCCTTCCAGTCCTTCTTGGCTTGCGCTCTGTCGCGCGAGACCCGCGTTCGCATCGGGCGACGCCGGGTCGGCCTTCACGACCTCTTCGAAGACCTTGTTCGCCTCGTCTTCGTTGCCTGTGGCGTGAAGGGCCTGGGCGTAGATCGACAGCGTACCAGTCAGGTTCTTGACCGGGATCTTGCCCGACGCGGCCATGTCGGCGAAGCCCTTGTATGAGGTCACGGTCAACTTCGCGTTGGCGAGGTAGGCCTTCTGGTCGTTGTTATCCTTGGCCGCCTGCGCGGCCTTCCAGAACTCGATTCCAAGTCCCTTGACGAAATCCTGCTTGGCGGTGTCGCTCTTGCTGCGTTCGACCAGTGCGGCAACGTCGGTATTAACTTCGTCGTACCGGCCGAGATGATCGAGCGCCGTGATGCGCCAATCGACCACGTCCTGGAATTTCGCGCTCATCATCGGGTAGTTCGATTCGTAGCCTACCAGCAGCGGCGCGACCTGCGCGTAATCGACGTGATCCTGATCTTCTTCGAGGATCGAAGCGAGCATGTAGGTCGCTTCGCCGCGAATCTCGCGAACCGCCTTCTTGGCGGCGGGAGTGTTAGCCTTTGCCTCGGCGTCGTGTCCCATCTTGATTGATTCGTTCAGGTCCGCGACCGCCAGCTTTCTGAGCTGATCGGTATCGATCTTGGGCGCCGTTTGTTGTCCTTGGCAGCCGCGCCTGCGCCCACGAGCATCTTGTAGTAGCATTCCGCGGCCTTGAACTTGGCGGTGAAGGTAAACTCGGGGTCGCCCTTGACCTTGCGAATACATCTCTGGCGGCTCCGAGGAGATCGCCCTGCCGCTGCAGGCGCTCGGCCAGCGCCACCTGCAGCTCGGCGGCATGATCACCGCCGGGAGCTTTCTGCAGGTAATCGTTCGCGTCCTTCACCCACTTATCTTCGAGCGCTGTATCCTTCTGGCCGCTCTTCTCCCATCGGTCGTGATCGAGGCTGTACTCCAAGAACTCGGCCTGGGCCGCGTCGCCGCCGCCTTGCTCTGCGATCTTGGTGAGCATCGCCTGGACCAGGTCGAAGCGCTTCTCGCGCTGATAGATATCAGCGGCGAACCTGCAGGCCTTGGGATATTTTCCGCTGTCGCACGCCTCGGAATAGTACTTGGCCGCGCCGGGTTCATCCTTGCGCGAGAGCAGTACCGCGGCGAGCAGCCATTTCTCGAACGGGTCGTTCGAGCTGCCGAATTCCTCGACGGCGTTGTTCGGGAACTTGGACGCCGCCGGAGACGTCGATCGCCCAGCCTTCCTTGTCGTTCTCCTTGGTCTTCATCGCGTCGATGATCTGCTTGTGATACTCGGCCTTCTTGGCCGGGTCGCTGGTCGCTTTTTCGGCGCTGAACAGAGGTCTGCAACTGAAGCATGAACTCGCCGTACATTCGCCCTTGTTCCGGCCGGGACTCGGCTGCAGCAATACTTCGGCGGCCTCTTCGGCCTTGCCCATCTTGGCGTAAGTCGTGCAGAGTCCCTGTCGAGCCGCCGCGTACTGCTGCGTGCCGGTGCCGTCTTCCATGATTTTCTTGAAGTCGGCGATCGCGTGGTCGTATTCGGCGTGATCGAACTTGCCCAACTCGCGCTCGCAGTAGGCGCGGCCGAGCGTGTTCTCGCGGATCAGGTTGGGATCGGGCATCGCGAGCATGCTGGCGGTGAAGCCGTCGATCGACTGGTTCAGCAGCTTCTTCGATTGCTCGGCGTTATCGTCGAACAGAGTGGTCGCCGCGGTGAACCGCAGCCATGCCAGCGGATAGGCGGCGCGCAACGCGAACTGCTCGGGCTTGTCGTAGTCGCATTGCCCGCCGTTGTCGATCGTGTTGATGCAATCGTCCTTCTTCTTGGACCAGGCCGTTTGCATCCGATCGAGCATCGATTCGAGCTGACGGTAGAGCGGTATCAGCGCGCCCTTATCGACCTTGCCGCTCGAGGTGAGCTTGGCGAAGTCTCCCTCGGCGCGTCGAGGTGGCTGATCACCTGGTCGGCGGTCGATTCGTTGGATTCGGCCGAGGACATCTGGCCCGAGAGGCTCGAAAGCTCGCTCTCGAGCTGTCCGGCGCTCTGCGCGGCGGCGATGCTGGCGGTGAAGGCAAGTGCAAAAAATGCGGTTAGCATCACCGTCAGGCGATGCGAAAAAAGCGGACGATTCATTTGTCTAGTCCCCAAAATTGCTGTTCCCCGGGAAATTGTGGCCTTAAATAAGGATAACGCGGCGATAACGTCAAGCGAGATCCAATACTTGCGCAACCTCAGGGACGCTGGCAAGCGAGCAAATTCGCGCGGTGCGACCCGCAATCGACGGCGCGGCTTGCCGGCGCTCGCGATCGATCAGCACCGCGGCCATGCCGAGCGCCGCCGCCGGCGCGAAGTCGAGATGCTCCGAGTCGCCGATATGCATCGCCTCATCGCGCGGTGACGCCGGCGCGGGCGAGGGCAGCGTCGTACACCTCGCGCCGCGGCTTGGCATAGCCGGCCTCTGAGGAAATTGTAATCGAATCGAAATAACGGGTCAGGTCGAGGCCGTCGAGAATTCGATACAGGCGAAAGTCGAAGTTGGAGATCACGCCCAGTTTGAGTCCATCATTTTTTAGACGTTGCAGCATCGGCGCAGCTTCAAGATCGGCAATCCAATGGTCGGGATTGGCGAAATAGGCGAAAAGGGCGTCGAAGTAGGCGTCGAAATCGGGAAATTTGCCAAGCGGCGCGAAGGTCTCGCGACGCGCTGTCGCCACCATTGCGCGCTCGAGACGGCGAAGCTCGTCGTGGCGAAGGCCCGAGTCCGAAGGCCAGGCCGGGCGCCGCACCGAAAGCACGGCGAAAACTGGCCGCGACGGCGTCCTCGGAGGCGTCGAGGCCGAAATCGCGCGCGAGGCGGGCGTAGGTGCGTCCGATCGGCTCGCGCGGCTCGAACAGAGTGCCGGCGGCGTCGAAGAATACGGCGCGGATCAAAGAGCGCGAAACCGTCACGGAGTTTCGTCTTTCACGGGCGGCGGCGCCGGCTCTTCGGCGGGAGGATTGCGCCGCGCCCACCAGAAGATGTCGCACAGCACGCCGCATGCGGGGATGTAGATTTTGGGCGGCTCGAGATGCGACGTTCTTTTTTTCGGATTCGGATGGCATCGGTACTTAATAGTAGCGCTCCCCGATCACTGCAGCCCGTCCCAGATTTGGATCAGCACGCCGAAGGCCGATTGCGGCGAGATGAAATACTGACGCTCGCCGCGCCAGTTGCGCTTTTCGTCCACCACGCGGACGCCGTCGCGCTTGAGGCGCTCGCGGGTCTCGTCGAAATCCTTGAGGTCGATCGACACGTGATGCATCCCCTCGCCGTAGCGCGCGATGAACTTGCCGACGAAGTCGTTGTCGGGCTTGTGCGCGCGGGCTCTGGATGAATTCAAGCTTGAAGCCGGCGACCTCGAGATGGCCGAGGTCGAAGTTGCCTTCGGAATTGCTGGTGTGAATCTCGTGGCTGATTTTCGTGCCCGGGAAAGTAGCGTCGTGAAAAATTTGTAGGCGGCGGCGATGTCCTTGACCGCGAGCGAGACGTGATCGAAATACGCCAGGCCGTCGGGCGCCGGCTTGGGATGCGCCTGCTCCCAATTCGGCGTGTGCCAGAACTGGATCAGCGCGCCGAAGGCCGAGCGCGGCGAGATGAACGCGGTCGCGGAGCCCGAATCGTACTTCTGCTCGTCGACGACGCGCACGCCGCCGGCTTTCAGATTGGCGACGAGTTGCGTCGAGGCCGTCGGTCTCGATCGACAAATGATGCATCCCCTCGCCGTGCCGCTCGATGAACTTGGTGACGAAGCCGGGCTTGCCGGGCGGGTCCTCGATCAGCTCGACGACGAAGCCGCCGAGATGGAAATCCTGCCAGTAGAACGATCCGCTGACCTGCTCGTCGAGCGATTTGGCGCCGCGCAGTTTGATCGGAAAATATTTCGCGAAGAAATCGTAAGCGCGGTCGATCGACTTCACCGCGATCGAAACATGATCGAACCTCAAGCGAACATCGTCAGTCGCAGCCATGCTGAGAACAATCTCCCTTCGAGAAAAAATGTGCGCCCTATTTCGCGGCGCGTCCGGGCCGGAAGCGCCACAGTAGCCGGAACGAGTTGCGCAGCACCAGCGGCCATCCGTTGGCGATTTTTCCAGCGTACATGCGAACTGATTGGTCGACGCGCGACATTGCCGGCACGTCAAAGAAATTCGAGCCTCGCGTCCAGCCCCTCGCGCCCGTCAATCGTGCGTACAACTATATAGCCGCCGCCCTTGAACGGGCCTGCGTTGAAAATCTGCGTCGGGCCGATCCGATCGACGCCGGCGGATTCGTGGATATGGCCCGAGATGCAAACGTCGGGCTTCACCTCTTCGATAAATTGGCGCGCGGCGGTGCTGCCGACCGGCTGGCCGCTGCGGATTCGATCGCATTTGGTGTCGAACGGCGGCGGATGACAAATCATCAGCAGCGGACGCACGTCGCGCACGAAGTCGTAACCGGCGCGCAGCGTCGCGTAGATTTCGTCCTCGGTGAACTCGGTCGGCGTGCCGAACGGCGAGATGTTCGACCCGCCGCATCCGAAGATGCCGACCCCGCCCGTCACCAGTCCCTTGCCATGCAGCGCGATTCCGTCCGCTTCGAGAAACGGGATCACCTCGCGCTGGTCGAGATTGCCCGGCAGCGCGAGCACGGCGGGACATGCGCGGCGCACGTCGGCGATCACTTTGCGCGCGTCGTCGACGCCGCCGAAGTTGGTGAGATCGCCGGACAGGATCACCAGATCGCAATCGCGCATCGCCTCGCCCATCCGGTCGAGATTGCGCGTCGCCATGTGCACGTCGCCGAAGGAGATAATCTTCATAAGTAGGAACTTCATTGTAATGAAACCCGCGGTGGGTTTCATGCTTCCTTCGGCAGGGGTAACCCCTGCACCTTAGTACTAATCGCAAAATGCGAGGACGCCATTTGCTCACCTATCCGGTTCCCCTTCCCGCTCGGGAAGGGGTTAGGGGTTAGGTTGCTTGCTTCGACCACCACGTCGCATAACCAGAGGATGGCGTCGCCCGAAAAATTCGCGTTCGTGCTCTATCGTCCGCAATCGGCGGGCAATATCGGCGCGGCGGCGCGGGCGCTCAAGAACATGGGCTTCGACGATCTTCGCCTGGTCGGGCGCGGGCCGCTGAACGATCGCGAGGCCGTCAAGATGGCGGTGCATGCCGACGACCTCCTCGCCAACGCGACCGTCTATCCCAATCTTGCCGATGCGCTCGCGGATTGCTCGCTCGCGGTCGGCACGACCAGCCGCCGCGGCGGTTATCGCAGCCGCGCGACTCCGCTGCGTCCGGCGGCGGCGGAACTCGACGCGCTGGCCGACACAAACAAAATCGCGATCGTCTTCGGCCGCGAAGATCGCGGGCTGACTAATCGCGAGCTCAAGCTCTGCCATCGGTTGGTCACAATTCCGACCGCGCCCGAATATCCGTCGCTCAATCTCGCGCAGGCGGTGATGGTCGTCGCGTACGAATTGATGATGGCGGCGACTGCGGCGGTGCAGCCGGCCGCGCGCCCGAGTTTGTGGCCGCATCGGTTAGCGATCCGATGCTCGAGCGGATGGCGGAGGCGCTGGTTTCGATCGGCTTTATTCCCGACGACAACCCGGACCATATCATGCTCGCGATCCGCGAGATTTTCGGACGCAGCGGATTGACGGCGCGCGAGGTCGAGATTCTCAACGGGATGGCGCGGCAGATGCGATGGGTCGCCGACGGGGGGCATCGCACGCTCGCGGAGAAGCGTCGCGCGGGCAAGAAATTGAGATAGTTTGTCGTGGTTTCCACGCGCGGCCCTGATGCGCGATAATCGCGTGAAGACGTGAATCGCAGATGGCCGAGATAATCGATTTTGCGGAGATCCAGGAGGCGCGGCGCAAAGCTCGCGCGCGCATCCCCGAGCGCGAAAACCTCGAGCGCGCGGTGCAACTGATGCGCGAGAACCTCGCCGCCGTTGCCGCTGAACTGGCCGACGCGCCGCGCGAAGAGCAGGCCGAATTGCTGACGCGCGTCGAGCGGCTCGCCGCGATGATTCGCTACGGAATGCGAATGCTCGGCGATTCCGCTCGCCCCACGTACAATCGAACGCGGGCGGTTGACAGTGGACGAAGGAGTCACTCTCAGAATTACCGGCGTTGAGCCGGGGGATGAGATCGCGGGCGCGCGCAAGATTACGATTGCGACGACGCGCGGCGCGATTCCGCTGATGCTGCATTCGGCGCCGGAGAAGGGGCGCGCCGTGCTGTGCGTCAGCGGCGCGATGGGCGGATTCGACGGTCCCTCGATGCTCTATCCGCGGCTTGGGCTCGAAATGCCGAAGCGCGGACTCACGATTGCGCGGCTCGACTATCGCGCGCCCAACGAGTTCGGCGAATGCCTGGTCGACGCGATGGCGGCGCTGACGTTCCTCGGCGGAATCGGCAATGAACGCGTCGCGCTGATTGGGCATTCGTTCGGCGGCGCGGTCGCGATCAACGCGGGCACGCTGAGCCCGATCGTCACCACCGTGATTGCGCTGTCGAGTCAGCTCGCGGGCGCGCACGTGGCGGGCGAGCTGGCGCCAAAGCCGCTGCTGCTGATTCATGGCGGCGCGGACACGATTCTTTCGCACGAAAGTTCGCAGGCGCTTTACGATCGCGCGGGCGAGCCGAAGACGATCAAGATTTTGCCGGGCGTCGGCCACGGATTGGCGGAGGCATCAGATGAAGTGTTCGCGCTGGTCAGCGACTGGCTGTCGCGAAACGTCTGAACCGGCTATTCACTCCAATGGCTGCATCACGGTAGAATCGCGCGATGGCTAGTGGACAACGAATTGCGGTGATTGGTGCGACGGGCGCCGTCGGCCAGACCACGCTGAAAATTCTCGAACAGCGCAAGTTCCCGGTTCGCGAGCTGCGCGCGTATGCGTCGGCGCGATCGGCGGGCAAGACCGTGACGTTCGCCGGCGAGTCGATCCCGGTCGAGAAGCTCGACGCCAACTCGTTCAAGGGCATCGATATCGTCCTGTTCTCGGCGGGATCCGAGCAATCGCGCGAGTTCGCGCCGATCGCGGTCAAGGCGGGCGCGATCGTTATCGACAAGTCGAACGCGTTTCGCATGGACCCCGACGTGCCGCTGGTGGTGCCCGAGATCAACCCCGCCGCCGCGCGCCGTCACAAGGGAATCGTCGCATGCCCGAACTGCACGACGATCGTCACCGTGATGCCGCTGAAGCCGCTGCACGATCTCGGGCGTTTGAAGCGCGTGGTCGCGACCAGCTTCCAGGCCGTGTCAGGCGCGGGCGTGAACGGTGTCGCGGAGCTGCGCGAGCAGACGATGGCGTGGTCGAAGGGCGAGGCGATCAAGTCCGAAATTTTTTCAGCATCAGATTGCGTTCAACCTGATTCCGCATATCGACAAATTTGTCGAGGGCGGATACACCGGCGAGGAAATCAAGCTGGTCAACGAGATCAGGAAGATTCTCGACCAGCCCGAATTGATGATTTCGCCGACCACGGTGCGGGTGCCGGTCTTCACCGCGCATTCGATTTCCGTCAACGCCGAGACCGAGACGAAAATTGCGGCGGCCGACGCGCGCGAGGCGTTCGCGCATTTCCCGGGAATCCGGCTGTTCGACGATCCCGCGCAGAATCGCTACCCGATGCCGATCCTGGTCGAGGGCCAGGACGACTGCTTCGTCGGCCGAATCCGCGAGGATCTCAGCTGCCCCAACGCGCTGAACTTCTGGGTCGTCGGCGACCAGTTGCGCAAGGGCGCCGCGCTCAACGGCGTCCAGATCGCCGAACTGCTGATCGGCGCGCGCTAGCTGCTACTCCGCGATAAACGTCACCAGACCAGCCGGGAGCGGCTCGGTCACCGACGTGGCCCGTTCGCGGCGCGCTCAGCAGCCCCTGGAGATCGACCACGGCGAGGAAGCTGAAGTCGCCGTTCTCCAACACAGCCGAATGCCTTTTTGCTGTTCGGGACTGACATACGCCGTCACCGTATGAGGATCGAATCCCTGCGACCACGCGCTCTCGTTAGGGCGGTTGGGCACAATGAACGAAACCCAATCGACGACCGCTGGGACGCCCGCTGCCCGAGGTGGCCGGCAACTGGATGACGCCTTCAAGGTTGCCGCCAAACTCACCGGTTACTATCCCGAGTTGCGTGCCGGGTGCGACGGCAATACCGTTAGTACCGGCCGCGAAGTCTGTCGAACTCGGGAAAGATCCTGAGTTTGGCTGGCGGTGTCCGTCCATGTGCCGGGCGTCCCTGGCGTGAACGATCGCCTGGGTCAGATCGGCAATGAACAGGTTGCCCGTGAATTCGAGCGGTGGACAGGGCAATCCCGGTCGTGCAATCTTCGCCAGCCGAGTCCGGAGCGCCGCCGGTCTGCAAAGTCGACATTGTTGAACAACGCGGCCGTCGGGGTGCTGATATTAACGAGTTGGTAAAGCGACCCTCCTCATTCGGTGACAACACCAAGTGGCGGACGGGATCGATCGAAGATGTTTTCAGAAGTCTCGCCTCCGGCGGGAATGGGTGATTCAAAGTCGGTATTGCCGCCGAGGTCGAGGAATTGGTAACCGCCCGGCCCGCCAGTCTGACAGGCCAACCGTGATCAAGGCCTTATTGGTTGATCGAATCCACCACCACGCCGCAGTTCATCGCAAGAGCCGCCGGTAAAACTTTGCAGTGCCGGTCGCGCCGCTGGTGAACGGTGCTGGTAAAGAGTGGTGCCGTTAATCAGGATAAACATCAGTATCGTTGCGCGACGCATACCGTTTCTGCCGGTAGTGGAGTTAGATGCGCAGGAATTCGGTAACGCTGCCGGTCGCTAATCGGTGTCGGCGGCACCGCCGGTGCCGATACCACTGCTTGGTTTCAATCGGTACGACTTTAACTCCCGTCGTTGTTCCTGAGCCCCAGCTTCCCTGTGGGAGGTAGGCAGTCGACATTATTGCCTTGGACCAACACCGCGAGAGAGCTCGACGGCACGCAGGCATTCGGGGCCGGCGTTGGCGAAGAGGTCGGAGTTGGCCTATGATGGCAGGGTGGTGGAACACGTATGCGCAGGGATCGCATCCTGCCGTGTAAAGTGACATCCCCGCAGCCGCGCAATAAACAGACAAACAGCCAGCCCCGCCCATCGAGAGGTCATAGTCGATCTCCTAACGCTGTTCGTCGCAAGATCGCGCGTACGGCTCTGCGAGATTCGATTCCCCGCCAAAAGGTCCCCCGAAAACGTTGCGGCGAACATAGATAAATGCGCGTGGAGTAGCAAACGAAAGTATTCAGCATCGCGCTGACCGATTGGTTGGTCGATTGACAACGCACGCGTTCGCATATTACCGTTAGGCAACTGCAAACGATTGCAGCCTTATCGAGAGCGGCGGAGGGACATGGCCCGCTGATGCCGCAGCAACCGGCCCGTGATGGGTGCTGGTGCTAACTCCTGCAGGGGGTCTCCGCGTGAGAGTCTCCTGGAAGATAAGGCGAGAGTATTAATCCCTCGTCTTACCGTCCTCGCAGGATTTTTCACCGACCGATCATCAGCACTGACCGCGTTGCACTCTCGACGAGTGGGAGATGCGCGAAGACAGTGGCAACGGATCGAATACTGATCGTCGGCGTCGGAGGACTTGGCGTCCCCGCATTGTGGTCGCTCGCGCGTGCGGGCGCGCGGCGGCTGACGCTCGTCGATCCCGACCCGGTCGAGCTGTCGAATCTCGCGCGCCAGGTGATCTTTCGCGACTCGCGATATCGGCACGCCAAAGGTGGAGGCGGCGGCGCGATGGCTCGGCGAGCGATTCCCCGACGTCAAGGTTGAGACGGCATGCGCGTCGCGCTCGACGCGTCCAACGCGGCGCGTCTCGTCGCGCGCACATGACTTCGTAATCGACGCGACTGACAGTCCGGCCGCGAAATTTCTGATCAACGATACCTGTGTCGCGACGCGGACGCCGTTCGTTTATGGCGGCGTAGTCGGGATGACCGGGCAGGCGATGACGGTGATTCCCACTGAGACCGCGTGCATCCGATGCGTGTTCGAGACGCCGCCCGACGAAGACGAAATCCAGAGTTGCCGCGAGGCGGGAATCGTCGGTCCGGTCGCGGGCGCGATCGGCGAGATGCAGGCCGGCGAGGCGATGCGCGCCTCGCGCGCGCAGACGGCCGTTACTCTCAGGAAAAATTCTCACATACGACGCGTCCGGCCCAGCCGGGTGCGTATTACGGGGGTCAGTCCGCGCCCGGGATGCGGCTGCGGTGCTTCGAAGCTGGAGCATCACGAAGTCGGATGCGCACGGGCAAGTAACACGAAACGAGGAAACGATGAGCTACATCACCAATCTGAAATGTCGCGAGTGCGGCCAGGAGTATCCGATAAGTCCGCTCCACGTCTGCGAGACGTGCTTCGGTCCGCTCGAGGTCACCTACGACTACGCGCGGATTCGCGCCGCGATCTCGCGCTCGCTGATCGAGAAGCGCCCGCACAATCTGTGGCGCTATCGCGAATTGCTGCCGGTCGATTTCAACGAGCACGACGTCGTCGGCCCCAACTCCGGCTTCACTCCGCTGCTGCATTGCAAGCGCCTCGGCGCGGAACTCGGCCTCAAGCATCTCTATATAAAGGACGACACCGTCAATCATCCGACGCTGTCGTACAAGGACCGCGTCGTCTCGGTCGTCGATCACCAAGGCGCGCGAGTTCGGCTTCACCACCGTGTCGTGCGCCAGCACCGGCAACCTGGCGACCGCGGTCGCGGCGCACGCGGCGCGCGCGGGACTGCAATGCTACATCTTCATGCCCGAAGGCGTGGAGGCGGGAAAAGTCGTCGGCTCGACGATCTACGGCGCGCAAGGTCATCACGATTCGCGGCAACTACGACGACGTCAACCGGCTGTGCAGCGAGATCGCGGACAAGTACGGCTGGGCCTTCGTCAATATCAACCTGCGCCCGTTCTACACCGAGGGCGCAAAGACCTTCGGCTTCGAAGTCGCCGAGCAACTCGGCTGGCGCCTGCCGGATCACATCGTGGTGCCGACCGCGGGCGGCACGATTCTGCCGAAGGTCGCGAAGGCATTTAAGGAGTTGAAGGAAGTCGGGCTGATCAAGGGCGGCGAGTTCAAGATTCATTCCGCGCAGGCCGCGGGCTCCGCGCCGGTGATCCACGCGCTGCACAAGCACACCGACCTGATAACGCCGGTGAAGCCCGACACGATCGCGAAGTCGATCGCGATTGGAAATCCCGCCGACGGCTTTTACGTGCTCAAGGCGGTGCGCGATTCCGGCGGATGGGGCGACGTCGCCACCGACCCGGAAATCATCGACGCGATCAAACTGCTCGCGCGCACCGAGGGAATTTTCGCCGAGCCCGCCGGCGGCACCACGCTCGCGGTCGCGATCAAGCTGCATCAAGCAGGGACGCATCAAGCCCGACGAGACGGTGGTCGTTGGCGATTACCGGCAACGGCTACAAGACGCTCGAAGCGGTCGCGAGCGCGATCGAGCAGCCGTCGATAATCGACGCGCGGCTGAAGGAATTCGACGCGCTGTTCGATCGGCTGACGAACGGAAAACGCACACGCCGACAGCGCCGCTTGAGACTCTGCTTGGCGCTATGCGGCGAGCATAAGTGTAAGAATTCAACCAGGAGGCTAGTCCCCAATCATGGCAGTACGCGTCAGAGTTCCAACTCCACTTCGGCAGGTTCACCGGCGGGCGTCGACGAAGTCCCGGCCGACGGCGCATCGATTAAGGCGGTCATCGAAGATCTCGAACGGCGCCATCCGGGGATGCGCGAGCGGCTGCTCGACGAAAAAGGCGACATCCGCCGCTTCGTCAACATCTATCTCAACGGCGACGACATCCGCTTCCTCGATGCGATCAACTCCAAGGTAAAGGATGGCGACGACATCTCAATCGTTCCCGCGATTGCCGGCGGACGCTGACTCGCGCTCGACGCGCGCGAGCGCGTCGTGCCGTTGAGTGAGATCGTTCCGGTCGGGCGCGCGACAGCGTGCTCGATCTGGTCGGCAACACGCCGCTGCTCGAGATCACGCGGCTGACTGCGGGATTGATTCCCGCGGGCGTGCGGATTTTCGCCAAGCTCGAGGGCTTCAACCCCGGCGGCTCGGTCAAGGATCGGCCGGCGAAGAAAATGCTCGAGGTCGGAATCGCCGAACGGCAAGCTGAAGCCGGGCAAGGTGATCCTCGATTCGACCTCGGGCAACACCGGAATCGCGCTCGCGATGCTCGGCGCGACGCTCGGCTATCCGGTCGAGCTGGTGATGCCGTCGAACGTGAGCCGCGAGCGCAAGAAAATCGTCGAGGCTTACGGCGCGAAGATTCATTTTTCCGATCCGATGGAAGGATCCGACGGCGCGATCGTCATGTGCCGCAAGATGCTCGCGCGAAAATCCGGAGCGCTACTTCAAGCCCGACCAGTACAACAACGAGGCCAACTCGCTGGCGCATTTCGAAACCACCGGCCCGGAAATCTGGCGTCAGACGCGCGGCGAGGTGACGCATTTCGTCGCGGCGATCGGCACCGGCGGCACCATGATGGGCACCGGCAGATTTCTCAAGTCGAAGAATCGCGCGATCAAGGTGATCGCGGTCGAGCCCGACGACGCGATGCACGGGCTCGAGGGCCTCAAGCACATGGCGAGCTCGATCGTGCCGGGCATCTATCACGAAAAAGAGCTCGACGACAAAATCCAGGTCGGCACCGAGGAGGCGTACGAGATGGTGTACGCGCTCGGGCAGACCGAGGGCATCCTGGTCGGGCAATCGTCGGGGGCTGCGATGATCGCGGCGCTCAAGCTGGCGCGCATCGATTCGCGAAGGCACGATCGTCACCGTGTTCTGCCGACTTCGGCGACAAGTATCTCTCGACGAATTTGTGGATCGGATGGCAGGAATGGCGTCGCGAGCGCCTGCAACAAGTTATCGCCAAGTGGAAAAACAAATAACCGCAAATGGAACGTATCCACGAACGCTACTACCTGAGCTATCCGCGCACGCTGATCAAGGAGCCGATCCTTTACCAGCTGGTGAAGAAGTTCGATCTCGTTTTCAATATCCGCGGCGCCAGCGTGTCCGAGGAGATGGGCCTGGTCGCGGTCGAGTTCGAAGGCAGCTACCGATCAGATCGAGCGCGCGCTGACGTGGCTGCGCAGCACCGGCGTCACCGTCGAGCCAATCGAAAAGAACGTGATCGAGTAGGTCACGCAGCGCGCGATGACCCTGACTGACGCGCAAATCGATCGCTACAGCCGCCAGATAATCGTGCCGCACATCGGCGGCCGCGGCCAGGAACGCCTGCTCGCCGCGCGGATACTGCTCGTGGGCGACGCGCGCGACATCGAAGCGCCGCTCGCGTACCTGGTCGGCGCAGGCGTCGGATCGATCAGCCTGATAAGCCGATTCCGCAACCGATCTGAACTCGACTATGTCACTGCAGATCAATCGACGTTCGATTTGGCACTGGTGATCATCGGAAGCGAAGCAGCGCGAAAAATCGCGGATGAGATCGCGAACGATCGCGATGTGCGAGCATTGGTAATCGCGCGGCTCGACGCGCCAGGAAAAATTCTGGTGATTCCCGACGCGCACAGCGCTCGAACCATCGACGCCGCGAATCGGCACGCGCGCAGAAGCCGCGGACTTTATCGCGATGCTCGCAACGGCGGAGGCATTCAAGCTGCTCGCCGGCTACGCGGAAAATCCGTCGCGCGCGACAATCGAGTTCGACGGCTACGCGACCACGGTGCGCGTTCATCCGTGATGTACAAACTCTGGATGTTCGATTTCGACAACACGATCGCGCGGCTCGAGCCCGAGGTCGATTGGGCCGGCGGCCGGCTCATCCTCGAACCTTACCTGCGCTCCGTCGGCGCGCCCGACGAACTCTTCGCACGAATCCCGCGCGGCAATCTCCCGCTCTACGACGCCTACCGCACGCTGATGCTCCACGACTCTGACCAGCCGAAAGTGACCGAAACGCTGCGGCACGCTTCCGACATAATCGAGAAACTCGAATTGGCGGGAGTCGATCGCGCGCAACCGCTCGAAGGCGCAATCGAAATACTCGCGGCTCTGAAGAAGAGCGGCGCCGCGGTCGCGATCGTAACGTCCAACTCGTCGAGAACGGTCTCGCGATGGTTCAAGCAGCACGGCGTCGAGTCCGTCGATGCGATCGTCGGGCGCGACACACTGCTCGGACTCAAGCCGGCGCCCGACATGTTGGTTCGCGCACTCGAATCATTTTCCGTCGATCGATCCGACGCCGCATTCGTCGGCGACAGCGAAGCCGACCTCCGCGCCGCGCAAAGTTGCGGCGTCCGATTTTACGGAATCGCGCCGACCGACAGCGCTCGCGATCGATTGCTCGCGGCCGGCGCCAAAGAAATCTTCGCCTCGCCCGCCGCGCTGGCGATTCATCTGAACTTGCCGATTTCCCATGCATGAACGCATCCAGGGCGATTAACTGGCGGCCTTGTGTCATCCGATAAGATTAAGTAACTTGTAGAGTTCAGTAAGTAATCTATTCCTAAGGAGCATCAGTTTTAGCCGATGGATCAAGGGTTTACCTTGTGGTTTACAGGCCTGTCCGGGGCGGGAAAATCAACGCTTGCGAACCTGGCCGCCGAAGAATTGCGCAAACGCGCGCATCGCGTCGAAATCCTCGACGGTGACGAAGTCCGCACCAACCTCTCCAAGGGGCTCGGCTTTTCCAAGGAGGATCGCGACATCAACATCCGGCGGATCGGCTACGTCTGCCATCTGCTGGCGCGCAACGGCGTGATCGCGATCTCGGCGGCGATTTCGCCCTACCGCGACGTGCGCGACGAAGTGCGGCGCAATCACGAGCGCTTCTTCGAAGTGTACGTGCGATGCACCATCGACAAACTCGTCGAGCGCGACGTGAAGGGACTCTACAAGAAGGCGCTGGCCGGCGAGATCAAATCCTTCACCGGCGTGTCGGACCCGTACGAAGAACCGCTGAAGCCCGAACTGGTCGTCGATAGCAGCACCGAAACCGTCGAGCAGAGCCTGGGCAAGTTGCTCGGGCGCCTCGAAGAGCTGAACTACATCAACAAGGGAGCACGGCGATGAGCGTGCGCGACGACGCAATCTCGGCGCACGGCGGCGGCGAGCTGGTCGATCTGAAAGCGCCGGCCTCCGAGCGCGCCGCGCTGGCGGCGCATGCGGCGAAACTCGCGAGCGTCACACTCAACGCGCGCGACATCGCCGATCTCGAGATGCTCGCGACGGGCGCGTTCTCGCCGCTCACCGGCTTCATGGGCGAGGCGGATTACATTCGCTCGCGCGACGAGATGCGGCTGGCGTCGGGCGTGCCGTGGTCGATTCCGATCACGCTCGGCGTCGATGAGGCGATCGCGAAGTCGCTCAAGACCGGGAGTGAGATCGCGCTCGCGACCGAAGATGGCAAGCGGCTGGCGATTCTCAAGCTCGCGGAAATCTACAAAGTCGATCGCAAGAACGAAGCGCAAAACGTTTTCGGCACCGCCGAGGACGCGCATCCGGGCGCGAAGAACGTCACCTCGATGCCGCCGTACTGCCTCGCGGGCAAGGTCACGCTGATCGAGGAGATACCGGGGCGCACGTTCCTGGAATTTCCGCGCGAGCCGCGGCAGACGCGCGCGGCGTTTCGCGAGCGTGGATGGAAAAAGATCGTCGCTTTCCAGACTCGCAACCCGACCCATCGCGCGCACGAGTATATTCAGAAAGCGGCGCTCGAAATCTGCGACGGCCTGATGATTCATCCGCTGGTCGGCGAGACCAAGGGCGACGACGTGCCCGCCGCGGTCCGGATGGAGACCTACAAAGTACTGCTCGACGCGTACTACCCGAAGGATCGCGCGATGATCGGCGTGTTCCCGGCGCACATGCGCTACGGCGGCCCGCGCGAGGCGATTCTGCACGCGATCGCGCGGCGCAATTACGGATGCACGCACTTCATCGTCGGCCGCGATCACGCCGGCGTCGGCAATTACTACGGCAGCTACGACGCGCAGAAGATCTTCGAGCGCTTCAAGCCAGAGGAACTCGGGATCACGCCGCTGATGTTCGAGAACACCTTCTACTGCAAGCGGTGCAACTCGATGGCGTCGTTCAAGACCTGTCCTCATTCAGACGCTGACCGCGTGATCCTGTCGGGCACGAAAGTCCGCGAGATGCTGCGCGCGGGAGAAGCCCCGCCGCCGGAATTCACGCGCCCCGAGCTCGCAGCAATTCTCGTGCGCGCAATGAAGGACGCGAAGTAGTTCTTGATACTAAGGTGCAGGGGTTACCTCTGCCCAAGGAAGCTTGAAACCCAGGCGGGTTTCATTTCGATTAAGTTCCTTGCTTCAGCGCGCGCGCTTTCGCGGCGCGCTTGGCTCGATCGGGGTCGCCGGACCAGGTCCAGGCGTGTTCGGTGCGGCTCACGCCGATCAGTACGCCTAAGAACGCTGATGGGTGGATGAAGAGTTCCGCAAGCCCGGCTTCGTCGCGGGTGTGGGCGGCGAAGCGGGAGCCGCGCGCTTGCAGGCGTTGTTCGAGAGCGCCGACGTCGTCGGTCTCGACGAAGAACATGTAGAGCGAATCGCCGCGGCGTTGATGGAAGCGGCCCATCGCGAGGTTCGAGTCGGTGATTTGCGAGATCTCGACCCGGTCCAGGCGCGCGGGAGGATCGAACAGCGTGAGCGTGCCGGTGTAGCCGAACTGTTTGCTCGTGATCGGGCTGAACTTCGCCGCGTCGAGATCGAAGATGCGTGCGTAATGGTCGGAGGCCGCCTTCCAATCGCGGACGACGTTGGTCACTTCGTAGATCCATTTGATCGCACCTACGGGTGCGCGTTCGTGATGCTGCGAAATGACGGTGCGCATTCCAAAGGTCGCGCCGGGGTCGAGATACAGTTGTCCCGCGGATTGCGCGAAGTTGACGCCGCACTTCGTTAGCCGATGATGCGGCGGCGTCGGGGTCGTCCACTGAAAATCCTGCGCCGAATAATCCGCTGCCCCACTTCGAGACGAAATCCTGGACCGGGCCCGCGCCATCGGGTTCGAGAAGTTCTATCAGGCTTGAACCAGCCTGCATCGTGGATCGCTTCGCTGCGATCGGCGCCGCCTTGTCGCGACGGACAAGCGCTCCGCCGAAGGCTTCCTCGACGACCTTTTCGGCCGCATTGTTGTTCGCAACCGCAATTTGAACCCGGTCAACCCGCTTGAGCATCGTCTGAATCTTTCTCCTCGCATCATTGCAGCGGCGGTTCGTCGTCGGGCGTCGCGACCACCGGCGACCCGTGATGCATCACCATGAACCAGGCGTTGCCGACGCGCTCGAACACATTGGTGGCGAGCACGTTCACGCGTTGCGTGCCGTCGTAGCCGCGCTGGGTCAGGTTTTCCTCGACGACCACGATTGCGAGGTCGCCGCTGATCATCACTTCGATTTCGCCGAGCTCGAATTTCATCTCGAACACGTTGTCGAGGATGGCCTCCCAGCTCGCCATGATCGGGCCCCATCCGGAGAGTTTGCGATGGCCGGGATGGATGCAAATGATGCGCGGGTCTTTCAGCCAGACCGCTTCCATTTTTTCCGCATCGAGACTTTCGAAGGCGTCGTAAAAGGCGCGGTTGGCAGCGAGTATTGATTCACGATCTGACATGACTATTTTCAAGCGTAGTTTTTCGGATGCGCGGGCGCCAGCGGTTCAACGGTCGCGGCAGGCGAAGTTCGTTGCGCGAGGGCGGCGCCGGAGGCCTGGAATTTGATTGTGTCGGCGATCAGCGCTGTGATTTTGCGGGCGGCCTCCGCGATTGGAATACCGCCGCGATGAATGTTTGAAATCACGGTGCGGTCGGGCTCGATAGATTTGAGAGTGGGACGGTAAATCACGTATGCGCTCAGGCTCTCGGCCGTGACGAGGCCGGGACGCTCGCCGACGATCATGCAGACGACATCGGGGCGCAGGATTTCGCCGAGATGGTCCTCGATCCGGACGCGCGCGTTGCGCACGAAGATCGGATTGAGGAGGCGGTAGCGCGCGGCGAGCGAGCGCGTAAGCGCGCGCATCAGCGGCGCGGCGTTTTTCTCGACGGCGGAGGACGAGAGTCCGTCGCCGACGCATAGCAGGACCGTCGGCATCGCCGACTGTCCGCGGCTGCGGCCGCGCGGCTTCAGCCGCGCGACGCGACGCGCGTCGGCGTCGGTCAGACGCCGCCCGCGCTCGGGATAGCGAATGTAGTCCTCGCGGGTCGCGGCTTGCGAGTGCACTTCGAGCAGACCGTTGCGCTTTGGCCAGTCGCGCGCGACTTCAGTCATGACTGCGTCAACCGCGCGCGCATGGTCGGCGCGAACGGAGAGCATCGCAGCCGTGGTGTAGCGCGGACCCGCGCGGCCGAGGCCCAGTCGCGCCGGTGTCGATTTGCGCATCGTGTCGAAGTCGGAATTCGTCGCCAGATTCGATTTTTCTCAAAGCTGATCCATCACGATTCGGGCGTCGCCGGCGCGAGGCGTTGGGCGGCCGTCGCGAAGGATTCCGCGACGCTCGCACCACTGCTCGAACTCGGGGGCGGGTCGGAGATTCAGGACCGCGCGGAGCGCTGCGGCGTCGTGATAGCTGGTCGATTGATACGAGAGCATCACGTCGTCGCCCATCGGCACCGCCATGAAGTAGTTGCATCCCGCGGATGCGAGCAGCACCGCGAGATTCTCGCAATCGTTCTGATCGGCGCGTGCGTGATTGGTGTAGCATGCGTCGGCGCCGTGCGGGACGCCGAGCAGCTTGCCCATCAGGTGATCCTCGAGGCCGGCGCGCGTGATCTGTTTCGCGTCGTAGAGATATTCGGGGCCGATGAATCCCACAACGGTGTTGACGAGCAGCGGCGAGTAGCGTCGCGCGAGACCGTAGCATCGCGCCTCGAGCGTGACTTGGTCTGCGCCCTCGTGCGCGCCGGCGGACAGCTCGGAGCCCTGCCCCGTCTCGAAGTACATCAGGTTGGGCGAGTGCAGCCGTCCCATCTCGCGAATCATCAACCAGCCGTCGTCGAGCATCGCAACCGTGATGCCGAAACCGGCGTTGCCTTTTTCAGTACCGGCAAGACTTTGAAACATGATGTCCATCGGGGCGCCGGCTTCGAGCGCGCGCATCTGCGTGGTGATATGGCCGAGCACGCAGTTCTGGGTCGGCACGCCAGTGCGATCGATGATGTCGGCGGTGAGTTCGAGCAGACGGCGGATGTTGTCGGGCTCGTCGATGCACGGGTTGATTCCGATCAGCGCGTCGCCGGTCGCATACGCGAGGCCTTCGTAAGTTGCCGCGGCGATTCCAGTGAGATCGTCGCGCGGATGGTTGGGCTGGAGGCGCGTCGAGAGCCGTCCCGCGAGGCCAATCGTGGTACGCGCGTGAGTGACGACGCGAATCTTCGACGCGATCGTGATCAGGTCGAGGTTGGTGCATAGCTTGGCGACCGCGGCGGCGATTTCGGCGGTGATTCCGCGACCGGTCGCGAGGATTGCGTCGCCGGTGATAGCGTCGTCGAGCAGCCATTCGCGAAACTCGCCGACGGTCTTGCCGCGCACACTCGCGAATGCGTCGCGGTCGAGCGCGTCGTCGATGACGCGAGTCACCTCGTCGCGATCGTACGCGACCACCGGGTTTTCGCGAAGATCATTCAGCGTGAGATCGGCGAGCACGGTCTTGGCCGCGATTCGTTCCTGTTCGGAGCGCGCTGCGATGCCGGCAAGTTCGTCGCCCGAGCGCGCTTCGTTGGCGCGTGCGAGCAATTCCTTGACCGAGCGGAAGCGGTAGGACTTGCCGAGCAGTCGAGTCGAAAGTTTCACTGGCCGCTATGCATCGAAGTGGAAAACGCGGACGTTGCTGATAAGTGCGTCGCGCCATTCGATGAGCTCGAGCACGTGCGGCGGATTTGCGGTGTCGAGATTCGAATGACGCCGGTATTCGATCGCGGCGCGATCGCCGGACTCGGTGACGGTGAGGATTTCGAAGCGCAGTTCGGTATAGCGCTCGAGGCCGCGGCGCGCGTACACACCGATTTCATGATGACCTTGCAGCGAGAGGCGGCGCAGCTCCGGATAAATCTTCGCGATGAGCGCGCTCTGATGAGTCGCGTCGCGAGTGTAGAGCGCGACGACGCGCGCCGGGTCGCGGCTTTCCCAGGCATTCTTCCATGCTTCAATGCGGGCGCTCGAAGTGGGCATAGAGACAACCTAACGCGGTGCGCGGATAAGTGGAAATGGTACGCGCGGGAGCGTTGTTGCGGGCGATTGGGGTGATTTGTGACTGCTCCGGAAGAGGCGAAAATGGCGATTCATACCATCTGTAGCGGTCAGGTGATACACGCACTACCATCGGTAGCTTCGTTCCGTCAAAAGTTGTTTTTGACGGAAGGAGGGCGGGCACGGCGGCCCGCCCCACTTTAATGGCGGCCACTTGTGCATTCTGGCGGTTGTCCATCCGTCCAGTTTTAGCACACCACGAGCGTGAGGGTCAGGCTGAAAAGTTCATCCCCGCACGACTCTCTGGTTCCCGATTCACCGGCGGTCGAGCTCGCGAAATGACGATGAATTGTCAGTAGTCACAATTTGAACTACACTCTTTTGATGGCGAAGCGAGCCGTTAAGCTCGGCCCTGACGCGGTGCGACAGTTCAAGGCGCTTAGCGCCGCCGAGCGTTCGCGGCTAAGGACTGAAATGCTGGCGTCGCTCGGCGAAGATGATGCGACGGTGGAAAACAAAAATCGCTTCCGCTTGACGCGGCCCTCCGGGCAGTCCGAGTTCGAGTTTCGGAGCGGCGTTTTGCGCGTCTTCTACCGGGTTGAAAAGGGCCTGGTGCTCGTCGACGCGATTGGACGTAAGCGCGGCAACCAACTGTTCATCGGAGGAATAAAGGTAATCATATGAAGATCGAAAACCTTCGCGAGGTAAAGACGCGGTTTAGCCGCTACGTTAAGGAGCTGCCCAGGAGCGGATCGGTCGTGATCACCAAGAACGGCCGGCCATGCGCCGCGCTGGTTCCGATCACTGAGGACACCGACCTCGAAGCGTTGGCATTGTCTCAGAACAAGCGCTTCTGGAAGCTCGTCGATAATGCGATCGCGCGCGGGAAAAAGGAGGGTTTCGTCGATCTGACGGACCTCTGATCCGCTGAGGACATATCATGGGGACACAAGCAGACGATGGAGCGCAGGTTATGCGCCTTGATAACCAGTGGAACGAGGCGTATCGGCGTCGTGAGCGCTCGCCGCTGGCTCATATCCTCGCGGATGACTTCACTGGTTTGACGGTCTTGGGCGAACCCATCACCAAGGCGTTACTAATGATCAATCCTTCGGCGGAGGGGGTTGAGTCGGTCATATTCAGCGAGCAATACGTGCATGTCTTCGGAGCCACAGGCATAAGCCGGGGGCGTCTGCAAATTGGGATGGAGGACGGGTGCATCGCTATCGACCAACGCTTCCTGCGGGTCTTTGCCAAGCGGGACGGAATTTGGGGGGCGGTCTCGGTCGCGATTACGCCCATCACGTCCTCGGGACAGAAATGAGACTGATTCGACTCGTTGCTGTTGTGGCTTTGCTTGCGATTGTTTCCATTGCGCATGCGGCGAATACCGGGAATCTCAAGCTCGATGTGATGGGTGATGACGGGGCCGGGGCGAAAAATCCGGCGCATGTGATTGCGGCCAATGGCAAAGAAGCTGGGCAGGTTACCGCGGGATCGTCGATTGCTCTTGCGCCGGGTGAGTACAAAATTGTGCTGCCGATTGTGGGCGGGCAGATCGTCAAGGATGGCGTGCAGATCGAGGCTGGGCGCACTCATACCGTGATGATCGCGAACGTCGCCGTGCTGCAGGTCAGCGTCAAGGACAAGACCGGTAACGATCCCGGGTTTGGCGTGACAGTAACCACCACTGACTCGCCGCATACCAAGGTCGCCAGCTTTATTTCGGGGGACAAGTACCTGTTCGCGCCGAGCCAGGTGGACGTGCACGTCGATGCGCCGCCGCAGGGTTACGACTGGCATGCGGTGCCGCTCGCGCCGGGGCATCGCGCGCAACTGACGCTCGACGAAGTTGTGAAGGCCGAGTTGCTGGTGCAGCCGGTGATGTCGAAAATTCCGATCGACAATTCGACCCGCGTGGTGATTTTGCGCGCGGGCACGCAGACCAAAGTTGCCGAAAGCGACCCGGGCAGCGAGCATCGGTTCAAACTCGAGCCGGGCGACTACGACGCTTACGTGGAAAATCGGTCGGGCAAGGGCAAGCCGTTCGCGACCTCGGCTGGAATCCATCTCGAATCCGGTGCAAAGGTGGAACGGACGGTCCCGCTGGACTAAGAATGAAATACGAAAACGAGATCGGCGGCCACGGCGGCCCGCCCCACAGAGGTTAGATGGCAAGCGAACGGCAAAAAGAAATCAAGCGACGGCGCAAACGTAAGAAGACGAGGCTGCAGGCGAAGACTCGGGAGTCGAGGAAGAAGGCGCGGAAGAAGCGGTAATCGCCTGCGCGGCGGGCGGCAGGGGGTGACCCCTGCACCCAGTGAGAAGCGCAAAGTTGCGCGCGGCGCGCCACTTTGCTCTCAGGGGCACGGAGAGTTGGCTATGGAATACGAAACGATCCTCTATGACGTGGTGGATGAGGTTGCGACGGTTACGCTTAATCGTCCGGCCAAGATGAATGCGTACACGACGGCGATGGGCGCAGAGATCACCGACGCGATGCTGCGGGCGGACGCCGACGACAGCGTCCGGGTCGTCATCATCACCGGCGCGGGCGATCGCGCGTTCTGCGCCGGCGCCGACATGTCGATGTTCGCCTCAGACATCAAGACTCGCGAGGAAAAACCGGCTGCGACCGAGCGGCGCGCTCGTGTGGTGGTCTCGCTGCCACAGGTGATGCGCAATCTGTCGAAGCCGACGATTGCCGCGATCAACGGCTACGCGCTCGGGGTCGGATGCACGATTCCGCTACTGTTCGACGTGCGGATCGCGTCGGACAACGCGAAGATGGGCGTCATCTTTCCGCGCGTCGGGCTGATGAGCGAGCTCGGATCGAGCTACCTGATGCCGCGGCTGATTGGACTTGCCCGCACGGCCGAGATGATGCTGACGGGGCGCCAATACCCGGCGTCGGAATGTCTCGCGATGAGTCTAGTCAGCCGCGTCGTCCCGCTCGCGGATTTGGCCGGCACTGCGCGCGAGTTGGCGGCCGACATGCTGCAATGCTCGCCGACGTCGCTGGCGTTCACGCGCAAGGCGCTCTACCAGGGAGTCGACGGCACGCTCGAAACTGCGATGGCGTTTGAGGGATTCGCGCTCGAGAAATGCTACCTCAGTCCCGAGCACAAGGAATACGTCGCGGCGTTTTTGGAGAAGCGCAAGCCGAATTTTAAGAAGGCGAAGGGGTAGGAACTTTATCTAAATAAAACCCGCGGTGGGTTTCATGCTTCCTTCGGCAGGGGTGACCCCTGCACCCATTGAGAAGAAATCGCAAAATGGCGAGGACGCCATTTTGCTCTGCCTCAAATAAATCCCGTTTCCCTTCCCGCTCGAGATTGGGTTAGGGGTTGGGTTGCTGCCATCGACCAACACATCGCAGATTGGCGCCGGAATCTGCTATTAGAGGCTTGACCGGTGCGATGTGAGACGTAAATCTCTTTTATCGCATTCGAGCTTTGCGTTCCCGCCGTCGAGTTGGGTGGAACGCTTCGAAAAAAAGAAACATCAAGAGGCAGGTAACGAATATGGCACTTCACATCGGAAGCGTGGCACCGGATTTTACCCAGGAATCGACCGAGGGGCCGATTCATTTTCACGAATGGATTGGCGACAAGTGGGCGATTCTCTTTTCGCATCCCAAGGACTTCACCCCGGTCTGCACGACCGAGCTCGGCACCGTCGCCAAGCTCAAGGGCGAGTTCGACAAGCGCAATATCAAGCCGATCGGCGTGAGCGTTGACGACGTGACGTCGCACAAGAAGTGGGTTGGCGATATCGAAGAGACGCAGCACACCAAGATGAACTTTCCGATCCTCGGCGACGGCGACAAGAAGGTCTCGAAACTCTACGACATGATTCATCCGGAGTGGAACGACACGCTGACGGTGCGATCGGTTTTCGTGGTCGATAACAACAAGAAAATCCGGCTGATGCTTACCTATCCGGCCAGCACCGGCCGCAACTTCCAGGAAATCCTGCGCGCGATCGACTCGCTGCAGCTCACCGACAAGTACCAGGTAGCGACGCCAGCCGACTGGAAGAAAGGCGAGGATTGCATAATCGTGCCGGCGCTGCAGGACGAGAAAGTCCTGAAAGAAAAATTCCCGAAGGGCTACAAGGTAGTGAAGCCGTACTTGCGTATCACGCCCGACCCGAGCAAGTAGCAAAATAGTCTCAACGAAAAAAAGCGGCTCTCCCAAGAGTAGGAGAGCCGCTTTTTATTCTTATACTAAGGTGCAGGGGTTACCCCTGCCCAGGGAAGCGTGAAACCCAGGAGGGGTCTCACTACTGATGGGTCGCGAGAAAGTTCAGCATCGGCTCAGTCCACGTCACCGGCCATTCGAGATGATCGAGCGAGCCGACCGTGACGCCGGCGATGCTTGAGGGGCTGCCGTCAGGATCAGTGCCGCATAGCGGATCGCAATAACCGACTTGCTGCTTGAGCGCGCCGATGATCACGTCTTCATCGGGGTTGGCGCCGACGTTCGCCACCTGGCTGATGATCATCTCGCTATTGGGGCATAGACCCGCGATGTCGCAGGAATTGTGGACCTGGTAGCTCTGGGTCTTGGGATTCGGCACCGCGATCTCCGCGATAGTCGAAGGCTGATCCTCGACCGGGGTTTGTGGGCATGGATCGTTGAAAGCATTGAACGGATCGGGCGCCGAGTAAACTGCGATCGAATTCACACTGGGGCGGTTGAGCGCGTAGATGTAGGACATCGCCGATCCGTTTGACCATCCGGAGACGAAAGTCTTGTCGATGAGCACGGTCCCACTCGACTGCACCTCGCCGATGAAATGATCGATAGTCGCGGCGTCCACATTCTCGGGATAGGTCTGGCCATTGACGGTCACCGGTCCCGGAGCAAACTGCCGGTACCAGTTGTCCCATCCGGGGCCTTGATTGTCGGGCGCAGGATAGAAATGCGTCGTGTTGCGACCCTCGGGAGTCAGGACCACGAAACCATTGGTGCCGGGGGCGAGGCTGAAGTCGTTCTGGAACGAGAGGATGTTGGTCGAGATGATAGAGTCGGCGGTCACCAGCGACGGATGCAACCATACGAGCAGCGGCAGCGGACCCGAGGTCGTCGCGGAGGACGGTTGATACAGGCATGCGTACCGCGGCGTGCCGTCTGAATCATTCCACGGTCCCAGCACAGTACCGCCAAGGCAATTCGGTATCGGATTGCTGATGAGCGTCTGCGGCGGATCGCCAAACGGGCCGCAAGTAGCAGTCGCTGAGGCGGAGGGAGATACGGCCAGCATCGCGACCGCAACTACAGTAAGAATTACAACGGCAATAGAAGAGCCGTGCGGTTCGCGATTGTGTGACGGATAGCTGACTGACATTCGTGACTCCTTCGCCCCAAAACTGCCAGGACTTGGGATAGGGCACGCAATATCGGGACCTGAGCGCGCATCCTTTAGAGAGCTAGAGAATTCCAACAAAATTTGCGGAGCGAGGGGCTATCGATAGCCTCGAGGGTGTGAACGCGGCAGAATTTTTTACGGATTTACCGTCCAAAAGCTTAACTACATTGGAGATAGTCACATGAAGATTCCGCAATCGTTGCGCGAGGTGATCGAAAAAGGACCGTACGCACATTTGACCACGCTCAATCGCGACGGCAGTCCGCAGGTCACGGTGGTGTGGGTCGGGATTGAAGGCGAGGAGTTCGTGATCGGTCATCTGGCGGTACATCAGAAGGTCAAGAACATCCGGCGCGATCCGCGAGTCGCGCTGTCGATCCTCAGCGACAAGACCAACGCGCAGGGGATGCGCGAATACGTCGTGGCTTACGGCAACGCACGCATAACCGAAGGCGCGGCGGTCCCGCTGCTACAACGCCTCGCAAGAATATATCTGGGTCCCAAGGTAGTCTTTCCGCCGCCCTCGATGCTCAACATCCCAGGCTTCATCACCCGTATCGCGCCGGATAGGTTCACCGGAGTAGGACCGTGGGCTACTAAAGGCGCTGATTGAGATTGTTACGGGGCCAGATACGCGGCGACGAAGAGGCTCATATCTACCGTGCCCCAGCCGCTGGCTTTGTCGTAGCCGGTTGTCGCGGAAAATCCGGTGACACCGTTGAATTTTGTGTTGCCTGAGGTTACGTCGCGAATTCCGGTGGTCGCGGCGTCGGCCTTTGCGCCTAGCTGGTAGATCTTGGTGTTGAGATTGCCGATTGGGGCATTGTTGGACTGCGAGATCAACTGACTCATGCCCGCCCATGCGGGGGCGCCAAGGCTGGTGCCGCCGATGCAGCATACGACGGCCGGTGCGCCTTTGTAGCGGCCACCGAAAAAGAATCCCGGCGTCGAGGGACTCGCGCCGAACGAGATGTCGGGAACGTCGCGCATTTTGTCTTTCTTGAGCAGCCCACTTTGAAATTTGGGCTTCTTGAAGACCTTGCTCTCGCCACCGCCGGCGGCGCCGTCGCCGTCATTCCAGACCGATTCTGAAACCGAACCGACGTCGTTGCCGCCGGAATAATCCGGCGAGAATTCGGTGCCGCCGATCGCAGTTACATTCGGCGACGCTCCGATCTCATTGATGTTGCGCGACGTGCCAGTGACGCACCTTCCGCTGCTACTCAGCTTGAGTCCGGCCGCGCCGGTGTCGCCGGTCGCCACGAATACCGACTGACCTTGTGCGGCTGCCTGCGCGAAAAATCCGTTCTGAGTTTTGTAGAAGCGCTTGGAGCCGCCGCAGAAGCTGAAGCTGATGCTTACAGCGCTGCACAACGGATTGCTCTTGTCAGTCACCGCCGCGTGGATGGCGTCGAGAATGGCGGAGGACGACGTATGCTTTTGGTCGCCGAGATACATGCGGATGCTCGAGCCGGGCGCGACTGCATGCGAGTAGCTCACATCGACCATCGTCTCGTCCTGGTCCACACTCACTCCCGGGTCACTGCCATCAACCAGCACCGTTCTGAAATTCGAGCTGATCAGCGCGGGCAGGCTGAACTGAGTGTTGAACGCGTCGGCAGCCGGCTGATCGATGTTCGAAATCCTCGACCACCGCGATACATCCGAGACCGGCGCCGTCGATATTGGAATTCAGCAGCGGCGTTTCATCGTAGAAAGTGTAGAGGTCGGGAGGACCGAAGAACGGGCCGTTATCGTTGACGACCGACGCAGGCTTCGACACGCGATGGACCATCGGCTGGCTATGGAGCAGGTTGTCGAGGCCGTGGATCGACTCGACTATCGGCGCCAACTCGGCCGGCACGCTGGGGTCGCTGGTGTTGGAATACAAATGGCCGTCGGTGCTTGCGGCAATCTTTACGCCGAAAACATTTTGCGCCTGCGCGACCGTGCCAGCGAACGAGACCTCGCGAGTCGAGGCATCGGCAGACTTGACGGTGAAACCCTTCTTCTTGAGCCATTGTGTGACGCGCGCGAGGTCAGCGGCGGTCGGCCCGAAACGACTGGTGAACGCGTCGGGAGTCAGCCATCGATGGTACTGCGGTGACGTTGGATCCTGCTGATCGGCGAGCAGGCGCGCGAGGTCGTCGCGATGACGGAGCGCCATCGTAAGGCGCATCGCGAGCGGCTGAGTCGCAGATGCAGCAGTCGCGCCTACAACGTCGGCGGCTTCGTCCGGATGGTTGCCGTCGAGGATCGTGGCTGGGCCATCGGCCATCGCCGGCGCAACAATCGCGGCAATCAAAGCGATTGCCATCGTCAGGATAAACTGGCGCAACACCCCAAACCTGCCCAAAGCGTGTGGATCCTCCCACATTATATACGGAATCCGGACGTGATTGATTCAACCGGGTGAAAAGAGATTTGGAAATTTTGAACAATTTAATAGAAAGTCGAGGAAGGAACGGGATTCTTCGCTCTCGAATGACACAAGGAGCTGAATGACACAGGAAGCAGTGGAGCTCGGGCGTCACGCAACTCATTTGATCCGTGATTGAGCTGCATCGGCTGGCGTCGCGAAAGATCCGGGGTCCCTCGACTTCGCTCGGGATGACACAAAGACGGAATGACGCAAGGAAAAGAACCTCGGAGCAAAAAGGGCGGCTTCGCCGTTTTGCGATTTCCGGTCACTGGGTGCAGGGCTCAGCCCTGCCGAAGGAAGGGTGAAACCCACGGTGGGTTTCACTTTTAGAATGATACGCTGTCCCGATGAGGTCTGCTGAGATTCGGCGCGTGTTGGTTATTTTTCCGGGGGCGCTTGGCGATTTGATGTGCCTGATGCCGGCGCTATCTGCGATTTCTCGGCGGCATCCTGGGGCGTCGGTTGAGTTGATGGCGCGATTCGAGTTGGCGCGGCTTGTGGCGGGGAGGAGTGTCGTTGCGCGGGCGCATTCTATCGATGCGCGCGAGGTCGGGAAGTTGTTCTCTGAACAATCGTCGGGCGATGCGCGCCGATTCTTTGGCGAATTCGATCGTATCTATTCGTTCTTTGCTTCTGATGATGCTCGGTTCCGCGAACGGCTGGCGGCGGCGACGGATGCTGAGGTTTCGTTTCATTCGTTCAGGCCCACAGGCGAGGGGCATGTGTCGGAGGCTTATTTGAGGGCTGTCGGTGAGGACGCATCGCCGATTGATGCGCGGCTCGAGGCGACTGCGGATGATCTGGCGGCGGCGCGCGTGTTGCTGGAATCGAAATGTGGCGTTTCGAATCTCGTTGTGATTTTTCCTGGCAGTGGGAGTCCCGCCAAGAATTGGCTGGCGGATAAGTTCGCGGCGTTGGCATCGATGCTCGCATCGGAATCCGGGATTCTTCGCTCCGCAGACTCCGCTCTGAATGACACAAGGCGCTCTGCTCTGAATGACTCAAGGAGTACCGCTCTGAATGACACAAGGCGGCCGCGGGCAGGGCCGCCCGCGCCACTAGCAGAAACGTCCGATGACACAAGGCCCCTTGTCATCCTCGGGCCTGCTGAAGCGGCTATCGAACCGATCTTTCGCGAGGCTGGCGTTCCCGTTCTTAAGGATCTTGAATTGGCGACGGTTGCTGCTATTGCGAGTATCGCGTCAGCATTCGTCGCGAATGATTCGGGGGTGGCGCATCTTGCGGCGGCAGTTGGTGCGTCGGGAGTGGTCATTTTCGGGCCTACCGATCCTGTGCGATGGCGTCCTCAGGGGGCTGGACAGATCGACATTCTTCGGCGCGAGCCCATCGATTCTATCGAGGTCCGCGAAGTTGCCGGCGCAATATCGAAATTTGTAGAGCGGCGGCAAAGATAATAGACTGCTAGCCATGAGCTTCCTCAAAACGACGCTGCTGCTGGGGTTGATGACGGGGTTGCTGATGGCGATTGGCGGCCTGATTGGAGGCCGGCACGGCGTCGTGATCTTTTTCTTCATCGCCGCGGTGATGAACTTCTTCAGCTACTGGTTCTCCGACAAGATCGTGCTGCGCGCGTACGGGGCGCAGGAACTCGACGCGTCGTCGGCGCCCGAGCTCTACTCGATCGTTAACGAGCTGGCGCATTCGGCGGGAATACCGATGCCGCGCCTCTACCTCATCGACTCCGACACGCCCAACGCGTTTGCGACCGGACGCAACGTGCATCATGCGGCCGTCGCTGTGACGCGCGGCATCATGCGCATCTGCACGCGCGAGGAGTTGAAGGGCGTCATCGGCCACGAACTGTCGCACGTGACCAATCACGATATTTTGACCAGCTCGATCGCGGCGACGCTCGCGGGCGCGGTGATGATGATCGGCTCGATGATTCGATGGGGCGCGATTTTCGGTCTCGGCAATCGCGACGACGAAGAAGGCGGCATTGCGGGATTGCTGATCGCCGGTATACTCGCGCCAATCGCCGCGACCCTCATCCAGCTCGCGATTTCGCGCACGCGCGAATATCAGGCCGACGCGAGCGGCGCCAAGCTCACGCACAATCCGCTGTACCTGGCGAGCGCGCTGCGCAAACTCGAAGCTGCCAACGAGCGAATGCCGCTCGACGCCAGCCCCGCGACGGCTCATATGTTCATCGTGAATCCGCTGAGCGCGGCGGGAATCTCGCGGCTGTTCTCGACTCATCCGCCGATCGAGGAACGAATCCATCGGCTCGAGCAGATGTCGTCGTCGGGACAGGTCGCGCAAGGTTGAGAGATTGATGGCGACGGAAGAACAGGACGATAAGCGCGGATTCAAAGTTCAGGATCGACGACGCTTCTCCGCCGAAGGCGAGACGAAAGAAGGCGCCGAAGAAACGTCGTCGCAGGGCAGCGAATCGATCGACATAAAATCCAAACCCAGTGCGAGCGCGGCGGAGACGGCGTCGGAGCCGCAAGCGACCGTGTCGAATGCCGCAGCGGGCCAGCAGCAATCGAAGGAACCGCCGCCCGAGCTGACCTTCGCGGCGTTCCTGTGGAGCCTGTCGGAGCAGGCGCTGGCGGCGCTCGGCGAAATCCCCGACCCGAACAGCGGACAGGTAACGCACGACCTGGTGCTGGCGCAACAGATGATCGATATCATCATAATGTTGCGCGACAAGACGCGCGGAAATCTCGACGCCCACGAACAGGCGATGCTGAAAGAGATTCTTTCCGGTTTGCAAATGAAGTACGTTGAATTGGCGAGACAACCGAACCGTTGAGCGGCGGTCTTCGTATTAATCACACATGACGAATAAGTTTTTTCGACCTATCGCGTTTACCGGCGTTGCGATTTTCGCGGCGACTCTCACTCTGACTACCTCGCGCATGCAAGCTCGCGCGGCTGATTCCGCGCCGCCAGCGCCCGCGCACTTCTGGACCGAGTTGATCGATCCGGCGCACGCGCCGAAGGCGCAGACGATGCCGGACTTCGTCGATCTCGCCGCCAAGCTCAGCCCCGCCGTCGTGAACATCTCTACCGACGAGGCCGACGAGCCGGCAGCCAGCGAAGAATCGCCCGAGGACTCGCCGCACGATCCGCTCCAGCCGCACTCGCAAGGTCCGTTGGAAGAGTTCGGCGGCACGCCGCACGCCAAGGCGCTGGGCAGCGGTTTCATCATCACCAAGGACGGCTACATCCTGACCAACCAGCACGTCGTCGACAGCCCGGGCAAGGTCACGGTCACCACGCAGGACGGCCGCAACTACATCGCGAAGATTGTCGGTCATGACGACAAGAGCGACATCGCGCTGCTCAAGATCGACGCGAAGCATGACCTCGCGGTCGCGCCACTGGGCAACTCCGAGGATTTGCGCGTCGGCGAATGGGTGATGGCGATCGGAAATCCGTTCGGCTTCGATCATTCGGTGACGGCGGGAATCGTCAGCGCGAAGGGCCGCTTCATCCCGGGCAACTATGAGGACTTCATTCAGACCGACGCGTCGATAAATCCCGGCAACTCGGGCGGGCCGCTGATCGATCTGCGCGGCAACGTGATCGGCGTCAACTGCGCAATCTACACGCACACTGGCGCGAGTATGGGAATCGGATTCGCGGTTCCAATCGACCTCGTCAAGGAAGAGCTGCCGCAACTGAAGAGCTCGGGCAAAGTCGTGCGCGGATGGCTCGGCGTGTACATCCAGAAAGTTACGCCGGAGCTGGCGGAGTCGCTCGGGCTCGAGGACTCGCGCGGCGCGCTGGTGGCAAAGGTGCTCGACGACGGTCCGGCCAAGGCAGCGGGGGTCAAGCGCGGCGACGTGATCGTTGCGTTCGACAATCAACCGGTCGATGACTCGCGCGAATTGCCGTTGCTGGTCGGGCGTACCGACCTCGGCCACAAAGGGATTCTTAAGGTGATTCGCGACAAGCAGACGCTCGATCTGCCGGTCACGATCACGCAGTCCCGCGAGCCGGAAATTCTCGCGTCCGAAGAAAAATCCGCGAAGCCGGACCTCGGCGCCGTCTCGCCGTTCGGATTGCACGTAAAGGATCTCAGCGCCGACCTGGCCAAGGAACTCGGCCTCGATGCGCCTGGCGGCGTCGTAATTTCGTCGGTCCAGCCCGGCAGCCGCGCCGACGAAGCGGGCCTGCGCGCGCGCGACGTGATCCTCGAAGTCAATCGCGCGGTGGTCAAGGACGTTGACGCGTATCAAGCCGCGTTGAAGACGAGCAGCAAGGGCAAAATCGTCCTGCTGCTGGTGCGTCGCGGCGACAATACGATCTACGTGACCGTCAAGCCGGAGGCCTGATTCGGGGACGCACAGGATGTCCCCGAAACGAATCCTGAAATTCGCGCTGATCGGCGTGGGCGCACTGATTTTGTTCGCGGTGCCGCCGACCCTGTGGCTGTTTTTCAGCTACTACCATCAGCTCGAAAATGAAGTCGTCGCGCGTTTTTCAGGAAAGCGTTGGAATATACCCTCGCGCATCTTTTCGGACTCTATTCTCATTTACCCGGGACAGAATCTGCAGGACCTTGGATTCTTCGAGCGACTCGCGCGCCTGAATTATCATCCCGTCGATCCCGGCAAAGTCTCCACTCGCGGCGAATACAGCTTCGACCGCAAGTCCGGCAAGCTCGACATTTTTCTGCACAGCTTCGCGTACCCGTACAGCAACTTCGGCGGCGAACTTGTCGAGCTAACCCTCAAGGGCGACGCGATCGAGTCGATGGCCGATCCGGTGACGCACAAACCAATTTTCTCGATCGAGCTGGAACCCGAACTGATCAGCGGCATCTTCGAAGGTGAATGGGAACAGCGCAGGCTGGTGCGCCTCGGCCAGATTCCGCCAACGATGATCAACGCGATCCTCGCCGCAGAAGATCATCGCTTCTACGAGCATCACGGCGTCGACATCGTCCGCACCATCAAGGCCGCGTACATCGATTTCCATTCGGGCCACGTGCGCCAGGGCGGATCGACGCTCACGCAGCAACTGATGAAGAATTTTTTCCTGACGCGCGAGCGCAGCTACAAGCGCAAGCTCAAGGAAGCGATGATGGCGTACATCGCGGAGCGCGATTATTCCAAGGACGAAATCCTGGAGAACTATATTAACGATATCTACCTGGGCCAGCGCGGACAGGAAGGTATATACGGCGTCTGGGAAGCAAGTGAGTACTACTTCTCGAAAGAGCCGCGCGATCTGACTATTGGCGAAATGGCTACTATCGCTGGTCTGATCAGCTCGCCCAACCGGCTCAATCCCTTGCATCATCCTGATGCCGCGCGGCCGCGTCGCGACGAGGTGCTGGCCGCGATGCTCGAGGATGGATACATCGACAAGAGCGCTTATGACGCGGCGGTCAGCGAGCCGCTGCGACGCGCGCGAAGTCTATGCCGAAGGCAACGACGCGCCCTACTTCGTCGATTACGTCAAGAAGGAACTGGCCGAGCGATATCCCGCAGAAGTGCTGAACGGCGAGGGTTTGCGCATCTTCACCTCGCTCGACGTGCACATGGAAAAGCTGGCGGAGGCGGCGATCACGCACAATCTCGCCGACCTCGAAGCCAAGCATCCCAAGCTCGCGCGCCGCGAGGCTAAGGATCGCCTCGAGTCGTGCCTGGTTGCGCTCGAGCCGCAGAGCGGCAAGATTCGCGCAATGGCCGGCGGGCGCGATTACCGCTCGAGTCAGTTCAATCGCGTTACTCAGTCCAAACGTCAGCCCGGTTCGGTGTTCAAGCCGGTGACATACTTAGCGGCCTTCGACGAGACGCTATCCGGCGGCGCCGAAAAATTTCTGCCGACTACCTATATCGAGGACGCGCCGTTCACCTGGCAATACGGCGACATGAGCTGGACGCCGAATAACTATCGCGACCGATTCTTCGGGCACGTCACGCTCGAGTTTGCGCTGGGCGAGTCGCTCAACTCCGCGACTGCGCGGCTGGCCAACAGCGTCGGCCTCGATCGAATCCGCGCGATGGCGTCGAAGCTCGGCTTTGGCGATTTGCCCGCGTACCCGTCGATCGTGCTCGGCGGTATCGAAGTATCGCCGATGCAGGTCGCGCGCGCGTACGCCGTGATTGCCAACGACGGCATGGAAATTCAACCGTACGCCGTGACCTCAGTGGTCGATGAAAACAACAAGGTGATCGAGGGTCACGAACTCGCGGCCGAGCAGGTTATATCGCCCGAGCTCGCGTACATGATGCAGTTCATGCTCGAGAACGTGATCAATCACGGCACCGGCGCGGGCGCGCGCACGATGGGATTCACGCGTCCGGCGGCCGGCAAGACCGGTACCACCAACGACGCCAAGGACGCGTGGTTCGCGGGCTTCACGCCGAACCTGCTCGCGGTGGTGTGGACCGGATTCGATCAAAAAGAAGAGCTGGGACTGACTGGCGCGCAAGCGTCGCTGCCGGCGTGGACTGCATTCATGAAAGCGGCGACGGCGTCGCGTCCGCCGCTCGATTTCACCGCGCCGCCGGGAATCGTCGAGGTGAAAGTCGATCCAACTACCGGCTACAAGGCGACGCCATATTGCCCGGTGACGATGATGGGCGTTTATCCGGTGGGGATGGCGCCAACTCAAGACTGCCCGTATCATACATCACCAACGTCGCTTACGGCCGTGGATCACAAGATGCCCGCGGAGCCAAATCCAGTAGCCGATCCGAATGACTAGCAGTCGATGATGCGATTCGGCGAATTTTCTCTCGCAATATTTCTGTCAACGTTGCCGATTTCCGCCGGCGCAGCGTTCGCGGAGAGTCACCCCATCGTGATGGCGGAGTTGCACGAGGAATCGATCCCGGCGCAGGATCTCGCGGCGCCGAATCCCGCCGCTGCGACGAGTCCCGGCGCCGCGACCGCTCCCGACGCCGACACCAATGACGATACAAATTCTGATTCCGGCGAGTGGACCGCCGTGCCGCCAGGGAAAGCGGCGCCCGTCGATCGGCAAGTGCCGGTCTCCAATCCGATGCCGCCCGCCGCTCTGCCGTCACCTGCAAATCCTGCTGACATCGCGCCCGCGCTCGATGCCGGCTCGATTGCGACGACGCCTGAAATCAGCGACTCGTCACTGGCGCCGTTGATCGCCAGCGCGCCGACTCCGGCCCGCGCCGCGTCGTTGAGAATCACCGAACAGGAACGCGTCGAGCTCGACCGCGGCCACACCGACGACGCGATTCGCGAGCTGGCGCATGCGATCTCGATCGATCCGAGCAACTCGTACGCGTACTTCTATTTGGGGCGCGCGTACATTGCGCGCAGGGACTACGGGCAGGCGGAGACGTTTTTCAAGCGCGCCGGAAATTGGAGTCGCGTCGAATTCCGCGTGGCTCGGCGAGACCTACGCGTTCGAAGGCGTGTGCCTCGAGCAGTCGGGTAAGTCCGCCGACGCCGCGGCCGCTTATCAGAAGGCGCTCGCGGCAAGTCCGGGCAACCTGACGGCGCGCGTCGGCGTCACGCGGCTGTCGGCATTCATGCCGGCCTCGACCACCGCAGCCGCTCCAGCACCAGGCGGAGATCTCGATCAGCCCGCGCCGCACGAACCCGAAATTCCGACAGCGCCCAGCGAACCACCAATACCGCCGGCGCCATCATCTGCACCGCCTCCGCCAGCATACTAAGCACGATGCTGATCCTGGGAATCGAATCTTCATGCGACGACGCTGCGGCCGCGGTGATCGAGACGAGCACGCCCGGCATCGTGGAGATCCGTTCGAGCACCGTCGCGAACCAGGACGACATCCATCGCGCATACGGCGGCATCGTGCCGGAACTCGCGTCGCGAAATCACGTCGTCACGATCGCGCCCGTGATCGAGCGCGCGCTGGACGACTGCAGGATGCGCGCTCGCCGACGTCGAGGGAATCGCAGTCACGCGCGGCCCCGGCCTGGTCGGCTCGTTGCTGGTCGGCCTGATGTTCGCAAAGGGTCTCGCGCAGGCGCGCGGCGTCGCGATGGTCGGCGTGAATCATATCGAAGGCCATCTGCTGGCGCCGCTGCTCGAAAATCGAATCGCGATGCCGTACCTCGCGCTGGTCGTTTCGGGCGGTCACACCGCGCTGTTCGCAGTCGAGGATTTCGGGCGTTACCGCCGCATCGGGCGCACGCGCGACGATGCGGCCGGCGAGGCGTTCGACAAGGTCGCGAAGCTGATGGGGCTCGGCTATCCGGGCGGCCGCGCAATCGACGAACTGTCGCGCCGCGGAAATCGAAAGAGCGTGCGAATCCCGCGCGCGCACGTCAAAGGCGCGCCGATGGATTTCAGTTTCAGCGGCGTGAAGACCGCGGTCGCGACGCTTCTCGCCACTGAGAACGGCCGCGCGGAACGTCCCGAGGATCTCGCGGCGAGCTTTCAGGAAGCCGTCGTCGAGATGCTGGTGAAGCCGACTATCGCAGCCGCGCGCGAGCTGGGCGCGGACACGATCGCGCTGACCGGCGGCGTCGCGGCGAATTCGAGACTGCGCGACCGGCTGGCCGAGGCGGCGGCTGCCGACGGGCGCCGGCTGGTCGCACCGGCGCTGAAATACTGCACCGACAATGCGGCGATGATCGCGCTCGCGGGCAGCTACCGCTTGATGCGCGGCGAGCGCGACCCGCTGAGCATCGACGCGGAAGCCAATCTCGCGCTGTGAATTCGGATACGATGATCGACGGCACGAAAATCGCCGGTCGAAACCCCGTCGCGTCCCGCACCGGCATTCGCGCGCGCGGGCGTGCGGCCGGCGAAATCGCGCGGGCAAAATTTTCTGACCAGCGCCGGCGTCGCCGATCGAATCGTCGCCGCGGCGCAACTGTCCGAATCGGACGCGGTGGTCGAGATAGGTCCCGGCCTCGGCATCCTGACCGAGAAAATCGTCGCGCGACCGCGCCGCTCGCTGACGCTGGTGGAACTCGATCCGCGCCTCGCGGCTGCGGCTCCAGGAGCGCTTCACCAGACGTTCGCGTCGTCAACGCGGATTTTCTCGCGATCGATTTCGCGGCACTCGTCGAGCGATTCGCCGGTCAAGGTAATCGGCAATCTTCCGTTCAACGTTGCGGCGGCGATTCTGCGCCGGCTGTGCGACAACTCGCGCATGATTTCGAGAATGGTGCTGATGTTTCAGCGCGAGGTCGCCGCGCGGATTCGCGCGACGCCCGGCGACGACGCTTACGGCGCGCTCAGCGTGTTCACCGCGCTGTACTGGAAGATCGATCTGCATTTCACCGTCGCTGCCGGCAGCTTCCATCCGCGTCCGAAGGTCGACGCCGAAGTTCTGGCATTCACGCCGCTCGCGACGCCGTCGTTTGCCGCCGATGACGAGCGCGACGTGCTCGAAACCGTGCGCGCGTCCTTCTCCGCGCCGCGCAAGACGATTCGCAACGCGCTCAGCCATGCGCTCGGGATCGACAGCGCGCGAACTGTGCGCGCGCTCGAACGCGCCGCGATCGATCCGGGCACGCGCGCCGAAAAGCTCGGCGTGCCGGATTTTCTGAGACTCGCGCATGCGCTGCGCACCGAACTGGCCGGCAGGATCGTCACGCGCGATGCCTGAACTGCCGGAAGTCGAATCGCTGCGCCGGATACTGGTTCGCACCGCGGTCGGCAGAACGATCGTGAGCGTGCGAATCGGCGAGAAGCGCCTGCGCCGCCGCGTCACCGCGGATTTCGCCGGAGCAGTCGCGGGCCGGCGAATCGTTAAACTGTCGCGCCGCGCGAAATATCTGATCGTCGAGCTCGACGGCGACCACGTGATGCTCGTGCATCTCGGGATGTCCGGCAGCTTGACCCATCGGCATGACGGCTTCGACGCCGACGAGTTCGATCCGCGCCACGACCATCTCGAATTTTCGCTGGACGACGCGTCGCGCCTGGTTTACAACGATCCGCGGCGCTTCGGCATGGTGCGTCTGGTCGAGCGCGCCGCGTTGGCTTCCACGGCGGAGCTGAAGGGTCTCGGCCCCGAGCCGTTGTCGCGCGAATTCAATGCCGACTATCTTGCCGCGAAGGCGCGCGGCCGGACCGCGGCGATCAAGAACCTGATAATGGATCAACGAATCGTCGCCGGCATCGGCAATATCTACGCCTCCGAGATTCTATTTCGCGCCGGCGTGCGTCCGACGCGGCGTGCCGGGCGCGTCACGCGCGGCGAGATCGAAAAAATCGCGGCGGCGGTGCCGATCATCCTGCGCGCCGCGATCGGCAGCAACGGCACTACCTTTCGCAGCTACCGCGATTCGCGCGGACAGCCGGGGCGATTCGCCACGCGCTTGCGCGTGTACGGCCGCGAGGGAAAACCGTGCTACACATGCTCGACGCCGATCAAAAATGTGGTCGTGGGCCAGCGCGCTAGTTTCTTTTGTCCGAAGTGTCAGCGTTGATACGAGTGACTGGATGATGCATCTATTAAATCTGCGCTGCTGATTTTTGTAGCCGCGATGATCGCGGTGTTGGCGATTGCGTCTTCGTCGTTCGCCCAGAATGCGCCGCAAATTGATTGGAACAAGATCAATTCCGAGGCGCTCGACTACTTCCGCACTTATCTTGCGCTTCGATACGACCAATCCGCCGAGCAACACTGCCGCCGCGATGGCGTATCTCAAATCGATTCTCGACAAGGAGGGAATCGCCACCGAAACTTTCGAGAGCAAGCCCGGGATGGTGACGCTGGTCGCGCAAATTCCGGGACCTGCGGGCGTCAAACCGCTGCTGCTGATGTCGCACGCCGACGTGGTGCCGACCGTCGCCGCCAACTGGACGCATCATCCGTTCGACGCCGACGTGACAGACGGCTACGTGTGGGCGCGCGGCGCGATCGACAACAAGGCGCACGGAATCATGGCGCTGATGACGATGCTCGCGCTCAAGCGCAACGGCGTCGCAGCTCCGGCGCGGCGTCGAGATGATGGTGAATCCCGACGAGGAGGCCGGCGGCGAGAACGGCGCGGGCTGGATGGTGAAAAATCATTGGGACGCGATCGATCCCGCGTTCGCGTTCAACGAGGGCGGCGAAGGCACGCCCGACTGGCTCGGACTGAAGGGCATCACCTTCAACGTCGCGGTCTCGGAGAAGCGCGTGAACTGGCTGCACATCAGCGTCCGCGGCAAGGGCGGTCACGGCTCGGTGCCGAAGCCCGACAATCCGAATCTCATCCTGATCAACGCGCTGCATCGACTGCTGGAAAAGCAGCCGCCGATTCGAATCACGAAAATTTTCGCCGACGCGATGGAATCGATCGCGCCGCTCGAGCCGAGTCCGGCGTCGTTCCAACTCGCGCATCTCGATCAGCCCGGGGTTGCGCAGGCTGCGATGGCGGGCGTGCTCAGCCCGTACGAAATTCAGGCGCTCATGCGCGACACGATTTCGCTCACGATGCTCAACGCGGGAATCAAAGTGAACGTCGTGCCGACGGTCGCCGAGGCGGGACTCGATTGCCGGCTGCTGCCGGGCACCGATGCCGACGCGTTTATGAAACGTCTGCGCGATCTGCTCGGCCCCGGCGACTTCACGATTGACTATCTCCAGCGGCCCGATGACGCTCCGCCGTCGCCGACTTCCGGCGAGGCCTGGGACGCGATCAAACGCGTCGTCGCGAGCGATTTCAAAGGCGCCCGCGTCGTGCCGTGGATGACGACCGGCGGCACCGACTCGCGCTTCATCCGCAGCAAGGGCGTGCCGGCGTACGGATTCGTCCCGGTGATTCTCGGCGAAGGAGAACTTTCGCGCATCCACGGCGACGACGAGCGCCTGTCGGTCGAAAATCTGGATCGCGGCATCAAGGCCACTTACGATTTGACCATCGACCTGTGCGCCGCGCAGCATTGACGCCGCGTATGTTATGGTGACGCGATGACACTCGACACTCCCAACGGACTCGGCGGCGCAATTGCGTTCCTGTTCGGCGCGATGCGTCGGCAGCTTCGTCTGCATGGTTGCCTACCGCCTTCCGCGCGATCTTTCGATCGTCACGCCGCGTTCGTATTGCGAGAGTTGCGAGCGCGCGATTCCGTGGTGGGCGAACATCCCGATTCTCGCCTACCTTGGATTGCGCGGACGCTGCGTGATGTGCGGCGCGCCGATTCCGTTCCGCCATTTCCTCGCGGAATTTGGCCTGGCGCTCATCGCGCTCTATCTCTACTTCGCATTTCCGCTGCCCGACGCGATCGCGCGCTTCGTGCTATGCGCCGCGCTGTGGGTCGTCGCGATCATCGACTACGACTGGCGGCTGATTCCGAACATCATCACCTGGCCCGGCGCGCTGGTGGGATTCATCGCCGCGTCGACCGATGATGCCCGACATCGGCTGGAAAAGTTCGCTGATCGGAATTCTTGTCGGCGGCGGCGTCCTGTGGGGCACCGGCTATTTTTATCAACTGGTGCGCGGGCGCGAGGGCGTCGGCCTGGGCGACGTGTGGCTGCTCGGGATGGTCGGTGGATTTCTCGGCTGGCCGGGAGTTTTCTTCACGATGTTTTTCGGTTCGATAATCGGCGCAGTCGGCGGAATCGCGTTCGCGCTCACCGGCGGCGGTTCGACTGCGCCCGGTCCGCTCGGCGAGCCGGCGACTGATCCGGAGGAAGCGGACGTTTCGATTCTGAAGACCGAAGTTCCATTCGGTCCGTACCTGGCGCTGGCCGCCGGCGTCTTCGCGCTCTTCCAGCCGCAACTGGCGCACTGGTATTTTGGCCGATAAAAATGCCGCGCGGGAGTATTCATCACGCTCGAAGGCGTCGAAGGGAGCGGCAAGACGACGCAGGCCGCGATCCTCGGCGACGCGCTCCGCAAGAACGGGCGCCGCGTAACGGTCACGC
>CAVQAR010000024.1:0-315733 GCA_963710425.1 uncultured delta proteobacterium
CAATTGCTAAACAATTACGCCGTGAAATGACGCCCGCAGAGCGCGCCCTGTGGATGGTCCTTCGACGAAATGGTCTGGACGGGTTTCACTTTCGTCGGCAGCAGGTAATCGAAGGATACATCGTGGACTTCTATTGCGACGCCGCAAAGCTGGCGATCGAATTGGATGGCACCGTGCATGAGGAGCAGTGGAAACATGACGAATCGCGCGACCAAACCATTTCGCGTCTAGGGGTCCGCATCCTGAAGGTTCTCGAATGAAGCCATGCGCGAAAGCGAGTCGGTGATCGAGTGCATCAGAAAGGTATTGCGAGCGAGCAAAGGGACCTAACCCCTAACCCCTTCCCTCTGAGGGAAGGGAACAATCGCGCGGAGAGATAACTACCTGGAAATAGCCGCTTGCGGCAATTGCGCCGTCGGTTGCATCGCAGCCTTGCACCGGAATCGAACCGCACTGCCTCCACGTGGCGCTCCCTCAAATCCTGGTACAGCCTCAGGCCCGCCGCGACCAGGAATGCGGTGGTCGCAAAGTTAACGCCGATTTCCGCGAGACCGACCAGGAAAATCGTCGTGCCGAGAAAGCCCGTCACCACTCCGACCGGCCCGAACAGCAAGCTCACCACCACGAACGCGCCCGCCGCCCACGAGTTGAATCCCGACCATACCGCGAGAAATACCACGATCCGCATCGCGACTTTGAAGAAGCGCTTGCGCATCAGGTCGCGGCTGAACAGCAGCGCGTGCCAGCTATGCTTGCCGTCGAAGATCAGCGCGTACTGCGCGAAGTACAACCACGTGTAAATCAAGCGCGCCCAGCATGATCATCAACACCAGCGCGATGTACGCCCATACGCCGATCGACCTCGGCATGTAGACTCGACGCCTGCTGGAACAGGAACAGCCCCAACGCCGGCGCGAGCAGTTGCAGAATCGTCACCCAGATGAATCCCGGCGCCAGCGAAATCGATCGCCGGTAAACTTCGATCGCTTCGCTGAATGATCGTCGGCTCGCGGATTCCCGCCTGGATCCGCTTGAGCGAACACAACGTAACCAGCGTCACCAGCAGCGTGAGCACCCCGAAGATCAGATGCAGCGCCGTCGTGACCCACGGCGAGAATGGCTGCGGCTCCTGCAGCGGCGCGGGCCTTGCTCGGCGCGTCGGTGCTATCAACTTGCGTATAGCTGATATTTTGCGATCCCGGCTCGAACGTCGTCGCGAGGCGGTACTGCAGATTCAACGCGTCGGGCAGCAGGCACAGCGCCGCCGCGAGCAGCAACGGCGCCAGCACGACCGCCAGCACCGACCAATTTCCGCGCAGATCGTTTACCGCGTTGGCGAGATATATGAAGCTGCTTTTGAGGCGAACAGGACTCACGGCGCGTTAAGAGGTTGGCATCCTCCGACCGGGCGAGACAAGTCCGCGCATTCCTCATGATCGCTCAGCTGCTTCGATGATATAATGATGCTCAACTGCTACTCACACGGAGAATGCACTCATGGCCGACGACGACCGCGCATCGAAAATCGAAATCGAGCATGAGAACAAAATGATTCGCCGCCTGCGCTTCCTGGTCGAGCTGACCTTCGCCACCATCGCGCAGGACAACGACATGACGCTCGAACTCGGGATGGGAGCACGTGCTCGCGCTCAAGGGCGCCGCGGTTGCGATGTTCCCCGGCAAGGAAGAGACCTTCGACCTGGTGTATCTGCCGCGCTTCTCGCGTCTGCTCGCCGAGCGATTCGGCGCGAATTGAAGCTGTCGGGCCTCATCGCAAAGCCCGACGGCTCGATCGTCCGCGGGCACGTCACGTTCGCCGATCGGATCACCGCGCTCGATCCCGCGTCCGACGGCGGCGACGATTACATCCTGCCCGGCTTCGTCGATCTGCAAGTCAACGGCTCGCACGGCATCGACGTGATGAACGCGTCGCCCGACGCGCTCGCAACTCTGAGCCGTCATCTCGCGCGCGAAGGCGCGACCGCCTGGATGCCGACCGCGGTCACCGCGCCGCTCGAAAAGATCGCGCAGGTTCACGAGTCGATCGCGACCGCGATCGAAAATTCGCGCCGCAATGACTCCTCGGATGCCGCCGCGATTCTCGGGATGCATCTCGAAGGTCCGTTCATTTCGCCGCTCCGCCTCGGCGCGCATCCTACGCTCAACCTCGAGCCGCGCGGCGACGCTTTCGAGCGAGTGCTCGCGATGCGCGCGCTTCGATTGATCACGCTCGCGCCCGAGTTGCCCGGCGGCACTCGACGCGATTCGCCGCCTCGACCGCGCGCGACGTGGTCGTTTCCATCGGCCATACCAACGCGACTCTCGACGAGGCGAACGCCGGCATCGACGCCGGCGCGCGGATGTTCACGCATCTGTTCAATGCGATGCGCCCGTTGAACCATCGCGATCCCGGCGTCATCGCCGCGGCGCTCGCGCCGAGTGCCGCATTCGCCGCGAATCATCCCCGACGCTGTCCACGTGCATCCCGCGATATTGCGTCTGGCGTTCGACGCGCGCGGCAAAGACGGACTCATCCTGGTCACCGACAAAGTCGCGCTGGCGCAGACATCGGACACTGAAAAAATTGTCGGCCGCGCGCGCGCGACGATTCGCGACGGCGCCGCGCGCCTCGACGACGGCACGCTCGCCGGCAGCATCATCTCGATGCTCGACGGCGTCCGCATCATGGTCGAAAAAGCCGGCGTCAGAATCGGCGACGCGGCCGTGATGGCCGCCACCAATCCCGCCAAACTCGTCGGCGCGAACGACCGCGGCCGCATTCAGGTCGGCGCCCGCGCCGATTTAATCCTGCTCAGCCCGGCGCTAGAGTTGAAGTCCGTGTTCATCGGCGGCCGCGAGATAAGTTGACCCATTATGTTCCCCTTCCCTCGATCCGCGCGCGACAACGGAACCGGCCTTAATATTGAAAAAAATCGGAGCCAATCGATGCCACTGAACACTGCCTGCGTGGGCCGCGAATATCCGCCCGTCACCATCAACGTCACCCTCGACGCGCTCCAGAAGTACGCGCGCGCGTACAACGACGACAACCCCGCGTTCTTCGACGCGAGCCGCGCCGGCGGCATCGTCGCGCCGCCGATGTTCGGCGTCACCGTCACGTGGGACGCCCTGATGAAAGCCATGATGGATCCCGACCTGCACGTTGACCTGCTGCGCCTCGTTCACGGCGAGCAGGACATGGAATTTCCAAATCCGATTCGCCCCGGCGACGTCATCACCGCGACCGCGAAAATTCTTTCGATCGAAGCCAAGACCACCGGCGAGACCATGACCGTCGAGCTGAACGCCGCCAACCAGAAAGGGCAGCCGGTTCAGAAAACGCTCTTCATTATTTTTATTCGAGGCGCTCGCAACCGCGACGCCGCGGCCGCGGAACCGCGCCCGGTCGAACCCGATCGCGGTGCGCCGCTCTTTTCAGTCGCGCAAACCATCGACAAGGATCAGACCTTCCGCTACGCCGAGGCATCCGGCGATCCCAATCCGATCCACGTCGATGAAAACATCGCGAAGATGGCCGGGCTGCCGGGCATCATCGTGCACGGCCTCTGCACGATGGCGTTTACGTCGAAGGTCGCGATCGACAAACTCTGCGGCGGCGACCCGACCCGCCTGAAGCGCCTGCGCGTGCGCTTCTCGCGTCCCGTGCTGCCCGGCCAGACCATCACCACCAAAGTCTGGGCCGAACGGCGAGCGCGACGGCCGCAAAGTTTTCGCCTACGAGACTTTCAATCCCGACGGCCAGGCCGTCATCAAGGGCGGCATCGCCGAAGTCGCACCCTGACTTTGTGAAAATCACCATCGGCCTCTCGCTCTCCCTCACCGGCGAATACTCGCCGATGGGCCGGCAGGCCGAACTCGCGATTCGACTGTTCGTCGCCGACGCCAACGCCAGCAGCGCGTTGCGCGTCGGCGGCGAGCGATGTGAGTTCGCGCTCGAATGCCACGACGACGCGAGCGATCCCGTCGCGATGCGCCGAAATCTATCGCTCGCTATGCGCCGATCGCCGCGCGGACATAATCTTCGGCCCGTACTCCAATCGCCTCGCTCGCGTCGCCGCGCCAATCGCCGAACAATCCGGCCGCGTGTTCGTCAATCATGGCGGCGCCGGCGACGAACTATACGAGCAGGGCTACAAGCTAATCGTCGGAATACTCAGTCCCGCAAGTGACTATTTGCGCGGCTTCGTCCGACTACTCACTCAACTCAAGTTATGGCGCAAGCGCGTCGCGATCGTCGCGTCGAAGTCCGCCTTCGCTCGCGCGGTTGCGTCGGGCTTCGAGCGCGCCGCCGACGAACGCGCCGCCCGCCGCCGCGGCGTCCGCGTCCGCGTGAAATGGAACGGCGCGTTCGACCCCGACTCGACCCCCGCGCGACTCTTTCCCGCGCTCACCCGCAACCGCGTCAACGCGCTCGCCAGCGCCGGCAGCTATGAGCACGACGTCGCCGTGATGCGCGCGGTCGCGGAGTCCCGCCTCAACATCCCGGTGCTCGGATGCGTCGCGGCGGGCGTCAGTCGCTTCGCGTCGGACCTGGGCGAGCTGGCGGACGGAATCGTCGGCCCGTCGCAATGGGAGGATTCCGTCGAACTCGAGCCCGCGCTCGGCCCGACGCCCGCCGAGTTCGCGCGCCGAATGCGCGCCGCCGGCACCTCCGATTCTCCCGACTATCCCAGTGCGCAGATTTACGCCGCCGGTCTGCTGACTGCCGCCGCGCTCGCGAGCGCCGGCCGTTGCGACGACGCGATGCTCCGTGCCGCATTCTCCGATTTGCGCACCACCACGATGTTCGGCGACTTCTCGATCGATCGCGTCACCGGCCGCCAGCTCGGTCACCAGATGCTGCTCGTGCAATGGCATCGCGGGCGCAAGGTGATTATCGTGCCCGAGTCGCACGACGATTCCGGCTCGCTCGATTTTCCCGCCGGATGGCGTCTGCTGCTTGCGGGATTCGAGGCGCTTCGCTTAAGTCGTCCTGACGATCTGGACGACGACGAAAACGAAGCTGACGATCCGGACGTGGATAAAGATGAGCGCGATCACGATTAGACTCGAACGCGGCAAGGTCATCGCCATCGGCCTGATGTCGGGGACGTCGCACGACGGCGTCAGCGCCGCGCTGGTCGAGATCGACGAGCGTTCGCGTCCGCCGGCGCGCGTGATCGCGTTTCAAACTTTCCCGTACCCCGCGCGCTTTCGCAAAGAGCTGCTCGCCGCTTCCGCCGACGAAAAAATCGGCGCCGCCGCGATCTCCACGCTCAACTTCGCGCTCGGCCGCGAGCTGGGCCGCGCCGCAATCGAAATCGCACGCCGCGCGCGCGTCGCAATGTCCGACGTCGCCTTCATCGGATCGCACGGCCATACATTTTTTCATCTGCCGCCGCGCCGCGCCGCGCGCGGACAGATCGCCTCGACGATGCAACTCGGCGAGTCCGCCGTCATCGCCGCGGCCACCGGCGTTCCTGTCGTCGCCGACTTCCGCACGATGGACCTCGCGCTCGGCGGCGAAGGCGCTCCGCTCGCACCGCTCGCTCATCTCTGGCTGTTCGCGGATCCGAAGCGCGGCCGCGTCGTGCAAAACATCGGCGGCATCGCCAACGCGACCTACATTCCGCGCGACGCTCGCCTCGGCGACCCAGACCTGATCGCTTTCGACACCGGCCCCGGCAACGGCATGATCGACGCACTCGCCTCGCGCATCTCGGGCGGCCGCCTGCGGATGGATCGTGACGGACGCATCGCGGCGAGCGGCCACGTCAACGAGCCGCTGCTCGCGAAGCTGATGGAACATCCTTACTTCCGTCGCCGGCCGCCAAAGTCAACCGGCCGCGAGGAGTTCGGGCCACAGCTGCTCGATCGCATCGTCGCCGATGCCCGCCGTATGAAAGTCGTTGACCTCGATCAGCTCGCGACCGTGACCGCACTCACCGCGCGCTCGATCGCCGACGCATGCCGCCGCTTCATTTCACCGCGCGGTCCTATCGATCAGCTGATCGTCACCGGCGGCGGCGCACAAAATCCGACGCTGATGCGAATGATCGCGGCCGATCTCCCCGATATCGAAGTGATCACCGCCGCGAAGGTGGGCGTCGACGGCGATGCGATCGAGGCAGTCGCCTTCGCCATCCTCGGCTACCAGATGCTGCGCGGCCGCCAAGGCAACATCCCGAGCGTCACCGGCGCGCGCGCCCCCGCAATCCTCGGCAAGCTCACATTGCCCCCGCGCCCACTAAGATGATTTCTATTTTTTGGTTCCCCTTCCCGCTCGGGAAGGGGTTAGGGGTTAGGTTCTCCGGCTACGGCAGAGTGCTGTCTCACGCGCTGCGCTTGTCTTCCGGCGCCTCGACCCCCGCCTTCGCCGCCGACTCGACGACGGCCGATCGAAAGATCCCATGCGCCATCGTCGATTCTTCGCGATCAGCCCGCGCCGCATAGACTCTCATCCTCACCTCATGCGCCGACTTGTCGTCCGGCGCCGCCGCCACCGCCCAATCCGCCAGATGACACGCGAGCACGATTTCACCCGCCGCCAGTTTTTCATTCGCCCGCGCAATCACCGGCGCGACACCGCCCGCCAGCGCCGCGATTTCCCGCGCCCGCTCGGCGTCGGTCGCCGGTTTCAGATTCGACGGCGTGCCGTCGTACCATCCGCCTTCCAGCCGCCAGATATTGCGCACGATAAACTCCGGCTCGTCGTACACCGCCTGCAGCCACGGCTTCTCCGCGAGATTCGCCGGCGGCTTCACGGTGTGAATTACCTCGTCGAGCGGCGCGCCCGCATTCATCAGCGCGATAGTCTGATCGTACAAACTTTGCAGATAGTTCGCGGTGTCGTTCAGCACCTGGCGCACGCGAATCGCGCCGAACACCGGGTAGCCATGCCCCGGCACCAGCACTTCCGCTCCGAGCCGCGCCATCACGCGCAGCGCCTCGGCCCATTCTCGCGCATAGCGCTGCGCCTTCTGCGGATTGCCCGCATTGGGCGCCGCCCAGATGATCAAATCGCCGGTGCACAGCAGTTTGCGCTGCGGGATATATACCCAGCAATGGTCGTCGGTCTCGCCGCGCGCATGATGACATTCGAACTTGTCGTCGCCCGCAACTACATTCAACTGACTATCGAAGTAGGTATCCGGATATACATATTCAGTCGGCCACGACGCCGGCCGGTTGAACTGTCGCGTATTGACTACGTTGTTATAGCCGGCGGTGCGCTTGTAGCGATCGAATCGCGCCGCGACCGCGCGATGCCCCACGACGCGCGGCCGCGCGACCTTGTTCTTCTGCGCATCCGCGACAATCGCCGGCATCCCGCACGCGTGATCGACGTGCCCATGCGTGTAGATCGCCGTGTTCACCCGATCCGGCGAGAACTGCCGAATCAGTTTCACCGTCGCGTCCTGGTTGAAGTAGCCGCCCGTGTCGATCAGCACCAGCCCCTCGCGCGTCTTGGCCGCCGTCACGTTCGCAAACCAGCGGTAGAACATCACGCCGTCGGCAATTTCCTCGTACTCGCCGGTCGGCAACAGCGGATGGAACTGGCGAGTCGTAATCGCGCCAGTGAAAATCTTTTCCGATTGATCTCTAATCACGCCCATGAGTTTTTCAATCCCATTCGATCCGATGCAGCTCTTTGATGTGCCGAATCTTCTCATGCTCGACCCACGTGTACCGCTGATGCTGATCGATCAGCCGCGCTTCGATTCCCGCCGCGCGCGCACCCTCGACGTCGATCGAATAGATGTCGCCGGTAAATTTCACTTCGTCAGGACCGACGCCGAGCCGCTCGAGCGCGATTTGAAAAATCCGCGGGTCGGGCTTCGCGACGCCGACGATGTGCGAGTCGATTATCACGTCGAAGTACTTCGCCAGTCCGAATCGTTTCGCGTCCGCTTCGACTTGCCCCTCCGCATTCGACACGATCGCGAGTTTGTAGCCCGCCGACTTGAACGCCTCGAGCGCCTCGAAGATTCCCGGCCGCACGACGCGCCACAGCGTCGCCTCGCGATGGATCGCGCCGAACCTCGCCGCGCACTCCTGAAATTCCTCTTCCGGAATTCCCGCCGCCGTCATCCAGCCGCGAAAAAAAAGTTCGTACGCCGCCGCGGTCGCCTGGCTGTTGCCCTTGCTCATCAGATGTCGATCGATCGCCGCGCGCCCCGCGTATTCCGCATGCTCGAGCGCGAGCGCGTCCAGCTTGCGACCTTCTCGCGAGAATTCGCGCGCCAGCAATTCGAAATCCAGGAACGCGAGCGTGCCGCCAAAGTCGAACAGCAACGCTTTCAGTTTTTCTTTTTTCTTCGAGCTCATCGCCGCTCCAGCTTAGCAGGGCATCGCCGTTTCCTCTTCCCTAAGTTGCGCAGCCATCCATCCAAAAGATATGATTTTTCTGGAGATTTCTCGCCCTCCATCAACGCTCAGGAGAAGTGATGTTCACCGGTATCATCGAAGATCTCGGCACCGTCGAAAGCCTCAAGCCGACCGACCAGGGCGCGGTAATTTCGGTTCACACCTCGCTCCCGATTTCCGAAATCACCATCGGCGACTCGATCACCGTCAACGGCGCGTGCCTGACCGTGATTTCCAAAAGCCCCGGCCGCTTCGCGATGGACGTATCCGCCGAGACGCTCCGATGCACCGGGCTTGGCGATCTGAAACCCGGCAGCCGCGTCAATCTCGAGCGATGCCTCACGCTGGGCAAGCTGCTCGGCGGCCATCTCGTCTCCGGCCACGTTGACGGCGTCGGCCGCGTGGTGTCGATCAAGCCCGAAGGCGATTCGAAACTTTTCACCTTCGAGGTCGCACCTGCGCAAGCGCGCTACCTGGTCGAGAAGGGATCGGTCGGCATCGACGGCATCAGCCTCACGATTTTTTCGATCAAGGACAACAATTTTTCCGTCGAGGTGATTCCGCACACGCTGCGCTCGACGACGCTCGGCTTCAAGCAGGCCGGCGACTCCGTCAACATCGAGAACGACATGCTGGTCAAGTACGTCGAGAAGATTCTCGCGGTGCGAGCCGCCGCAACTCCCGCGTAGATACTAAAAAAATGAGCTTGATGCAGATACCGCGCAAGATCGAGTACGCACTGCGTGCGATGATCTATCTCGCCGATCATCCAGCGGGCGTGGCGCGCGGCACCGAAATAGCCACTCGCGAGCAGATCCCGAAGTACTATCTCGAGAAAGTGATTCGCGATCTGATGCGCCGCGGACTCGTCCACGCGCGCCGCGGTCCCGGCGGCGGCTACCAGCTCGCGCGCAAAGCCGACACCGTGACGTTTCGCGATATTATCGAGGCGGTCGAAGGTCCGATCACGCTCAACGTATGCACCGACGGCAGCAGCTCATGCGCTTTGCAGCCGACCTGCCGCATGTATCGCGTGTGGGAGAAGGGCCAGCGCGTGCTGCTCGAAGTTTTCTCCGATACCTCGCTCGCCGAAATCGCGGCCTCGCGCCCCTCGCCGCCGGTCTGTGCTCCCCCGGACGCAGCCTCGATATCGCCCGCGAAGTCCCAGCCCGCGTAGCCGAATTGAAAACGCTCCGAACTCCGAGACAGCGAACGCTTCGAGCGCGATTGTCCCCCTTCCCTCCAGGGAAGAGGTTACTCCCAACAATCCGGTTCCCCTTTCTCCCAGGGAAGAGGTTACTCCAAAAAATCTGGTTCCCCTTCCCGCTCGGGAAGGGGTTAGGGGTTAGGTTGCCCGCATTCCTCTACCCTCCGGATCCCTTACCGTGAGCGATTTCGGAGCTATCAGCCTCGGCGACTTCATCGGCAAACCGCGCCGCGGCGCGCCGGTCTTCACCGAGAAGACTTTCTATCTCGAAGAATTCTACGGCAAGAGCCTGCTGTTCGCGCTGATTCCTCCCGCCGGACAGCGCATCTCCGACTTCGATTCTCTGGTCCTGACGCTCCGCGAATTGCGCCGCAATCAGACCCGATGCGTCGTCATCGTCTCGCCCAGCGCGCTCCCAAAGCTGATGCGCCGGCTCGGCAGACTCGCGCCCAAGGAACCACCGCCGGTCTTCAATCCATCCGAGGGACTTCGCTCGCGCCCGTACCCGCCGGATTCCGCCGTCGCAGAAATCTGGGAGCGACTGCGCGCTGGCTCGATTGTCGTCGCCTCGATGAGCCGTGACGACGCCGACGATCTGACCGTCTTCGCGCGCGAGCTCGCCAGCCGGCTGCGGGTCTTCAAGCTCCTGATGCTCGATCGGCGCGGCGGCTTGATCGACAAGGACGGCAACCGGCTCTCGTTCGTCGAGGAACGTCGCATCGGCCGCATGATGCGCAACATCCGCTCGCGCGCTCGCAGAGCCATCGTCCGCGCCGCCCTCGACGCACTCGAAGACGGCGTCGGCTCCGTCAACCTGGTCGCGCCCGGCGACGTTTACGAAGAGCTCTTCAGTTTCATCGGCGCCGGAACGCTGTTCACCGAGATGCAGTACGGATTCGTGCGGCCCGTCTCGATCGACGACTTCGAGGAAGTCGAAGCGCTAATCGTTCGCGGTCAGACCGAAGGCCATCTGCTGCCCCGCACTCCCGATCAGATCGCGCAAATTCTGCCCTCGTGCTTCGGCTACCGAATTGGCGACGAACATCTCGCCGGAATCTGTTCGCTGCTGACCGAGCCTTATCGCCGCGACCGATGCGGCGAGATCACCGCGATGTACACCTTGACGCGTTTCCAGGGCGAGGGCGTCGCCGCGGTGCTGGTCCGCGAGATCCTCAAGGAGGCCGCGGCTCGCCGCCTCAAGTACGTCTTCGCCTGCACCAACGACGATCGCGTCGCCGGATTCTTCGCCCGCCTCGGCTTCAAACGCGTGAGCGCGCGCGACGTGTCCGCGGCGAAATGGCGCGGCTACGATTCCTCACGCATCGAAAGCCTGAGTATATTGCGCACTGACCTTGACTGACTATTCGACTGACTATCGATGCCCGTTAAAATTCCACCGGCCGCGGCAATCCTGGCGATCGCGCTCGTCGTCGCCGTACTGACCCTCCATCGCCTCGGCGCGGGCGACGTATGCACCGGCAACGAGGCGGTCGAAGGCGTCTTCGTCCAGCAGATGGTCGAGCATGATCAACTGTTGTTCCCGGTCGAGAACGGCAACGTCCCGATGTTCAAGCCGCCGCTGTTCCATTGGACCGCGGTCGCGATCGATCGCCTCGCTGGAATCCGCAAAGTGACCGCCGCGAACCTCCGACTGCCGTCCGCACTTTACGCGATCGCCGGCGCGCTTCTCACGATGGTCTTCGCGTACGAAATCCTCGGCCTCGACGCCGCGATCCTCGCCGGACTCGCGCTCGCCGCGTCCTACCAATACATCAGCCAGGGCCGTTTCGGCCGCGTGGACATGGCGCTGTGCTTCTTCGAGTCCCTCTCTCTGTTCGCTTTTCTATGGTGGATGCCCCGCGACCCCACCTTCTCCGGCCGAGCCGCGCGCTTCGAGTCCAACCTGCCCGCGCTATACCTGATGGCGGCCGCGCTCGGTCTCGGCGTGCTCGCCAAGGGCCCGGTCGGCGCAATCATTCCGGGCGTATCGATCGTCATCTTCATGATCGTCGAGCGTCGCGGACGCCAAATTCTCACGATGCTCGATCCCGGCGCGATCATCCTCGGCGCCGCGATCGCTTCGAGCTGGTATCTCGCCTGCTACTTCGGCGGACGCTTCGCATTCCTCAATCGCCAGCTCGACACCGAAAACGTCGGCCGCTTCTTCGGCTCTCTGGGCGCGATGGCGCCGTGGTACTACCTGAAACCCGTCCTGCTCAACTCCGCCCCGCTGAGCCTGCTCCTCCCGGTCGCCGCCATTTACGCATTACTCAGTCCATTAGCTAGTTCGATCTCCGCAAATCCTACCTCTCCCCCGGGAGAGGTCGCGACGACGCGCAGCGCGTCGCGGGTGAGGGCGCCAGCGCCCCCACAAACTTCGGACCGCGCCCGCTCCGCCGTCCGCCTCTTCGCGATCTTCTACTTCGCCACCGTAATCTTCTTCAGCATCGCCGCGTACAAGCGCCGCTCCTATCTCTTGCCGGTATGGCCCTCCGCCGCCGTGATTCTCGCATGGTGGATAGTCACTATCCCTCCGCCTGCGTATCGCCGCGCCGCGATCTGGACGTTCGCCGCGATATGCGCCGTGCTCGTCGCCTTCAACTTCATCTATATACCGCGCGCGGAAGTGCGCGCGTGCGCCGACGATTCGTTTCGTCCCGCCGCCGAAGAAATCGCGCGCGTGGTCGCGCCCGGCGATCCGCTCTTCCTGTACGGATTCCACGAAGAGGTCGCGCCGCTGCTATTTTATCTCGATCGCGACGCGCCGGTTCTCGACGGCCGTCTCGGCGACGCGCCGCCCGGCTTCGTCATCATGCCCGCGCAAGTTTGGAAAACACATCAGAGCGAGGCGCTCGACTTCGAGCCGGTCCTGACCTCCGACCACGGCAACCGCCATCTCGTACTCGTCAAGCGCGGCAAGTCCTACGCGCATTTCAGCGTCACTTCTTCGCCGATCGCATCACCGCTCTATACCTTTCGCAATCCACCAGGTGATCGTTGACCATCCCGGTCGCCTGCATCATCGCGTAGCAGATTGTCGATCCCACGAACTTGAATCCGCGACCGATAAGGTCCTTGCTCATCGCATCCGACTCGTCGGTGCGCGCAGGCACCTGTTTCAGCGCGCTCCATTTGTTGATTAGGGGACTGCCGCCAACGAATCGCCAGATGTATTCGTCGAAACTGCCGAACTCTTTCTGCAAAGCAAGAAACGCGCGCGCATTGCCGATAGTGGAATTGATCTTTAACCGATTGCGGACGATTCCCTCGTCCGCGAGCAGTCGCGTCACTTCGCGATCTCCGAACTTCGCGACTCGCGCTGGATCGAATTCCTTGAATGCGCTCCGATAGGCCTCGCGCTTGCGCAGAATAGTGTCCCAGCTCAGCCCGGCCTGCGCCCCTTCGAGCGTGATGAACTCGAACCATCGCGTGTCATCATGCACCGGGACGCCCCACTCTTCATCGTGGTAGCGAATCGCCAACTCATTGCGTGCCCATCCACATCGCATAGATGAATCTCAAAAACCGACTGCAAAGAGTGATGTTGCGGGCTTTTGTGGTGCGATCGCAGCACCCTCACCTACCGGCCGCGATGCGGCCGGCCTCCTCTCCCGTAAAATAACGGGCGAGGTAAGAACGACCGCGCCTCCGGCCCCAAACCTTCTAACAGGGACGAAGTTCCGCATCTTGTCTTTGGTACTGGGTGCAGGGGTCACCCCTGCCGAAGGAAGCGTGAAACCCACCGCGGGTTTCACATCAAATAAAGTGATTTACCCTTCCCCCTCTCACGCGCCTGCGGCGCTCTGCTGGACCGGCTCCTGTTCGGCTTTTTCTGCAGATTTCTCCGCGCATCGGCGTTTGAGTTCCTCGAATGCGTCATCGACAAATGCCTTCATCAGGGCGACGTCGGGCATCACTCGCGGATCCGCCATCATTCCGAAGTACAGACTGCGATAGTAACTGAGTATTGCGACTGCATACCCCATCGTCGCGCCGAGCGGCACCAGCGGTACCATGTCCAGGCAAACGTGACCGTTGACGTATTGCGGCACTTGCACGCCCGGCACGTTGGTCGCGATAAAATTTATTCCGAATGCCGGCAGCCCGAAGCCGTCGGGACGCGGCTTCCAGTCGGTCCACTTCGCCATCCGTGCCGCGACGTCCATCATCGTGGTCGCCGCGCGCGAGGCCGGCCCGATCATGGTCGGCGGAATCGCGTCGCCGAGCTGCATGATGGCTTCCAGAGCCTGCGCCGAGCCTGCGGCCTTGATTCGCTCGGTCTCTTCGTGGATCAAATTCAGCCGCTCGACGATATCCATCGGCGCCGCCGGCGCGGTCGGGAACATCATCGAGACGCGATTCCCCAGCGAACTCTTTTCACTTCTCTGGCGTACGTTGACCGGACATCCAATACACAGTTGCTGCCCTTCGACCGCGTAACCATGATGCTGCAAGTAGCGGGCGGCGCCCTCGGTCAACATAGCCAGTACGACATCATTTACCGATCCGCCGAACGCCGATCTGATCGCGCGAAAGTCCGAAAACGTTTGACGCGTCCATGCCACGACGCGATCCTGCGTTACCGGTGTCGCGTTCCACGGCGTCGCCACTATTCGCCGCGTCGCCAGCTCGGTCATCACCCGCGACGCTTCCGCGAGCTGCCGCGCGCGATCCGCGACCGACGACGGATCCTCGATCGCTTCGACCGCCGCGTTGATTGTCGAATTGACCGCACCTTGAATCTGATCCCGCACCGCCTCGGCGAATCGGCGTACCAGGCTCGACGGCTTGGCCGCCACCCACGGCTCGGTCGGCTGCGGAACATCGTCGGGCTCCGCGCGAAAGTCGTACATCACTTTCAGCAGCTCGACCCCCGACACGCCGTCAACCAGGCAATGATGCACCTTCCACATCAGCGCCGTGCGATTTCCGTTGAGGTTGTGGAACGTATGCAATTCCCACAGTGGATGCTTGCGATCGAGCGGCTTCTGGTAGATGCGCATCATTTCCGCGAGCGCATCGCCTTCGCTCATCGCGTCGGGCAGCTCGTGCAGGAACACATGATTCTCGACCGCGAATTCGGGGTCATCTTCCATCATCGCGTGCGCGAAATTCAGCGGTACTTCGATCAGCCGCTGCCGATAGCGCGGCACCAGATGCATCCGTTCCTCGAAATGGCCGAGCAGCCCGTTGAAATCGATGCGTCCTTCGAACAGGCCGATCGATCCGATATGCAGCGGACCGCTTTGCGACTCGGCGTAGATAAAGGTCGCGTCCTGGGTGGACAGCCGATAGCTCGAGGTGGATGGAAGCTTGGAATTTTCGGCCATTCGAACTCACCTCCCGCACCAGAATGCCCCCGGGGTTTGGGCCACGGCTCGGGGCTCCGTCCAAGCCGAAAAAATCCTGGAAATCAGCGATGCCGTAGTGTGCAAAGTTTGGCAGGCATGGTCGACAAAGCGCAAGCTCAATTTTGATTGCCGCTACGGCTTGCCGAACGGCCCGCGCTGATCAAGGATAGCGCTCGCGCTGGGTTAAGAGCGCCTTACGAGCATTCTCGACGGCAGCGCTGGCCCACAGTAGTTGCGCCGGAGGTTTCGATGGCCGAGCAGATCAAGACTAATCGCCCTTATCCAATTCAACTTAAATTGCGCGACGGCCGCAGTGCCGTCATTCGCGTGATGGAACCTCGCGACCTCGACAAGATTATCGAATTTGCGAAGGACCTGCCCGCCGACGACCTCCTGTTCCTCCGCACCGACATCACCGACCGCAATCAGGTCAAGAGCTGGGTCGATAACATCAAGGCCGGACATACCATCACGCTGCTCGCCGAGATCGAGGACGAGCTTGCCGCCTATGCCAGCGTCCACCTGGACCAGGCGCGATGGACGCGGCGAGTCGGCGAGATTCGGGTCATGACCTCGTCGCGTTTCCGCGGCGCGGGACTCGGCCGGCGTCTGGTCGCCGAAGTATTCGATCTGGCGCGATCGCTCGGGCTCAAAAAGATCACCGCGCAGATGACTACTGAGCAGACCGCCGCGCGCGCGGCGTTCGAACACCTCGGGTTCCAGGTGGAAGCGATGCTGTCGGACTGGGTCGAGGACCGCCGCGGCCGCTCGCGCGATCTCCTCATCATGACCTATGACGTAGCCGGCTTTTCCGACCGCATCGTCGCGTAGCTATCTTACTGCGTTACCACCAATATTCTGAATGTCCCGGGAACCGGCACCGGCCGCGGATGCGCGGGGTTGAAGCCCGCCGGAAACGTCAGATCCGCGGTTGGCAGGTAGATCAGCTCGCCGCTCGGATCGACCGCCATCGTCCGCGCACCAACCTCGGTCTTAACGACTTGCGCAAGTTCGAATTTGTCCGGCGACACTTCGCGAATAACCGTCAAAGTTCCGTCGCCGCAGCTCGCGAACACCAGGCCGCTGCGGAAACCGGTCGCATCGACGAACGCGCCAATCGGGAAATCCGCCACGATCTTTCCGTCGTCAGCGTTCATCACGATCAGCTTTTTGTTGCGGCAACCGATGAACAGCCGCCGCGTCGCGCGATCCATCGACATTCCGGTCGGCTTGCTGCCCGGCGCGGTCGGCCATCGCGCGACGATTTTCATCTGCTTCGTGTCAACGACCGCAACCTCGTCCTTGTCCGCGATATTGACATAGACCTTGCCGGCCTCGTCGGCGACCGCGAACTCCGGCGATCCGCCCAAATCCAGAGTCGCGGCCGGCTTGCCGCCTGTTGGATTTACGTCGGGCGCGATCGCGACCAGCTGATGCGCATCGCCGCACATCACCAGCACGCGATTGCTGGCGCGGTCATAGATGATACCGTCGGCATCGTCGGCCGCCGGCACTTTGCCAAGTATCGCGTGCGTCTTCAGATCGAATATCCACACCACGCCGCTGCCGCCATCGCTGATAAATCCTCGCCTCGCGTCCGGCACGATCGCCACGCCATGAGATCTCTTCTGCCCGCCGATATCCGCGACGACACTCCCGGTCGATACGTCGATCACCTGAGTATGAGTGACGCGCGTGACGTACAGCTCGCCTCGGTGGAGCGTCGCGTAGTCCCATCCACCGTCACCGCCGACCTTGTAGGTCGCAGTCAACTTGTACGCGGGCGGCCCAGCCTCTGCCGCCACCGACGGATGTCCAGACGCGCCGAGCGCGACCATCAAAATCGCCAACCCAAAAAGCGGAACAGAATATTTTTTCATTTTTTTTCTTGAAAGCTCATTAGCCGCCGGAACGATCCGTCCGCTTCGCACGGCAACTCGACCATTCTCACCACCGCATCGGCATTCAACTCTCCATATAGATGAGGAAACAACTCGTCCGCCGATTCACCGTACATCGTCGCCGGCGCCTCATACTTCAACTCCGCCTTCAACCGCGACTCATCTATATGCAAAACGACGAGATCGTGCTGCCCGCGATAAAACCGGTTCGCAGTATCGATCACCTGCGCGATTGTCGAGCAGTGAATAAATCCTTCAGCTCGCAGGCTGGTCGGCGCGTAACTCCCTCGCGCGACCGAGAGCATCCATTCGCTGCGCTTTACGATATGGCAGATCACTTCTTCGCCGGCGCCAGACTGGTGCACTGCTATTAGGACGCTGGCTCGCTTCTGAAGTTACGCCAGGTCGAAGAACAGTACTTCGGCGGGTGCGTTCGCGACGATGGAAACTTTCTCTTCGTCACTGATTGCAGGCGCCATCGCCTTCTGCGAGCGCAGTGCCGTTAGCTGTGACCGCGCCGCGCGCGACCTGGATCCATCCGTGGCGGCCTTTCTTGAGATTGGTCGCGACGGTCTGACCGCGCTCGAGTTTTGCCACCGACAGCGTCGCGTCCTGGTGAATCTTTACCGACTGATCGCGGCCTTCAGGCGAGCCTATCGGAGCGAAGCCGCCATGCGACTTGGCGTCGTCGATGGTTTTCTGCTCATAGCCCGGGGCGATGCCGGTCTTGGAGGGCATGATCCAGATTTGCAGAAAATGAACCGGATCGGTTTTCGAATGATTGAATTCGCTGTGCGTGATTCCAGTGCCCGCGCTCATCCGCTGCGCTTCGCCGGGACGAATGACTGAGCCGGTGCCGAGGCTGTCCTTGTGTTCGAGCGCGCCTTCGAGAATGTAGGTGATGATCTCCATGTCGCGATGCGGATGCGTGGGAAAGCCCGCGCCCGGGCGCACACGATCCTCATTGATGACGCGCAGCGTCCGAAACCCCATGTTGCCTCGGATCGTAGTAGTCGCCGAATGAAAAAGTATGGCGGCTATCGAGCCAATCGATCTTGGTGCGGCCGCGCTCGGCCGACTTGCGCGCAGTAATCATCGGACGCTTCCTCAGGCAGCTTTCGCGGCCGGCTTCATCTTGAGGCGAATCGGCATGTGCTTGATCCCGCCGACGAAACTGGAGCGCAGCCGCTCGACCGGACCCGCGGGCTCGACATAGTCGAGCCGTTTGGCCAGCTCTCTGAAAATAATCTTCAGCTCGAGCCGCGCGAGGTTTGCGCCGAGGCAGAAATGCTCGCCGATGCCGAACGCGATATGCGGATTCGGATTGCGGCTGATATCGAACTTGAAAGGATCCTTGAAAACTTCCTCGTCGCGATTCGCCGACGGGTAGAACAGGCACACCGATTCGCCGGCTTTGATCTTCTGGCCGCGGATGACGGTGTCTTCGGTCGCGGTGCGCGCGAACTGGATGACCGGCGTGGTCCATCGCACGATCTCCTCGACCGCCGAGTCGAGCAACTCGGGATTGCGCTTCAGCTTCTGCCACTCGCCCGGATTGTCGATGAAAGCCTGCAGGCCGCCGGTAGTTGCGTTGCGGGTGGTCTCATTGCCCGCTACCACCAGTAAAAAGTAGTAGGAGAGCATCTCGAATTGCGGGATCGGTTGGCCGTTCACCTTGCCGTTGGCGACGATACTGGTGATGTCGTTGGTCGGATGCTTCATCCGCGACGCCACCATCTCGCTGAAATACTGAAACAGGCCGAGTCGCGAACGATCCATGGTTTCCTGCGCGCTGGTGCCCGCCTGGAACTCGGGGTCACCGCCGCCGATCGTCTCGTTGGTCCATCGAAAGAGCTGTTCCCAATCCTTGTGCGGAACGCCGAGCAACTCGGCGATGACGGCGAGCGGAATCTTCGACGACACGTCGGTGACGAAATCGCAAACGTCGCGTCCGGTCACGTCGTCGAGCACTTCGCGTGTGATGTTCTCGATTTCAGGCCCGAGCGGACTCACCCCGCGCGGCGTGAAGTGGCGGCTGACGACGACGCGATATTCGCCGTGGTCGGGCGGATCCATGTCGAGCAGGTGGCGGAACGGCGGCGTCGGGCTCTCCTCGAAGCCGTCTTCGTTCACGAACACGAGCAAGCGCGGTCCATTGAGGAACAGCCGTGGCTGCTTGGAGATCTGAATGATGTCGGCGTGCTTGGTGATCGCCCAGAACGGATCAGTCTTGGGATGCTCGCACCAGAAAACCGGTTTGTGCTTGCGGAGGTAGGTCCACTCGCGATGCGGGTAGCCGTTTTGCATGTAGTGGTCGGGGCCGATGATGTTCAGCGATTCGAGTGAAAGGGCCTGATCAGTTTCCATGGGCGAGAGTCTCCGCGATTCCGCAAGTATTCAATGCTGCATTCTGACCTGATGCGCGAGGTGAGTCATCACTCGTCGCTGACCGTAATTGCCTGCCGTGGGCAGAGCCGCGCCGCGAGCTTGAGCTTGTCGCGCATGCGTTCTGGCGGATTGTCGAGCAGCAGGTGGCTCTTGTCGTCGTCGCGCACCTCGAACACTTCCGGCGCTGCCTCCTGGCATTTCATATTTCCCTCGCACAACTTTTGATCGACGACCACCTTCATCTGACTAGTCTCCTCTTTTCATCGGCCCACAAATTCGGCCCGGCGAAGAGATCATATAAGAGGATAGTTCTTGCGACTAGGAGCGCAGAGTCGCGAAGCTGGAGCATCCTGCGCGATGTCGCGACGGACTTACTCCTGAAGATTTGCACGCGGCAGCGCATAAGCATCAATTTGTCGTGTAGATGTGACTAACAGATAGCATAAATCGAAATTAGCGCGTGCCTTTGTGCCACAGAGAACACGAGTTTTGATACCAATCCTTGCGCAACGACAGTCTTTCCTGCCATATCGAATGGTATGTTGGTTGCCTCGAGTTGCAGCCCGGAGGATCGCGAATGTCTTACGATCTGGTCATCAAGAATGGAACGGTCATCGATGGTACAGGCGCATTTCGGCGGCGCGCCGATGTCGCAATCAAGAATGGCAAGGTCGCGGAAATCGGAAAAGTTACCGACAGCGGCACCGAAACTATCGATGCGTCCGACCTGATCGTCTCCCCGGGCTTTGTCGATCCACATACTCACTACGATGCTCAGATCTGTTGGGATCCATTAGTCAGTTGCACTTCGTGGCACGGCGTCACCACGGTCGTGATGGGAAATTGCGGAGTGGGTATTGCTCCCTGCAAACCTGCGGCGCGCGAGGTGGCGGCATGGGACCTGGTCAACGTCGAGGCGATTCCGTTCGAGGCGTTGTCGAAAGGGATTAGCTGGGAATGGGAGACCTTTCCGGAGTTCATCGCGGCGGCGGAACGTCGCGGCGCGGGAATCAATCTTGCGTTCCTCGCTCCACTGACTCCATTTCGGCATTACGTGCTGGGCGACGAATCGATGGAGCGCGAGGCCACGCCCGATGAGACGACGCGAGTCGCGGGGCTTTTGCGCGGAGCGATGGACGCGGGCGCGTTCGGATTTTCCACGACGACGTTGCCGCAACATATCGGCTACCAGGGACGTCCGCTGGCGTGCCGGATGGCATCGACCGATGAGCTTAAGGCCTACGCCAACGTGCTGCGCGACGTGGGCCGCGGAGCGATCGAAATTGCGCTCACGCGGCGCGCTGGCCGCATGTCGGAGGACGAAGAGGGATTGCTGGAATTTCTGCTCGACGAGAGCACGCGCCCGGTCACCTGGCTCGCGATGGCAAGCCGTCCCGACAAGCCCGAAGCCAGCGAGGATACTCTGCGGCGGCTGGAGCCGCTGATTAAGCGCGGCGGCGTGCCGCAGGTGCTGTGCAAGCCGTTCGTGGTGCAGATGGATTTGCGCAATCCGTTTTCTTTTGCCGATATGGCGCTGTGGGGACCGGTTTTCAATCAGCCACTCGAGAAGCAGAAGGAGTTCTACCGCGATCCAAATTTTCGCGGCGCGTTTCGCGAGGAGCTCAAGCGGCCTCATCTGTTCCAGGGCAAATGGAATCGGGTCGAGGTGCTCGAGGTCACGAAGCCCACCCTGAAGCAGTACGAGCGCAAGACTATCGGCGAAATCGCCGACCAGCGTCACGAGGATCCGCTCGATACGTTCTTCGACCTCGCGCTCGAGGACGATCTGAATATTCAGTACACGATGCAGCAGTATCATGAGGAAGGAATTCAGAGGCTGATTTCGGACCCGCGCACGATGATCGGACTGTCCGACGGCGGCGCGCACGTGAACATGCTGTGCGACGCTGGGTACTGCACGTACCTGCTCGGCACCTGGGTGCGCGAGCGGCAGGCGATGACGCTGGAGAACGCGATCAAGCGAATCACGTCGGAGCCGGCGGACTTCTTCGGCATCAAGGATCGCGGACGGCTCAAGGTCGGGCTGCCGGCCGACGTCGCGATCTTCGACGAGCGTAAAATCGGCTCAGCCAAGCGCGCACGCATGCAGAACGATCTGCCGGGCGGCGGCCGCCGCCTCGTGATGCCGGCCGAAGGCGTCGAATACACGATCGTCAACGGCGACGTTCTCTACGATCACGGCCACCATTCAGGCTACCTGCCAGGCCAAGTGCTAAGGTCCGGCGCGCAGTAGTTTTCCGGTTTACTCGCCCACCGATTGCGAAGATTCGCGTGGTTGGCGCGTAGCCATAGGCTCGCGCAGACACTTCGGCGATCAGTTGTGCTATGAAAATCAAGGTGCGCTGACGACGCGTCGGCGGCAGATCCAACTGAATCAGGAGAAATCGCCATGGCCGAATTTGGAATCTCGATGTTCCCGACTGACTACGCAATCCAGCCGATCGAACTTGCGCTCGCGGCCGAACAACGCGGCTTCGAGTCGATGTTCTTTCCCGAGCACACGCACATCCCGGCGTCGCGCAAAACGCCGTGGCCCGGCGGCGCCGAATTGCCCAAGGAGTACTGGCATACGCACGATCCGTTCGTCGCGCTCGGCGCGGCCGCTGCGGTCACCAAGAAACTCAAACTCGGCACCGGCGTATGCCTGGTGATCGAGCGCGATCCGATCACGCTTGCCAAGGAAGTCGCATCGCTCGACATGATTTCCGGCGGCCGCGTGATTTTCGGAATCGGCGCGGGCTGGAACGTCGAGGAGATGGCGAATCACGGCGCGCAATTCAAGCGGCGGTGGAAAATCGTCAAGGAAAAAATCCTCGCGATGCGCGCGATATGGACCAGGGAGGCCGCGGAGTTTCACGGCGAGTTCGTAAACTTCGATCCGATCTGGTCGTTTCCCAAGCCGGTGCAGGCCGGCGGGCCGCCGATCCTGCTCGGATCGCAATCACCCAAGACATTCGATCGGGTCGCCGAGTATTGCGACGGATGGATGCCGATCAATTTTCCGCGTTACGATCTCGCCGCCGGCCTGAAGGCTCTCGCCGAGGCGGGTAAGAAATCCGGGCGCGGCAAACTTCCGGTCTCGATGTTTGGCGTCGGCCCGAACGAGGAGCAGGTCAAGAAATTCCTCGACCTCGGGCTCGACCGGCTAATCTTTGCGCTCCCGCCGGCGCCGCGCGAAACTGTGCTGCCGTTGCTCGACAAGTACGCCGAGATGAAAGCTAAGGCGCGTTAGATGACTTTATTGAATGCGGAACCCACCGTGGGTTCCGCACCTCCTTCGGCAGGGGTGACCCTGCACCCAGTGACCGGAAATCGCAAAATGGCGAGGACGCCCTTTTGCTCTCAGGCCCTTTTTGAGGGGGCAATTTTCCGGGCTGTGGGTCTTGACTGGATCACTCTTGATCTTTAGTCTAGCCACCCTATCGACTAAAGAGTCGGCCGAAATGCTTTCGAAGAAGTCAAAATACGCGCTCAAGGCGATGATGGTATTGGCCAAGGAATATGGCCAAGGGACCGGTGCTGATATCGGACATGGCGCAGCGCGAAGGGATACCGCGCAAGTTTCTGGAGCTGATACTGCTCGAACTCAAGAACCAGGGGCTGCTCCAGAGCAAGAAGGGCAAGGGCGGTGGCTATTTCCTTGGACGCGAACCCCGCGCGATAAGTGTCGGGCACATAATTCGGGTGCTGGACGGGCCAATCGCCCCGTTGCCGTGCGTCAGCAAGACTGCCTACATGCGATGTCGCGAGTGCCGTGACGAGCGCAGTTGCGGCATCAGGATCGTGATGAAAGAAGTGCGCGACGCGACCGCGAAGATAATGGACTCGACTTCGCTCGAGGACATGCTCAAGCGCGTCGAGGCCGTGGTTACCGGCAATGAATCGTTGAGTTTCGCGATCTGAAACAGGAGTGCGCTCTTTTTTTGAAAGTTTAGTCTAGTCACCTAATAGGATAGATTATGAAACCAGATTCAATCTTAACCGCCCGGCGCGACTCTCAGCCGGAGCCGGACTCGGGCGACGAGATCCTCCGGCGGATCGCCAACGCGATCAGCGGGGTGCGTTTTGGATCGGTCGAGGTCGTGATCCAGGACTCGCGCGTAGTGCAAATCGAGCGCAAAGAGAAGTTCCGCTTCGACAAAGCCGGCCGCGGATAGCTGATCGATCGAAATGAACTTTTTTAAATAGGAGCCTCGGACCGGGGAAGGATCCGGGCGCATCATGCCAGAGCCGTTAACCACCAACCGCGAGCTGACCGGTCATCCGGAAGTTTCCCAAGACGACGAGGGACTTTTTGAGATGAGAAACCGCACACTGCTCCGCCTTCAATGGATGGCGCCGATACTGGTGATTGCCGCAGGCTTGATAATGCCGTCGGCAGCCTCGGGACAGACCGCATGCTCGCCGACGATCAATTCGTGCGGATGCACAATCATCAAACCGGGATCCTACAAGATCGGTCTGGCGATCAATTCGACGCAAGGACTCACCTCGAACAACGCGTGCATCGAGATCGCGTCGAGCTTCGTGATCCTCGACGCCGGCAAGAAAACCATCACCGGGTCCTGGCGGCACGACGCCGACCGGGATTGGAATCTTGCTGCATCGCAACTTCCGCTCAAATTTCCTCGAAGGGCGGGGAACAGTGATTAGCGGATGGGACGTTGGCTTGCTGATTCAAGGCAGCCAAATCGTTGCCGACGATTTCACGGCAAATTCCAACGGGACAGCCGGGATTGAACTGAACAAGGCAGAAGCCGTCGAGCTGACCAGCCCGACTGCGTCGAGCAATCTCAACTATGGAATATGGGTGAACCATACCTCCACCAGTGACATCACTAATTCGAAGACGCTGACCAACGGTAATATCGGGCTCTACGTTGGATGCTCGGACATCGGGCCGACCAGTAGTGGATGCTCGGGTGGCCCGTCGCCGGGCAACTACATTTTCACCGGCGGTATCGCGGGGAATACCAACTACGGTGTCGCGCTGGATTTCGGCGCAAAGAGCACGATTGTAACCAACCAGACGCTGGGCGGCGGCACGCACAATTCGAAGGACGACCTGTTCGACGCGAATTCGAGCTGCGGCAGCAACAAATGGTTCGCCAATGATTCGACGGCGACCAACAACCAGCCCGGCGGCTGCATAAAATGACGAAAATCCAGGAGGAGCCCGGACCAGGGAAGGATCCGTGGGCGCCATGACAGAGCTGTCAATCGACAACCGCGAGCTGACCGGTCATCCGGAAGTTCCCAATACGATGAGGGGCTTCCGAAATGAGAAAACGCACTTTGCCGATTTTGTCGGTGGTGCTGGCGGCACTGGTGTTCGTCGCCGGGCCGGCGCACGCGCAATCGACACCGGCCGATCCGAAGGATCAGGAAATCCAGTTGCTCAAAACCGAAATCAACCAGCTCGAGCACCGGGTCGATACGCTCGAAGGGCTTGACCAGAAAGTGAAAGTGATCGACCGCAAGCTCGAAGTGCAGCAGGAGGTCCAGCATCAAAGGGAGCTGGAGATGCCGATCGTCAAGGTCAGCGACGAGGGATTTTCGCTCTCCTCGCAGAACCACGACTACAATCTTGGTCTCGGCGGAATCATCCAGGGCGATGGCCGCTTCTTCACCAGCGGCGCGGACAAAAACGTCGGCAGCACATTCTTCCTGAACCGCGTGCGCCCGATTCTGACCGGCTCGGTTGGGAAGTATTACAACTTCAACATCACGCCCGACTTCGGCCAGGGCAAGGTCACGCTCCAGGACGCCTACATCAATATGACGTACTGGGACTATGCGAGCCTGAGGGCCGGCAAGTTCAAAGCGCCGCTCGACCTCGAGCGCTTGCAGACGGACCGCGACCTGGAATTCAGCGAGCGTTCGGAAATTCAGAACCTGGTCCCGAACCGCGATACCGGTTTCTCGCTTCACGGCCGGCTGCTGGACGGGCGCGTCTTCTATGACGCCGCGCTGATGAACGGAGTGCCGAACAACACCGCGTCGGATACGACCGACCTCGACAACAATGATGGCAAGGATTTCGTCGGCCGTATCTTCACGACACCGTTCAAGCTCAGCGAAAACCAGTGGCTCAAGGGGCTGGGTTTCGGTTTCGCCGGTTCTTACGGCGATGAACGCGGCACCACGATCTCGACTTACAAGACTTACGGCATGAGTACTTGGTTCTCGTACAACAAGGGCGTGACCGCGTCGGGTTTGCGCGCGCGTCTCGAGCCGCAGGCCTACTACTACTGGCGCGGCCTGGGACTAATGGCCGAATACGCGCAGGACGAGCAGTCGTTGAACCTGTTCACCAGTAAGGGAACCAATCCACACAAACGGCTGATCAACCGCACTGATACGTTCACCAACACCGGCTACTTCGCGCAGGCTTCTTACCTGCTGACCGGCGAGGATGCGAGCTACGGCTGGGTCAAGCCTCGTCATCCGTTCGACCCACGCAACGGATTCTGGGGCGCGTGGGAAGTTGCGGCCAGAGTCAGCAACGTTGCGGCGCAGACGCGACAGTTCCAGCTCGGGTTCGCCAATCCGAGCGTGTCGGCTAAAGAGGCGACTGAGTGGTCGGTGGGCGTCAACTGGTACTTGAGCCACAACGTCAAGTGGCAGTTCGACTACGCGAACACGTTCTTCAACGGAGGCGCCGGCACGACCGCCTTGCCCAAGGACCGGCCGAACGAAAGCGTCTTCGAATCGCAACTGCAAATCTCCTTCGGGGGCTAGGAACAGGAATGTCTCGTCACAGATCAAAAATTACGCACGCGCTCGCCGCCCTTCTCGTGGCGGCGAGCGTCGCTCTCGGAGTTGGACAATCGCGCGCGGCGCAAATCACACTCCTCAACGTGTCGTACGATCCGACCCGCGAACTCTACGAAGCGGTCAACGCGCAGTTCGCCAAGGATTGGAAAGCGAAGACCGGCGACGACGTCACGATCAACCAGTCTCATGGCGGCTCGGGCAAGCAGGCGCGCGCGGTGATCGACGGCCTCGAGGCCGACGTGGTGACGCTCGGGCTCGCGGGCGACATCGATGCGATCGTCGAGAAGGCCGACCTGTTGCCCGCGAGCTGGCAGTCGCGGCTGCCGGACAACAGTTGTCCCTACACTTCGACCATCGTCTTGCTGGTGCGCAAGGGAAATCCGAAGAAGATCAAAGATTGGGATGACCTGGTCAAACCGGGTATCGCGGTGATCACGCCGAATCCGAAGACCTCGGGCGGCGCGCGATGGAACTTTCTCGCCGCATGGGGATACGCGCTGAAGAAGAACGGCGGCGACGAGAGTAAGGCGGCGGCATTTGTCGGCGCGCTGTACAAGAACGTGCCGGTGCTCGATTCCGGCGCGCGCGGCTCGACCACCACGTTTGTCGAGCGCGAAATCGGCGACGTGCTGATCGCGTGGGAAAATGAGGCTCGGATGGCGATCAAGCAATTCGGCGCCGACAAGTATCGAGATCGTGTATCCGTCGGTCAGCATCCTGGCCGAGCCGCCGGTGGCGTGGATTGACAAGGTTGATCAGCGTCACGGCACGGCCGCGATCTCGAAGGCGTACCTGGAATTTCTCTACACGCCCGCGGGGCAGGAAATAATTGCGCAGAACTTTTTCCGTCCGCGCGACCAGACCGTCGCGGCGAAGTATGCGGCTCAGTTCCCGAGCCTGCCGATGCTGACAATCGATGCGGATTTTGGCGGATGGAAAACCGCGCAGCCGAAGTTCTTTGGCGATGGCGGCGTGTTCGACAAGATCTATCAGCCAGGAAGTTAGTAGATGGCGACGACGACCAGACGGACTAACGTACTGCCGGGATTCGGGCTGACGCTCGGCTTCACGCTCGCCTATCTTGGTATCGTCGTGCTGATTCCGATCTCGACGATCTTCTTCAAGACGTTCACGCTGACCTGGCCCCAGTTCTGGGCCGCCGTGGCGAGTCCGCGGACTATCGCGGCTTACGAATTGAGTTTCGGCGCCTCGATTGCAGGTGCGCTGATCAACTCGGTGTTCGGATTCGTCGTGGCATGGAGCCTGGTGCGTTACGAATTTCCCGGCAAGACGCTGATCGACATGATGGTCGATCTGCCGTTCGCGCTGCCGACTTCGGTCGCCGGAATTACTCTCACCGCGATCTACGCGGGCAATGGATGGATCGGCCGCTATCTCGCGCCGCTCGGAATAAAAGTCGCGTACGCGCCGCTCGGCGTGGTCGTCGCGCTGACTTTCGTCGGGCTGCCGTTCGTCGTGCGCACGATACAGCCGGTGCTCGAGGATCTCGACCAGGAATACGAGGAGGCGGCGGCGACGCTCGGCGCGAGCCGGTTGCAGACGTTCATGCTGGTGATCGCGCCCGCGCTGATCCCCGCGCTGCTGACCGGATTCGCGCTCGCGTTCGCACGCGCTCTCGGTGAATACGGCTCGGTGGTATTTATCTCGGGCAACATGCCGATGCATACCGAAGTGGTGCCGCTGCTGATCATGAGCAAGCTCGAGCAGTTCGATTATGCCGGTGCGACCGCGATCGCAGTCGTGATGCTGACGGCGTCGTTCGTGATTCTGCTCGGGATCAACGTCTTGCAGAGGTGGAGCAGCCGCCGGCTGGCGGCCTGACACTCGCAAGATGGCCAGCCCAATGCAAAACGAACTGAAGCGACCGGGGACTGCGGATCCGCCGGCGGTCAGAATCGCGTTAATCACGATCGCACTGCTGTTCGTCGCGTTATTCATTTTCATCCCGGTCATCGCGGTCTTCACGGAAGCGCTTCAGAAAGGAATCGGCGCTTACTTTGCGGCGATCGTCGAACCCGAGGCCCGCGCCGCGATTCGGCTGACGCTGATGACCGCCGCGATCGCAGTGCCGCTCAACGTTGCTTTCGGGATTGCCGCATCGTGGGCGATCGCGCGCTTCGATTTTCCCGGCAAACAGCTGCTGCTGACGCTGATCGACATTCCATTTTCGGTCTCGCCGGTGATCGCGGGGATGCTGTTCGTGCTGCTGCTCGGCGTGCGCGCGCCGCTGGGCGGATGGCTGGCCGATCACGGTATCAAGATCATCTTTGCGGAGCCGGGAATCGTGCTCGCGACGATCTTCGTGACGTTTCCGCTTGCCGCGCGCGAATTGATACCGATCATGCAGGCGGTTGGCAGCGAGGAAGAAGAAGCCGCGATCGTGCTCGGGGCCGGTGGATGGCAAATGTTCTTCCGGGTGACGTTGCCGAACGTCAAATGGGGGCTGCTGTACGGGATGGTGCTGTGCAACGCACGCGCGATGGGCGAGTTCGGCGCGGTCTCGGTGGTGTCGGGGCATATTCGCGGGCATACCAACACGATGCCGCTGTATATCGAGATTCTGTACAATGATTACCAATTCGCGGCCGCGTTTGCGGTCTCATCGCTGCTGACGTTGCTTGCGATCGCGACCCTCATCGCGAAGTACTACCTCGAGCGCCGCGTGGTGCCGGTCAAGCAGGAACAGGACGACCTCGCGGTCAAAGTTGCGGCATGAGTATCGAGCTCAAGAACATCAGCAAAAAGTTCGGCGACTTCGTCGCGGTTGATAATATCAACCTGCATATCGAAACCGGCGAGCTGGTCGCGCTGCTCGGGCTTTCGGGATCGGGCAAGACGACGCTGCTGAGGATTATCGCGGGGCTGGAGACGCCGGATACCGGCGAGGTGCTGTTTCATGGCGAGGACGCCAGCGCGGTCAGCGTCCGCAAGCGCAAGGTCGGATTTGTGTTTCAGCATTACGCGCTGTTTCGGCACATGACGGTGTTCGAGAACGTCGCGTTTGGAATGCGCGTGCTGCCGCGGCGGGAACGTCCGGCCGAGGCCGAAGTCGCACGGCGCGTGCATGAGCTGCTGAAACTGGTGCAACTCGACTTCCTCGCGGATCGCTACCCCTCGCAACTCTCCGGCGGGCAGCGGCAGCGGGTCGCACTCGCGCGGACACTCGCGGTCGAGCCCAAAGTCCTTTTGCTCGACGAGCCGTTCGGGGCGCTCGACGCCAAGGTGCGGCAGGAACTGCGGCGATGGCTGCGGCGCCTGCACGACGAGATCAAAATCACCAGCGTCTTCGTCACGCACGACCAGGAAGAAGCGCTCGAGCTCGCCAACCGCATCGTCGTGATGAACCAGGGGCATATCGAGCAGATCGGCACGGCCGAGGAGGTCTATCACCATCCCTCGAATGCGTTCGTGTACAATTTTCTCGGCAATGTGAATCTGTTCCACGGGCGAATCGAAAACGGACGCGTGTTCCTCGGTGATACTGCGGTCGAGTTGGAGAGCACTCACGCACACGCGCATCCCGACGAGAACGGCAAGGCGGTCCTGTACGTGCGGCCGCATCTGCTGGAGATCGTGTTGAGGCCGAACGGCAAGCAGACCTTTCCGGCGACGGTCAAGTCGATCAATCCGGCGGGGCCGCAGGTCAAAGTCGAGCTGGTCGCTGAATGGGGCGACATGGTGCAAGTCGAAATCAGCCACGAGCGCTACCAGGTTTTGCATCTGGAGACGGGCGCGCAGGTGTACCTGAAACCCAAGGAACAGAAGCTGTTCGTGTATCAGATTTAGCGCTTCATACCATAACATCCGCCGCCATATTAATTACGGCATCGAATTATGGTATGATGTATGGCATTGAAAGCGGAGCGAAAGATTACCGTCCACGTTCGCAGTGATTTGCTGAGCAAAGCGCAAAGAGCCGCTCGCGCCGGGGTCAGCGAAACGGTGCGCAGAGGGCTCGAGTTGTTGGCGGCCAGCGAGGCCTACGATGGGCTGCTGAAAAAGCGCGGAAAGGTGAAATTCTCGATCGATTTGCGCGGACTGCGGCAGGACCGAAGATGATCGCCCTGGACACCAGTTCAACCATCGCTTTCCTCTCCGGCGAGCGCGGGCGGGACGTCGCCGCAGTCGAGCAGGCGTTGCGGTTCCGCCAGGGTGTTTTTCCGCCGGTGGTTGTGACTGAACTTCTGAGCGACCCGGCGGTTGGTGCGGAGATTGGAACTCTGATTCGCGCGGTTCCGCGACTTGAAATTCTCGACGGTTATTGGGAACGCGCTGGTGAACTGCGCGCGGTTCTTCTGCGCCGGGGCCTTAAGGCCCGCCTGGCCGACAGCCTTATTGCGCAGTCATGTATTGACCACGAGGTCGCGCTGGTAACGCGTGACCGTGATTTTCGCAGCTTCGCGGCTCATGCAGGCTTGACCCTCCAATGAGGTGACCAGCATTCCGCGACTCGGGGAACCGCTCGGGCTTCGCGGCTGTTTTCTAATATGCAATGATCAACACAACGGAACGGAAGTTGGCGAAAGAAAAGTCATCGAATAGTCAGAACGGGCAGCTGATCGGGCGGCGCGCATTTGTTGCCGCGATTGCTGCGATACCTGCGATCATCGCGTTCGGTTACGCCGAGAGAAGCGTCGCCGTCGATGCGGCGGACGATTCGCCGGATTCGGGTGCGTCGGGTATAGTCAAAGTATCGATCGTGGAGTTCACCGATACCGGCAAGAGAAAGGGACTCGTGATGGTAGATAAAGTCGTCAAGACGGACGCGGAATGGCGCAAGGAACTGACTCCGGAGCAATACGAGGTCACGCGCAAAAAGGGCACCGAGCGGCCGTTCCAGAACTTGTATGCCGAGAATCACGACAAGGGCATGTATCGATGTATCTGCTGCGGCAACGCGCTGTTCAGCTCCGACGCGAAGTTCGAGTCGGGCACCGGATGGCCGAGTTTCTATCAGCCGATCGCGCCGGAGAACGTCAAGACCGAGACCGACCGCTCATTTTTCATGAAGCGGACCGAGGTGATGTGCGCGCAATGCGACGCGCACCTCGGCCACGTGTTCGATGACGGTCCGCGGCCGACGGGGTTGCGCTACTGCATGAATTCGGCATCGCTGAAGTTCATCAAGGGTGACGATTCGGAAAAGACCTGACCTCGCACTTGGCCCCTCTCACTACCGGAGAGCGGAACAGAGGAGCGCTGCGCGATTTTCAGAGACCGGAACCGGCTTCGCGTGCGCGAAGCTGTCCGAGGTCCTTCCTCCCGTCGCGTTGCTCGGATCGTCAGGATGACACGTGAGGCTCACGTTCCACGCCTCGGACGGGGTGACAATCACACTGGAAGTTACGAGATGCTGCTTGATGCGGGGAACCTAACCCCTAACCCAGCTTTGCCCATCAAAGGTCCATCGCCCATCAAGTCGCAGACGCGCGGCTCTAGTGAGTACGATACACATCGCATAGATTTATCTTTCGATGCTCATAGCAATAGTGAATTCGAGCCAGCCGTGGATTGAAATATTTTTCTAATTGACCTGTGTCAATCAGCAAAGCAGCATTTTCACGGTCGAAGCTTTTCTGACTGTGGTATTTCGTATAATCGGTTACTTCCCTACCCGCGATAGAACTAAGAGGCCAATGACCCGCCAGCGCAGAATCCTCGGCATAGAGGCATAGTGCTTCAATTCCATAGTCGCTTCCGACCACCTCGCAACTAGGATGCGCATTGGCGATAGGTGCTAGCATGCGGTCTGTGGGTAACCACCATTTGGCAATGGCGCGTCGCTCAAAAGACTATTGCCTTGCAATTTCGACCAAAGCTGATCGTGCGCAACGTGACCATCGTACCCGTGGTTGCGGATGATGAAAGTCGCGGGCTGTTCGTGCGTGGCTACCCAATAGCCGGACAGTTCTATGTGTCGAACATTGGGGGGAGCAAAGCGAAGATAGAAGAGAGCCTCTGCATCGTACACTGGCGCAGAGACCAATTGCCGATGCGGCGACCTTACGAAGGGATGGATGGGAACAATCCAGTGGTTGGTGAACTGGAAGCTGGGGGACGTGCGACGGGAATATTCACGAGCACTGAAGTGCTCGATATAAATCATCTTCAAATTGTTAATCCACGAGCAGGCAGCCCAATATTTCCAGAATTCGTTCTCTACATAATGGGATGGATTGAATACTCGGACGATCTCGGTTTCGTTCGTCGCTTGGCGTTCTGTCGCCGCTTTGACCCGGGTGAGCGAAGATTCGTGACTATGGATAACCCCGACTACGAACACGCAGAGTAGCGCCAATGAACAGCCGATCTGCCCAAGCCAGCGCGCGAGCCCTAAATTGGCGGGAAATGTGGGCAAAGCCCCTAACGCTTCCCGAGCGGGAAGGGGGACCAGATAGGAAAAGGCTTTTCCTTAACAGTGAGTGGCGATTCGAGGCGCGTCAGCGGGGCGCGAGTTGCCACTGAATCAAGGTGAAGCCTTCGGGGTGGTCTTCGAAGATGGCCTCCACGGCGGCGTCGAAAGGCACGTCAATCTTTGGGTCGGCTAGTAGGTTGCCTACCATTCTTATGTTCGCGGCGTCGGGGAGTTCCACTACCACTACTATGTACGGGCAGGCGGATTTTAGGGCGGGATGGGCGGGGTGCCATACGCGCTCCCAGCTGTAGATGCGGCCGCGGCCGGAGACGCGGTGCCATTTTAGGTCGAAGGTGTGGCATTTGTGGCAGATCCATTCGGCGGGGAATTGGAAGGTGCCGCATGAATTGCATTTCTGCACGACTAGTTCGTGACGTTTGCGCGGCTTCCCAGAATTCTCGGTCCAAGCCGTCGCGGGTTGGTTCCGGCGCTGGCATTCCAGCCGGTAGGTAGGTTTTTGATTCTGACTCGTTCGCCATCGCGCTTTACCTGCGTAAGATCAGATCGCTTACTGGCGCGACCATCGGGCCCGATACGACCATCGAGATCTCGGCGTCCTTCACCTGGCACGTTGACGTGCCGCGGACCTGGCGCGCGGCTTCGATGATCAGCTCGAGGCCGTGCATGTAGCATTCGGCGAGGTTGCCGCCGCTGGTGTTGATCGGGAGCTTGCCGTTGGGCGCGGTCAGATTTTCGAAGGTGCAGAAGTCCATCACTTCGTCGGGATGGCAGAAGCCATGCTCGACGATGCTGGTCATCACGGCGCCGGTGAAATTTTCGTACACCTGCGCGACGTCAACGTCGCGGGGCTCGATGCCGGCCATCGCGTACAGGCGCGGCGCGAGCGTTTTGAAGTTGGAGGTCGCATAGTCGGGACCGTTTTCGGCGGCCGCGCCCTGGCGGAAGTCGGAGCCCTGTGCCGACGCCATTATGTACGCGGGCCGCTGCTTGAGATCGCGTGCGCGTTCGGCGCTGGTGACGATCACCGCGGCGGCGCCGTCGTTTTCGAGGCAGCAGTCGTAGAGATGAAACGGCTCGACGATCCATCGCGAGTCGTCGTAGGCCTGGCGCGTGAGCGGGCGTCCGTACATTATCGCGCGCGGATTGGATTGCGCGTGGTGATAGCAGGCCATCGCGATCGCGGCGAGCGGGTCCTGCGTGATGTGGTGATCGTGCATGAAGCGGCGGGTGCGCAGCGCGATCCATTGCGCCGGCGTGGACATCCCGTACGGCCAGGTGTACGCGATGGGGCCGGAAATGGTGCGCATCGGGGGTGTCGCGCCGAAGCGGCCGAACTGGCCTTGCGCCAGCGCTCGATACACAACTACACAAGTGGCGAAGCCGGCGACGATCGCGGCCGCGGCGTTGCCGATCGCGCCAGAGCCTCCACCGCCGCCGCCGCCCCAGAACATGTTGGTGAAGCGCAGCTCGGGCAGTCCAAGCGCGGTCGCGACGCGAATCGAATCGTTGCGGTCGTTGCTGTAGGACGCGATGCCGTCGATCGCAGTCACCGGGATGCCGGCGTCGTCGGCGGCGCGTTGAATCGCTTCGAGCGCGAGTCGGAATTCGCTGACCGGGGCCTCGCCGCGTTTGTAGTAGGTGGTCTCGCCGAGGCCGGCGATCGCGGTTTTGTCTTTGATGGTGAATTCGGTCATTGGGGGCCGTTGTGATCGGCTTAGCGAAATGTGTGGGAGATGCCAAGGGGGAGTAATCGCCTGCGCGGCGGGCGGCATCGACACCGTCGCGGGGGGTGACCCTGCACCCAGTGAGAAAGTGAGAAACGCAAAGTTGCGCGCGGCGCGCTACTTTGCTCTCAGGGACCGTGTGGCTCGATCGCGTGCGTACGGTGTGTTGTTATGGAAAAATTGCGACATGCTGATCGACGCGCAAAAATATTGCGTCGAGGCGACGATGCTCGATGGGGGCGCGATTCGGATTCGGGCGATTCGGGCTGATGATAAAGAGCGGCTGCATGCGCATTTCAGGGGGCTTAGCGAGAAGTCGGTTTATTTTCGATTCATGGGGATCAGGCGCGATCTGTCGGCGCTGGATTTGACGCGGCTGACAGAGCTGGATTTCAAGAATCATGTTGGGCTCGCTGCGACGATTACTGAGAATGGTCGCGAGCGGTTTATCGGCGTCGGTCGTTATATTTGCGGCGCCGATCCGACTCGTGCAGAAGTCGCGTTTGCAATTCTCGACGGGTTCCAGGGACGCGGTATCGGCACGCTGCTGCTCGAGCATCTGAGTCTTATCGCGGATGCGAACGGCGTCGCGGAGTTCGAGGCTGACGTGCTCGGTGAGAACCGGCAAATGCTCGAGGTGTTCGCGCACAGCGGTTTCGAGAGCGATCGATCCTTGGAGTCAGGCGTGGTGCATCTTCGGTCGTCGACGCGCAAGATGTTGAAAAAGTAACTTTTTAGAAATTCCATTCAGCAATGGAGGTCATTCGATGAGCCCGGTCGAGTTCGCAATCGAAGACGAAATCGCAGTCGTAACGATCAATCGGCCCGAGGCGCGCAACGCGGTCGATCAACCGACTGCCGCGGCGCTCGCCGACGCGTTTCGCCGCTTCGACGCCGATGACGCGCTCTCGGTCGCGATCCTGACCGGCGCGGCTGGGACGTTTTGCGCGGGCGCGGATCTTAAGGCGGTCGCGACCAGTCGCGGCAATCGCGTCACCGGAGAATGGCGACGGGCCGCTCGGATGCACGCGGATGCTGCTCAGCAAGCCGGTGATCGCGGCGGTCGAGGGATTCGCCGTCGCCGGTGGACTCGAACTCGCGCTGTGGTGCGACTTGCGCGTGGCCGCGCGCGACGCGGTCTTCGGCGTCTATTGCCGACGCTTCGGCGTACCGCTTTGCGACGGCGGCACGATTCGATTGCCGCGTCTGATCGGGATGAGCCGAGCGATGGACATGATCCTCACCGGTCGCGGCGTCTCGGGCGAAGAAGCGTTCGCGATGGGCCTGGCGAATCGCGTGGTCGATCCGGGCACCGCGCTGACACATTCGCGCGAGCTCGCAAAACAGATCGCGAGCTTTCCACAACGATGCATGCGCGGAGACCGGATGTCAGCCTACGAAGCGTGGACGATGCCGCTCGACGATGCGCTCAAGAATGAATACCGATATGGGATCGCGACGATCGAATCGGGCGAGACGCGCGCGGGGGCGGAGCGGTTCGCGTCAGGAGTTGGGAGGCACGGGAAGTTTTAGGAATTAAATTGAAATGAAACCCGCGGTGGGTTTCATGCTTCCTTCGGCAGGGGTGACCCCTGCACCCAGTACTAATCGCAAATCGATGACGCCATTTTGCTCTCAGGTTCTCTTTCGGAGGTTTTTCAAAAGTCCCTGCTCTTATCTACTTTCCTTACGTAAGCTGCTGGCGACTACGTCGCCAGCAGCGGGAAAGATCGCTCAACTAGTTCTAACAGGGACCCTACGAGTACTCAGGGTAAACTCCGTCCCGCATCTTTCACTGCGTGCAGGGGTCACCCCTGCCGAAGGAAGCGTGAAACCCATCGCGGGTTTCACATGCGATTAAGTTTTCCCGGTGGCTGTGGGGGCCATTGTGTCGGTTCTTTGATTCCTGTAACCTTACGGCCAAGTCAATCGTGACTTTATGCGCGCGTCGGATTCCGTGACGCCACCCTCTCAACCATCAGACCCATAAGTTCGGCATTATCTTCTGAACTGGAATCCGGGGTTCTGAACCATAGGATTCTATTTGTCGTTTTCTGAATTTTCCGTATCGCCCGAGATCCATCGTTCAATCAAAGACCGCGGTCATCATACAGCGACCCCGGTCCAGGCCGGAGCTATCCCGGTTGCGCTTACCGGGCGCGACGTGGTTGCCACGGCTGAAACCGGCAGCGGCAAGACCGCGGCCTTTCTAATTCCGACTATCGACCGGCTGCATCGCAAGCACACGAAGCATCTCGCAGCGCTGGTGATCATGCCGACCCGCGAGCTTGCGGCGCAGGCAGCGCGCGAATTCGATCTAATCGCTCGTCATACGCATATCCGTTGCGCGACTGTGGTCGGCGGCGAGTCCGAGCGCCATCAAATCGACGCGATTCGCAAGGGCGCGCAGGTGCTGGTCGCGTGTCCCGGGCGGCTGATCGATTTTATCGAGCGCGGGATCGTCAAGCTCGACAAAATCGAAGTCGTGATAATCGACGAAGCGGACCGGCTGCTCGACATGGGGTTCCTGCCGCAGTTGCGGCGCGTCATGCGGATGGTGCCGAAGAATCGTCAGACGATGATGTTCTCGGCGACAATGGCGTCGGGTCCCGAGATGATCGCGCGCGAATTTCTGACCAATCCCGAGCGCGTCACGGTCGGCGGGACCAAAGCCGCGCCGCCGTCGCAGATTCGCCAGTCGATTTATCCGGTCACACTCGAGAACAAGGGACCGGTGCTGCTCGAGATTCTGAAGCGGCCCGAAGTCGAGAGTGCGATCGTGTTCACGCGGACCAAAAGCCGCGCGGACCGGGTCGCCAAGCTGCTGATTCGCGCCAATATCAAGGCGGTGCAGATTCACGGTGATCGCTCTCAGAGCCAGCGCAACGCGGCGTTGGCGGGATTTCGATCGCACAAGTTTCGCGTGATGGTCGCGACCGACGTGGCCGCCCGCGGACTGGACATCCCCGACGTTTCGCACGTGATTAACTTCGATCTGCCCGACGAGACCGAGGGGTATATCCATCGAATCGGACGCACGGCGCGGATGGGCAAGGCGGGCGAGGCAATCAGCCTGGTGACGCAGGAAGAACGTGTCAACCTGGCGCGGCTGGAACGCACGCTCGGCAACGCGCTCGATCGCGAGCACGTCGAGGGCTTCGAGAAAATCGAGATTCATGCGCCCAAGCCGGTGACGGTGTTCCGTTCGTCGGGCGCGCGCAATCGATCGACGCGCAATCGTCCGCGCTCACGCTGGGCGTAGCCGCTAAATTCTCCGGAAAAATAAAGTTGACCACCGAGCCTATCGCAACTGCGATTGGCTCGGTGGTGATTGTGCTCGCCGTTCCTGACGGGCGTTTTTTCGCGCGTCAGTACGAGAAGTCCCTGCACTGATTTGAATTTCAGAGCAAGCCGAACGCTTGTTAGTTTTATCTTTTTTGGACCGGCGTATTGAGTTAGATTTTCAAAATCAATGCGCCATAAACTTGTTTCAATCCTCCTCCGCTGCGCGCTGGCCCTCGCTTGCGCCTTTCTGCCACTGGCTTCGTGCAGCTCGGCTAAACTCCTGCTCTCCGGCGGGGAAAAGCAGGCCAGACACCATCTTCATCCGCTCGAGCCGGGTCCATACGTGTTGGTTTTCGCCTTTGACGGCGTCGGTTATGGACAGCTGATGCAAGCGATTAACACGGGCAAAACGCCCACCATGGCCGCGATGCTTGGCAAGTCTGAGGGCGGTGGGGTGTATGAGCACGCTTACGTAGTGCCGAACACGGTCAGTATCCTGCCCTCGACCACGATTGCGGCATGGTCGGCGATTTTCACCGGTGCGCCGACAGCATGGAATTCGGTGTCGGGCAATGAATGGTTCGCGCGCGAGGAGATGAAGTTTTACGCGCCGGCGCCGGTATCGGTCTCAGAGATGGACGACAACCGCGCGATGATTATTGACGGGCTGGTCGGGAAGCAACTCAAGAGCCCGACGCTATTTCAGCAGGCTGGAGTGAAATCGGCGGTCTCGCTGAACGCAGTCTATCGAGGCGCCGATTATTTCACGGTGATCGATCCGGTCTCGATGGTCGAGCTGTACACGGAATTCATAGCGAAGGGCGGCGGTGAGAATGCGCCCGGAAAAGCTGACATCTACGAGAAGATGGATCAGGATTCGGTGCCCAAGCTGCTCGATTCGATCGAGAAGCACGGCGTTCCGAAAATCCAGGTGGTCTATTTTCCGGGAATCGATCTGTCCACTCATGTCGCACCCGATCCGTTGCCGAGTGAAGTCGACTTACCTCGAGAGGGTGACGGATCCGCTGGTCGCTCAAGTTCTCGCGGCTTACAGAGATTACGGCATTCTCGATCAGACTTACGTCATGATCATTGCGGATCACGGTCACACGCCGGTGCTGAGAGATCCGCAGCACGCGCTGGGAGCCGATCCCGAGAAAGGGCCCGCCGAGGTTGTCAAAGCGGCGGGATTCCGGCCACGAAAATTTGTGCTGAACCCGGGCCCCAACGAACAGGACTACCAGGCGGCATTCGCGTACCAGGGCGCGATTGGTTACGTATACCTGGCCGACCGATCGACCTGTCCCAATCCCGGCATGACTTGCGATTGGAAGCGTCCACCAAGATACAAACAGGACGTGTTGCCGGCCGCGCGCGCTTTTTACGAATCGAACCAAACCGGCAGGCCGGCGCCGCTGATGAAGGGCACGCTCGATTTGATTTTCACTCGGGTTCCGACTCCGCCGGGAAAAAATACCAACGAGTTCGAAATCTTCGACGGTCATCGGCTCGTGCCGATCTGGGAATATCTGCTCTTCCATCCGCGACCCGACTTGATTCAGCTCGACCGGCGGATGCGATGGCTGAGCGTTGGGCCGTGGGGTAATCGCAGCGGCGACATATTGCTGCTCACGAAATCGGGAATGAATCGGCCGATCCAGGACCGTTACTACTTCTCGGGGCCGTATCACTCGTGGCATGGCAGCGCGTCGCCGCAGGACAGCTACATACCGTTGGTGGTCGCGCGGGAAAACCGCTCGGGCGAGCAGCTCAAGAAGATCGTGGACAAGGCGATCGGCCCTGAGCCGCCGTCGCATCTGTCATTGGTGCCGGTGGTGCGGGCGCTGCTGGTTTCCGAACCGCCGATCGCACCGGCAGTGCCGGGTACGGATCAGGGAGGAGCGCCGTCACAGGGCGTTACCGCGGCGCCGCCTCCGGCTACGCAGGGAGCGGCCCCGTCAGCGACGCCCGCTGCGAAACCTCAATGAAGTTGCCGTCGGGGTCGCGGATGAATGAAATCCGCGCGACTGCGCCGAGCGAAACCGGCGCCGCGCCTTCCCACACGCCCATCGACATCAGTCGTCGATGCTCCGCGTCAACGTCGCGCACCTGGACGGTGATGTAGCGCATCCCGACCGCGCGCATCGACGCGATCACGTCAGGCGCGCTGGCCGTCGCAGATTTCTGTGCGCGGAACGCGGCGGGATCATGGCGGAAGCTGATGATCGTCTCACCGAGCTTGAAGCGGCCGGCGGTTAGCCGCTCGGCCTGCATCGCATCGCCATAAAAATGCTCGAAGGCGGCTTCGTCGGTGACGCCGATATGGATTTCAATCTGATTGACGCCGCGCTGTCCGGTCGGAACCAGTTCGATGTCGTTGCCGTCGGGGTCCTGCATCGGGATCGGCATCGGAGTTCGGGAATCGGAAATCGAGAGCATACGGTAACCGCCGGCGATTCGGGGCGGCAGCGGATCGCGCGAGTGATTTATCTTGAGCACCGAGCCGAGCAAGCCGTAGCGATATTGTCGGACGCCGCCGCCGACCGGCAGCAGCTCTTCGTAGGGCAGCCGGATTCGTTCGGCGTAAAATGCGCGCATCTCGTCGATGCGGTTGGTGAAAATCCCGACGTCCACGAATCGCTTTGCCAGTTCCATTCTCTACTGCCTCAGCCAATCGACGCTCTGCTCGTACGCATACGCGATCTTCAACGGTGTCGAGTCGTCGAAATGCCGCCCGACGATCATCAAGCCGATGGGCAATCCATTTGATTTCGCGCACGGCACGCTGATCGCCGGATGCCCCGAGATGTCGAACGGCGCGGTGTTGGTGATCATCGAGTAGGGCGCTTGAGAATCGAGGCGATGCGCCTTCATGGGCGTCGAGGGCATCACGAGCGCGTCGTACTCGTGGAGCGCGGCATCGTATTTCGCCGTCAGCAGATGCCGATAGGTCTGCACTTTCGCGTAAAATTTTCCGTGATAGCGCTCGCGCATCAAGATTGCCGAACACGAGCATGAACTTGACCGTCAGAGCGAGATCGTTGGCTCTTTCGGGAAAGTGCTGCCCGAAATGCGCGGCGAGTTCGGGCATGTACGCGCCGGTATGATGGGTTCCGTGCAGGTTGGTGCGCGCCAGCATCGCCATGCCCTCGGGCACAATTGCGTAGAGCAGATCGGAAGCGTCGCGATGCTCGGGGATCGAAATCTCGGTGGCGCGCGCGCCAAGTTTGCCGAGCGCAGCGACCGCGCGATTTACCGCCGCGTTCACGTCGGCCTCGGCGCCTTCCTGGGTAAAGCCCTCGCGCACGACGCCAAGCTTGATCTTGTCGAGCGACTTGCCGAGCGCCTCGCGATACGGCGCGGTTGTTACCTCGCGCTGCCGCGGATCGAGCGGGTCCTTGCCCGCGAGCACTTCGAGCAGCAGCGCAACGTCGGTCACGGTACGAGCCATCGGGCCGACATGATCGAGCGTCGGGTCGATACTCATCACGCCGGTGTAAGGAACGAGGCCGTAGGTCGGCTTGATGCCGACGACGCCCGACCATGACGCGGGAATTCTGATCGAACCGCCCTGGTCAGTGCCGATGGTCAGATCGATATCATCATAGTAGAGCGCGGCGGCTGATCCGCACGACGAGCCGCCGGTGCAGTAGTCAGGGTTGTGCGGATTGCGCGACGGACCGTAGAAGCTGGTGCGGCCGTCGCCTGACAGCGCGAAATCGTCCATGTTCAAGGTCGCGACGATTTCCGCGCCGGCGTCGAGCATCCGCGCAACGATGGTCGCGTCGCTCGCGGCGACGTGTCCTCTTGAGCACCGACGAACCGCCGCTCGCGGGAATACCGGCGACGCACACGCTGTCCTTTACTCCGACGCGCTTGCCCTTGAGCGGACCGCTCGCGCCGCCCTTGACGCTGCATCGGGTGACGATCGCGTTGAGCGGATCGTCCTTGGGCGACGGGCGCACGCCCGCCTTGCGATCGCGATAACGCGTCACCGACTCCTGCGGCGCAAGAGTGAGCGCGTCGATCTTCTCGAGGATCGCCATCTGTCCGCGCGTCATGCGTTGCAGCGCGTCGAGTTCGCCCTCGGTCAGTTCGATATGATTGGCGCGCGCGATTTTCTTCAATTCATCTGCAGTGGGAGCCTGGAATGCCATGGTCGAATCCTCTCTCAGGTGAAATGCGGGATGAGATGCCGATGCGCGTCGTCCATCGTCTGCTGCGGAGGGACGCCCGGCACTTCGAAAAACACCGGCGCGGTCATGCCCGCTTCGAGCAGGCGTGCCAGGTTCTCGCGGCATCGCGCGGGGCTGCCGGCGATCGTAAACGTATCGAGCATCTCGTCGGTGACCATGTCGACCGGCACTTTTCCGCGCGCGAGACTTTCGCCGAAGCCGCGAATCGTGTCGGCGGGCAAACCGGCGGCGGCGAAAAGCGGCGTGTTCGGCTGCGGCGCCATCAGCGAGATCATCATCGCTACGATCGGACGCAAACGGTCGCGCGCCGCGCGCTCATCCTCTGAAATCGACGAAAAGATGTACGCGCCGACGTTGAAAGCGCGCTCTTCGCGGCCCGACTTCGCAAGACCGCGGCGCACGTGATCCATCGCGAATTTCACGTAAGCTGGCGACGACATGATGCTCAGCAGCAAGCCGTCTGCTACTTCGCCTGCCATCTCGCAATTTTTTGGTCCGAGCACGCCGAGATGAATCGGGATTTCGGCACGCATCGGTTTGAAGCTCAGCTTGATACGCTCGGTCGGAAACACCTTTCCCGCGTAGGTGACTTCTTCGCCGCGGAAAAATCGGCGGATGATCTCGATCGTATCGCGCATCGCCGCTGTCGGCTTTGTGTACGGAATCTTAAGCCGTCCTTCGATCCAGTCCTTCAGTCCCGCGCCGATTCCAAGAATCGCGCGTCCGTCTGAAATCTCGTCGAGTGCGGCAAATTCCATCGCGGTGAGCGCGGGGTGCCGCAGATAAGGATTCACGATGCCGAGGCCAATCTTGATTTTCGACGTGTTGCACGCGATCGCCGATGCGACCGTGAATGCGCCGCGGTAGAAAGGATCTTCCGGCACCCAAAACGTCGCGAAGCCCATTTCTTCGGCGCGCCTGGCGTGCGCGGCGAACTCGCGCGCGTGCAGATTTTCGAAACCGATGCCGAATTCGCGAACTTTGGCCACGGCCTACGCCTCGTTCTCGAAGGCCATTCGCGGGCCTTGCGCGCACCACGAAAAGTGGCAATGCCACATTTTCCAGACCGGTTTGCCTTGGTCGTCCTCGCGCAGGTACACCTCGGTGCCGCGGAACTTGCCGCTGTCGCTACCGGGCAGTGGCTGGCCGTCTTCGAGGGTGATCGTGAACTTCGCGCTGCACGAGAGCCATCCCATGTCGCCGCGGACGCGCACGCGAATGTCTTCATCCTCGCCTAGCGTCGCTTTGGCTTTGAACCGCGCGAGCCATTCCCACAGCGTCGCCCATTCTTCGATTCCGTCGTAAGAAAAGCCGTTGAGGTTCCATCCGAAGAACTTGTCGCCGCCGACGAACGCGTCGCGCATCATCGGGATACTGCCGGTGCGATTCGCTTTCACCCATAGATTGTGCAGCCGCATGATCTCGTCGATATCCGGTTGCGGTCCTTCTCCGCGAATTTTTGCCATCGCGACTCCTCCGTTGCGCGTGTTCGTCGTCGGTACGCGAGTAGCTATACCTCAGTTCGCGTCCGATATTCACGCTTGGCGAATTTCGAAAGATCGGGCTAAGTTGGCATCGAGACAGGAGGGTCTGCGATGAACCAGTTCAAAGTCGGCGACGTCAAGATAACCCGAATTGTGGAAAGCGAGGCGCCGTGGCCAGGCACTTTCATCATGGCCGACGCGACCCCCGAGAACGTCAAGAAGGAAGCCGACTGGCTCTATCCGATTTTCTCGGACGAGAAGGGCAAGCTGCGGATGAGCATCCACGCGCTCGTGATCGAGTCGCAAGGCAAGCGCATCATCGTCGATACCTGTATCGGCAACGACAAGGTCCGGTCGAATCCGGTGTGGAGCAATTTGAAGCTGCCGTTCCTGAGCGACCTCGAAAAAGCGGGACATCGGGCCGAGCAGATCGATCGCGTGGTCTGCACGCATCTGCACGTCGATCACGTCGGATGGAATACGACGCTGAAAAACGGCAAGTGGGTGCCGACGTTCGCGAACGCGCGCTACCTGATTGGCGGCACGGAGTGGGATTTCTGGTCAACGTTTGACGGCAAGGACATGCGCGACCCGGTCGAGGATTCGGTGCGGCCGGTGGTCGATGCGGGCGTTGCGGACATGGTCGAGTCGAACTTTCGGATTACCGACGAAGTGTGGCTCGAGCCGACGCCCGGCCACACGCCGGGACATCACAGCGTGAGGATTTCGTCGAAGGGGCAGGACGCGGTCATTACCGGCGACCTGATGCATCACCCGATTCAATGCAAATACCCCGAGTGGGACGACGGTTTCGATTCCGACGGCGCGATGGCGAAGAAGACGCGGCGCGCGTTCTGCGAGAAATACGCGGACACCAACGTCGTGGTTTTCGGCACGCATTTCGCGACGCCGTCGGCGGGCAGGATTTCGAAGAAAGGCGACTCGTTCACCTTCACGGCCAATGGGTGACGTCGCACTCTCGTTCGACAACGGGCCCGATCCAGCGGTGACGCCGATGGTGCTCGAGGTGCTCGCGCGGCGCGGGGTGAAGGCGTCATTCTTCGTGCTCGGCAAGAATCTGGCGTCGGCGGAGAAGATGAAGCTCGCGCAACGCGCCGCGGCAGAAGGGCATCGAATCGGCAATCATTCGTACACGCATCGGACGCCGCTCGGCGACGATCCGAACGTGGACGCCGTGGATTCGGAAATCGCAAAGACCGAGCAGATGATCGGCGGCCTCGCGGAGAATCCGAAACTGTTTCGGCCGTTCGGCGGCGGCGGGAAAATTGGGCCTCATCTGCTGAGCCGCGCGGCGGTCGATCACCTGGTCGCCAATCGGTACACCTGCGTGCTGTGGAATTGCGTGCCGGAGGATTGGATCGATCAGGATGCGTGGGTGAATCGCGCGCTTAAGGACGCGTCGACACGGGCGCATACGCTGGTCGTCATGCACGACATCCTGCCGCGCGCGATGAGCCATCTCGATCGCTTCATCGGCGCGCTGGTGGATGCGGGGCACCGTCTGACGCCGGAGTTTCCGGCAGAATGCGTGCCGATCCAGCGCGGCGAGATCGTGCGCGACATTTCAGGATTCGTGGCTTCGCCGCGCGCCGGGGAAGGGTAAATCACTGTATTAAATGTGAAACCCGCGGTGGGTTTCACACTTCCTTCGGCAGGGGTGACCCCTGCACCTTGGAATTAAGAAAGATGGGGGACGGAGTTTACCCTGAGTACTCGTAGGGTCCTGTTCGAACTTGGTAGTAAGATTTTGTCTTTGCCCGCCTGGATGCGTTTGGTACGCTGATCTATATGGGTAAGCAATTCCTCGCGCGACGCTCGATCGTTTCGGCGATTGTCGGTGCGCTCCTTTTGTCTGTCGCGGCGACTACCTTTGCGTTCGACCTCGGGTCGCTGCTTAACAACAAGCCGAAAGAGCCGGATAAGTTCGCGGTCATTCGTGTCGATAATCTCGCGTCGCTGATGAACGACCCGAACTCGCACGTCAATATTTATGACGCCAACGGATGGGGTCTGCGATCGACGGCGGGCGTGATTCCAGGAGCGCACCTTCTCACCAGCGACGACAAGTATGACGTCGCGAAAGAGTTGCCGCCCGCCAAAAACGCGAAACTCGTCTTCTACTGCGCCGACCTGCATTGAACGGCGTCGCATGAAGCCGCCCGGCGGGCGGAAGCAGCGGGTTACACCGACGTGAGCGTGATGAGCGACGGCATCGAAGGCTGGAAGCAGGCCGGCAAGCCGGTCGACTATCCGAAGCTCGAAGAGTCGAAGAGCAGCTGACGCTTCGCTCGCGCTCGCGCCCGCGCGATGACATATAGTGTCGGCGTGCGGCGCGAAACTTCTGTTCCAAATCCACAGCCGATTCGCGAACTGACGCCGCGAAGTATTTCGCTCGGCATCGCGCTGGCGCTGATTCTTGGCGCGGCGAATGCTTACCTCGGTTTGTATGCGGGGCTGACTGTATCCGCGAGTATCCCGGCCGCTGTCATCTCGATGGCGATACTGCGGATGCTCGGCGGCTCGACGATTCTCGAGAACAATGTGGTGCAGACGATCGCGTCGGCGGGCGAGGCGGTCGCAGCGGGCGCAATCTTCACGTTTCCGGCGCTAGTGATTCTTGGCGGCGTGCGAACGCTGCCGTATGTCGAGGTCACAGCGCTGTGCGTCGTAGGCGCGACCATAGGCTCGCTGCTGGTGGTTTTTTTGCGCCGCGCGTATATCGTCGAGGAGCGGCTGCCGTTTCCAGAAGGCGTCGCGTGCGCACAGGTGCTTCGCGCCGGCGACGCGCAAGCGAATGTTCGCCCGCTTGTAATCGGCGGGCTGATCTCGGCGGCTCTCAAAGCGCTTCAGGACGTTGCCGGAATTATTCCCGGCGCGGTTTCGGGCGCGCGATGGATCGGGAGCGCGGCGGTCGCCGGGTCGATCGATATTTCGGCGGCGCTGATCGGCGTTGGCTACATAATAGGAATCAGGATCGCGGCGCTAGTATTCGCCGGCGGCGCATTCGCATGGCTGATCGCGATTCCAGTGGTGACCGCATTTCATGCCGGCGGCGGAACCGGAGACGCCGCTACCACCGCGTCGCAACTTTGGAGCGGGCAGGTGCGTTATCTCGGCGTCGGCGCGATGCTCACCGGCGGAGTCGTAACACTGTGGAAGTTGCGGACGCGTATCGCGTCCGCGATCGCCGACAGCGTCCGCGTCGTGCGGTCTACGCAAGTGGTGGCGACATTGCGCGAGGACACTGATCTATCGGCGCGTGCAGTGTTGACGGCGGTCGCGCTTTGCGTGCCCGTGATTTTCGCCATCTGCGTGGGGTTGAGCGGGAATGTTGCGCTCAGCGCGGCGCTCGCGATCCTTTTGACGTTGATTTGTTTTTTCGCGACGGCGATCGCTGGCTACCTGACCGGAATAGTCGGCGCGTCGAACAACCCGGTGTCGGGCGTCACAGTCATCGTCTTGCTCGCGGTCGCTCTGTTTCTGAAACTGGTCGGCGTGTCGCAAAGCGTCGGGCCGCAACTGGCGATTTTGTCGGGCGCGATCGTGTGCACGGCGGCTGCGATGGCGGGTGACTCGACGCATGATCTCGCGACCGGCTGGCATGTTGGCGCGACGCCGCGCTCGCTCGAAATTGGAGTGCTGATCGGCGCGATCGCGTCGTCATTTGTGATGGCGCCGATTCTGAACCTGCTGATCGCCGGCTACGGAATCGCAGGTACGCCAACGGCGCGCGCGGGAGCGCTGGCTGCGCCGCAAGCGTTTCTGATGGCGAAAGTGACGCAAGGAGTTTTTCACGGCGGATTGCCGATCGGGACGATCGTGGCGGGCGCGGCGCTCGCGGCGATTCTCGGATTCAGCGATCGCTACCTGGAACGAATCGGATCGAAATGGCGCACGCCGATTATGCCCGCGGCGATCGGTCTGTATCTTCCGTTCGGACTCAGCGTGGCGATTTTTATCGGCGCCTGGCGCATTCGCTTTTCGGATCCGAAAATGAAGCCGAGAGCGGACCCGGTATTCTGCTCGCGGCCGGTCTGGTGGCGGGCGAGGCACTGATGGGCGTCGCGAGCGGCGCGATGGTCACCGCGGGAATCAAGCTGCCGATTTTCTGAACGTTCTTAGTCGCGCACGCGGTTTGCTGACGCATGATTTCCAGCGCATAGTACCATCGTCTACCGATCGTTAGGTTATGATGTATCGGACCGGAAAACGCATTCGGGTTTTCGTCTTCGCTACCTTCGGGTGTATCGCGATCGCTTCCGGGCTCGCCCACGCGCAGGACACGCTTCGCGCGGCGAGCGTTGACCGCAGCACACTTACGGGCAAGTTGATCATGGGATACCAGGGGTGGTTCAACTGCCCGGGCGATGGCACCACGGTTGGCTGGTGGCATTGGTTTACTGGGTCAGACCCGACCGTGGACAATCTGCCGAACGCGGCGGACTATCCGGCGGCGCAGCGATGCGTTACCACGATGCTCGACGCCGGCGGAAATCCGGTGGACCTTTTCAGCGATGCGAATCCGGCGACGGTCGAGACGCAATTTAGTTGGATGCAGCAATACGGGCTCGACGGCGTCGCGCTGCAACGGTTCGCGGTGGACCTGTTTCGACCCGGCGACGCTGCAGGCGCGCAACATCGTGTTGGCCAACGTTCGCAAAGCGGCGGAGGACAACGGCCGCGTGTTCTTCGTCATGTATGATCTCACCGGACTGACCAGCGCCAATCTTTTGAGCGTCGCGCAAGATTGGAAAAAGCTGGAGCAGGGCGGAGTCACAAGCAGTCCGGCCTACTTGCACCATCGAGGGCATCCGCTGCTTGCGCTTTGGGGGTTGGGCTTTGCTGGCAGACCGCTGACTCCTGCCAATGCCATCTCGTTGCTCGACGCGCTTAAAAAGATGAGCAAGAAATATGGCGGTGTGACGCTGATGGGCGGCGTGCCGTCGTATTGGCGAACGGGCAGGCTCGATGCCTCGTCCGATCCGAAATGGCAGGAGGTGTATCGGAAGCTTGGCGTGCTGAGTCCGTGGTCGGTCGGCCGTTTCACTGATGAGGCCGGCGCCGATGGCTATCGCACGATCGTGTTGGAGCCGGATCTGGCGGCTACGCATCGAATGCATGTCGATTATATGCCGGTGCTGTTTCCCGGCTATTCGTTCGCCAACACCAATCGTGCGTTGGGGCAGCCAGCGACTCCGAGCAATCAGATTCCGCGCGACTGCGGACGCTTCTACTGGCGGCAGGTGTATGACGCGTTGGGCGCGGGCGCGACGATGCTCTACGGCGCGATGTTCGACGAGGTCAATGAGGGCACCGCGATGTTCAAGATGCTGCCCGATGCAGCAGGAGTGCCCGTGACTGGAATCCCGCCCGGATATTCGTTCGTCACGCTCGATGCCGACGGTTGCGCGCTGCCGAGTGATTGGTATCTAAGCCTCGCCGGTGCTGCCACCGCGGCGGTCCACTCTGGAACTCCCCCTTCCCCGAATTTACCTCTGCCGATACCTTGAGATTGTGAGAAACGTTCCATATCTGGCAGCCCTCCTGCTGATGCTCTGCGCTACGTCGGTGCGGGCGCAGATGCCGGTCAGTCCTCTAACGATTACCGAGACCAAGATAGTTCGGTTTGCGCCGGCGATCCCGAGTGGCGGCGATACGAAAGATGGCTCTTGCTGGACTGAATCGATCGCGGCGCCTCGACCCGGTGCATGGCGATGCTCGGTGGGAAATTCGATCAGCGATCCATGTTTCGCGGTGGCGGGAAATCGTGAGCAGCTTGTATGTGGCGCCGATCCGGCTCTGAGAGCCGACGGCTTCATTTTAAAGCTGAGCAAGCCGCTGCCCAAGTCGTCGCATCCGGCGCGGAAGACCGAGCCCTGGATTTTTCAGTTGTCGGACGGTTCGATTTGTGAGGCGATGACGGGGACGCTGTCGCCGGTGAACGGCGAGCCGGCGCGATGGTCGTGTGCGATTCACGTACGCGATCAGGTCAGGCCGCGCGGCGTCGTGAGCGCGCTGACGCCGGGCAAAATCTGGATGGCGGACAAATTCCCGGAGAGCGCGATTGGGACGCAGGGAGCGAAGCCGGAGAAAATTCCAGTGAAGATGATCTGGGAGTAAGCGCGGCGCTACTTGCGCATCGTGCGGAGTTGGCGATGGTTTAGCATCCAGCGGAGTTCGCCGCCGCCGCGGTCGAAGCGGGCGGGCAGGTCGATCGCGATACATCCGCCGGTTTTCAATTTGATATGAGCTACGTCCGCTGCGCCGGTGAGCAGGATCGACGCGACCGCGCTCAGTTGCGGCTCGTGACCTACGATCATCACGTCTTCATGTTTTGAAAATGGGCGCAACGCGCTCACGGCTTCGGCGGCGGCTACACCGGTCGCGAGCGCGGGCAGGACCTGCGGCGGCGGCGTGTTTTCGTAGGCCGCAGAAACGATCTCGGCGGTTTCTGTGGCGCGGACGAGCGGGCTGGTCAGGATTACGTCGAACTTCAGGTCCATCGCGCGCAAGCCGGCGGCGGCGCCGCGCATTTTTTCCTTCGAGCGATCGGTCAGCTTGCGCGCGCCGTCGTCACCGCTCGACGCGGACTCTTCGGCGGTCGCATGGCGCAGAATATAGAGTCTCATGAAATTGCTTCCGTCACGGAATGTGAGTTCGAATCGTGATTGGAGTGTGGCGCGTCGTCGTTATCGTCCTGCGCGACTTGCGGCCGATTCGGCGGATCGGATTCACCGTTTTCAGTATTTTCGTTGGCCGGGGCAGGTAAGCTGACGGGCTTTAGCGCCAATCTGCCGGCGCGCCGAATTTCCTCAAGCGTATCGTGCATCGCGTCCGATCGTTCGAACCGCCGCCACGCTCGCATGCATTGGCGGCGCAGTTTCTTTTCGCGGCTGCTGAGCGACTGGATCAACGCGCCGGCCGCGAGCATGGTGCGGGGCGGCGCGGCGGACGTTTCCGCATAGGACATCAGCCATGCGATGGCGACAGTGGTATCGTGATAAAGCCCGAGCATTTCTTGCAACTCTTCGAGTCGGTTCAAGGTTTTGCGCTGGCGCTTTGCTCCGAGCGGCGCGATCATCTCGAGCTCGTAGCGCAGACGCTTGATGCGAACGCGGAGCTTGTGAAAAACCGGATCCGGAGCGTCGTGGGCAAGTTTCTCGCCCAGCCGTGCCGCGCCGCGCGAAGCGGGCCGGACCAATTGCGCGGCGACGATGCCCAGCCTGCGATCGGCGCCGACTTTCTTGATCGCCGGATGCGCCAGTTTCGCCAGCAGATTCCGGTAGCGTTTCGATGCGAGCAACTCGTGCAGCCTGGTGTGCTCGGACTTTCGTCCTTCGTCGAGCGCCGCAAGCATCGGCGCAATCGCTTCTTTCAAATCGGGATCGATCTTGGCAGCGCGAGCTGCGATCAAAGCCGAGGTCACGTCGCATTCGCGCGCGCCGCCTGCCATCGTGCCAATCCACGGCAGGTCGCGCCGGAAGATTTTGAGCTGCGCGGCGTAGATGACACTCGAGAACAATTCGATCGACGCGCGAAGACGCCGGGTTGCGACGCGAAGCTGATGCAGCGGTTCGGCATCGCCGGACTCGGCTGCAGCCTGATTGTGCAACAGCGATTCAGCCCCGAACGCGATCGCTTTGCGCGCAGCGTCGGCGACTGTTTCTCCCGGCGAAAGGGTCACTTTGCGTGGCGGCGCTTCGGAGCGCGGGGCATCTACCACCGTTGCTATTCCTTGCCCCTTGATGCGCCGTTGCCGTCCGAATCGCGCGGCTTGCCGTTGGCGCGGGACAGATATTCGGCGATGTGTTTTCGAAGCTCGCCCTGAAGCTCTTCGATCGGCAGACGCGCATCGACCGAGATGAAGCCGAATTCGCTGGACAAGCGCCGGTACTCGTCGATCAAGCGGCTCTGGTAGCGCTCGAATGAATCGAACAGGTCGGTGCCGAGCGCGAGATGCATCCCAGATTCCCAGTAATCCATCCCTTTGCCCATGATGACGCGCGGAATGAGCGATTCGACGTCGATGTCGAGGTAGAGGACGAGGTCGGGCACCAGCGCCATGCCGAAGACTTTGCGCGTCCAATCGGGGTCGGCGCCCATCACGGAGTTGCGCGCGAACGCGGTGTACATGTAGCGATCGGCGATCACGATGAAGCCGGCCTGCAGCGCAGGCAGGATTTCGTGCTCGAGGCGATCGGCAAAATCGGCGGCGTAGAGCAGCGAGAACGTCGTGACGGTGAGCTGATGGCCGGCCTTGGCTTCGTTGATGGTTTCGGAGAGCAGCGGCGAGCGCGTCCATCCGGTGTTGCTGACGGCGTAGCCTTCGAGCTCGAGCCACGGGCGTAGCAACTCGATTTGCGCAGAGCGGCCGACGCCGTCGGTGCCTTCGATCGCAATCAGATGACCGGGCAACCGCTTTTTCGTGACGTACGGCAGGCCGTGGCCGTACCACGTCTTATCGTGGCTGTGACGTGACGCCATTCTTGCCGTTCGCTCGGTTAAGATCATAGTCGCCGAGAATTTCCTGAACCATGGTGCGCACGACCTTCTGTTGATCGGGGATCTCGGCGCTCGCGTCGATCGGGCGCATCCCGAACTCGGTCGTCAGTTGATCGTAAATTTCGAGAACGCGACTCTGGAACATCCGGAAGCTCTCGACTGGATCGGCCGAGAGGCCTACATCCATGCCGGCCTCATGGTACTTGAGCTTGGCGCGGCCTGAAAGCAGGCGCTCGAGCGAAATGTCGATCGGGACGCGGAAGTAGAGCGTCAGATCGGGGCGCAGCGCGGGGCTATAAACCGAGCGGACCCAATCGGGATGCACGCCGCGCGCGACGTCGCGCGCAAACGCAGTGTACACGTAGCGATCGGCGAGCACGATCATGCCGGCCTTCAACGGCGGCAGGATCTGATAGGTCAAGCGATCGGCGAAGTCCACCGCATGCAGCAGCGAGAACGTCGTCGGCGTCAGTAGATTCTTTTTTTTGCCGCGTTGCATCGAGCGCCGCACCAGCCGCGACGAATTCCACTCGGTGAAATGCACCGGGTAGCCGCGCGACCGGAGCCATCGCTCGAGCAGCAGCAGTTGCGTCGATTTACCCGAGCCGTCGATGCCCTCGACGCAAATCAGACGTCCCTTATAAGGATGCGGAGTTTCGAGCAGAGTCTTCGGCGCGGTCCTGGTCGCAGGCTTTGCGCCGTTTGAAGATGGAGTGATGTGACCGTTGGGCGAGGTCGAAGAAAGGGCGGTGGGCGCAACTAGCGCTCCAGCACCACCTGGCGATCCAGCAGTCTCGATAGCAGGTCGGTTCTTCTCTCGCATGTCCACAGTTCGAGGTCCGCTTTCTCGCGCTTCGAATCGACTCCGACGATCACACGACCGGGCGAATACCTGACCTCTATATTTTTAACCACACCGAAGTGGCTTCGATCCAGCGCGTCGGCGACACGCAAAATCGCGGCGAGGCCTCTGATCACACGGCGCTTGGCGGGGCTAAGCGATTTCAAATCCGGCGAATCGAGTTTCGGGGCCTGCTTGCGATGCCCGCGAGCCGCCTGTGCGATGACCTCGATTTCGTCAGTGTCGAAGCCGAACAGCTCCGCATTCTTAATCAGGTAGTAAGAATGGCGATTGTGCCGGTCATGATCAATCGCGTGGCCTATATCGTGGAGTAAAGCCCCGAATTCAAGGAGTTCTCGCGAGGACTTGGGCAGGCCCAAAACCGGCGCTGTCGCGTCGAAGAGCTTCAGCGCCAGTTTCGCCACCTGTTTGCCGTGTTCGTTGCTCCCGGTGAATCGAGCCGCCAGTGCGTTGACTGATCGACGTCGAGCGTCGGCGGCGGAGCGCGAGTCGATCTTGTGCGCGAGTCCGAGCAGCACGCCCTCGCGCAGCGCCCAGGTGCATGCGATCAGTTCCGGCGCGCCGGATTTTTTAAGGATGAAGTTCACCAGGGCGGCCGCGGCGGGCATCAGATCGACACGCTTGGCGTCCATGCCGGGGAGATCGACGCGCAGCGCAGCGTTGGCCTCGACCAGGTCGCGCGACAGATCGGCAATCTCGCTGGCCGAAGCGCTGGCGCCATGCAGCCGGCCCAATTCCTCGCCGCGCGACGATCGCGCCATCGCGACCAGCGTGTTAATCGTGCCCGACGTTCCGATCGCGCGGACCACACCGGCGCGGTGCGCCTTGCGCATCAAGGGACCGATGACGCGTTCGAGATGCGCGTCAAGCTTGTTCAACTGATCGCGCGTCGGCGGATCGTCGAGGAGAAATCTCTCCGCCAGGCGCGCGGCGCCGAGCTTCACACTGCGCATCCACAAAGGCTTGCCGTCGCGCACCAGCACCAACTCGACGCTGCCGCCGCCGACGTCGACCAGCAGATGCGGTCCGCCGTCGAGGCCGAGCGCATGACGCGCGGCCTGGAAGATCAGGCGGGCCTCGTCGAGGCCGGAGATCACTTCGACCGTCAGTCCCGTCTCGCGCTTGATGCGGCGGATGAATTCGGTGCGATTGCGCGCCTCGCGCACCGCGCTGGTCGCGACGGCGCGCAGCTTCTCGACCCGGCGCACTCGCAGCAGCCGCTTGAAGTTCATCAGCGCGCGCACCGCGAGGTCCATCGATTCTGGCGTGAGGCGTCCGGTCGTGAACGAGCGCCGGCCCAGGCGCACCATCTCCTTGACGCGATCGACGACCTCGAGGTGACCCTCGCGGCTCACATCCGCCACGATCATATGTACGGAGTTGGATCCGACATCGATCGCTCCCAACCGCATGGATAGAAGGTAGCTGCCCAAGCGCTCGATGTCATCCATATAGCCCCCACATCCGCACCGGCGCGGCAAAAAATTCGCGCACTCATCCGACTACTATTAGATGCGATGCGAGTTACCGCGCGATGAACGCCGGATGTCGAATTTGTTTTCGCGGTATCCTCGCAGACCACTCAGGTTTAATCTGAAATAAGCACGCCGCACGGACGCATCGCTTGGCAGTCGCGACTTCATCCCCGATTGGAACCGATTTTCCCGAGTACGGATCCTCCAGCCACAAGTGGCTGATCGCGCTGGCGGTGATGCTCGGGACGACGCTCGAAGTGCTCGACACGTCGATCGTCAACGTCGCGCTGCCGCATATGCAGGGCAGCTTTTCGGCGAGCGTCGACGAGATCGCGTGGGTGCTCACCAGTTACCTCGTCGCCAACGGGATCATGATTCCGATGACGGGATGGATCTCGTCGCGCTACGGGCGCAAGCGCTACTTCCTGGTTTCGGTCGCAGTGTTCGTCGTCGCCTCGGGGCTGTGCGGCGCGGCTCAATCGCTCGATCAGATGGTCGTTTTTCGATTGATACAGGGCGCCGCGGGCGCTGCGATGGTCCCGTCGTCGCAGGCGATCCTGATGGAAACGTTCCCGCCCAACGAACAGCAGATGGCGATGGCGACGTGGGGGATGGGCCTGATGGTCGCGCCGATCATGGGTCCGACGCTCGGCGGATGGATCACCGACAATTGGAACTGGCGCTGGAATTTTTACATCAACCTGCCGATCGGCGCCGCCGCGTTCCTGATGGTGTGGACCTTCGTGCACGACCCCGCGTACTTGCGCACCCGCCGCGCCAAGGGCGGCAAGACCGACTACACCGGCATCATCCTGCTCGTCGTCGGGCTCGGCCTCGCGCAACTCGTACTCGATCGCGGCCAGCGCGCCGATTGGTTCAGTTCGCCGTGGGTTGTGTGGTGCACGATTTTCGCCGCGATTTGCATCATTGGATTGACCATCAACGAACTGCGCACGCCGGAGCCGATTCTCGATCTTTCGATCCTCGGGATTCCGGTTTTCTCGATGTCGGTGATGCTGATGGTCGCGATGAGCTTCGCGCTGTTCGGCACCGGTTTGTTGAATCCGATTTTTCTGCAGGAAGTGATGGGCTACAGCGCGTGGAAGGCCGGGCTCGTGCTCGCGCCGCGCGGCCTCGGCACGATGGCTGCGATGCTGATCGTCGGGCAGCTCGCGCGCTACCGCTACGACACGCGTCCGCTGATCGGCGTCGGCTTCGTCATCATGGCAATCGCGCTGTGGCAGATGGCGGGCTGGAACACGCAGGTCAGCACCTGGACGGTGACGTGGCCGAGCCTCGTCATGGGCGTCGGGATGGGCATGATCTTCCCGACGCTGTCAGCCACGACGCTTTCGTGCGTCAGCCGCGAGCGCGTCGGCTACGCCGCGAGCCTCTACAACATGATGCGCAACACCGGCGCGGCGATCGGCATCTCGTACATGACGACCGTGCTCGTCAATCACGAGCAGACGCATCAGTCGTACCTGGTCGCGCATTTCACCGTCTTCGACGCGTGGAAAATGAGCGACGCCGCCCGCCTCACTCCCGGCGCGCGCAGCTTTGACTATATGCCGCAAATGATCACTGGCCAGAAGCAGGGACTCGGAATGGTGTACGGAATGATTCAGCGTCAGGCGATGATGCTGTCGTTCAACGACATCTACCGCACACTGGCTATTGTAATGATTATTCTGATTCCGACCTTCTTACTATTGCGTCGCGCACAGCCGGCCAGCGGCATGGCCGCTCACTAGCTATTGCATTTCTGCGAGCGTTCGCTCGAACACGTCAAGCGAGTGGCGATCGAATAGTACGAAATCGATGCGCTCCAGCGTCGTCGGACCCTCGAGGTGCGCGCGCACTTCCTCGAGCATCACCTGCGCGCATCGCTCGATTGGAAATCCCGCGATGCCGGTACCGATCGCCGGAAACGCGATAGTCTTGAGCGAGTTCTCATCGGCGCGCCTCAGCGAGTTGCGTGTCGCCGAGCGCAGGTTCGCTTCCGACGTCGATTCTCCGAGCCGCATGCTCGCGGCGTGAATCACGTGCCGCGCGCGCAGGCGTCCCGCGCCCGTGATCGCCGCCTCGCCCAGCGCAATCGAGCCGATTTCGTTGCACTCTTGCTGAATCACGGGACCGCCCTTGACGCGAATCGCGCCCGCGACGCCGCCTCCAAGCATCAGGTCGTTATTCGCCGCGTTCACGATCGCGTCCACGTCGGCGTCCGTCAGGTCACCCTGCCGAAGAGCGATCTTCGCGCGCCAATCTTTGTTCATAGTCATGTTATTATCGCGCCAACTGTGTGGACGAGGAAGACAGCCGGCCGGCTCTTATTGCTCGCGCAGATTGGTGCGGCGCTGATCGCGCTCGCGGGATGCGACCCGTCTCGCATCGATCGCTCGCCCACGACAATTCAGGTCGATATCGAAACTTCGCCGACCTCTACCGACCCGCGCTTCGGCACCGACGCGATGTCCTCGCGGATCAACGAACTCATTTTCGATTCTCTCGCAAAAGCCGATCGCGACGGCAACTTTGTCGGCCGTCTTGCCGGCAGTATCGAGCGTCCCACGCCGACCCAGATCGTCTTTCATCTTAATCATGGCGTGCGCTTCAGCGACGGCCGCGAACTCACCGCGCGCGACGTGGTATTCACTTACAATTCGATTATCGCGCCCGAATCTATGTCGCCGAAACGCGCCACCCTCGAGCAGCTGAAATCAATCGAAGCGCCCGACGACTACACAGTCGTCATGACCGTCGCGCATCAGTACTCACCAGCGCTCGAGATGGCGACTGAGGGTATCGTGCCGGCCGGCACTCCGCCGCCAGCGCAGGGAAGCTCTGCCGCGCCTGTCGGCAGCGGGCCTTTTGCGATGGTTGCGTACTCGCGCGACGAATCCTTGCGGCTGGTGCGCAATAAATACTATCCGCATTCGCCCGACGCGGCCGAGTCGATTTTTTTCAAGATCGTTCCAGACCCGACCGTGCGAGCGCTCGAACTCGCAGAAGGCGTGTGCGACTTCTCGCCGAACAATATTCAGCTCGACGTGTTGCCGTGGCTCGCCGCGCATCAGTCGCTCGATATCAGCAAAACGCCGGGCACCACCTATCGCTACCTGTCGTTCAATTTTCGCAATCTGCGGCTGCGGGATATCCGCGTGCGCCGCGCGATCGCATACGCAATCGATCGCAAGACAATAGTCAGTACGGTTTTGCGAGGGACCGGACGAATAGCTACTGGGATGCTCTCGCCCGAGAACTGGGCGTACGACGGCAACGTCACTGACTATTCGTACGATTTGGAAAAGGCGCGGCAACTTCTCGATCAGGCTGGCTATCCCGCTGGCAAAGACGGGATGCGCGGGCTGCGATTCGAATACAAGACGACCCCCGAAGGCGCCCGAATCGGCGAAATCTTTCAAGCGATGCTGCAGCAAGTAGGTATCGAACTGACTATTCGCACGCTTGAGTTTGCCACCTACTATGCCGACATTCAGGCCGGGAACTTCGATCTGACTTCGCTGCAATGGGTCGGAATCAACGATCCGAATCAGTACTACATGGTATTCGACTCGAAGAAGACGCCGCCTCACGGTGAAAACCGCGGCTACTATTCAAATCCAGCGATGGATGCGCTCGTCGAAGCGGGGAAAATTACCGTCGATCGCGACACGCGGAAAAAAATCTACGCGCAGGTTCAGCAACTCGCTGCGGACGATCTGCCGTACGTGTCGCTGTGGTGGGTTGACAACGTAGCTGTGATGAATCGACGACTGGTGGGCTTCGAGGCGTATCCGAACGGCAGCTTCCGCTCACTCGCGACGCTGACGCTTATCGGCCCGTCTGGCGGCGGAGAGCCGTCGGAATGATCCGCTATGCGCGCCGGCGCCTGTTCGCGCTCGTTCCCGTAGCCCTTGGCGTGGCGACTCTGACATTCGCGATCATCCACCTGGTGCCGGGGGATCCGGTGACTGCGATGCTCGGCGAGACTGCCGCGCCCACCGACATTGTCGGGATGCGCCGTCAACTCGGCCTCGACCGTCCCATCCTGGCGCAATATGCCGCATATCTCGGTGGTCTCGCCGTCGGCGATCTGGGCGAGTCGATTTCATATCGCAAGCCGGTATCACGTCTCATCGCCGAACGTTTTCCTGCCACCATCGAACTCGCCGCCGCCGGGATGCTGGTCGCTCTCCTGTTGGCATTCCCGCTGGGACTAATCGCGGGTTCGAATCCGGGCGGTGCCGGCGACCTCGGCGCGATGGGATTTGCGATCGTCGGCATTTCCATTCCTCACATCTACCTCGGCCCCCTGCTCATGATTTTATTTTCGCTGGATCTGCGCTGGCTGCCGCTCACCGGGCGCGGAGGTCTCGAACATCTCATCCTGCCCGCCGTCACCCTCGGCACCGCGCTTGCCGCGATCCTCGCGCGGATGTTGCGCCAGAGCCTGATTCGCGTGCGCGAGAGCGACTACATGCGTACCGCGCTCAGCAAGGGACTGAGCGCGCGCGCCGCTCTCATTCGCCACGGCCTCAAAAACGCACTCACGTCGGTTGTGACCATCATCGGCCTCCAGATGGGCGCGCTGCTGAGCGGAACTCTCATCATAGAAATAATTTTTTCGTGGCCCGGCATCGGCCGCCTTCTGATTACCGCGATCGGTGCGCGTGATTACCCAGTCGTCGAGGGATGCGTCCTCACGTTCGCGATGACCTACGTGGTCGTGAACATGGCGACTGACCTGGTTTACGCAATGATCGACCCGCGAGTGAGAATCTCTTGACCGCGCGCATCCGCAATCCGTCACTGGCTATTGGAGTGACTATTGTCGTTGCGATCGTTGTGGCAGCGATCCTGGGTCCGCTGGTGTTTCGCGTCGATCCTCTGTCGATCGATCTCGCAAACATTCTGGCCGCGCCCAGCCTCGCGCATCCGTTCGGTTGCGATGCGCTCGGCCGCGATATCCTCGCTCGTGTTCTGTGGGGCGCCCGCCTTTCGCTCTCGATTTCCACCGTCGTAGTTGCGATCTCGCTCGTCGTCGGCAGCTTGATCGGCGCGACTGCTGCGCTGGCGGGCGGCAGGATCGACAACCTGATCATGCGAGGCGTGGACATCGTCCTCGCCTTTCCTGGAATCCTGCTCGCGATCGCGCTGGCCGCCATTCTAGGGCCAGGCTTGATCGACCTGACCATCGCGCTGACTGCCATGGGATGGACCGGCTACGCGCGCATCGTGCGTGGCGAAGTTCTAACTCTGCGCGAGCGCGAGTACGTCCTCGCCGCCGAGACCCTCGGCGCCAGGCGCTCGCGATTGCTCACGCGCCATCTGCTACCCGGCGTTGTCGGACCGCTTGCCGTGCAGGCGACTTTTGGAATCGGCGGAATCATCGGCGCCGAAGCGGCGTTGTCATTTCTCGGTCTCGGCGCGATTCCGCCCACGCCCAGTTGGGGCAACATGCTCGATGCGGGCCGCGCGTTTTTGCTCGTCGCCCCGCATCTCACGACTGCGCCCGGACTCGCGATCGGATTTTCGATTCTCGGCTTCAACCTGCTCGGCGACGGAATCGCGCAGAAGGTGGGCCATCGCGCCTGACGATCGAGTCCACCGCGCTCGGTATGCGAAGCGGCGAAATTTCGTGATACTCATCCGATAGGAAGTGAGTACGCGCAATGGAGAAAATCGAACCCGGCGAGATGGTCCAGCGATTGGCTGCGTTCATACGCAGCGAAGGCCATTTCGATCGCGTTGCCATCGAGAATTTTCGCAAGATGCCCGGTGGCGCGTCGCGCGAGATCTGGTCATTCGATTGCGCGATGGATCGCGGCGGAGAAACTACTCGACGCGCGATGGTATTGCGCCGCGATCCGGGCGCGCACAACATCTCGACCAATCGTCGTCACGAGTTCATGGTGATTCGCGCGGCGTTCGAAGAACGCATTCCGGTTCCCGAGGTGTTCTGGGTTTCCGAGGACCCTGCCGTCCTCGGTTCCGCGTTTTTCATCATGGAGCGCATCGACGGCGAAACCCTCGCGCGACGGCTACTCCGAGACGACACTTATGCCCGCGCGCGCGAAGTGATGCCGACGCAGCTCGCGGAAATTCTCGCGAAGATTCATCGAATCGATCCGGTCAAGCACAAACTTTACTTCCTTGCAGAGCCGGGCGATAACGCCGCGCTCACCGAGGTCAAGCGCTACGAGGAAAACTTTCGACGCCTCGCGCTCGAACCGCATCCTGCATTCGAATTGGCCTTTCGATGGCTCCTGAAACGGGTTCCCACGACTCCGCGAAAAACGCTGGTACACGGCGATTACAGAATCGGCAATGTAATTTTTGGCCCCGAAGGCGTGCGCTCGATTCTCGATTGGGAGTTGGCGCATCTCGGCGATCCGATGGAGGACGTCGGATGGATGTGCGTGCGCGCCTGGCGTTTCGGCAATGATCAGAAGCCGGTCGGGGGACTCGGCACCCGCGAGGACTTCTTCCGCGCTTACGAAAAAGCCAGCGGCACCGCGGTCGATCCGGAATCGGCGCGCTTCTGGGAGGTCTTCGGTAATTTGCGCTGGGGCATAATCACCATCAGCCAGGCACGTACTCATATTGACGGATTCGTAAAGAGCGTCGAACTGGCTAGTATCGGCCGGCGGACTGCAGAAACCGAACTCGAGTTGTTAAATCTCATTGAATAGTAACATGGTAAAGCCGAGTGAGTAATCAATATGCAGGACCGACCGACCTCAATTGAATTGCTCGAGGCTGCTGCCGACTTCGTCGAGAGCGAACTCGTGCCCGCGATCCAGGGCGCACGCCAATTCCAGGCTCGGGTAGTCGCCAATGTGATGCGCGTCGTAGCGCGCGAAATAAAATTGGAAGATCTGTTTGCGCGGAACGAAGTGAAAGCCTTGGCGTATCTGCTCGGCCACGATAAGCCGCACCTGCACAGCCTCGACGATCTACACGTCGCCGCCGTGACCATGGACGAAGAGTTGACGGCCAGGATTCGCGCCGGCGAAGCTGACGACGGCGAGTGGCGCCAAAACGTTTTTGCGGTTGTGCGTCAAAGCGTCGAGGACAAGCTCCGTATCGCAAATCCCCGCTACCTCGAAAATGACATAGCTATTCGCAACTCCAGAAAGGAGAACTGACTAATGCCTGAAACGAAAGTAGTATTGCTTGAACAAGACGACCTGATGCATCCGAACACCGGTGAGTCCAATTTCAACGAAAGCGCATATTACAATTTCTATGATCGCAGTCAGCGTCTCGGCGGTTTTATCCGACTGGGTAATCGCGCGAACGAAGGATATGCAGAGATGACTGCGTGTCTCTACCTTCCCGATGGGACCGTCGGCTTTATGTTCCAGCGGCCCGAGATCAAGAACAACGACGCTCACGATGCGGGCGGTGCAAAATTCGAAGTCATCAAACCGTTCGAACGACATCGCGTCAGCTATCACGGCAAACTGTGCATTCTTAAGAATCCTCTCGAAATGGCCGATCCAGCCAAGGCGTTCAAAACCAACCCCTACTCGAAAGCTGCGCTGGAAATCGACTACGTCGCGACGTCTCCGGGATGGGGCGGCGAACTGCGCGAAAAAGTTGGAGATCAATGGGTCTCGCCGAAATCATCGGGTAACCCCGAGGCTCAATTCGCGAAAGGACACCTCGAACAGCTCGGCCACGCGACCGGAAAACTCGTGCTCACGACTGACAGCAACGAGCGCGAGTTCAAAATCGACGCGCTCGGCCTGCGCGATCATAGCTGGGGACCGCGCTACTGGCAGGCGCCGAAGTTCTATCGATGGCTCACGATGAATTTCGACGAGGATCTTGGCGCAATGGCGACGATCACGGTGAATCGCGATGGCAGCGAGCGCCCGGGCGGATTCATTGCCCGCAAGGGGCGCCCGTTTCAACATATCGTCAAGGTTGATGTTCAGACCGAATTCGCCGGCGAGCAGCAGCTCCACGAGAAGATCAAGGTGACGTGTGATACTGCGGACGGCGGAGCGCCAATAGTCATTACCGGCAAAGTGCTATCGATGATCCCGTTGCGCAACCGTCGCGCCGGTATAGTCACTCGAATCGCCGAGGGCATGACCGAGTGGAACTGGGACGGCAAGATTGGCTATGGACTCTCTGAGTATCTGGATCACTTCGATGAATAGTCAGTCCGCAAGCGTTTGGTCTTGAGCGCACGCAAACTTTCAGTATAGGGCGGATAGGCAATTCCCCGTTCGGTGATTATAGCGGTCACCAGTTCGGCGGGCGTGACGTCGAACGCGGGATTGAAGGTGCTGACGCCCTTCGGCGCGATCTGCTTGCCGCCGTATTCGGTGAGCTCGCGACCCGATCGCTCCTCGATCGGAATTGCCGCTCCGTCAGCACAGTCGAGATCGATCGACGACAGCGGCGCCGCGACATAAAAGGGTACGCCGTGACGCCGCGCCATTACCGCCAGCGGGTAGGTGCCAATTTTGTTCGCAACGTCGCCGTTTGCGGCGGTCCGATCGGTTCCGACTACTACACAAGTGATCTTGTTCTGCGACAGTACCGTGGCCGCCATGTTGTCGGCAATTACGGTTACCGGGATCCGATCTTTGTGCAGCTCCCACGCGGTCAGCCGCGAGCCCTGCAAAAATGGCCGCGTCTCGTCGGCGTACACCTGGATCTTTTTGCCCGCGTCGCGCGCCGCGCGGACCACGCCGAGCGCCGTGCCGTATCCAGCCGTCGCCAGCGCGCCGGCGTTGCAATGAGTTAGCACGATCGCCGGGTCTCCGATGAGTTCGGCGCCGAACTTTCCCATCGCACGATTCGCGGCTACGTCTTCGGTGTAAATCGCGATCGCCTCGCCGCGCATCCGCTGAAACAACTCGTCAGCATCCAGTGAAAGGCTCTGGTCGAGGATGCGACCCATCCGCTCCACTGCCCAGGCGAGATTTACCGCGGTCGGCCGAGTGGCTTTCAGAGCCTTTGCGACGACCTCGAAGCGCTTTTTCGCCTTCGCGCCGGCGGTGCCTTTGATTCCGAGCGCAACACCCATCGCCGCCGCGACTCCGATCGCCGGTGCGCCGCGAATCACCATCGTGCGGATAGCCTCCGCGACGCCGCGATAATCGCGATAGGTTCGAATCACCTCGCGCGCGGGCAGCAGGCGCTGATCGATCATGCGAACGGTATCCGCTCGCCATTCGATCGTCATCACAGCCATGGGGGCTGACTTTTTCGTCGCGCGAGTGAGGTTTCGAAGTTCGCATTAATCTGGGTAATAGAAACGGCGCTGCTGATCGTTCGCGGCGCCGCTCACCTGGCTTCGATTGCACGATACCGAATTCCGCCGGTACGCGCGAATCTCAAACTAAACTTTTTCGTAAACTCCGCGGGCTTTCCGTTTTGCAGCACCCGCATCGATCCATCGCGTGATTGCCGCGAAAATCTCCGACGGCCGTTTTCCCTTGAGTCCCCGCACGTCGCGGACATCGGACGCTTTGAACTGCTTGGGAAGTGCCGAAAGCACGGCGCGCCAATTGACCCGACCTCGCGGTCCGCTGCTGACTGATTTTGCCGCGCGGGACCCGCCACCGATCAAAGATCCCAGTCGCGCTTCCTCTTGTTTCAATTTACTCAGTACCGATTCCTTCAGGCGGATATCCTTGCGCAGATTGATTAGCAAAGTGCGCGCTTGCCGCTGTACTTGTTGGAATGCGGATGCAGACGCGCGAGAGGTATTCTTACGAGGCATGTAGCTATCTCCTTTTGAAGGAAGTAATCAGTACAAATCGACTTTGAACATACACAATCAATCTCACTCCTACAAGTATCAAAGTCATTTTGTCCACTATCAACATCATTCAACTGGGTATAGCAATCGGATAGTCATACATGAAAAAAGGTTTCTCAGTTGCTGATGCATTGTTACTATCCGATCAGGTCTGCAATGCGACGGGAGTGTGTCGATATCGACCCGATCTCAGGGTCCTTCGCTGGCTCTCTTCGGTAAGTGTCACGATGAGGGGTGCGGGAATCGCGAGTGGCGGATACGTGCGACAAAACGATTTTAGAATCAACCAGAGAGCACAATGCCTGCAATACCGCGCATAGGCATTCGTCGTTCGGTCACTACTAATAGTTATTTTCCTAACGACTGGGGAATAGCCAATCGAACATCGACGCGGAAAAAGTAGGGGAAATCGGACGGAAAGAGCACTATGTTTGCGATTGGCGCGATGGTATAAGCATCTCGGAATTTTGACTAGATGCGCGCTCTTGGTAGAGCCACCGAAACCGGACGCCCTGAGGCACTCGGGGTGGCGCGCAAGGAGAGGGGTAATGGGCCGCAGACTGTATGTTGGGAATCTGGCTTGGACTGTGACCGACCAGGATCTGCTCGACGTATTTTCAGAAGCAGGAAAGGTGGACAGCTCGCAAGTCATCATCGACCGCGCCACCAACCGCTCGCGGGGCTTCGGGTTCGTCGAGATGGGGACTGATGAAGCGGCCGAAGGCGCGATCAAGAAACTGAACGGCCGCGATATCAAAGGCCGGCCGATTCGCGTCAACGAAGCACAGGCGCGCAGCGGCGGAGCTGGCGGAGGCGGCGGTGGTGGTGGCGGCGAACGCCGCGGCGGCGGACGCGACCATTAGTCAGTTCCGCGCTCGCACATAGCACGCGACTGTAGTTCTCACCTCGGCGCGCAGCAAAATATAGTCGAACCACTCGCGGGAAGCGTCGATCCTCGGGGCGAACGCTCGCGCTTCGCACGTTGCTCGCGCTAAAACCATAACCGTGAAACTCATTACGCTTGAGGCGCAGAGCGAGCGGGCCGTGATTGTGCCTGCCGCGGGATGCCAATGTCTCAGCTACCGCGCGGGGACACTCGACGTCATTGCGGGGCCTGCCAATCCTGACGCATGGCGCGATCATCCGCATCGCGGCGGAATTCCGATTCTCTTTCCGTGGCCGAGCCGCGTCGCCGGCGCGCGCTTCACTTTCGAGGGCCGCGAACATCGGTTGCCGGTGAACGAACCCGCTCGCGGGAACGCGATTCACGGCTTTGCGTGCGAGCGCGCCTTTCGGGTGACGCGGCGCGGGCCGTACTTCGTCACGGCGATTCTCGATTCCTCTGACTATTCGGATCTCAATTCGATCTGGCCGTGGCCGTTCACGCTCGAAATAGACTACGAAGTAGGTAATGGACTGAGATTGAAGGCGCGCATCACCAATACCGGCGACTCGGTGATGCCGTTTGGATTCGGCGCGCATCCTTACTTTCACGCGCCGCTGAATCCGAATGGTTCGCGCGACGCGATGCTGATTCAACTCGACGCTGACGCGCGATGGCCGCTCGACGCGCGCCTCGTACCAACCGGTGCTACTGCGCCGCTTGACGGCAAGTACGATCTGCGCGCGCCGCGTCCGCTTGGTGCTGATACTTATGATGATGTATTCCACATGGCGGCCATCTCAACGGGCGACGCGTCGAAGCCGCGAGCGCGGCTGATCGATCCGTCCCAGAAAATTGCGGTCGAGATTCGCGCCGACGCCGCGTTCGGCGACTTCGTCGTGTTTGCGCCGCCGAACTATCCGGTCGTCGCGCTCGAGCCGTACACGTGCGCGCCCGACGCTTTCAATCTCGCCGCGCGCGGAGTCGCGGCCGGGATGCGAGAACTCGCACCCGGCCAGACTTTCGAAGCTGGCTTCGAGATTCGCCTCAACGTCCCTTGAAACGCGGATCGCGCCGCTGCGCCAGCGCCGCCGCACCTTCGCGAAAATCTTCGGTCAGCAGCAGCGAGCTCTGCGCCAGTACTTCGAGCTCCTGGAAGGTCATCTTGTCCAGCCCGTGACCCTTGTCGATGATCCGCTTCGCGAGCCCGACTGCCAGCGGCGCGTTACGCGCCATCTCGCGCGCCAACTCTTCCGCGGCCGCAAGATGCGTCCCTTCGGCGACGACGCGATTCACCAGCCCTATCTTTTCAGCGTCGGCCGCTTCGATCATGCGCGCCGTCATGATCAGTTCCTTCGAGCGCGCGTAGCCGACCGTCCGCGTGAGCCGCGTGGTGCCGCCCACGTCGGGGACCAGCCCGATGCGCACCTCGGGCATCCCGAGCCGCGCGCCGGTCGATGCGATCCTCGCGTCGCACGCCAGCGCCAGCTCGAGTCCGAGTCCGCCGACGAAGCCATGCAGCGCGCCGATAACCGGCTTCTCGATACTCTCGATCCGATTCAGCGACGCCTGCGACTCCGCGACGAAGCGTCGAAAGCGCTGCATGTCAGGCCCGCCGCCCTGCCCAGCCTGCGCACCGCTGTCGTTGGTGAGCGAAGTGAAATCGATGCCGGCCGAGAACGCCTGCCCCTCGCCATAGATAATGATCGCGTGAACGTCGTTGCGATCGACCTCGTCGATCGCATCGGGAAGCGCGCGGAGCATCGCCTGGTTAATCGCATTCCGTTTCTCAGGCCGGTTGAGCGCGATATACGCAATCTCACCCTCGACTCGAATCTTGATTGGATGTTCCGCCATAACAAATACCTCGCTTGTCATTGAAGGTATCGCGCACCCGCCGGATGCGCGCAACTGGCAATCGCCTGCGCGGCGGGCGGCATGGGTGACCCCTGCACCCAGTGTAAGAGTGAGAAAACGGAAAGTTGCACGGGGCGCGCTACTTTGCTCTCAGGGGCGGTGACTCGTGGCGCTCCTGAACGGGAAACGGAACCTTCGCGAGCGAACCGATGTCTTTCGATCGCTGCCAGCAGAAGAAGGTTCAACTTGGAGATGAATCACCAAAAATTACCTTAAGCCGAGATTCACTACGGAAACGTAGATTATTTCTTCAAAGAGCCAGTTGACTTAAGGTCGGCGCGACAGTAGCTACCGGTCAAATATACGGCAAATCCACCTTGGTCACTTTTGAAGGCTACAAAGGGGATGGCCGTCGTCGCAGTGATGCGATTTGAGGTTTCTAACAGCCCGCTCCACTATGGAGAAACGACGATGGGAGAGTTTGGGGGAAGGGTCCGGATTGGCGCGATCGGAATTCTGCGCACGATGTGCGATCTTGCCTTCTGGTCGGCGCAGTTTGTGCTCGTTGCCGCGCTCCTCGGCACATTAAGCACAAAGGCACTCGCCGCATCAGCCAAACACCGCAAGCATGGCATTACGTGGACGCCTGGACAGGTCAACTACACGATCGGCACAGGCGAGGGGCCAACCCTGCCGGTGACTATCAGCTTCGTTAGTGCAAGCCGGTTGAAAGGCGTTACGATCTCTGTGCCGCCTGATTTGGATGGCTATGTGACTCCCGAACCAGACTCCATAGCGACTGTGCAGGCCGGTACGGCGTATAATGTAACATTGACGTTTTCAATCCCGTTCGGGGCCGCGAAAAGACTCCATGTTGGTGCTCTCCAACTCCGGCAGGGAAGGAGAGCCATTCCGGGTAACCTAAAAGTCGCCGTCAACGTCGACTATGGCCAGAACGTCTTAGCGAAAACGACGAAATTCCTGTCGTCACCCGCACAGATATCCATGTCTCGGTCGTCGGTGATGGCCTCGTTTTCGCGGGATCGGACGACTGGCTGGTCAACGCTCAAGTTTAGCAAGATCACGGCGGAGCTAAACAGTCTCAATCTCAAGGTGGGCGACGTTTTAGTGTTGGGACCATCAGCAACGGTGCCTTACGGGTTTATCGGACGAATCTTGAGCCTAAGCGGAACCGGATCGCAGCTTAAAATTACGACCGGACCCGCATCTCTGACCGATGCTTTCGTCTCGGCTCATATTAGGCTTGCACCCAGCACGGTGCCGTCTCACGGAACTAAGGCGGCGACAGTTCCTGGAGAATGCGCCGACAGTGGGAGCCTATCTTTAGGCGGCTGGTCTGACACGATTGCAGAGACCTTCGGCCCTTTCGGCCCAGCGGGGGCGGAAATCGACCTGACAGGCGGACTATCAATCAGTTCAAGTTTGGACTTCGCTGTTGATATAGGTTTGTCTAGCGTCACCTGCGCCAACGGCATATTCGATCTAACAGGTGATGCAAACGTAGGAGTTACTGCAACTGCAGCGGTTTCCTACTCGCACAGCTTTGACATTCCTGGCCCCGACGATGGTGATTTCGACATTGTGCCCGCTCCTGGCTTTTGCATTTGGGCCGGTATTCCAGTCTGCCTCGTCCCCGCAATAGTCCTCAGCGGTGGCGTCGACGTAAATGCCTCAGCCAGTGCGACCATGTCGGCCGACCTAAAAACCGAGTTTCAGGGCGGCATACTATGCCCTAGCAGCTTTCCAGGGAGCTGCCACTCTTATTCTTCGCCCTTGTCAACAACTTTCACCCCCAAGGTCCCAGAGGTTACCGTTACGGCAGACGTAAAGGGGACTGTTGAGCCCAAGATAGTTGCCAAACTCTATGACATCGCGGGACCCTATCTGGATCCTGCGCCAGACTTAGAATTGCAGGTCACCGACAACCTATCTGAGTATTGGCTTCTTGATTGGGAATTGCTCTTCGGGATCGATGTTGGCGTGGGGTTTTACGCGAACATATTAGGGATAGACACGCTTGATTATGGGCCAGTGAACCTGTTCAGTTACGCCACTCCGATAGCGACGGGAGTCATTACTTTGCCAACATCCACCCCAACCATCACTGCCGCCGCAACTCCGACACCAACGACAACCACGACCGCGACGACGACCATAGGCGTTACGCCAACTGCAACACCGACCGCGGGAGCAACATCAAGTGCGACCTCGACTGCAATTGCAACGCCAACTGCGACCGGAACCTTGACCGGCACCGTGACGCCGACCGCAACGCCGACGGCGACGGGATTGCCGAACGCGATTCACGTTGTTAATTTGGAGGCTGCATCTCCCCTTGATTTTTTGGGCTCGGTGACCAGCTATGCTGTGGGCGTTGGTGGTAGTGCCGCTCCTGCTACCACCGTCAACGGCACCTCCACTGGGCTTGGCCTTCCAAACGCTATTGCGCTGGATTCGAGCGGAAACATTTACGTGACAAATTCTTCTGGTGATAGCGTCACCGTCTATCAAGCAGGTAGCGACGGAAACGTTGCAGCGACCGCAACGATCGCAGGCTTCAATACAGGTCTTGTGGGATCGCTGCCGCACGGGGTGGCGCTCGATTCTAACGGCAATATTTTCGTGGCAAGCGCCACAGGCGGCCCACTAAGGCATGGAAGTATCTCTGTTTTTTCGGCCGGCACAAACGGCAACTTTCCGCCAATCGCCAGCATCGCCGGTCAATCAAATACCCTGTGCACTAGCCCGGGCGTACCTTTCCCATGTTGCACCGGCTTCGGGGCCGGTAGCTGCACCGACAATCCGGGCCTCGGATACCCCAGTGGCATCGCGCTCGACTCGAGTGGAGACATTTACGCTTCAAATTGCGGGGACACAGGCTCATGCGGAGCATTCACAGGTAGTGTAACGGTCTATCCGCCGCTCGGAGGTGGCACTGGCAGCTTGAATGAGCTGCCAATTGTCACCATCGCAGGATCAAAGACTGCTTTCGACGGCCTGACGGGTATCGCGCTGGATTCGAAGGGAAACATCTACGTTGCGAATTGCGGTAACAATTGCTCTGGGACCGCGAGCCCTCGTATAACTGTCTATCCTCCGTTAGACGGGAGCACGGGAAATCTGAACGAATCCCCAATCGCGACCATAGCAGGCGGAAACACCGGGCTCCTGGATCCTGAGGGCATTGCCTTAGATTCAAACGGAAACATCTACGTTGCAAACAGGCTAGGCGGAACCACTAACATAGGCAGCATCACAGTGTACCCACCGCTGGGCAACAGCACGGGTACTTTGAACGAGGCTCCTCTCGTTACTATCACGGGAAGCAACACCGGACTTTATGAGCCAGCAGGCATCGCAATTGGTCCGTAGCTGGACCTTTTGAAGCCCCATGTAAAACATAGAGTCGCTACCGTCTCAGGGTTTCAGTAGGACCTCCATTGCGTTGTCTTTTCTGGCCTTGAAGATTCCGTATCCTTTCGCGGCGTCTGATAGCGGCATTATGCGGCTGATTAGAGGGCGCGCGTCTAGCGTGCCTTTTTCTATCAGGCGGGCTCGTTCCGGGATGTGGGCCTTGATGTTGGCCAGGCCTATCTTGAAGGTCAGGTTGCCTGTGAAGGCGTAGCCGATTGGGAAATTGAATAACGGGGCGCCGAGGACGCCGATTACTTATTTCGGACTAGTTCCTTCCGGCACCGCTTCGCAATCCATTCCCCTGAACTAAATTGCCACAACGGAACGTTTCACGTGAAACGTTTTATGGAATAATCCGCGAGCCAAATACGCTTTTCAGACAATCATCCTTAATTCGACACCAATTTCACGCGCCGATTACGGCGTCGATCAACTCTCTGTTATCGCATCCACAGTGAGCGATTCGTCCGCGCGTCAGCCGATGCCGCCGTCGGCGAGAACGTTTCACGTGAAACGTTCCTGCCCAATAAGCGAGCAAACACTTTGTCTTTTCAGAGATCGACGCCGAAATTGCTGCAAAGTGGATGTGACGGTGGGCCTCCTCGACAACAACTAACTGTTACCGCGAGTCCGAAAACGTTTCACGTGAAACGTTCCCGCCGAAAAGCACAACAGAACAGAGGCAGAATCTTGAATCGCGCGCGGAAATCGGCGCTGGATAAAGGTCCATCTCCTTAAATCCTCTCCCGTCGTCGGGAGAGGGGAAGAAATGCGGGGTCTCCGTTTCGGGAAGGAGAGTCAGGGCTTCAGCAGGACCTTCATTACGTTGTCTTTTCTGGCGTTGAAGATTTCGTAGCCTTTGGCGGCGTCTGCTAGCGGCATTATGTGGCTGATTAGCGGGCGTGGATCTAGCGTTCCTTTTTCTATCAGGCGGGATAGTTGCGGGGATGTGGGCGTTGATGTTGGCCAGGCCTACTTTTAGTGTTAGGTCGCGCATGAAGGCGTAGCCGATTGGGAAATTGAACGACTGCGCGGCGAAGGCGCCGATGGCTGACACTGTGCCGCCGCCGCGGACTGACATTATTGCGGCGGTTAGGGCGGACTCGTTGCCTACTGCTTCTATCGTTACGTCGGCGCCGCGGCCTTCGGTGCGATCGAGGATCGTTTGATTCGCTTTTTCAGTATCCACACCTGCTCGCGCCTAGTTTGCGGGCGAGCTCCGAGGCGATAAGGGATGCTGTCCACCGCGATTATTTCGGCGGGGCCGAAGAGCTTTGCGGTCATCACGGCGCATAGGCCGACCGGGCCGCATCCGAAGATTGCGACCGTGTCGCCGGGGCGGATGTTGCCGTTGATCGCGCCGAAGTATGCCGTCGGCAGGATGTCGGCGAGGAAGACTGCGCTGTCGTCGTCGATTGCGTCGGGCAGCGGGTAGCATGTGTAGTCGGCCATCGGGACGCGCACCGCTTCCGATTGCTCGCCGCCCAGCCATCCGAGCTTGCCGGCTGAGCTCGAGCCGTAGCCGAAAACTGCGGAGCCGCTCTCGGCGCATTGCGAGGATTGGCCGCGGCGGCAGAAGAAGCATCGGCCGCATGCGACCACGCCCGAGACGACGACGCGCTGGCCTTTCTTGAGGCGATCGACGCCTGCGCCGACTTCCTCGATCACGCCGACGCCTTCGTGGCCGAGCACGAAGCCGGGCTCGATGGGAAAAGCGCCGTGATAGAAGTGGAGGTCGGAGCCGCAGATTCCGGCGCGGGTGATTCGCACGAGCGCGTCGGTGGGCGTCTGGAGCGCGGGGTCATCGACGCGCTCGACGCGCACGTCGTGGGGTCCGTGGAAGACTGTTCCTTTCATTTTTTTCACCGTCCATGCGGGCATTGCGTCGCCAGAATTTTGCGCTCGATCCGAACAACCTAACCCCTAACCCCTTCCCTCGAGGGAAGGGGAACAATCGCGCGCGAAAATCCACCCTCACCCGCTAACTTGGCATAGACGGAGGCGGGTTTGCAGAGGCGGCGAAGCGCGTGGTAATTCCAAAGTTCTGTACTTGGAGGCTCCTATGATTCAGAACGTGAAGAAAATTCTTGCGCCGATCGACTTTTCGGAGCACTCGATGAATGCGATGCGGAGTGCGATGGAAATGGCGAAAGACGTCGGCGCCGAAGTTCACCTGGTGCACGTAATCGCGCCGCATCATCATTTTATCCCGCTGCCTCTGGCCACCAGCGCTGAGCAGAGCCGCGAGCTGGTGCGGGAAGCCGCGATGATCGAGCAGGCGGAGGAAGAGCTCGCGCGCATCAAGAAGGATGAATTCGGCGATTCGAAGAAGGTCACTCACGTTCGCCGTGGTCGGGCATCCGGTTCAGAAACTGGTCGACTACGCCAAGGAGCAGTCTATCGACCTGATCGTGATGGCGACGCACGGGCGCAGCGGGATCGAGCATGCAGTGCTTGGCGGGACGACCGAGAAAGATTGTGCGCAATGCGCCGTGCTCGGTCCTGGTTATCCGAGCGCGCAAGCAGTAGTCGAGCGACAACAGCATTCCCGGCGGCGCGAGTGGCCACAGCATCCCAGCGCGACCGCCGGCCTCATTTTTCGAGGAGAACGAGAATGAATCTTGAACAGCAGAAGGAACGCGCGCTTACTTTTTTGAAGGGTCTGGAAAAGCCGGACGCGACAGGTCTTCCCGGATTTGCTCGCGGACGATTTCGAATTCGAGATGATGGGCCGGCTGCCGGAGTCGCGCCGATACGCGGCAAGGAAGCGTTTCTGAAATCGACGCCGCCGATGTTGAGGGCGATGTTTCCCAACGGCTTGAACATCAAGCTGATTTCGGTAATCGCCGAGGGGCCGCATGTCGCGGTTCAGGCCGAATCAGACACGACGGCGGGCAACGGGAAGAAGTACGCGAACCGGTATCACTTCTACGTCCTGTTCAAGGGCGACAAGATCGCGCAGGTGCGCGAGTACAACGACACCAATCACGTGCGCGAAGTTTTCATGAGCTGAAGGAGCGCGCGCCGTTGCGAGTCCCTTCACGTTGACAAATCAAACAGTCCCCAAGGGCTATGAGCCTTGCTGATAGTACTATTAGTCGGCGGCGCCAGGCACGTTTTACGATCAAAGCTGAATGTTAGATCGGTCGCGCGCGCGGAGTTTCGAGCCAAAAAAATAAGGGCCAGACAGATTGCTCCGCCCGGCCCATTAGCCAACCGGGAAAAGGGGGGCAAACCCCGGCCAGCAATCCGCATTGTATACAAGTGCGCGCTTGTTGCAATAACAATCAGGATGGTTCGATTATCTAGTTTGTGAATCCGGCTTTTTCGCAGCGCTCAGAGCGGCGCCGCCGCCAAGCGCGGGAATGAAATGGACCTCGCTATTCTCGCTTAACGGTGTCGAGGACGCCGCCGGTTGCGATCTCGCCGTCGATGGAAACCGCGATCGACGGGCGGATGTCGCCATCTTGCAAGAAACTGCTGGTCGATTCCTGGAAACTGTTCGCCGAGATGACGAACCAGCTCGCGAATCGACTTTCCGGGGACGTCAACGCGCTCGATGCCGCCAGTAAATTTGCGTAGCAGTGAAGGAATGATGACGGTCGGCATTGCAAAAGTAGAAGGGGCGAGCGATTGCGCCGCCCCTTCCGATCAATCCTGATCAATCCGCCGCTGCGGAATGTTTTGTCGAGTCGCGATGCTTCAGCATTGCCTTCAGCAGCTTCGGCGGCGACATCGGCGTCTCGAGTCATCCTGACGCCGACCGCGCGATAAATCGCGTTGGCGACTGCAGCGACCGGCGGCACGATCGACACCTCGCCGACGCCGCGCACGCCCAGCGGATGGCCGGGGTTCGCTTCCTCGACGACGATGGTTTCGATCATCGGCAAGTCGAGGCAGGTCGGCATCCGGTAGTCGAGGAATCCGGAGTTACGCAGCGTGCCCTTGTCGTCGTAAAAATATTCTTCGTTGAGCGCCCAGCCGAGTCCCTGCGCGGTGCCGCCCTGCATCTGTCCTTCGACGTAGCTCGGATGAATCGCCTTGCCCGCGTCCTGCGCGACGGTGCATCGCAGGATTTGTACTTTGCCGGTATCGGGATCGACCTCGACGTCAACGCAGGTGGTCGCGAATCCAGGTCCGACGCCGCGCGCGTTCACGCTCGCGCGACCGGTGATCGGTCCGCCGGTGCGCGGGAAGCGGGGCGCGAGCTGCTTGATCGACATCGGCGGCACGCCGTTGCCTTTGGCGTGGAGCTTGCCGTCGCGGAATTCCACTTCGTCGGGCTTTTTCTCCCAGACTTTGGCGGCGCGCTCGATCAACTGGCGCTCGGCGTCCTTGGCGGCTTCGTACACCGCCATCCCGGTTGCGAAGGTGACGCGGCTGCCGCCGGTCACGTCGGTGTGGCCGATCGAATCGGTGTCGGCGGTGATCGGGCGCACGTCGGTCACGGCAGTCCGAGAACTTCCGCGGTGATCATCGCCATCGAGGCGCGCGAGCCGCCGATATCCGGCGAGCCGGTCACGACGCTGGCGGTGCCGTCGGCGTGGATATTCACCGTCGCCGACGATTGCATCCCGGCGTTGAACCAGAAGCCCGAGGCGACGCCGCGTCCGCGGAACTTGCCGGTCAGCTTCGACTTGTAGTGCGCGCTGTTCTTGATCCCTTCGAGCGTCTGGATCAATCCGATGCGCTTGAACGGAGGGCCGACGACCTGCGCGTCGCCTTCCTTGACCGCGTTCTTGAGGCGGAACTCGATCGGATCGATTCCGCACTTCTCGGCGAGCTCGTCGATGACCGTCTCGGAAGCGAACGCGGCGTTGGTCGCGCCCGGCGCGCGATAGGCCGCGGTCTTGGGACGATTGACGACGACGTCGTACGCATCGATCAGAAAATTCTCGACGGTGTACGGAGCGATGATGCACATCGCGCCGGCGCCGACCGGCGAGCCAGGGAATGCGCCCGCCTCGTACGCCATCCAGATTTCGGCGGCGACGAGTTTGCCGTCCTTGGTCGCGCCCATCTTCACTTTGATCTTCGAGCCCGAGGTCGGGCCGCTCGCGCGCAGCACTTCCGAGCGCGACATGACGAGCTTCACCGGCGCGCCGGTCTTCTTCGACAGCAGGACCGAGAGCGGCTCGAGGTAGATGGTGGTCTTGCCGCCGAAGCCGCCGCCGATTTCAGCCGGGACGACTTTGATGTGGCCGACCGGCATCCCCAGCACCTGCGCGCTCAGCGAGCGCACGTCGAAGGCGCCCTGCGTCGAGCAGTAAATCGTCGCCTGTCCGTCGGAGTTGTAGATGCCGACGGCGTTGTGCGGCTCGATGTATCCCTGGTGGACCATCGCGGTGTTGAACTCGCGCTCGATCACGTAATCGGCCGACTTGAATCCGGCCGCGACGTCGCCGCGCTTGAACTGGTAGTGCTGCGCGACGTTGGTCTGCTTGTCGCCCTCTTCCTTGTTGCGCAGATCCTTCAGCAGAATCGGCGCGCCCGGCTTGGTCGCGACGTCCACCGTCATCACCGGGCGGCAGCACTTCGTACTCGACTTCGATGAGGCGCAGCGCTTCTTCGGCGATATGCGGACTGGTCGCGGCGACGGCGGCGATCGCATGGCCGTCGTAGAGGACCTTGTCGTGCGCGAGGATGTTCATCGACAGGTACATCGGGTTGATGACCATCTCGCCGGACTGCTCGAGCTTGTTCTCGGCCTTCGGCAGATCCTTGCCGGTGACGATCGCCTTGACGCCGGGGAGCTTGAGCGCCTTGTCGATATTGATCGATTTGATATTCGCGTGCGCATGCGGGCTGCGCAGCACCTTGCCGTGCAGCATGCCGGGGAACGCGTAGTCGGCGCCGTACTTGGCGCGGCCGGTCACCTTGTCAACGCCGTCGTGCCGAATCGGACGGGTGCCGATAACTTTGAAATTGCCAGTCGTAGTTGATGCCGCCATGGCTTACCTCTCGAATCGTTCGGTGATCTTATCGCGCGGCCGCTTTGCCTTCGCCTTGCGAGCGAATGTCGGCGGCGGCGTCGAGCACCGCTTTCACAATTTTGTCGTAGCCGGTGCATCGGCAAAGATTTCCGGCGAGCGCGTAGCGAACCTCGGGCTCGGTCGGTTTCGGATTGCGATCGAGCAGCGACTTCGCCGAAATCAGAAATCCCGGCGTGCAGATGCCGCATTGCAGGCTCGCGTGCTCGAGAAACTTGTTCTGCAAGACGCTGAGCACGCCCTGCGTCGCGAGTCCCTCGACGGTCGCGATGTTTTTGCCTTGCGCCTCGACGCCGAGCATCAGGCACGAGTCGACCGCGCGGCCATCGACCAGCACGGTGCACGCGCCGCAATCGCCGGTCAGGCATCCTTCCTTCGAGCCGGTGAGTTCGAGCACGTCGCGCAGGGTTTCGAGCAGGCTTTGGCGCGGCTCGCACAGGAACTCGACCGTTTCGCCGTTGATGGTCGCTTCTACCAGGGTCTTTTTAGCCATGTATCTATAGACCGTAGTTGAAATTTCGAGTGTCAGATCTTTTTCGCGCGTTCGGCCGCGATAGTCAGCGCACGTCGGGTGAGCACGCCGGTGACGTGAAGTCGAAAATCGATGGTCCCGCGCATGTCGTCGATCGGCTTGCATATCGCGCTCGCCGGCACTGCCGGCGGCCTCGAGGCTCGCATCGTCGAGTTTCTTGCCGATTAGCGCGTCGGCAGCCTTGCTCGCGAGCAGCGGAGTCGCCGCAACTGCGCCAAGACCGATCCGCGCCGCCTTCACCTTGTCGCCGTCGAGGGTGACGGAAGCTCCGACGCCGACCACCGCGATATCCATTTCGTTGCGCGGGATGAAGCGAAGATACGCGTCGCTCGAATGCGGTGCGGGCGCGGGAATCAGCAATTCGACCAGCAGCTCGCCGGGCTTGAGCACAGTGCGTCCGGGCGATACGACGAAATCCTCGACCGGAACTTCGCGCTCGCCGGATGGGCCGACGATTCGGGCGCGCGCGCCGAGCGCAATCAGCGCGGGCGTCGTGTCCGCGGCCGGCGATCCATTGCACAGATTGCCGCCGACTGACGCGCGGTTCTGAATCTGCAGCGATCCGATCAGATGAGCCGCCTCGGTCAGGCCGGGGTAATGCTTGCGCATCACATCGCTCTGGCTGATGTCGATGCACGCGACGGCCGCGCCGAGGCGCAATCCCTTTTTCGCATCGAAGGAGAGCGTCTGCAGCTCCTTGATTTTTTTGACGTCAACCAGATGCTCGGTGCGGCGGACTCCAGCGCGAAGCTGGATAAGGATGTCGGTGCCGCCGCATAGCGGGCGGGCGTTCTCGCCGTGGGCTTTGAGGATGCTGACGGCCTGGTCGAGCGTGCTCGGGGCTTCGTAATTAATGGCGTGCAACGATGGAAAACCTCCGGGTCGAGCTAAGACTATACCCGCCTTTATTCCTTGGATAGCGTACTTGCCGCGCGCTGAAAAGGGCGGCGAATTATGCCGCGCGCTCGCGGGGGCGGACCTCGCGATCGATTTTTGCTTTCAGCTCGTCCTTGGCTTTTTCGAGGTCGTAGTCGCTCTGCAAAGCGAGCCAGAATTCCGCCGACGTGCCGAGATATCGCGAAAGGCGAAGCGCAGTGTCTGCGGAGATCGCGCGCTCACCCTTGACGATTTCCGCGATCCGGTTGGAAGGTACGCGCAGATCCATCGCCAGTCGATGGATACTGATGCCGGTCGGGACTATGAAGTCTTCGTATAAGACTTCGCAGGGATGGAGCGGCGGTATTTTCCTGGCGCGGGCCATATATGCGTGCCTCCAGAATCTTGAAGCTCAGTGATAGTCCACGATCTCACTATAGACGCCCCGCCAGCGTATCATCGACGCGGGTGCTCTGCCTTTGCTACAAGGGCGACAACTAAATGCAGGGAAAGGGGGCGGCGATGGACGAATCAATGCCGGCCATCTTGACTGAGCTCGAAAAGCAAATATCTCAGATTCGACCGAGGTTGTCAGAGAAGCGCCGTCCTTTTATCATCGAATTTGCGGGTACGCCGAAGTCCGGAAAGACCACGACGATTAGCGCGATCCACCAATTCCTGAAAAGGAACGGTGTGATCGTCCGGACGTTTCAGGAGCGCGCGTCGGTCGCGCCTTTGGTGGACAAAGGTACTGCTTTCTTCAATACGTGGGTGACATGCGCAACGCTTGAACGGAATAATCGAGGCGCTGGAAGACGAAAAGCTGGATGTTCTAATATTAGATAGAGGGCTCTTCGATGGCTTGGTTTGGATCGACTGGCAGGAAAAAACGCACCGGGTGTCCAAAGCGGAGGCGAACGGGTTTCGGCAGCTTTGTACTGACTCCTCGGTGGCGTGGCCTCGTCGATCTGGTGTTCGTCATGCACTGCGACGCCGAGACGTCCCTGCAAAAGAGAACACGCAAAGCAGATCACGCTCCGCCGTGGGGCTATAATGAATAGCGCGTACTCTGGCACAACTGCGGCGGCACTATTTGGAACGCCGCCGCTCATTACAAACAGCGAGTTCAAATCAATCAAGGTCATCGAACAATAGCGGAGGCCCCGAGATGAGAATGGTTGACAGAGCGTCGCACAGCTTAATCCTGTAGCTGGCTGGGCAGATTCGCGGACGAAGAAGTTCTTTGTCTCCCGCGGAAGTCATGCAGAAGGCACAGATCAGGCTTTCCGAAAAGAAGGTAGTGACACCTAACTGGAGAAGCAGTTTCCAAACTCGTGAACCGACGTGGAACATACGTTGCGATCGATCGCCGAGTCATCGGATGAGCTTTTGCAGGTCGTGCCAGTTTGCATTATACGAAACGGCGATCGCTTTCCTCACAAATGTGCGTTACGAGACCGGGTGAATCATTACATGAAGCGTTCGGGAATTGGGCTGGGGGCCATGTGAGAAAACAGGATTTGGATGATGTTAGCAGTCGAAATGGGAAAGCGTGCTGGCGGGACTACGTGAGAACTACATGAGGAACTTTCGTTGGAAGATTTACCTAGGCTAGAGCCTGTCGGAATTGTTCACAGCTCAGAAGATGAACGCGCGTCGCGCCACATAGGCATAGTTTTTCAGGTGGTTTCGGATCCGCTAATGTCGCCGCTTTGACAATAAGACAATTCGCGAGCGACCAGATCGATACGTTAAGACTAGTTGGATGGAGAAAGAGAGCATCTCTCGCAATCTTAATTCTCAGCGAGACTGGTCAAAAGCGATAAGAATCTCGCTCACGCGTAGCTCGAGCGGTTCACTGCGGCGACCCTGAGTAGCGGGTGGCGATGCGCGTCGCGCATCGCCACCTGATGCGGATTAGTGGCCTGCCTGGACCATTATCTGTGGCGTGAAGAAGTTGCGGTCGACGGCGCCCATGTTGATGAACAGGCTGTCGTCTGGCTGGCCGGTCCCGGTGAATAGACCACGGTCGAAAAGCCGCTGGTGATGTCTTCATCAACCAGCGCGGTCTCGAACATGCGTTTGAAGGGCCAGATCGCGACCGTCGAGTTGCGGGAGAGCGCGGTCGCGGTATGCATGGAAGGTCGCGAGCGTCTTCCAGAGCTGGCCGTTGTTGTCGAATTGGTCCGAGGCGGTGATGAACCAGCCTTCCGAATCGACGTAGAGAATGCGCTTGGGGATAATCGTGCTTCCGCCGATGACCGAGCGCGGCTTCGCGGTCGCCTCGATCACGTAGAGGTGGCGCATTTCCCAATTCTCCGGACAGACCGAGCGGCCGCCGTCAGCTCGCGCACGGCCTGTGCGGGAGAATTCGCCGCTTCCACCGACGCGAGCATCGAGCGCTCGCCGAGCAGCCGGTAGCTGTAGTCCTGGATTTTTGCGGAAAAACCAAACGACGGAATCGGGATCCCAGGTCGAGGCGTAGGTCGTGGCGCCGCCCACGCCTGCGGGCCTTGTCCCGCCTGCTGGGCCGTCGGCGGCGACTCCGAACGCATCCGAGAGTTGCGTGGCCGGCAGACGCCTCAACCGTCGGGTCTCAGAGCTGTATTCCCACACCGCGTCTTCGATTCCCGGAATCGCGTAGCGCTCGCTGGACGATTCCCGCGCCGCGCATCTCGGACGGCTCGAGGATCGGAAATGCGCCGGAACGAGACGCGATGCCGGTTTTCAAAACGTCCGGATCCAGCGGCATCGGCGCGACCTCGGTCCGCCCGACAGAGTTGTAAAAGCCGAAGATGACCGAAGGTGAAGTGCTCGACCTCATTGGGCGAGCCCGCGCGATGACTGATAGCTTCAACGCCGCGCGAATCCAGGTCGTCGGTGTGCGAGCGGACGGAACTGGAAGTTCCACATGATCTTGGTGGCGGCATCGGGATCGTTGGCATCGACCAGCGGAAACGGCAGGCCGGCGACGTAGTCCTTCAGCTCGCCGTCCGCGCCAAGCGAAACCTGCGGCGAATATCGTTCGGTGGCTTCCTTGTAGGGCGGCGGCCAGTCGAGGTGTCCGGTCGGGACAATTTTCATCGTCATGCCTTGCTTGACGAGGATGAAATTCCCGGGACTAACCAATCCCTCGACCTGTGACGCGTTGTCCGGAGTGATAATATCTCCGGGTTTCACCTGTGCGCGCGCAGGAGCGTGCCGTAGAAACCACGGCAATCGCAAATGCGAGCGCAGCGACTGTTGAGAAGCGATTGAATGTCATATGCGGTGTTCCTCGTTTGAGGACAAAGTTGTGCGATTCGGCTCGCCGGTGATTTCTCAACCGGCCGCGACCAACAGTCGTTCAGCCGTGAAAGGCGTGAAAAATGGAACGCACAAAATGAGCGACCTTCGTCGGCAGACGTCGCGCGCAAGTTATGACGAGAGAACGCGTGGGAAATTCAGGCCTTGAAGCCGAGTCGCGAGGCTACTTGCGCCGCTGCGATCGCGAGCGCGGGGGCCATCGGGCCCATCAGGGCGAAGCGGGGATCTGTCGTTTGGCCGCGGACGTAGCGGACGTAGATTTGCTCGACGACGGTCGCCGTCTTCCAGTGCGCCCACGCCCAGTAATACGGCATCCCGCTCACGTCGCGGCCGGTGCGGGTTGAATAGCGATGCAGCAGTTCGTCGCGGGTGAGGAATCCGGGGCGCAGCGTGTGCGCTTCACCCTGCGAGGTGCCGAGCAGTTCGGGTGGGTCGTTCTTGTCGCGCCAGTAGTTCATCACGATGCCGAGATCGACCAGCGGATCGCCGATGGTGGACATCTCCCAGTCGAAGACGCCGACTATCTCGCCGTGATTCTTCGCGCCGACCATGACGTTGTGCAGGTAGAAGTCGTTGTGCACGAGCACCGGCGGCGGCGACACCGGCATGTTGTCGAGAAACCACGCGCCGAGTTTTTCCATCAGCGGCACTTCGCGGGTTTTGGCTTTCTCCCATCGCGCCATCCAGCCGGTGATCTGGCGCTTGAGGAATCCGTCGGGCTTGCCGAGCGTCGCGAGTCCAATCGCCGCGTAGTCGACGCCGTGCAAGTCGGCCAGCGTGTCGATGAAGCCCTGCGACATCGCGCGGAAAGTCGCGGGATCGTTGCCGAGCTCGGCCGGCAGCGGCTGGCGGTTTTTGATGACGATGCCGTTGCGGCGTTCCATCACGAAGAACGGCGCGCCGACGATCGACACGTCGTCGCTGTAGAGCATCCCGCGCGGCGCCGGCTTGAAGACTTCCCACAGGCGCGAGAGCACTTTGTATTCGCGGCCCATGTCGTGCCCGCCGACGGGCAGCGGGCCGAACGGCGGCCGGCGCATCACCCATTCGCGATCGCCGAAGCGCAGCAGGTAGGTGAGATTCGACGAGCCGCCGCGAAACTGCTTGACGGTCATCGGCGCGTCGGCGCCGGGCAATTGTTGCTCGCGCAGAAACGCGGCGAGCTTGCTCCAGTCGAGCTGCTCCTCGTCGCGAACGTCGCCGAATTCCGGGACGATTTCTATAGCTTCAGCCATGCGTGATGCGAAAACCCTTCGCGTGTCACCCTGAAGCGAAGCGGTAGGGTCCCGGATCCGGGATTCTACGGCCTGCGGCCTTCAGAATGACAAGCAGCTACAGTTCAGAATGAACCCTCGAAATCACTTATATTTGCGCAGTTCGCGGCGCGCGATCGTCATGCGATGCACTTCGTCGGGGCCGTCGGCGATCCGGAGCGCGCGGCTGTCGCGCCACATCCGCGCGAGCGGGAAGTCGTCGCTGACGCCGGCCGCGCCGAACACCTGGATTGCGCGATCGAGCACGATCATCACCATGTTCGCGCACATCACTTTGATCATCGCGATCTCGTTGCGCGAGTCGCTCTTGCCCGCGGTGTCCATCTTCCACGCCGCGTGCATGACCATCAGGCGGCACGAGTCGATCTCGATTCGCGAGTTGGCGATCCATTCCTGGATGTTCGACTTCTCGGAGAGAAAACTGCCGTGGGTGAAGCGCGTGCTCGCCCGCTTGCACATCAGCTCGAGCGCGCGCTCGGCGATTCCGATCGTGCGCATGCAGTGGTGGATGCGTCCCGGGCCGAGCCGCGCCTGCGAGATCGCGAAGCCGCCGCCTTCCTCGCCGAGCAGGTTGGTCACCGGCACGCGGCAGTCTTTGTAGATGATTTCGCAATGCCCGCCGCCGCCGGTATGGCCCATCACGGGCACCGGGCGAATCAGGTTGAATCCCGGAGTGTCGGTCGGAACGATTATCTGGCTGGCGCGGCGATGCGGCTCGGCGTCGGGATCGGTCACGACCATCGCAATCGCGAAGGCCGAGCCGATCGCATTGGACGTGAACCACTTGTGGCCGTTGATGACGTAGTTGTCGCCGTCGCGAACCGCGCGGGTCTTGAGCTGGGTCGGATCGGAGCCCGGAGTGTCAGGCTCGGTCATCGAGAAGCAGGTGCGGATTTCGCCGTCGAGGCATTTTTGCAGCCACTGCTTTTTCTGATCGGGCGTGCCGAACTCGGCGAGGATTTCCATGTTGCCGGTGTCGGGCGCCATGCAGTTGAACGCGCGCGCGCCGATCGAGCTGCGGCCCATCAGCTCGCACAGCGGAGCGTATTCGTAGTTCTTGAGGCCGGCGCCGAATTTTTCGTCGGGCAGAAAAAGATTCCAGAGGCCTTCGGCCTTGGCTTTTTTGCGGACGTCCTTGAGCGATTGCGGCTCGGTGTTGCCGCTCTCGCCCATCGCCCTCTGAACTTCTTTTTCGATGGGGAAGACGTATTGGTCCATGAAGTCGGAGACGCGCTTGCGCAACTGTTCGGTCTTGGGGGTCAGCGAAAAGTCCATTTCGATCCTCGCGGGAGTGATGATTTGTATCGCAACAGGTAACCCAGATCGCGCAACAAATGAAAGCGAGCGAACAACGGCTTAGGTCGATGGAAGAAACCCCTAACCCCTTCCCGAGCGGGAAGGGGAAAGATATAGCAAGGGAACCGAATTTATCAGGCGGTGGGTTTGCGCATTACGTAGAAGACGTAGCCGTAGGCATCGTGATAGGTGCGGAAGAGATCAGTGCTCGCGAGCTTGCCTCGTCGAGCGTTGCGAGCATCTCGGGATCGTCGGCGTACTTTTCCCGGAGCTCCTCGACGCGGCGCTCGTCGGGCCCGTAGTAGTTGTTCCACCAATCCTGCGTCGGGAGCACGAAGCCGTCCATGCTGACGTAGCCCGCTTCGCGCGACGAGCTGGCAGTTGCGCTCGATCGAGCCCATGCCGGGATAATTGCGCGCCCAATATTCCGCGGCTTCGGCCGGCGGATCGGCACCAGCCAGGTCAGTTCGGAGACCACGAGCCATCCGCCCGGCTTCAGGAACCGGCGCCATGCGGTCGAGACCGGCGGCGAATCCTTCGTATGTAGATTGCGCCCTCGGACCAGATCAGATCGAATGAACGCGTCGGCGAAATCCATGTCGAACATCGAGAGGTTGATCGTCGTCATCTGCGGCAGGACTCCCGCGGCGGCGGCGCGTTCGGTCAGTTCGTCGAGGAATCGCTGGCGGATATCGACCGCGACGATCCAGCCGTTGGTGGCGCGGGCCAGATCGATCGTCTGCGCGCCGGGACCGCATCCGACGTCGAGGATTCGCGGCTGACATCGGCAGCCCGCGCACCAGGCCGAGCGCGCGCAGCGTCGCCGCAGCGGAGCCGGGCGCCTGTCGCGGCAGGCCTTCTGTCAATTCACGGAAAATACTCATCTCCCCCTGTGCGAATACTGCCGCATCGACGCGACGGAACTCAACCGCGGGCGCGTCAGGCGCGCGGCTTGTCGGCGGCAAATCGGATGCGAACGTAGTCGGCGAACCATTTGCCGTCGCCGTCGCAGAGCTTGGGACGCACGTGCTTCGCGAACCTCGTCGATAAAGTCCGCGCGTTCGTTTTTCGCCAGCGGGGCCATGAAGCTTTGCGCGAATGTCTCGAGCCATCCGTTGATTTCGGTCGGCAGCGGAGTGGGCCGCGGAATCAACGCGATGTAACTGACGGCAAAACCTTGGCGAACGAGGCGCGCGGAATAATCCTCGACCGTCGGGAAATACCACGGATTGAGCGCGTCGCCGTCGATTCCGCGGCGCGCGAGCGCTTCGATCAATGCGCGCTTGATCGTCTCGACACATCCGTAGCCGCCGAACTCGCGCGACGAAGCGGCCACCGGGCAGAAGCGCGCGCCATACGCCGGCGATCACGTCGTCAACCGGTTTTATCCAGTGGATTGCGGCGTTGCTGAACACGGCGTCGAACTCGGCGTCGAAGACTGAGCCACGCGCCGTCGGCGACGCGCGCGTCGAGGCCGAGGCGGCGTGCTGCTTCTATCTGCGGTGCGCTCGAATCGACGCCGACGACGTCGCATCCCATCTCGGCGAGCTTTATCGTGAGCGCGCCGTCGCCGCATCCGAGGTCGAGGATGCGCTCGCCGGCTTGCGGCGCGAGCAGTTCGAGCACCGGCGCACCGAGGTCGGAGACGAAGCGGGCGTTGCGTGCGTACGCATCGGGGTCCCAGCTCTGGTTGGTCGTCTTCATAATACTTAACTATAGTTAATAATCTCCGTGATGCAATAGTATCAAATGCGAAACCCCTCCTGGGTTTCGTTTTTCACTGCCTCCCTGGGCAGGGGTAACCCCTGCACCTAAGTATCGCTAATCGCTTGACACGTCTGCTGGTCGCACGGCAGGCTCGATCAGAGAGGCATCTCGGCGGGGATTGCCCTGACCGGAACGTTTGATGATATCCAGGTACCATAGCAGGGGTAGATCAGCGGCGCGCGCGATCGCGATTTTCGGCGCGGCGTTGATTCTCGTCTCGCAGATGGTAGGCGTCGCTCATTTTCATGAGAGCGCCGTTTCGCGTGACGGGCATGTAACCGGCACTCTCAGCGCCGACGCGGGATTCTGTCCGGTCTGCCAACTAGCGCTGCATTCACCGGGCTCGCTCGCCACCGCGGCGACGGTTGCGCGCGGTCCCCTCGTAGCAGAGACAATCTTCGTTCCCGCGCCTGTCCGATCCGAGTCGCCGGTTTATTCGGCGGCGCGGGTGCGTGCACCGCCGGTATCGCTCTAAGCCCCCAGTCCACAGATTCGATTTTTCTCGTGCGCGCGACCGTTCCGCGCGCCGCCACTCGCGCCTTAGAGGCGCGGGCGGAAACCTGAATGATGGGAGCTTTGAGATGCGGAGGAATTTATTGGCGTGGATCCCGGTGGCCGGGGTCCTGATTCAACTGGCTGTTTGCACGGCCGCGATAGCGGCGAATGTGAAGAGCACGACGACGGTCAAAGCGAAATATCGAGTTACCGGCGTGGTCAAGGACGCGCTCGGCAGGCCGCTCAAGCAGGCGGATTTATCACTGCAAGGATCGACCGGAAAAGTTGTGGCTCATGTGACGAGCAACGACGCCGGAGAGTTTACTTTCGACGCGATCGCGCCCGGAACCTACGCCGTCGTGGCGACCAAAGAAGGATTCAAAACGGCGACTGCGATCGTGCCGGTCTCGGCCAAGGGCGCGGCACCGGTGGTAGTCGCGATGGAAGCGGAGAAGGCAGTCAGCCTCAAGGTCGCGGCGACGCGGCTCAACAAGGCGCGCAATTCCTTGTCGCCCGACACCGGCGGCAGCAAATACACCTTCACTCAGCAGGCGATCCAGGAGTTGCCGCAGGGCGCGAATACGTCTCTCAATCAGGTAATACTGCAGGCGCCGGGCGTCGCGCAGGATTCGTACGGACAGCTCCACGTGCGCGGCGATCACGCAAATCTGCAGTATCGCATCAACGGCGTGCAGCTCCCCGAGGGCATCACCGGCTTCGGACAGATACTGAGTCCGCGCTTCGCCCAATCGATCAGCCTGTTGACGGGAGCGCTGCCGGCTGAATACGGCCTGCGAACGGCCGGCGTCATCGATATCAAGACAAAGGATGGATTGCTTGACCCGGTCGCCGATGTCGATTTCTACGGCGGGCAGCGCGGGACGACGCAGCCAAGCTTCGAGTATGGCGGATCGAAGGGAAACTTCAGCTACTTCATGACGGGGCAATACCTCGGCACCGATCGCGGTATCGAGCCGCCGACGTCGGGGCCGACGGCGATTCACGATACGAGCAACCAGGGCTCGTTCTTCGGATATTTCTCCTACTTTCTTAATCCGACAATGCGGCTGAGCCTGATTACGGGATCCGCGATCAATCACTTCCAGATTCCCGCGAACCCCGATCAGCCGCAGGTTTTCGCGCTGGCGGGCGTACCGAGCTATCCATCGGCAAAAATCCGCGATAACCAGTTCGAGCAGAACTACTTCAACGTGCTGGCGCTGCAGGGGACGGTTGGCGAGAACATCGATTATCAGATCGCGCCGTTCACCCGTTACTCGACGGTCACTTTCAATCCTGACCACGTCGGCGACTTGATCTATAACGGCGCCGCGTCGAAGGTTTTTCGCAGCGACTGGGGCAGCGGTTTTCAGATCGACACTGCCTATCACGGGATCGCCAATCATACGTTTCGGCTGGGCGGGTATTTCGACGCTGAGCGCGCCGAGATCGACAATCATGAGGCGACATTCCCTATTGTGGGCGGCGTGCCTCTAACCACGCCCGTCTCGTTCGTTGATGACATCGGGCTGCAGACCTGGATTTACAGCGGCTATATCCAGGACGAATGGAAGCTGACGGAAAAGCTGACCTTTAACTACGGCGTCCGCTTCGACCTATATGACGGACTGGTGCGAGCGGATCAGGCGAGTCCCCGTGCAGCGTTCGAATACAAGCTGTTCAAGGGAACGACGCTGCATGCGGGCTATTCGCGCCAGATGACGCCGCCCGAGACCGAACTGGTGCAGGTCGGCAATATCAAGCAGCTCAAAAACACCACCGGCGCACCTCCTTCCAACGGCAACGGCACTCCGACCGTCGAGCGCGACCATCTGTTTGACGCCGGCGTGACGCAGGAGGTGATCCCCGGACTCAATATTGGAATCGATTCCTACTACAAGAAGGCAGTCGACCTCATCGACGAGGGACAATTCGGGCCGGCGCTCATTTTCGAAACATTCAACTACGCCAAGGGCCGGGTTTACGGGGTCGAATTTACCGGTTCGTACACCCACGAGAACATTTACGCGCTACGAGAACTTCGCTTGGAGCGTGGCGCAGGGTACGCAGGTGGAATCCGGGCAATTCAACTTCGCGCCGAACGAACTGGCGTACATCCAGCAGTCACTATATCTTCCTCGATCACGATCAGACCTTCACCAACTCCGCCGGGGTCGTTTACAACTGGCGCAAATGGATGTTCAGCATCGACGGAATATATGGCAGCGGGCTCAGGAGCGGCTTCGTCAACACCGGAAACCTGCCATTCTATATCCAGGTCGATGCAGGCATCACGCGGCGAGTGCCATTGCCTAATAACCGGGGCACGCTCGAATTTCGCGGCGCGATCGTCGAATCTGGCGGACCACACTTACCTGGTTCGAAACGGCACCGGGGTCGGCGTGTTTGCCAATCAATTCGGACCGCGCAGAGCAATTTATGGCGGCATAAAATGGGAATTGCCCTTCACCAAGCCCGCCAGCGCGGTGGCGCCGTGAAACCCAGCTCGAGCGCCGGGCGTCAGATAGTAAGGAGAACTGATAGATGCAGGAAATATTTGTAGCGTGGAACGCCATCAAGTTCGGCGGCGCGATGGTCTATCCGCTGCTGGCGCTCGGCGTCCTCGCAATCGCGATAATCATCGACCGCAGTGTCCTCTACGCACGATGCCTGCGGATGCCGGCGTCGATCGCCGACTTGGTCGATACCTTCGGATTTTCGTGGGTGGAGCTCGAAAGGCGGTTGAAGGAACTCGGCCCGCGCAACGCATACGGACGCTTCCTCCAGGTGATCGCAGACAATCGCCATCAGCCCGCGTGGTGGGTCGAATCGAGAGCGGGCGACGAAGCCGGCCGCATCGAAAAAACGCTCGCGCGCGGACTGTGGGTGCTCGAGACGGTCGTGACCGCGGCGCCGCTGCTCGGACTGCTCGGTACTATCACCGGCATGATGCAGTCCTTCAACGTGATCGGCGCGTCAACCCTGGTCGCGCCGACGCAGGTGACGGCGGGCGTCGCGCAGGCGCTGATTGCGACCGCGCTCGGACTGCTGATCGCGGTGCTCTCGCTGTTCGCGTTCAACCTGTTCTCGCGGATGCAATCGCAGGCGCTCGACACGATGGAGCGGCTGGGTTCGCGGCTGGTCGATCATATTCGGCTCGACCAGGAAGGCGGCGAAGCGGCGCCAATTCCACGACCGGCGGCAGTCGCGCGATGAAGATTCAGACGAGGCTCGCCATTTTCGTCACGGGCGAATCGAGATCATCCCGATGATCGACGTGATGTTCTTCTTGCTGGTGACGTTCATGCTCGCGTCGCTGTCGATGCAGAGTCTCAACTCGATCGCGGTCAACCTGCCCAAGGGCAACGCCGAATCGATGGAGCATCAGGAGCCGATCACGTTGACCGTCACGCACGACAGCAAAATTTTCATCGACAAGACGCCGACCACGCTCGATCAACTGGCGTTCGTGCTCAAGCCGATGCTCAAGACCAACGACCTCGGCGTGGTGGTGAACGCGGATACTGACGCGCCCGAGGGAACGGTGGTCGAGGCGATGATCGAGGCGCGGCGCGCGGGCGTCGAGCACTTTATGATTGCCGTGAAGCATTAGCAGTGGCCGGTGCAGCTCAAATAGCGATGCGACCGCCGGAGCTCGACGAGCCGGCGCGGCGCCTGCTGTGGATCATCCCGCTGTCGATCGCGATTTGGGCGATTATGCTGAGCGGATTTTCGCTCATCCTGATGCGGACGAAGGCGCCGCCCGCGGAGTTGCAGCCGATCGAGGCGCGGCTGATCGACATACCGAAGGCAGTAGGCGGGCTGCAGGGCAACGGCGGCGCGATTCATCCGGCGGCGCCGGCGATTCCCAAAGGCCAAGCCGATCGTCAAACCGCATCCGGTTGCTCACGTGAAGAAGGTCGCGCCGCTGCCGCCGGTGATTCGATCACCCTACGGCACCGAGAAAGCCACCGAGGCCCCGGGCGTCGAGGAAAAACCGGGCGCGAGTGCGGGAAGCGCTACGGAAAGCGGTGCGAGCGGCGGTTCGGAAGCGGCGAAGGATCGGGCGGTGGCGGCGGAATCGGCACCGATACGGTCGGCGCGCGGGCAATCTACGCGCCGACCCCGGTGATACCCGACGACCTGCGCGAGGACGTGATGCAGACCGAGGCAGTCGCGCATTTCAACGTGTCGTTCGACGGCACCAGCGAAGTGACGCTGGCAAAACCAACTTCAAGCCCGCGCCTGAACCAGGTCCTGCTAGACGCACTCAAGCAGTGGAAGTTTTTCCCGGCAGTAAAAAATGGCGTCGCAATCGCATCATCTGATCGTCCATTCGACAGTAGATTCCGACATTCCGATTTCCTGTCGCTCAATATTCCCACGCAGTGCCATCTTTGACCCTCAGAAGGAGCGCTGCGCGATTTCAGAAACCGGAACCGGCTTCGCGTGCGCGAAGCTGTCCGAGGCCCGTTCCTCCCCTCGCGTTGCTCAGGTCGTCAGGGTGACACAAAGACGCGGAGTCCGAGATCGTTCATCCGCTCGCGATGCTCGCTTCGTCAGGCTGACAGAAATCGCTCGCTCTCCTAAGACACAAGGGGCTCGCCAAGCTCGCCCTCAGTATAAGCTCGCGTTTGCTCGCTTCGTCTCAGTGGCGCGGGCCGCCGTGCCCGCGATTCAGGACGACAAGAGGCGATCGACGACTTTGTGAATCATCGCGGGACCTCTCTCGAACGCGTCGCGGCGGACATACTCGTTGGGCTGATGCGCCTGCTCGAGATCGCCCGGGCCGCAGATTAGCGACGTGATGCCCGAGCCGGTGAACCATCCGCCGTCGGTCGCATACAGCGCGCCGCCGGCAGTTTTCGCGCCGGTGACTTCGAACAGACGCCGCTTCCAGAGCCGTTCCGCGCGGCTGAGTCGAGCGGGGGCACGACGTTCAGCAGCTTGGTTTCGATCTTCGCGCGATGTTCGCGGCCCGCGTAGTCGTGATCGTCGAGCGCAGTCAGCCGGCGCTGGATTTCATTGTAAACGTCGAGCGGATCGGCGTCGGGCAGCGTGCGGTAGCTGACGCGCAACGTGCATTCCTCTGCGATCATGTTGAGCGCGATTCCGCCGTGCACCGTTCCGAAATTCAGCACGTCATGCGGTGCGTCGGGAAAAATCTCCGCATATTTGGCAGGCCGCCGCGCCGCCAGCTCCTGCTGATAGCGGCCGATCGTGTCGATGACGCGAGCCCATCACGGCGATCGCATTGACGCCGCGGGCCGGTGCGCCGCTATGGCCGCCGATGCCGCGCACGGTCACGCCGAACGACACGATGCTCTTGTGCGCGCGAGACACTTCCCACGACGTCGGCTCGCCAATCCACGCCAACCGCGGCACCGGCGTTTCGCCGAGGATTTGCTTGAGCGCGGGCGCGACGCTTTGCGCGCCGAGGCATCCGACTTCCTCGCTCGCAGTGAAGACGAACACCAGCGGCCGTTGAGCCGCGATGAATCGAGCGTCCGCGACGCGTCGAGGCATTGCGCGATGAAGCCTTTCATGTCGGTGGTGCCGCGGCCGTAAATTTTTTCGCCCGCGAGTTCGAGCTTGAGCGGCTCGCGCTCCCATCCGGGCTGTCCGTCGAACGGGACGACATCCACATGTCCCGAAATTATCAGGCCGTCGGCGCGCGGCGGACCGATCCATGCGACCAGGTTGGCCTGCGACACTCCGAACAGCTCGATCGGCTGAATCGCGGTTTTGAATCCTCGCGGCGCGAGCTCGCCTGCGATGTATTCCATCGCGTCGCGATCGCTTTTCGCGCTGACCGTGTCGAACGCGACCAGCCTGCGCGCGACCTCGTACAAGTAGTCGTTCATAGCGTCACCTGAAAGCGTGAATGCGGTCAGGAGAATCGCACAATCGGCGTGTCGATAACAAATCGCAGTCTTATAACATCGCGGAAATACTCATGTATTGGCCATGTCCAGCTAGGATAGGCAACAGGACGCGCGGGCGGCTAGAATGCTTGGGTCGGGAGGAGGGGCTGGATGGAGTTCGATGAGCAGATGGGCAATCAACCGGATAGTCACGCAATAATTGCCGCGACGACGATCGCGGATGCGCCGGCGCTTCAACAATGGAGCGTGCCGACTCGATCGCGACGTCGGTCATTGACGGATCGGTCACCGCGGTCGAGAAGACGCCGCCGCCGCATATCGATAAGGACCTCACCTCGCCTGACCTGTTCCTCAATCGCGAGCTGACCTGGCTCGCGTTCAATCGGCGCGTTCTGCATGAGGCGGAGGACGAGCGCAATCCGCTGCTCGAGCGGCTCAAGTTCCTGGCGATTACGGCGTCCAACCTCGACGAGTTTTTCATGAAGCGCATCGGCGGCCTGAAGCAGCAGGTCGTCGCGGGGATGCATGAGCTGACGGTCGATGGACGCACGCCGCAACAACAGATCAATGAATGCTACACGGTGGTGCGCGAGATCGAGCAGCGGCAGCGCGAGGTCGGTCCGCATATTCTGCGCGAGCTCGAGAACCACGGCATTCGCGTGCGGCTCTACGCCAGCCTTTCGGACGACGAGTGCAAGTCGGTTCGCGACTACTACTACAAGAATATTTTTCCGCTGGTGACGCCGCAGGCGATGGATCCGGCGCATCCGTTTCCGTTCGTGTCGAACCTGTCGCTCAATTTGCTGGTCACGGCGCGCTATCAGAACGATTCGGATCCGCTGATGGCGCGGGTGAAAGTGCCGGTCGGCTTCGGAATCCCGCGCTTCCTGCGAGTCGGCAAGCAAAATGATTTCGTGCGGCTCGAGGACGTCGTCGCGAACAATCTCGATCTGTTGTTTCCCGGGATGCTGATCGACTCGTACGAGCTTTTCCGCGTGACCCGCAACGCCAACACCGAGCGCGACGAGGACGAGGCCGACGACTTGCTCGCGCTGATCGAATCCGAGCTGCGCGACCGCCGTTTTGCGCCAATCGTGCGGCTCGAAGTGCTCACCGGCATCAATCCGGTTCATCGCGGGATGCTCGCGGCCGAACTCGGGCTGGACGAACGCTCCGACGTGTTCGAAGTCGATGGGATGCTCTCGATGCGCGACCTGGGCGAGCTGGCGTCGATCGACGAGCCCGCGCTGCACGATCCGCCGCATCATCCGGTGGACCATCCGCGCCTGACCGTTGGCCGCAGTATCTTCCACGTCATTCGCGATGCGGGTTCGTTCCTGCTGCTGCATCCGTACGAATCGTTCTCGACTTCGGTCGAGCGGTTCTTGCGCGAAGCTGCCGAGGACCCGAAGGTCCGCGCGATCAAGATGACGCTGTATCGCACTTCGCCCGACTCGAAGATCATCGGCTACCTTTGCGACGCCGCGCGCAACGGCAAGCAGGTCGCCGTGGTGGTCGAGCTGAAGGCGCGCTTCGACGAGGCGGCGAATATCCAGTTCGCGACCGGCTCGAGGAATTCGGGATTCACGTGACCTACGGCGTGGTCGGCCTTAAGACTCACAGCAAGGTGATCCTGGTTATTCGGCAGGACTACAACGGGCTGCGCCGTTACGCGCATATCGGGACCGGCAACTATCATCCGGTGACCGCGCGATTCTACGCTGACTACGGGCTGCTGACTTGCGACGGCACTATCGGCGAAGACCTGACCGAGCTGTTCAACTACCTGACGACCGGCTACATGCCGAATCGTCCGTATCGCAAAATCCTTCCCGCGCCGACTGTGCTCAAGCGCGCGCTGCTGGCGCGAATCGAGCGCGAAATCAAAGTGCACTCGGCTGCGTCGCCGGGGCTGATTCAGTTCAAGATGAACGCGCTCGAGGACGTGGACATCACGCGGGCGCTATATCGCGCGTCGCAGGCGGGCGTGAAGGTCGATCTGATCGTGCGCGACACTTGCCGGCTGCGTCCGGGAATCCAGGGGCTCTCGGAAAGCGTGCGCATCGTTAGCATCGTCGGTCGATTCCTCGAGCACGGGCGCGTTTACTATTTCCGCAACGGCGGCGCGGAGGAGTTTTTCATCGGCTCCGCCGATTGCATGAAGCGCAATCTCGAAAGCCGGGTCGAGGTCGTCGCGCCGGTCGAGGATCCTCAACTGCGCAAGGAATTGCGCGCCGTGCTCGACATCCAGTTGCGCCCGAATCGATGTCAGTGGGAAATGCAGCCCGACGGCACTTACATCAAGACTGCAGCCGCAGACGCCGCGCCGGCTTGCCAGCAGGCAATGATCGATTTCGCCGAGAGGCGGCAGACCGAAGCGACCAAGGTCAAGCGGCGCCGCTCCAAAGGCTTCGCCCGCCGCGCCGTCCGCGAAAGAAACGACGAATAGCGGCGACTATTCGCCCGGACGCGGCGGAATCGCGACGTAGTTGCCGGGATTCGCCGCCATCGACTCGCGAACCTCCGGATGCGCCGAGAAGAACGCACCGAGCTGCGGATGCTTCTTCGCGTAGCCGTCGTCATTGATCAGCGCGGGATTGTGCGCAAGCTCGCTCGCGACCTTCGGATGCCCGCTCGCGAAGTCATTCCAGGTCTTGAGCTTCTCCGTGTCGATACCCCGATTGCCGGCCGCCTTGAACACGGTCGTCGTGTTTCCATTCACGACAGTGCCCAGAGTATTTCCTGATTGCGCCATCGATGGAACGGCAAAAGCGACGGGAAGCGCGACTGCGATCAACAGAGTCGATATACGGTTCATGCGTTCAGCATAGTGCGTCTTGATCTGAAATGCAAAAGTTCCAGGCGTGCCGTCAGGAACACAATCTGCTGACTCTATGGCGCGAGGGTGGGCGGCGCGGGGCGAAGCCGTCCAAGATAAGTGAGTGCGACTATTCGCCCGGACGCGGCGGAATCGCCACGAAATTTCCCGGATCCTCGGCCATCGCCTCGCGAATATCCGGATGCGCCGAGAAGAATTGGGCCAGTTCCGGATGCTTCTGCGTGTAGCTGTCGTTGTTGATTAGCGACGGCTTGTACGCAAGCGCACGCGCGACATCCGGATGCTCGCTCGCGAAACTGCTCCAGGTCTGGAGCTTTTGCATATCAATGTCGCTTGTGTCCGCAGCCTTGAATACGACCGTCGTATTTCCATTGACGACAGTGCCCAGCGTCCTTCCGTCTTGCGCGAACGACGAAGCGGCGAATGCGACTGGAACCACGGCTGCGATCAAAAGAGTTGATATCCGTTTCATAAGTCTCACCTCTCTCTCTCCCGTCTGGCGGGATTATTTGCAACCCTACGTACTTACAAGGAGAGCAACTCTTGTACCGGGAATATTTTTCTCACAAGCCTTGCAAGTACACGCCCATAATTCCGAGGTGAGAAGGAATTAATTACAAACTATTTGGTGGCCGCGTTCGGTTTCGCCCGAACTTCGCTGACAGTCGCGCCGGCGCTCTTCGAGTAATTCAGTTTCGACGGAGCGGCAGCGCCACCCGACATGATAAAAGTCATCGCTTCGTTGATCGTCCAATCGAGCATGATGAGGCGGCTGGTCGGCACCAATTCCATGTAACCCGAAGTCGGATTCGGCGTGGTCGGGACGTAAACCGCGGCGATTTCCTCACCGCTGTCGGCGTCGTTGAAAATCCTGGTCACGAGACCGACAGTCTTCATACCCGGCGAAGGAAACTCGATCAAAACCACGCGCTGCGAGCTACCGGGCTTGGTCTGAAAGCTGTCGACGAGTTGGCGCGCGGCGCCGTAGATGGATTGCACGACCGGAATTCGCGCCATCAGGTAGTCGAACGCGCCGAGCAAGCGCCGGCCCGCGACGGCGGTCGCGATTTCGCCAAGGACGTACAGCGCCGCCAGCACAATCGCGACCGAAATCGTCCCTTGAAACCACGGCGCAGAAAATCCTTCCGCGAGCGTCGGCGAATGAATCCCAAGCCACGATACGCAAACCCTGACGAACGGACTGCCAAGTGCAACCAGCAGCCCGACCAGAAAACTGATCACCCAGACGGTCACGAGGACGGGAATCGCCGTCAGAATTCCCGCTATGAGGTTGCGACGGATCTTTGCGAGCATCGCCCCGCTTATCCTCCCGCACTCGCGACTTCAGTCGTGCGCCGGCGCAGCGCAATCGCGGCGAACACCACGCCGACGATCAGAAGGCGCTGCAACAGTACCGATTCGATTCTGCTCGATCCATGAACCCGGCGTGATCGATGATTTAGTATCGATCGCGATAGCGCAAGTAGAACCCGAAACCGTTCACCAGGTGTCGATGTTGGGACGCTTCTTGCCGGTGCGCGGCGCTTTCGGCGGCGTCGATCGCAAACCCGCGACGATCCACTTGCGCGAATCCAGCGGATCGATCACGTCGTCGATCTCGAAGTGCGACGCGGTGTTGACCGCCTTCCCATGCCGATACATCCGCTCGACCATCTCGTCAAACAGCTCCTTGCGCTTCTCGGGATCCTCGACCGCCGCCAGTTCGTTGCGATATCCCAGCTTCACCGCACCCTCTAATCCCATGCCGCCAAACTCACCCGTCGGCCACGCGACTGTGAATATCGGCGCCTTGAAGCTGCCACCCGCCATCGCCTGCGCGCCCAATCCGTAGCCCTTGCGCAGTATGATCGTAAACACTGGCACGCTGACATTCGCGCCCGTCACGAACATCCGCGACGCATGCCGCACCAGCGCCGTCTTCTCGACCTCCGGGCCCACCATGATGCCGGGGGTGTCGCACAGGAATAGCAGCGGGATGTCGAACGCGTCGCACAGTTGCATGAATCGCGCGGCCTTGTCGGCGCCGTTGCTGTCGATCGCGCCCGCCAGATGCACCGGGTTGTTGGCGATCAGTCCCACCGGACGCCCTTCGATCCTGATCAGCGCCGTGACCATCCCAGGCCCGAAATGCCGCCGTATCTCGAGCACCGACCCGCTGTCGGCCAGCGTCTCGATCACCGCTCGCACATCGTAAATGCGAAGCCGATTCTCTGGAATGATCGTGCGCAACAAGCGTTGATCGGCGCATACCCAGTCGCGAACGTCGCCCTGAAAGTACGATAGGTACTTCTTGGCGACTAGTACTGCTTCGGCCTCGTCGGCGACTGGAATATCTACTACTCCATTAGCTACTTGGACCTCCATCGGTCCTACTTCTTCCGGGCGGAATATGCCTAGTCCGCCGCCTTCGATCATCGCAGGACCACCCATTCCTATATTCGATCCACTAGTCGCGATTACTACATCGCAGCATCCTAGTAGTGCTGCATTGCCGGCGAAGCACCTACCCGAGTTGATACCCACTAGCGGTACTAACCCACTCAACTTTCCCCAATAGTTGAATGCCATGCAGTCGAGCCCGGCGACGCCCAGTCCGTCGGTATCTCCCGGCCGTCCGCCGCCGCCCTCGGTGAAGAACACGACCGGCAAGCGCGACTTCTGCGCGATTTCGAACATCCGGTCTTTCTTGCGATGGTTCTGCTGACCCTGCGTGCCGGCCAGCACGGTGTAGTCATATGACATCAGGATGCACTGTGCTTTCGACTCCTCGAAGAGATTGCCATTGACGCGCCCAATTCCCGCGACCATTCCGTCCGCGGGGGTGTTCTTCACTAAATCTTCGATCGTGCGCCGCCGCCGCTGCGCCGCAATTACCAGCGGGCCGTACTCGACGAAGGTGCCCGGGTCGCACAAGTCGTCGATATTTTCGCGTGTCGTGCGTTGCTTGGTCTTGCGCCGCCGCGCGACCGCGTTAGGCCGAGCTGCGTCGAGCCCCGATTCGTGTCGCTCGACCACTTCCGCAAGATCGGGACGCACGCGATCCAAATCGACGTCCTCGGCTTCGGCGCTATGCGTCGTTTCGACCTCGGCCTCTTCAATAAACGCCAGCGGATGTCCTTCGAAGATCGCGTCGCCCTTGGCCACCGTGATCCGCCGCACGATTCCGCTCTTTTCAGCCGCGATGACGTGCTCCATCTTCATCGCTTCCATCACGAACAGTTGCTGCCCGCGATGCACCCGGTCGCCCTCGCTCACATCGACCGAAACGATCGTGCCTTGCATCGGCGCCTCGATCGCCACCGTGTTTTCCGGCGCAATGATGTCATGCGCCTGCGGCGTTACGACGGTCGCGGTCGCGGCGATTGGCGACAGTGCGCCGCTCTCCGATTTGCCGTGATGGAGCACCGCAAGCGGATCGCTCGCGTCGATCTTGGCACCCGCGCGACGTCGGCCCGACTGCTCGACGTTGCTCTGGGAGCCAATGTCGGGCGATCGAAGAACAACCGCCGATGCCCGGATTCCGCAGAACTCACCAGCGCCGCGATATTGTCCTCGACGAAGCGCGTGTATACGCGATTCGCGATGAACTCCGGATGCTGCAGCAGGCTTTGCAAAAATCCAATGTTGGTCGGCACGCCCTCGATTCTGAATTCAGAAAGTGCGCGATATGTCCGGGTCACCAAGTCGGCAAAGTCCGCCGAGTGCGAGTGCACGATCAGCTTGGCGAGCAGCGAATCGAAATTCGGGCTGGTCGTGTATCCGGCGTAGGCGAACGAATCGGTCCGCACCCGCGGTCCCGACGGCGCCTCGAACGCGGTGATCGTACCGCCCGCCGGTTTAGCGCTGCCATCCGCGCGCATCGATTCCATGTTGATTCGTACCTGCATCGCGAACCCGCGCGGCTTCGGAATCTCCGCCTGTAGCATCCCAAGTTCCGCCAGCGTGCTGCCCGACGCGAGTTGAATCTGCAGCTTGACCAGGTCGACGCCGGTTACTTCTTCAGTGACCGTGTGCTCGACCTGCAGCCGCGGGTTGGCTTCGATAAACGCGAAGCCGGCCTCATCGCTCGCCGACGCCTCGCTGTTGACCAGGAACTCGAACGTGCCGAGGTTGTCGTAACGCACTTCTTTCGCCATTCGCACCGCGGCCGCGGTCAGCCGGTCGCGCATCGCTGGCGCGAGTCCCGGGCTCGGCGCTATCTCGATGATCTTCTGATTGCGCCGCTGGATACTGCATTCGCGCTCCCACAGATGACTGACGTTGCCCGCGCGATCGCCGATGATCTGCACTTCGATATGACGCGCGCGCGGCATCAACTGCTCGACGTAAACGTCGCCGTTGCCGAACGACGCGCGCGCTTCCGACTGGCATCGCTTGTACGCGTTTTCGATTTCTTCGGCGCGCGACACCGCGCGCATCCCGCGTCCGCCACCGCCGGCCACCGCTTTGATCATCATCGAAGCGCTGTCGCCGAGCGACGAGAAAAAGCGCCGCGCTTCATCGAGACTCGTCGAGCCCGAGGTGCCGCGCATGATCGGTACGCCGCATCGGGCGGCCAGCGCGCGCGCCTGCACCTTGTCGCCGAACAACTCGAGCATCTCGGCGCGCGGTCCGACGAACGTGATTCCCGCCTCGGCGCATCGCCGCGCGAAGCCGGCGTTCTCACTCAGAAAGCCGTAACCGGGATGAATCGCGTCGCAGCCCGCCTCTTTGGCCAGCGCGATAATCTGTTCTCCGTCGAGATACGCGCCTGCACCCGCGCCGCTTAGACGGCGAGCCTCGTCAGCCTTGCGCGTGTGCAGTGAGGTAGCGTCGTCGTCCGGAAAAACGGCCACGGTGCGGATACCCATCTCGGCGGCCGCGCGGATTATTCGAATCGCAATCTCGCCGCGGTTGGCGATTAGAAGACTGTTAGGAATCATGTTCTCTCGTCTCTTTTTTCAGCGCGCTGATCCAGCGCTGAACTAGTCGTCGGCTTGAAACCCGCTTGGTGTCATTTGTTGATAAATCCTCGGCGACAACGGAGCCGAAATCCGGTTCACTGCGACGCCGTCGCAACGGCTATCTAAAGCATGATGAGCCCAATGTGTGAAAGCGCCGCGAGCCTGTCTCTGCAGATACCTCGTTGAGCGCGTGTCGATGCACAGCTATAGTTTCAAGTGTCTGAGCGCATGCGATTCCGCATCAAACACACCACTCGATACGTGTACGAACAGCCCGCCTCCCATTCTCATAATGACGTACGGCTCACTCCGATCGACGCGCCGGATCAGAAGCGCGTCGCCTTCAGGCTCAACGTCATTCCGGCCGCCGAGATTTCCGAGTATCGCGACGCGTTCGGAAACCTCACCCATTCGATCGATATCCAGCCGCCGCATACCGAGTTGGTAATCAGTTCGTGCTCAGTGGTGGATCGATTCCCCGTCCCCCCTCAACCGTCATCGCGAATTACATTTTACGACTATCTGCAGGACGATGCGGCCAGGATGAAGGAATATTCGGAATTTCTGAGCCCTAGCCGCTATGTGCCATTCAGCGATCGCTTGCGGAAGTTTTTCTGGTCCGTGCGGCCGCAACTATCCGAAGACATCACAGCGTACACCGAGCGCATGGTTCTTTACGTGCGCAATCAATTCGGCTACGACGGCGGCACTACCCACGTTCACTCGACGGTTGACGACATACTCACCCAGGGCGGCGGGGTGTGTCAGGATTTCGCGCACCTTAGCATAGGTCTCCTGCGGCTGGCGGGAATTCCTGCCCGCTATGTCTCCGGCTACCTCGCGCCCGACCCTCACCGGAACGCCAACTCTCCGCCTCCCGAATTGGCCAGCCACGCATGGATCGAAGCGCTTTTGCCGGGTGTAGGATGGACCGGTTTCGATCCGACCCATAGAACTCGAACCATGATTCGCCACATAAGACTCGCGGTCGGCAGAGACTACAATGACCTTCCGCCAGTATCGGGCGTCTATAACAGTAGCGGCGGCGGCCGAAAGATGGCCTACGAGTTGGAAGTAAGTCTCGCCACCCAGGATAGTATCGAGGAGCTAGGCGGCTAAATCCTGCTAGGACTTGATCTCGTCAGTGCCGTCGAGTCTCTTCGATAGGTCTATAGGATCTCCCAGAGAGACCTGACCAGGATCGACCTGGTAGGCCCACACTTCGAACTTCGTCATATTGGCGGGTCCATACACAGTCGCAAATGCGCATTCGACCGCATCGAGTCCTTGCGCGATCTTAATGCGTCCTATCCTGGGTTCGTTGTAGCGTGCGTCAAACACGTGCCATTTGTCGCCAAGATACACTTCGCTGTAAGCGTGAAAATCCATCGGCGATCCCGGATCCACATGTCCTATGTCGGGTAGATGACCAGTAACGTAGCGCGCGGGTATGTTGATCGCCCGGCACAGCGCAATCGTGCAATGAGCGAAGTCGCGGCATACGCCATAGCCTCGTTCGATGATTTGCGCGGCCGAAATGTCTGGTCTTCCTGACGCGAAGCGATACTCGATGTTGTTATGAACCCAGTCAGAGATAGCCTGCACCCGCTCGCCCGCGTCGTAGATGTGTCCGAACTTTTCTCCGGCGAAAGCAAATAGCTTGTCGGAATCGCAATACCGGCTAGGCAACAGGTAGCGCAAAAGTGACGGCTCAATTGTCGCAATCGACGGCGCGTTTCCGAATTGCTCGGACTTATCGAAGGCGGTCGACACCTCGACCATAGCGTCGTGCTGAATCTTGTTGAGTCCAGTGCCTAGAATTATCCGGTAAGCAACGTTGCCGTCGGTATCGGTAAACGATTCGAACTTTCTCGCGATTCCAAATTCGAGATTTTCCTGCCGTATAGGACGCTCAGGATCGACTCGCGGATTAACCAGCAGTATGACCGTCGCCGAAGACTCGCATTCGAAATGGATACTGCAACCGACGCGAACCGTAAGCATCTTTATGCGCCGTTGCGAACTCGCTCGAAGAATTCCGCGAACAGCGGAAGATAAAGCGGATCCCGCTCGGGATGGTATTGCACACCGATTGCGTACGGATGCGATCGAAGCCGCGCCTGCTCGACTATCCCATCGCTCGCCGACCACGCCTCGACTTCGATTCCGTCGGCCAACCGCTCGAGCGCCTGGTGATGCGAGCTGTTCACCGCGCCGAATCGATGTATCGCCGTCGAGCTATGCCGCAGCGCCTGGATGTTCTCTCGCTCATAGTTGTCGTGGCCGGGAATATCGATATGCAACGTACCGCCGAGCGCCACATTCAACACTTGCAAACCTCGACAGATTGCCAAAACAGGCTTTCCTAAAAACAGCATTTCGCGCGATGCCTTGAATTCCCATTCGTCGCGCGCGCAGTCGGTATCGACAATCAACGACGCGTCCGCGATCGCCTGCCGAAGATAGCTCGCCGAGATATCGCCGCCGCCGGTCAGCATCAACCCGTCCATCTGGGACAGATCCACCGGATGCAATCGAGCGTTATGCACCGCCAGATGCGGATAACGGCTGAATAGAAGTGTGAACCAATGTTCGTCGCATTGGCGAATCCACGTTGCGATACTCGGCATTTCCAACCCAGTTTGAAAAACTACGACAAAGCTCCCTCTTGAGACTACGGACGCATCGCGCTTGTCGCAAATTCACCGGAGCGAGCCCTTGCGACGAATCCGCGCGCAACCTAGTACTGTGTGACTCGCATGCAGATAGAAATGAAAATTCACGAATTCGCCTTGGCGACGACGCTCGCAGCGCTGTGCTGCTGCACCTCGCCCGGCCAGGTTTTCGCTGCGAACTCTCCCGCCGCGACCGCCAGTGCGTCACAAGTTGCCCCCGCCGGTGCCGCCGACATCAACGCTCTGATCGCTGCCGGTACGCTACCGGATTTGCGCTGGCCCAACTTCAGCGACTATTGCGACAGCGTCAAAAAATTCTACGCCGCAGGCGGCGATTCTCTCGCGTGGATCCAGAACGGCAAAGCCAGCCCTCAAGCCGTCTCGATGATCCTTCAGTTTCAGCAGGCCGCGTTGAAAGGCCTCAACCCCGAGGACTATGACGCATCGCGATGGGACGCGCGTCTCGCCAAGCTCCAACCGACGGCGTCACCGAAGCCTACCGACGCCGATCTTGCACATATCGATCTGGCGCTGACTGTTTCCGCGATGCGCTACATTTCCGATCTGCATATCGGAAGGGTCAACCCGCAGCATTTCAAGTTCGGCCTGACGGTCGGTCCCAAAAAGTATGACCTGGCCGACGAGCTGAGAACGCAAGTGCTTCCCGCGCCGGACATTGCCGCAGTGATCGCGAAAGTTGAGCCACCCTACGACGGCTATCGTCGGGCCGAAGGAGCGCTCGCCACATATTCGAAGATGGCGACCGCGGGTGACACCCCGCTCATCGCGGTGCCGCAAAAAGGTGTGCGTCCCGGAAGTACCTTCGCGTCGATGCCGCAACTAGTCGCACGATTGCGTCAGCTCGGCGATCTTCCTTCCACCGCCGACGCTCCTGCCGACTCGACGCTGTACAAAGGTCCCGTCGTCGATGCGGTGAAACATTTCCAGCATCGTCACGGCCTCGATACTGACGGCGTGTTGGGAAAGGGCACGGTGACTGAACTCAACACGCCGCTCAAAACGCGCGTGCAACAGCTCCAACTCACGCTTGAACGATATCGATGGATACCGCCGGACTTCCCCGAGCCGCCAATTATCGTCAACATTCCCGAATTCGAATTGCGTACCATGCGCCGCCAGCCGGCCAGCTACCTCACGATGAGAGTGGTCGTGGGCAAAGCGATGCGCACGCAGACGCCAGTCTTCGCGGATGAAATGAAATATCTGATCTTCCGCCCCTATTGGCTGGTTCCGACCTCGATTCTGCGCAACGAGACGATCCCGAAGACTCGGCGCAATCCCAACTACCTGGGTGATAATGGCTTCGAAGTAGTCGATCAAAGCGGCAACGTCGTCCCTTCATCGCCGGCCTCGGACGATGTCATAGATGGACTTCGTTCCGGCTCGTATCGGGTACGGCAGAAACCCGGACCCAAGAATGCGCTCGGCCTGGTCAAGTTCATCTTCCCCAATCAATACAACGTGTACCTGCACAGCACGCCGGAACAGGAATTGTTCTCGCGGTCCCGTCGCGACTTCAGTCACGGATGTATCCGGGTTGAAAGGCCGGCCGACCTGGCAGCGTGGATACTGCGCGACCGGCCCGAATGGACGATGGACAAAATACAGGCGGCAATGAAGACCGGGCCCGATAATGTTCAGGTGAATCTCAAAAAACCTATTCCAGTACTAATTCTCTATAGTACTGCAGTAGTCAATCCAGACGGCGAAGTAAGATTCTTCAACGACATCTATGGCTATGACAAGTCACTAGCCAAAGTATTGTCGAATGGCCCTCCATATCCGAGCTGATTAGCTATTCGAATAGCTATTCACGAATACTTACTTCAGGCTACACCGTGTTGCTTGAACCAAACCTGCATTCGCATCCATCCATCTTTGGCGGCTTGCGGTTTGTAGCTGGGACGATAGTCGGCGTTGAAGCCGTGCCCCGCATCTGGATAGATCACGATCATCGACGGTTTGCCCGCGGCCTTCAGCGCGGCGCGCATCTGCTCGATCTGGGCAATCGGAATCGCCATGTCTTTGCCGCCATACAGACCCAGAATCGGCGCATTGATCTGATTGACCAAATCAATCGGATTCTTTGGCCTGAGCTCCGACGGCGGCATCTGCAGCGGCCCATACCATGCGACTCCGGTTTTCAAAGAAGAGTTGTGAGCGGCATAGAGCCACACCTGCCGACCGCCCCAACAAAATCCGGTGATGCCGAGTCTTGTCGTGTCAGCCTTGCCCGTACTTTTCGCCCACGCCACGGTCGCGTCGAGATCGGATGCGACTTGTTCGTCCGGAACCTTGGCGACAACTTTTGAAATGATCTGCTGCGTGTCAGCCATGCTCGCGACGTCGCCTTCGCGCGAAAAAAGCAACGGCGCGACTGCAAAGTAGCCGAGCTTGGCGAGTCGGCGGCAGATGTCTTTGATATGCTCGTGGACGCCGAAAATCTCGTGCACCACCAGCACGGTCGGGAACGGACCGCCGCTCGCCGGCATCGCGCGATACGCTGGAATCTCACCGCCCGCGACCGGAATTTTGACTTCGCCGGCGACCAGTCCGTTGCTGTCGGTCGTAATCGTGTCGGCCGACACCGGCATCACCGCCAGCGCGAAGCCGGCCGCGAGACTTCCTACCACGAATGCGCGACGCGTGAGTCGATTTTCCATATTGTGAATTTTTGTAAAGCCGTTAGCTGGAACGCAAGGGTGTTTCGCGCATGAAGCGGAGCGTGTCGTCCAAATCGCGGATGCCGGCATCGGAGCCCAGGCCCTGCGCGACCAACGCTGCCGCGGCATTGCCGAGTTTCATGCATTCCGCCGGCGTCCATCCGAGCCGCAGCGCGCGGATGAAACCTGCGCAATACGCGTCACCGCATCCCGACGTGTCGACGACCTCGATGTTGTGCGCGGGCAGATGAACCCGCTCGCGCGCTGTCGTTAGCAAACTGCCGTCGCCGCCCATCGTCAGCACGACTCCGCCCACGCCGAGTTCGAGCAGTCGCATCGGCGGCGTGTTCCGGAGTGTGATGAGTCGGTCAGCTTGCAAGCTTGGTCGGCGTTGGGCATGAACCAATCGACGAACGGCAGGCACGGCTTCAGGATCGCGAGCAGTTTCGGCGAGCCTTCACTGAGGATGTCCATGCTGGTGGTCGCGCCGCCGTCGCGCGCGCGCCGCAAGATCTGCGATGCACCGTCGCGACCCAGTCCGCGCATCGAATCGTTGCCGCCGAGATGCAGATGCGCCGCGCTTTCGATCAGCGGCCATGGCACGTCGTCGATCGAATAGACACTGTTAGCTCCGATCGCATGAAGCGCCGGCCGGTCTCCGTTTGCTCGAATTGGAAGAATGCTCGCGGAGGTTTGAACGCCGGGCTTGCGAATGACGTGGCCGGTATCGACGCCGAAGCCGTTCAGCGCGCGGATCAGTACGTCGCCAAGAGCGTCGTCGCCGACCGCGCCGACGGTCGCGACCTCGAGTCCCAATTTCGCGAGGCCGACCGCGGTGCCCGCCGCACTGCCCGCCGGCGCAAGCCGAATCTCGTCGAGCAGTACGCTGCCTTGTCCCTCGGGAATGTGCGTGACGTAGCGGCCAAGTATGTCGAGGACGTGCGCGCCGAGCGTCACGAAGATGTCGCTCATCAGTGACTCGACTTTTTGCGCGCGATCTCGCGATCCTGTCGCGCGATCACTGCGGCGTGAAGTTGCGCGACGGTTTTTTCGGGGAGCACAGTCACCGGCCTGCCGGTCGCGAGCGCTTCCATATAGATGTGCGCGGATTTCTCGAGCAGCTCGACAAAGGTAAAAGTCTTGTCGAGGTCGGTGCCGATGCAAAGCGTGCCGTGGTTCTGAAGTATGTAGCAGTGGCATCGATTGGCGAGCTTGCGCGCGACGTTGTCGTGCAGTTCGCGCGTGCCTGACAGAGCGTACGGCACGACGTCGATGGTATCTGCCAATAGCCAGAGTGACTTCGTCGAACAGCGGCGGGATCGGCTCGTTCAGTATGCTGAGCGCGCTCGCGAAGGACTGATGCGTATGGATAACGGCGCTGACGTCGGCGCGCGCCTGGTAGGTCGCGACGTGCATCGGAGTTTCGATCGACGGTTTGCGCTTGCCCTCGATCGGCGCGAGGTCGAAGTCCACTACGCAAATGTCTTCGACCGTCATCACGTCGTACTGAAGGCGCGTCGGCGTGACCGCGATCGCATCTTCGCCATCAATCAGGATGGAGACGTTGCCCGCGCTGCCCGATTTGGATCCGAAGTAGCCGTCGGCCGACAGCCGCTGGCTTACCTGCAGGACTCGCCGCTTGTAGTCGTCGTAGCGTCCCATCTCAAAAAAACACGCCCCCGCGTATCGCCTGATTCGACGATACCGCGGGGGCGATGTTATTCGCCACTACGAAAGTTTGACTGAGTTCACCACCTGGATTTCCGTGAAGCCCATCAGACCCCACGGGCCGTTCTCCACGCCGATGCCCGACCATTTCGCTCCGCCGAACGGCAAATTCGGCGCGATCGCGAGATGCTGATTGACCCACGCCGAACCGCATTCGAGTTGCGAGGCGACTTCGGTGCCGCGGGCCGAATCGTTGGACCATACGGAGCCGCTTAGCCCAAAGTGCGTCGAGTTCGCGCGGCGGACGGCGTCGTCAACATCCTTGTAAGGAATGATCGGGAGCGCCGGGCCGAATTGCTCTTCATCGACCAGCCGCACGCCATCGGAAATATTCCCGACGATGGTCGGCGCGAAAAAGTAGCCTTCCTTGCCGACGCGCGCCCCGCCCGAGACAATCTTTGCGCCGTGCTTTTTGGCGTCCTCGACTAGCTCGGTCACGCGCTCGAACTGCATCTTGTTGTTGATCGGACCAAGCTGGGTTCCGGCCTCGAGCCCGTCGCCAACCTTCACGCCCTTGGCAATCTCGCCGAGGTTGTCGAGCAACGCGTTGTACATCTGCTCCGGAACGTACACGCGCTTGATCGCGCTGCAGATTTGTCCCGAGTTCTCGAATGCGCCCCAGAAAATCTTCTGTGCGACCGCCGCGGGATCCACGTCAGCCAGGATGATCGCGGCGTCGTTGCCACCGAGCTCGAGCGTGACGCGCTTCAAATCGGGCGCAGCCGCCGCAGCGACTCGCTTGCCAGTCTCGACCGAGCCAGTGAATGAAATCTTTCGCGGCACCGGATGCGTAGTCATCCACGCGCCGAGCTCGTCGCCGCCGGAGACCACGTTGAGGACTCCGGGCGGAACGAGGTCGCGCAGAATTTCGCCGAGCATCAGCGTCGTGATCGGCGTGTACGGCGACGGCTTCAGCACGATCGTGTTGCCTGCGAGCAGCGCCGGCGCGATCTTCCACATCCCGAGCATCAGCGGGTAATTCCACGGGCGTGATCGCGGCGACGACGCCGAGCGGCTTGCGCTTGATTTCGATTTTGCCCTGCGGCGTGTCCTGCAGAACCTCGGAGGGCAGATCGAGCATCGCGGTGTACGCGCACCACATCGAGGTGCCCATGATTTCCTGTCCGGCCTTGTCGAGGGGCTTGCCCTGCTCCTGGGTGAGCGTGCGCGCGAGACCTTCAGGCGGTTGCTGCAATGCAGCCGCACAATCCTGAAGGACCTTGCGGCGCGCGTTGACGTCCTTGCTCCAACTGGGGAACGCCTTTTGTGCGGCGTTCATCGCCTGGTCGAGTTCGGCTTTCGAACAATCGGGAACTTCGGCGAAGATCTTTCCAGTGGCGGGATTGATCACGCCAGTGGATTTCGATCCTTTCACCGACTTGCCGTCGATAGTCATGGTGTATCCAGCAGCCATTCGAGTCTCCTTATATGCGGAATGCGTGCGAGCGATTGTAGTTGATCCAATACAACGCCGGTCGCATTGCGCGCAAACATCAATCAGCCAGGGATTTCCTCGTCGAGTCCTGCCACCTTCAGCGCTTTTCGCTTCGCACCTTTGAGGTCGTAGTACCTGCGCGTGACGATTCGCTGCGCATAGAGACCGCCGCCGGCCTGCACGTTGGTCACTGCCTTCCAGCCGCCATACGCGTCGGCGGTCAGATCGCGAATCGCATGAAACAGCCGCGCGCGATATTCGCCATCGATTCCTTTGCTCGTCCCCATATATTTGCGAACGAGCGGGCCGGTCACTTCGTTTTCGAGATCGGCGACGCCCGGCGCGGTCAGGATCGAGCCGCCCGAGATATCGTGCAGATGGCGCACCATCAGGTTGTAGTTCGCCGCACCGTGATACTTGCCGGCGTTGGTGTAAAGCTCGTCGGGGAACGCGCCCTGCTCGGTAATCTGGCAATTCGCGATCGCTGCCTCGAGCGCGGCGCGAATCAAAGTGGCGTGGATGAGCATCTCGGAAATTTTCTCCTTGATATGCCCTTCGCCGGCCAAGCCGTTGGACTCCGCGACGAGCTGCGCGAAGCCGACCAGCTGATCGCCTTCTTCCGCCATCGCCGAAAGTCCGCCGAGGCGCTCCCAGAGCCCGAGCGAATGCGCGAACACTGCAGCCTGCGCCACTGCGCTGTCGAGGAAAATGCGCTCGTTCGGCACGAACACGTCGTCGAGGATCACGAATCCTTCGGCCATGTGAATTTTCGCGGAGACCGGGAACGTGCGCGTGTCGGGATGGCGCGGGGCGAAAGTCGTGTCGATTATTTTGACGCCGGGCGAATTGACCGGCACCGCGCATCCGATCGCGTACGCCTCCTCGCCGGGCTTCATCGCCTTGGTCGGAATCACCATCAGGTCATGCGCCATCGACGCGCCCGTGATGTGCAGTTTGGCGCCGCGAATCACGACGCCGTCGGCGCGCCGCTCGACTACCCGGGTGTAGGCGTCGGGGTCGTCCTGCTTGCCGGGCGGACGGGAGCGATCACCCTTGGCGTCCGTGATGCATTCGACGATGCGAATATCTTTGCGCTGCGCCGCGTGAACGTAGTTGCGGATGCGCTCCGCATATTCCGGCAGCGCATCCTGGATTCGCGTGGCCGCGGTGGTCAGCGTCATGATCGACTGGTACGTCACGTTGGCGACGATGTCGGACTCGAGCAGCAGTGGAATCCGATCGCGTAACTCGTTGGCCGAGCGCGGGATTTTCATCAACGGGCTGACCGCCCCGGGTTCGGGCGAGTAGAACTTGTCGTAGCCCTCTGCGATTCGCGAAACGCATTCGCCGAGCAGCGGATGATTGACGATGTCGCGCACCCGCTCGCCTTCGAAGTACGTTTCGCGGTTGTCATCGAGCGACTTTTTGTATTGCTGTCCGGTCATCATCGCGTTCTTGTCTCCTTGGAGCTTCACACGGTCACAAGTTTCGGGACCGTTTTTTCAACCTTACGTTAAAGTGCGCAAAAAGCCAGAATTACACGATGCCTGAATTTGATTTCGACCTTGCTGTCGTTGGCAGCGGTCCCGCCGGACATCATGCGGCCATCCAAGGCGCCAAGCTGCGCAAGCGCGTCATCGTGATCGAGCGCAAACCGATCGTCGGCGGCATCTGCGTCAACATCGGGACGATTCCCAGCAAGACGATGCGCGAAGCTATCCTGTACCTCTCGGGCTATCGCGAACACGCCATTTATGGCGATTCGTACCGCGTCAAGGAAAAAATAACGTTTCAGGATCTGTTGGTCCGCGTCGATCCGGTGGTGCGTCACGAGATCGACGTGTTGCGCCATCAGCTCCTGCGCAACGGCGTCGAGCTGACCACTGCGAGCGCGAGTTTCGTCGATCCGCACACGCTCCATCTCGAAGACAAAATGAGCGGGCTGCAAAGACGGATCACTGCGTCCACTATTGTGTTGGCCGTTGGTACCCAGCCGACGCGCGACGCGCGCACTCCGCTGGATGGCACCTCGATCTTTTCCAGCGACGACGTCATGCAGCTCGACGAACTCCCGCGCACGCTCGCCGTGATTGGTGCGGGCGTGATCGGATGCGAGTATGCGAGCATGTTTGCGGCGCTCGGCGTGCGCGTGACGCTGATCGACATGCGCCCGCGGCTGCTGGACTTCGTCGACGCGGAAATAGTCGAAAGCCTCGTCTACCACTTGCGCGAACGGCGGGTGACGCTCCGCCTGGGCGAAGAAGTTTCGTCGATAGAAGTGATCCGGGAGAACGGCCAGAACCGCGTGCGCACATGCCTGGCGAGCGGGAAACAGATCGTCACCGACAAAGCCTTGTCGAGCACCGGCCGCACCGGCGCGACCAGCGAGCTAAATCTCGCTGCCGCGGGACTCGAAGCCGACGCGCGCGGCCGTCTGAAAACCAACGCCGACTACCAGACCGCCGCCGAAAACATCTACGCGGTCGGCGACGTAGTCGGATTCCCGAGCCTCGCATCGACTTCGAAAGAGCAGGGCCGAATCGCAGTCTGCCGCGCGTTCAAGGTTCCCGCGCATCACGCGCCCGAATTGTTCCCCTACGGAATCTACACGATCCCCGAAATCTCATTCGTCGGGGCAACCGAAGAGAGCCTCACCAATAAGGGCGTTCCATACGAGGTTGGCAAGGCCTCTTATCGCGAAGTCGCGCGCGGCCACATCCTCGGCGACAGCACTGGAGTCCTGAAACTGCTTTTTCATCGGGAGACGCGCGAATTGCTGGGCGTCCATATCATCGGCGATGGCGCGGTCGAGCTGGTTCACATCGGCCAGGCGGTGATCTCGCTGAAAGGCTCGATCGACTACTTCGTCAATACGGTTTTCAACTATCCAACTCTCGCCGAGTGCTACAAGAACGCTGCGCTGGACGGTATCAACCGCCTAAGCGCCTAGCCGCTTTCACGGGACCGAGCTAAAGCGGAATCTGGACTTCTATTGGTGAGACTTAATGCATTCGACGACGCGCGCGCCGAAGTCGGTCAGTTTTCTTTCGCCCATCCCGCGTATATAACGCAGCGCTTCGACTGTGGTGGGCCTGACGCTCGCGAGTTCGCGCAGCGTCGCGTCGTGAAGGATCACATAGGCGGGCACGGAGCGCTCGGCCGCGATTTCCCGCCGCAGTTTGCGCAGACTTTCGAACAGCGCCTCGTCGACATTAAGCCACGAGGCTTCTTCGATTCGCGTTCTTTTCGATTTCGACTCTTTCGCCTGTAGCAGTGTGACAGCACGTCCCCCGCGCATCACTTCCCATGACAAGGCGTTCAACTTTAGCATTGGACGATCGCCCGGCGTCCGCTCGAGCAGGCCGGCATCGACTAGCTGATAGACCAGGTTGGTCAAGGTCTTGCGCGGGACGTCCTTCAGCAGGCCATAGGTGGAAAGCTTTTCATGGCCTAATCGACGGACCCGCTCACTGCTTGCGCCACTTAGGACGTCCACCACGTGCTCGACGCCGAAGCGCTGCTCGACTCGCGCGACGCACGACAACACCTTCTGCGCGAGCACGGTGGAATCGGCAACGCCTTCCACTTCACCCAGACAAAAGTCGCACGCTCCGCAGCTAGCTCCTTTATAGGTCTCGCCGAAGTATCCGGAGAGCGCCGCATGACGACATCGAACAACCGTCGCGAAGCGTCGCACTTCTTCGAGCAACAGCTTTCCGCTCTCTAACACTTCAGGTGGAGTCGCGGATTCCGCCGCGCTCCGCTCCATAAGGTTGCGCCAGCGCATCACGTCAGCCGCCGAGTAGAACAGCACGCACTCCGCGGGTAAGCCGTCGCGGCCCGCGCGGCCCGTCTCCTGCTGATAGGCCTCGATCGACTTCGGGATCGCCGCATGGATTACGCATCGGATGTCGCTGCGATCGATTCCCATCCCGAACGCGACCGTCGCCACCACCACGTCGATTTCCTCGGCGGCGAAGCGATCCTGCGTGCGTCGGCGCTCGTCGGCTTCCATCCCGGCATGATACGCAGCCGCGCGCACACCTTCCGACGCCAAGTATGCGGCGATTTGCTCGGTATCCTTTCGACTGATGCTGTAAACGATCGACGCCTCACCTTTATGACGCCGAATCGTCTCCCCGATTTGCGCGTTCACATCCACCTTCGGGCGCACGCGATAGAGCAAATTCGGACGATCGAACGATCCGACCAGCACCTGCGGGTCTGTGAGTCCAAGTTGCTCGACGATATCGCCGCGCACGCGCTCGGTCGCAGTCGCCGTGTATGCATGAATGCTCGCGCCCGGAAAACGCGTCTTCAATTCCGCGAGTCGGCGATATTCCGGGCGGAAGTCGTGACCCCACTGGCTGATGCAATGAGCCTCGTCGATCGCGAAGCTGGAAACTTTCAGGCGCGCGGCAAGCTCCAGAAATCGCGGCGTCAGCAACCGTTCCGGCGCGACGAATATAAGATGATGCCGGCCGCCGGCTATCTCGCGCTCGACGTCACGCAGTTCCATCTGATCCATCCCGCTGTGAAGCGCCGCCGCCGGATAACCCGACAGGCGCAGCGCATCGACCTGATCCTTCATCAACGCAATCAGCGGCGACACCACGACGTCGGTGCGTCGCGCGACCGCTGGCGGCACCTGGTAGCAGAGCGACTTGCCACCGCCGGTCGGCATCACGACCAACGAGTCGCGACGATCGAGTCCCGCCTGAATAGCCTCCGACTGCAGCGGCCGCAAACTCTCGAATCCCCAAAACCGCCGCAAAACGGCCAGCACTTCGTCGGAGGATGCTCCGCTCCCCGTCTCGAGCATCGGCTGCTCGAAGCTCTTCATCGTTTTGTCGCCCGCATTCAGAGCCATCCCCGCATCATTAGTAACAACATCACGGTTGTCGAGAAACCTGTCATGAAAAACATTCGCGCCGCAGCCGTAATCCTCGGCACAAAAAACTGTCGTCGGCTTGCGGAACCATCCGTTCGACGCGAATCCCAAACGTCTTTGTGGAATTACGAACAGTACAGAAACGCTACAAGGCAGTTGACCGAAGAGTGCGGATTGCGGATAAACTTCCTGTCTAGTATTTCGCCGGTTGCGATCTGAGACTTACTGGGAGGCAACGCCGCATGCCAAATTTTCGAATACTGTCCTGCGATGGCGGTGGTATCCGCGGAGTGCTGAGCGCGGTTCTGCTGAATCGCCTGTCAGGCGCCTATCCTGCCCTGCTGCAAAACCGACCTGACACGATCACGCTGTTTGCCGGCACCTCGACCGGTGGAATCCTGGCTCTAGGTCTCGCCGCCGGTCTTACTCCCGCGCAGATCCGCGACCTCTACGTGGTTAACGGCAAGCTGATCTTTGATTCCTCGTGGGCGCGCGACGTGGTCGAGATCGGCGGTATCAGCGGTTCGAAATACGACAACACCAATCTCAAACAGATTCTGCAGGACACCTTCGGCGCCATTAGACTCAAGGACTTGCACTCGCGCGTTCTGATCGCATCCTTCAGCCTGGACAACCAGTCGCCCGATCCTTCTGCCCGCACCTGGAACCCGAAGTTCTTTCACAATTTTATCGGCGCTGACAGCGACGGTGAATTTCTGGCGGTTGACGTCGCCATGTCCACCAGCGCGGCGCCCACCTACTTCCCATCCTATGGCGTACTTATCGACGGCGGTGTGATTGCCAACAATCCAAGCATGGCGGCGATCGCGCAGGCGCTCGACGGGCGCAATCAAGCCAGTGAACGCGCGACCCTGGACGGCATCAAGCTGCTATCGGTAGGTACCGGCGCCTCGCTGCAATACATCGCTGGACAGAATCACGATTGGGGCGACGCGCAATGGATCAAGCCAATCCTCAACGTGATGATGGACGGAAGCGTCGGGGTCGCCGATTTCGAATGCCAGCAACTTCTCGGCGATCGCTACTGTCGCGTCGAGCCGGTGTTCCCCGCCGGCAAGTCCTTCCCGATGGACGACGTCAGCAAGATCGTGGACCTGATGGACCTCGCGAATTCGTTCGACCTCACCAGCACCGTCGCATGGCTGAACGCCTCAGGATGGTGACGCGCGGCCGACCGTTCTTCAGCGCGGCGGACTACTCTCGGTGGTATTTGAGGGTCATCGCCGCGACTCCGGCCGCAACGTTCAGTCCGTTCTGACCTTCGACCGATACCGGCTGCAGCGCGATCGACTGATCAAAACCTCCGACCAGCACGTTCGCGCCCGCACCCACTCCTAGCGTAAGGCTTGCGGTAGCGCCGCCGTAATGGCCTTCCAGTGCGCCGGGCTTGAGATCCTTGGTCGGCGCGGCGACCGCCCACAGGATCACCGCTGATTTGAGGTAGCCGATATCAGCGCCGAACTTTGAGATGCTTCCACTGTAGTATTCGACTCTGCCGCCATTGCTCGAATAGGAGCATCTGATTTCGCGCGAAGATCCGAAGATGAATCCCCATCCCGACGCTTCATGGCAAGTGAGGTAGCCGGTCTTGACCGTGTATTTGCCGGCCTGCGCGTTCGCCGCGGATGACCAACAACTCAAGGAGAGAATAGTGGTTGCGAGAAGTGCGATCCGAAGTGCTGGTTTCATCTCTTCCTCCTGAACCCAAGGTGTAGCTCTCAGCCTAGTCAAAACCAACCATCAGGTCCACGGAAGCGCGGACTCCTGGTCGTACGCTGATTACCTCAAATCGCGGCCGGTGTAGCCCAGGATCGAGCGCGCGATTATCAGGCGCTGGATTTCACCGGCGCCTTCGTAGATGTCGAAGATGCGGCCGTCGCGGAAGCATCGATCCAGCGGATGGTCTTCCGACAGCGCTGCCGGGCCGAGCAAATCGATGCATCCTTGCGTGATTTTTCGCGCGGCCTTGCCGCCCGCGGCCTTTGCGATCGACGCTTCCACTTTCGGCGGCACGTCCTGCTGCTCGAGCCACTTCGACCGCAGCACCGTCAGCAGCGCAGCCTCGAAAATGGCTTCCAGCCGGATGAAACGATCGACGATTGCCGATCGGCTTCGCATCCCGCCGCGGTAACTGATTTCGATTCCGCGCTCGCCCAGCTTTTCGCGCGTGAAATCCAGCGCCGCGCGCGCGACGCCCAGCGCCATCGCGCCGACCATCGGGCGCGAGTCGTTGAACACCGACATCGTCGATTTGAAATCGCCCTTGATGTGATTGAATTCCGGAATGCGGCAATTCTCGAACAGCAGGTTGCAGGTGTCGTGCGAGCGAATGCCGAGCTTCCTGAGTTGCGGCCCGACGGTGAACCCGGGCGTACCTTTCTCGACGATGAACGTGCTCATGCCGCGGCTGCCGTCCGGCGCAATGAAGCGCGACAGCACCATCGCAGCGTCACCCGACTGCGCCTGCGAGATAAAAATTTTCTCGCCGTTGAGAATCCACTCGCCGGTCTCGCGATCGAAGGTCGCCGTCGTCCGGATGTTCGCCGGATCAGAGCCGGCGCCGGGCTCGGTAATCGCAATCGCAATCGTGTGGTTCTTCCACTTCTCGAATTGTTCAGGCGTCGCGACGGTCTTGAGCACCGTGTTGCCGAGTCCCCATCTGCTGCGATGCAGCGAAATCCCGCCCCAATAAATCTCGAGCATCACCAGCGAGTGAAGAATTCGCGATCCGCTGCTGCCACTGAGTCCTTCTTCGGCCAGCGTGACCGGGTTTGGCAAATCTTTCGCTTCAGGAAATTCCTCGGGCTCGAGTTCGTCCTCATGCTTGTCGTAGTAGCGCGCATAGCGGCGGCCAATGATCGCCTGCTCATGCGCGCTGCTCAGAACGTTCTCGTCAGTCGAAGTGAGTTGGAAATCTATCATTGTCTTGTCCTCGTGATTGTCTTCGAAAACTAAACTCCGACCGCGCCTTCAAGCACCGACACCGTGCGCGTGTCGCGATACCACATCTCGACCGGGTTATCGCGCAGGTAGCCATGCCCGCCGAGCATCTGGACGCCCTCATCGGCAATCCACATCGCGTTCTCGGCGCAGTAGGTGTAGGCAAGTTGCGCCTGACGCGTCGCGTCGCCGCCCTGCTCGAGAATCGACGCCGCCTTCCACGTCATCCAGCGCATCGCATCGGTTTCGATCCGCATATCGGCGAGACGAAACGCGATCGTCTGCTTCTTCGCGAGCGCATCGCCATGCACCACGCGCTCCTTGGTGTAGGGCATCACGAATTCCATCACGGCCCGGCTGGTCCCGGTCATGATCGCGGACAATGCAGTGCGCGCCGAGTCGATGATGCGCTGAACATCGCATCCCGCGCCTTCGCCGAGCCGCGCGCTCGCAGGCAGTTCAACATCTTTGAAACTGACCGTCGGCCATCTCGAGCGCGCGCAGTCCGATATTCGGTTTCTTCTCGCCGACGCTCACGCCACGCGCGTTCCGCTCGACGATAAACGCGTCCAACGTATCGTCGGATCGTGCGACCACAAGAAAGTGACTGCAACTATCGGCGAGCGGAATCAGTCCTTTCATGCCCGAGAGCAGATAGCCGTCGCGCTTCTTGATAGCGGTGGTGCGAATCGCGGAAACGTCGAAGGCGAAATCGGGTTCCATGATTGCGACGCCCGCGCATCGATACTTGTCGCCCGCAAACAGCGGCAGCAGATTTTTCTTTTGCGCGGGCGATCCCTGCGCAGCGATCGCGCCGAGAAATCCGATCGGCGCCGCGGCAGCGATCGCAAACGACGCGTCCGCGACCGCGAGTTCCTCGAGCAGCAGCGCATTCAGCGTCGGCGAATATCCGTCCGCATCGGATTGAGACTGGATGATTCCGGTCGCCCAGATCTCGTCGAGAATCGACGACGGCATCGCTTCGCGATCGTCGGCAGTGCGCGCGGCCGGTCGAAGCTGCGAGCTTGCCAGCTCCTGCACCATCGACTGTGCGAGTTTCTGTTCCTCGGTAAGTTCAAAAGAAATCACAGGGCCTTATCCTCCAATCTGCGCGCTTGACATTCGAGTCCGGTCGGACTACCAATGGTTGAACCAATGGAACACATGAGCGATACGAATGTCAAGCGCCACAAAGCCGATGCGGGTGGCGACGCCGCGCCCGGCGCAGTTCAGCCGCATCCGCAACCTGCGCGCGTTCGAGGAAATCGCCGACCAGATTCGCAAGGAGCTTTCCGACCGGCGGCTTAGAGCGGGCGATCGGCTGCCGCCGGAGCGCGTGTTGGCGGAGCAGTTCGGGGTGTCGCGCAACACGCTACGCGAGGCGCTGCGGTCGCTCGAAAATGCCGGCTTGCTCCGCTTGCAGAAGGGTGCGACCGGCGGCGCGTTCGTGCGCGAGAGCACCGGCGACGCGATAATCACCGGTTTGCGCGACATGTTCCATCTCGGTGCGATTCAGCCTGAGCATCTGACCGAGGCGCGGGTAATGATCGAATCGAGCGCGGTGCGCGCTGCGTGCGAGCGCGCGACGCCGGAGGATATCGCGGCGCTCAACGCGAATATCGCCTCGGCGGCGAAAGCGGCGCGCGAGAATATCGATTTTTACGATCAGGCGGCGATCCATCTCGATTTTCATCGCGTCATCGCGCGCGCGACCAAAAATCCGGTGATGGTAATCGTGATGGAAGCGCTGCTCGACGTCATGCAGCACTTCATCCGGGCGATCGGGCAAAAGCGAAATCCGTGGGTGCTGCCGTCGCGCCGGCGTTTCATGAAACATTTTGAAGCGGGCGACAGCGATGCGGCCGTGAAAGAGATGGAGCAGCATCTCGAGCGGTTGAATCGTCACTACTTGTCGCTGATGAAAGAAAAAGATCGCGCCGAGGCGGCTGGTGAATAACGATATTCTGAGCGGCGTGCGCGTGCTCGACTTCACGACCATCGTGTCGGGGCCGTATTGCACGCGACTGCTCGCGGATCTTGGCGCCGAGGTTCTTAAGATTGAGCCGCCCGAGGGCGATTTCATCCGGACGCAGCCGCCGATTCGCTCCGGCAAGAGCGCTTACTTCGCGCATCTGAATTGCGGCAAGAAAAGTCTCGCAATCGATTTGCGCAAAGCCGGTGCGGGAGATCTGATTCGCGAGCTGGCAACGAAGTCGGACGTCGTTGTCGAAAATTCGCGGCCGGGCGTCATGCAGCGGCTCGGCCTCGACTACGCGACGCTCGCACGGCTGAATCCGCGAATCGTTTACTGCTCGATTTCGGGCTTTGGCCAAAGCGGGCCGTGGGCGACGCGCAGCGCATACGCGCCGATGTTGCACGCGGCCAGCGGTTTCGACCTAGTGAACCTATCGTATCAGGACAGGCTCGAGCGGCCGCTCAACACCGGTATCTATGTGGGCGACGTGTTGGGCGGGACGTACGCGTTCGGCGCGATTCAGTCGGCGCTGCTCGCTCGCGAGCGCACCGGCCGCGGCGATTGCATCGATCTGGCGATGATGGACGGCATCCTCGGCATGCTCATCTATGAGTTCCAGGAGGCGCAGCTTCCGCCGATGAGGAAGACCAACACTTTTCAGCCGACGCGGGCCAAGGATGGATTCGTGATGATCGCGGCGGTCAAGCCGAACAATTACGAGGCGTTGGCGCGCGCGGTCGGACATCCCGAATGGCTGACTGATCCGCGTTTCGCGACGGCGAAAGGTCGAGCTGCGAATTGGGCGTGGTTCATGTCGATGCTGGACGAATGGGCGTCGTCGCGAACGATGCGCGAGTGCGAAGCGATTTTGACCGAGGGCGGCGTGCCCTGCTCGCGGTATTACACGGTGCGCGAGGCGCTGGCGCATCCGCATCTTGCTGAGCGCGGCAGCTTCGAAGTGATCGACGACGGCGCGGGGCCGCTGAAGGTGCCGAATCCAGCCTTCAAGTTTGGCAACTCGACGGCCAAGGCGCGCAACTATGTGCCGGCGCTCGGCGCCGACAACGCGCGGGTGCTTTCGAGCGTGCTGGGGTATTCCGCAGATCGCATCGCCGCGCTATACGAGAAACAGATCCTTCACGACGATAGCGGCCGCGCTTCGGGAGGACATGCAAATGGGTGAGATTCTCGCAGTTGGAATAACTCACTACCCGCCCCTGGCCGGCAGCGACGAAACGATGTCGTGGATACTGAAGCGGATGCTGCAGAACCCGCATCTGCCGGAAAGATTTCGCAGTGCGCAAAACTGGCCGGAAGCGATGCGCGCAGAATGGGGCAACGACGAGGGCGACGACCGCTGCGCGGGCGCATCGCGAGCGCCTGGTGCGATCGCTGCGCAAGGCGCGCGCGCAAATCGACGAGTTTCGTCCCGACTTCATCGTGGTGTGGGGCGACGATCAATACGAAAATTTTCGCGAGGATGTGATTCCGCCTTATTGCATCTACGCGCACGAATCATTCGAGTTCGCGCCGCCGCCGCACAATGTGTGGAAGGATGCGCCCGACAAGAAATTTCATGCGGCGGGCAACGTCGCAGCCGCCAAGTATCTCGCGGGCGGTTTGATCGAGGCGGGCTTCGACACCGCCTACTCATACAAACCTTTACATCATCCGCTGGGCCACGCGTTCGCCAATGCCGTGCTGTATCTCGATTACGATCGGAAGGGGTTTTCGTATCCGATCATTCCATTCGCGATCAATTGCTACGGGCGCAAGGTGATCGCGCAGCGCGGCGGGCTGCCGGCGTTCGAAAATCCGCCGTCGGAAGCGCAGCTCGATCCGCCGGCGCCGACGCCGCGACGACTGTTCGATCTGGGCGCTGCGACTGCGCGGATTTTTGCGGAGAGTCCGTGGCGAGTCGCGCTGATGGCGTCGTCGGGATGGTCGCACGCGTTCCTCACGGCGAAAAACAATTTTCTGTATCCGGACACGCCGGCGGACCGGGCGCTGTTCGAGGCCTTGCGCGCCGGCAACTTCGACGCGTGGCGGAATTATCCAGCAGCGTCGGTCGAGGCCAGCGGCCAGCAGGAAATCCTCAACTGGATGTGCCTGGCGGGAGTGCTCGCCGAATTGAAGCGCAAGCCGGTCGGAGGCGGAATTTATCGACACGTGGATTTTCAATTCGTCGAAGTGTTTCGTTACGGCGCCGCCGCCGCGCTAGGCAGATGAAGCTAAGCGGAAAAGTTGCGCTGGTCACGGGGACCAGCACGAATATCGGCGGCGGTATCGCTGAGGGTCTCGCGGCTGAGGGCGCGGCGCTCACTTGCGTCGATGCGCGCGCGGAAAATGCGGCTGACTGTGCGCGTTACATAAAGAGTACCGGCGGACGCGCGACGGCGGTGACTTGCGACGTGACCGATGAGCGGCAGGTGATCGCGGCGGTCGCGGCTGCGCGCGAACATTTCGGCGGAGTCGATATCCTCGTGAACAACGCCGTCATCTTCAACAAGAAAGGCGTCATCGATATGCCGCTCGACGAATGGCGGCGACAGCTCGAGATAATTCTCGGCGGTGCGTTCCTGTTCACCAAGCACGTTGCGAAGTCGATGATCGAGCAGGGACGCAAAGGCGCCATCATCAATATCATCTCGACCGCGGGGCATCAGGGCGAGCCGAATAACATCGCGTACTGCACTGGCAAGGCTGGGCTGCTGAACTTCACGCGGTCGGCGGCGATGGAACTGGTCGCGCACGGCATCCGCGTCAACAGTCTCACGCCGACGGCGACCGATCCGATGGAGTCACTGGTGCGCGCGGCGCGATGGGGGCGGCCGGATCGCAGTGGAGAGCAAATCAAGAATGCTTTCGAGCCGTTTCGAAAAGGCGTGCCGATGCAAAAGCTGCCGAGTCCGAGCGATTATGGAATGGCGGCGGTATTTTTGGCGTCGGACGACGCCGGGATGATCACGGGGACGGATCTTCGCGTCGATGCGGGTGCGATCGCGCGTTACTGGGCGTGGGATCCTTCTGACAATCAGTAGCGAGAGGAGAAGCACGTGGAAAAATCAGCCGAGAGCTACGTCATAGACGATCAGGATGCTGGGCTGTTTCGGGTTAATCGGCGGGCGTTTACCGATCCGGAGTGTCTCGCTGACGAGAGACGGCGGGTCTTCGATAAGTGCTGGATCTATGTTGGTCATGAGTCGGAGGTGTCGCACGCGGGCGACTATCGTTCGCGCAATGTCGCGGGACGGCCGATGATCCTGGTGCGCGGCGATGACAGCGGGGTGAGGGTTCTGCTCAACACGTGTACGCATCGTGGGTCGCTGGTATGCCGGCAGAAGTCAGGCAATGCAAAAACGTTTCAGTGTCCCTATCACGCCTGGACCTTTAATTCGCGCGGGCAACTGGTAGGAGTGCCGGGTGAGGAGTCCTATAGCGACGCGTTCAAGCGCGATGACATGGGACTCATGTCGCCGCCTCAAGTGGATAACTATCGCGGATTCATTTTCGCTTGCTTCGATAGCGCTGCCGATAGCCTCTATGACTACTTAGCTGGCGCGCGCGAGTACCTGGACCTGGTTGCCGATCAGTCAGAGCTAGGCATGAAGATTGTTTCGGGTCAGCAGGCTTATAGCGCACGGGCTAACTGGAAGCTGCTGGTCGAAAACAGCTATGACGGGTATCACGGCCTGCCGACGCATCAGCGGTATTTCAGCTTCCTATCGGACATAGGTGTCGATATGAAAGGCCGCGACGTGGCGACGCCGTCTCATCAGAAGGCGGTCGATCTCGGTAATGGTCACGCGGTAGTCGAATACCAAAGCGCGTGGGGACGGCCGATTGCGCACTGGGTCGCGCCGTTTGGGGAGCATCGTAAGGCTCATTTTGAGGAAGTGCGGCGCCGCTTTGACGCGCGCTTCGGGCCCGAGCGCTCGCGGCGGATTTGCGAGACCAGCCGCAACCTCGGCATTTTTCCGAACCTGGTAATTAACGACATCATGGCGATCACGGTTCGTACCTTCTATCCGGTTTCGCCTGACTACATGGAGGTGAACGCGTGGGCGCTGGCGCCGGCGGACGAGAGCGCGGAGGACTCGGCGCTAAGGCTCGACAACTTTCTCACTTTCCTTGGCCCGGGAGGTTTCGCCACGCCAGACGATGTCGAGATGCTCGAGTCGTGTCAGCGCGGCTTTGCCAATCATGAAGTAGGATGGTCGGATATCTCGCGCGGGATGAAGCGGGAGCATCCGTCGATTACCGATGAACTGCAGATGCGCGCGTTCTGGCGGCGATGGAATCATCTTATGACAGCGCCACAGCTAAAGCGCGCGAGGAAGGCGGCATGAGTGGCGTCGAATTGCCTAGCCGCCAGCAAGTCGAGGACCTTCTATATAAGGAGGCGGCGCTGCTCGACGAATGGCGGCTAGATGAATGGCTGGAACTTCTCACCGAAGATGCGGTGTATGAGATACCGCCTACGGACGTTCCTGAAGGAGATTCGCGAAATACGCTGTTCATCATCGCGGATGATGCGGTAAGGATACGATCGCGCGTCAAGCAGTTGCTCGGCAAGGCGGCGTGGTCGGAGAATCCGCGATCGCGCACGCGGAGGATGATTGCCAACGTGCGCGTCGTCGGTGCGGACAGCAGATAGCATTCTAGTAACCGCCAACTTTGCGGTGCATAGGATGCGTTATGAGTCGGTCGATACGTACATAGGACATTACGACTACAAGCTTGTTCGCAAGGGCAACGATCTTAAGAATCCGCGAGAGAAGAGCTATCCTGGATAACGAGGCGCTGCGGCCGCACGGTAAGATCAGCTTCATTCTATAACTAACAATACGTTGGAGGACGCGATGGATGTCATCGACATGCACAATCACTTCATCGCGCCCGAGATAATCGATTTCCTGGCGCGCGAGGGTAAGCATTTCGCGACCAGGATCGTCGAGCGCGAGGGGCGCCGGTTTCTTTTGATCCAGGAAAAGGCGATGCGGCCGATCGACGGGCCGATCTCAAACGCGCAGGCGCGGATCGCGGACATGGAGCGCGAGGGCGTCACGAGGCAGGCGGTTTCGTGCGTTCCGTTCCTGATGTATCCGGACGTCGAAGCGGCGCTCGGACTCGCGATCGCGCAGGTCAACAACGACATGATGGCGGCTCTGAACGCGAGCGACCCCGATCACTTCGTGCCGCTGGCGAGCGTCCCGATGCAGGATCCGCTGATGGCGGTGAAAGAACTGGAGCGCGCGGCGAAGTTGGGGCTTCGTGGGGTTGAGATTCCGCCGAAGGTGGTTGAGCGTCAGCTCGATGAGCCGGATTTCGAGGTGTTCTGGAGTGCGGCTGAAGCGTTGCGGATGGTGGTTTGCATTCATCCATTCGAAGCTGCGCCGTCTGGGGCGCTTGGCAGATATTTTCTCGGCAACCTGGTCGGCAATCTTTACGATACGGGGCTTGCCGCTGCGCTGCTGATTTACGGCGGCGTGCTCGAGCGCCATCCTGACTTGCGAATCGTTCTCTATCACGCCGGCGGTGCTTTGCCCGCGCTGGTGGGACGACTCGACATGGGATATCGGCTGGTGCCGGAGTGCCGCCAGGCAATTCCGCGGCCGCCATCAAGCTACGCGAATCAGTTCTACTTCGATATCATCGCGCATAGCCGTGGAATGCTAAGTCACCTGGTGAAGACCTATGGTGCGGATCGATTCGTCGTCGGCACCGACTATCCGTTGCCCGCCGGCCTGGCGCATCCGGTGGAAGAAGTCAAAGCGCTTGGCCTCGATGCGGGCGACGAAGCTAAAATTCTGGGCGCCAACGCACGACGACTGCTACGGCTCTGACGATTACCGCTCTCTCGGCCAAGGTGGTATATAGAGTTGGGAGAGGACAGATCAATGGCGAACAAGCCGCAGATGCTGGAAGGCTATCGGGTGCTGGATTTCACGCAGTTCGTCGCGGGACCTACTTGCACGCGACTGCTCGGTGAGATGGGCGCCGAAGTAATCAAGCTCGAACTCGCGCCGTTTGGCGATCGCGTGCGCGCCGACGGGCTCAAGTCGCTCGCGCCCGAATACAAGGGTTCGAGTCATAGCACCTATTACCTACAGCACAACCATTCGAAGCTGAGCTTCGCGATCGATCTGAAGAAACCCGGCGCGCGTGAGATCGTGATGTCGATGCTTCCGCAGATCGACGTGGTGGTCGAGAACTTCGCGCCGCGGGTGATCGACCGGTTGGGATTCGCGTATAAGGATGTCAAGGCAGTCAATCCGAAAATCATCATGTGTTCGATTTCGATGGCGGGGCAGACCGGGCCGCTCTCGGTCAAGGCCGGCTACGACTTTATCGGCCAGGCCTATGCCGGGGTTACCGATGGGATAGGACAAGTCGATGGGCCGCCGGCGCTGACTACTATGGCTATCGGCGATGTGTCTACCGGCGTCGCGGCGGCGATGGCTATAGGATTCGCGCTGTTGCATCGCGAGCGTACGGGTGAAGGTCAGTACCTGGACGCGTCGTTGCTGGATACCTACTTCCACATGCATGAGAAGACGGTGCCGATCGTGTCGTTGCGCGGCGATAAGTTTCGTCCGACGCGAAGCGGATCGCTGCATCCTGACGGCGGAACTACAGGCATCTTTCATTTCCGGGGCGATCAATACGTGCAGATCACATCGACGCCTCATCAATGGCCGCAGTTCGTGCGCGCGCTTGGGATGCCGGAACTGGCGAGTGACCCGCGTTTCAAGGATGCGCGGGGTCGTCGCGACAACAAGGAACAGCTTCGGGACGTGATCGAGAGCTGGCTTTCCAAATTTCCCACTCGCGACGATGCTATCGCCGCGCTCGATGCGGAGCGGGTGCCGTGCGCGCCGGTGCTGACGGTTAATGAAGCCGTAAAGCATCCGCATCTCAACGAGCGCAAGACTGTGCGGTGGATCAAGGATCCGTTGCTGGGGACTGTCGCGATTCCAGCGGTGCCGGTGAAATTTTCTGCATGGCCGGATAGGACTGAAGTGCGTTCGGCGCGGCTAGGTGAAGATAACGAGCGGGTGCTGCGGGAATTGCTCAAGATGCCGGCGGATAAGATTCGGCAGCTGTACTCGGATGGGATACTGGTTCGCGATCCGACGCTTTGAGGAACCTAACCCCTAACCCCTTCCCATGGTGGGAAGGGGGACCGGAAAGATAGTGCGGGCTTTGCGAATGATCCGGACAACCTAACCCCTAACCCCTTCCCGAGCGGGAAGGGGAACCGGATTGTTGGGAGACCCTCCTTAGCGGTGAAGGCAAGATTCATAGTTAATCATTGAGATTTGCATAGGTCTTCATTGTTGCCGTTACCCGTATAGTTGAGGATATCTGTCTGAAATATTGGTGCTTCTACCTGTTTCTGCAGGTAGAGGTAGTATGGGAGTCGCGGGGCGCTGGCGTGGTTGGTTAGAAGGACATCCAGGCCGGCTCGATGCGGCTTATCCCAACTCTTTTGGAGATAGGTTTCATAGGTGTCGCAGAATTCCGCGCGAGAGGTCGATGACTGCAAGTTCGAGTATAGCGATGCGAGGTCATTCGAGACCGCTCTGACGTTAATCAGCATGAAGAGCGATTTGAACAACCAGCAAGGATAAGAGTCCTACGGTTAGGACTCGACTGAATCTCGAGACGCGGTTCGGTAGGTCAAGGCCTATGAGCCAGCATAGGCCGATCCATAACGCTGGATACAGAAACCTTTCGCCCGGACTGACCATTCCTTCGAACTCATAGCCGGTGGCGATGACGGCAATTCCGCAAACTACTGCGGATGCCAGTACTCCGGCGTATCTTGTGCGGATTTGGGTCTTCGACAGAATGCAAAGCGGTATCACCAAAGTTAGAGCGATCGCCACGACCAGATTGAGTATCGCAAAGATCTTCATCCAAGGCGCTTGAATTCCAAGCCACGGCAGAAATTCCGGAAACAACGAGAAAGCGGCGAGCCAGCGGCCGACAAGTTGATGCGGGGTCCAGAACGTCCAGTGTATAGGCATCTGCTTTAGCGAGGAGCGCCCAACTGCGTACCAAAGTGAGAGTCCTATGCGAGGGTGCGAAGGAAATGGCTAAGGAACCGAGTAAATCGGTTCGCGACTCGACGAGTATAAGTGTCAGGGTGACCAGTACGGCGGTCGCATAGGGCACGAAGTGGAAAAGGAACATAGCTATCGATGCGGAGGCGACGAGCCACCAATTGATAGGTTCCGAGCGATAGAGTCGACGGAATAGGTAGCCGCAATAGAGGAATAAGATGGAGAGACTGAAGAGATATCCCAGCTCTCCCCAGAAGAAGAAGGTGTTCAGCAGGAACAAGAGTGGGATCAAGAGGAGAGGATTGTCGGCGTCGCGCCGCAGTGAACGCAGTAAGTAGGTCGAAGAAAGCGCCAGCAGGATGACGCAAAGGCTCAGTACGATTTTTCCCGAGATTTCGGGTGCAAGGATTAAATCCAGCAATCCCAGCATTGCCACCGTTCCAGAGTAAGGGACCGGATAGTGCTTGAACGAGTAGGAAGCCAGCGCTTGGCCGCGAAGGAGTTTGGCGACGATGGAACCCTCGAAAATCCAATCGGGATAGTCCGAGATCGGCAGAAAGCGGTAACTCCAGATCATAGCCAAGGCGCTTATGATGCAGGCCGCGAAGGTGATTCGAAATAAGATGCGCTGGCGGTCGAGGTCAGAATCAAACACTCTGATGGGTCACCAGACCGCTAGTGTGCACCAAGAGCCAGACGATGTCATCCGGCCGGCGCTGTCATACTCGCGGCCGACCGGCGCATAAGATCAGACGCCTGCGCGGCGGGCGGCAGGGGTGACCCCTGCACCCAGTGTAAAAGAAAGAAATCGCGAAATCGCGCGGACGCGCTTTCGCTCTCTGGTTCGGGGTAGGAAAGCAGACGAAAAAGGTGCCGCCGCAGAGCGAGTTGGTGGACCTCCGAGGCGCAATCCGCGGCGATCGTTATGCTTGCGCCATTGGGCCGCGCAGTAACTTGCCGGGCAACGCTCCTGTATGTTCGTTCTTGCGCAGGACGACCTGGCCGTTGACTACTGTCGCGAGAAGTCCGTCGGACTTCTGCTTCAGCCGTCGCGCGCCTGCCGGCAGGTCATAGGTCAGTTCCGGCAACTGCGGATTGATCTTGTCTGCATCGAAAATGATAACGTCGGCGAAATTGCCTTCGCGCAGAAGTCCGCGTCCCTTCAGGCCCCAGTGATACGCGGGGACAAAGCTGAGCATCCGGATTGCCTGCTCGAGAGTTAGCGCTTCCTTTTCCCGCACCCAATGACTTAGCACGTGGGTTTGCAACGATGAGTCCATGATCTGCGAGACGTGCGCGCCCGAATCCGAGAACGTCACGACGGAGCGCGGATGTTTCATCATTTCGAGCACGTGATCCTGATTCTCGTTGACCAGTGTCTGCAGGAAGAATTTTTTGAGATTTTTTTCCAGCGCGAGATCGATCATCACATCGACAGGATCTTTGTTCTCAGCCGCCGCGATCTCGGCTATCGATCGATACGGCGGTGTTGGCCGGTCGAGCGGGAAGATCCAGTTGTAGTTCGCGCCGCGCGCTTCCGCACCTACCGCGCGCTCCTCGCTGCGCGATCGCTCATTTGCGGCTTGCACCAGCTTGCGACGGATATCCGGATTGCGGAGCGTGGCTTCCTGTTCTGCCAGCGGCAGTTTGCGAATCTCGCGCCACGCCGGAATTCGATCGAACGGCATGTTGGTTTGGAACGACAGCAACACGTTGAGTGAACGGCTGTGGACCTGTACGAACATGCGACCACCGGCTGCGGCAGTCTGGTCGGCGGTCTCGAAATATCGACGCCAATAATTCGGCGCCCGGCGCGAGCTGAACATCCCAAATGTTACCGGCACTGAGCTCTCGACGGCGAGCGCCTTCAGCCGGCCAAGGTAGTCGTCGAGGCGCGTACCCTCGGCACCGGTGTCTTCACCGGCTATCTCGAAAATACCGGCGCCCAACTCGCCCATCACTCCGACCAGTTGCCGCACTTCGTTCCAGTTGGCGATTCTGCTCGCTACCGGCCGGCCGTCCGGCGTCTGATGATTGCTCGTGCGCGAAGTAGTGAACCCGATCGCGCCGGCGCGGATGCCGTCGCGCAATTCGTCGCGCATGAGCTGAAGGTCTTCGGTGGTCGCTTCTTCGTCGAAAGCGCGCTCACCCATCACGTAGGTGCGCAGCGCCGAGTGCCCCATGTACGCGGCGTAGTTGATTCCCTTAGGCAGGCGATCGACGGCGTCCAGATATTGCGCAAAGGTGGTCCAGGACCATTTGATTCCCGCCTGCATCGCTTCCGGGGAGATATCTTCGGCGCGTTCCAGGTTTCGCATGACGAGCAACTTGTCCTTCTCACCGCACGGCGCGAGCGAGAATCCGCAGTTGCCCATCACCACTGACGTGACGCCGTGCCAGCACGAGCAGGTGCCGAGCGCGTCCCAGAAAACCTGGGCGTCCATGTGCGTGTGCGCGTCGACGAGGCCGGGCGATACGATGTGGCCGTCGGCGTCGATCGTCTCGCGCGCGCTGGCGCGAATTTTCCCGATTGCGGCGATCTTGCCGCCTTCAATTCCGACGTCGCCCTTGTAGCGCGGCATCCCGCTTCCATCGACGATCGTGCCGTTACGGATTATCAGGTCGTACATGGTGCGCTCCTTTTCGGGTCCTTAGGCTAAAGACTTGCCCTCGACATGTTGGGCGGCGGGATAGTTTATAGCGGCTTCGATGACGGGGTCACCGGCGATACGACTGTGCCACATCACGCGAGGCTCGGTCATGTCCCATGGCATGCCTCTATGCAGCAGGCATCGATTGTCCCACACGACTGCGTCGCCGGGGGTCCAGTTGTGGTGATAGGTGCGCGGCGGTCGGCATGCGAAGTCCACTAACTCTTGCAGGAGCCGCTCGGAGTCGGCCGGATCCATGTTCGGAATGTTATGAGCGTGGCGACCTATCACGAGCGACTTTCTGCCAGTTTCAGGATGGACCTTCACCAACGGGCGCAATGGAACTGGACCGTCGTGGAAGCCGTAGCCGCTATACGCGCTGCCCGCCTTCGGCTGATGCCCAAGCTTCGACTGGCTGTAGTAGAGCGAGTGGTATGCCGCGAGCCGATCGACCTTTGCGCGGAGATTTTCGTCAAGAGCATCGTAGGCGGCGCGCATGTCGGCCCATCCGGTCGCGCCGCCGACGTTCGGCACAATCTCAGCGGTGAAGACCGCGCCCTTGGCCTGCACCGGCATGTAAGTGCTATCGCAATGCCAACCCATGTTGCCCTTGAGCACTTTCAGGATGTCGTTGTCCGGGTCAACGATGAGCGTACCGTCGGCATTCACGTTGCTGAGCGCTGCCAGGTTGAACTCGAGCGGTCCGAATCGCTTGGCGAAGGCAACCTGCTCGTCGCGAGTGAGATGCTGATCGGGAAAAATGAGCAGCGCGTACTCGAGCCAGGTGGCGTAGAGGTCGTGCCACGTGGCGTCGTCGAGTGAGGCGAGCTTGATGCCCGTCACCACTGCGCCGAACGTCGCGTCGAGAGGTTTGATGTCAAAAGCGCGTGCCATGCGGGCCTCCGATCGATCTCAAATCGCTCAAGCGCCCGCACAGAGGCTATCGAACCTGTCGTCGAGTCGTCAAACCGATGCTGAGTGCGGTAGTTCCCTAATTCGAAGAATCGCGCCCTCATAGCGAGAGCAGGCCTTCATGCTGCGCTTTTCCGCGGTCTGATGTCGCGCTGGATCTGCTCTTCGAGTTCGCGGCGCGCGATGCGCAGGTCGTAAGTAGCCTGTAGATTGATCCAGAATTCCGCGCTCATTCCGAAATAGTGGCCGAGACGGAGCGCGGTATCGGCACTGATCGAGCGCTCGCCTTCGACGATCGCATTGATTCGGCTAGCAGGCACGCGCAGCTCGATGGCGAGCTGATTCATGCTCATGTCGAGCGGCTTCAGGAACTCCTCCAGTAGAATCTCGCCCGGATGAATCGGCGGTAGTCTTTTTTCGTGCGCCATGTGATTACGCCTCATTGGTAGTGTTTGGTGATCTCAACGTCGTGCGCATCGCTTTCACGCCAGACGAAGCAGACGCGATATTGATCGTTAACCCTGATGCTATGCTGCCCGGCTCGCGCACCCTTTAGTGACTCCAAACGATTACTCGGAACCGCACTCAGATCGCTCAGGCCGCGCGCCGCGTCGAGCATCAGCAGTTTACGCCGCGCGACCGAATGGGCTGCTTGAAAGGGCTTCGATGGAAGATCGTCGAATACCCGTTTTGTGTCCGCGCCGCGAAAGCTCTTAATCACTTAATATGAAAAACTACCACGCCGTGCGGTGCACGTCAAACGGGGTATTTCATTAGGCGCATGGTTCAGACGCAGTTGGCTCCTTGATTGAAAAAAATTCGTTCGGAACTAGCGTGATTCTTGAACGATCGGTATGCGGAGGGCAGCGTATAGAACTCCGACCATTTGGCAGGACCGGGATTCAGATCTCCGCCGTCGGCTTTGGATGCTGGGAGATTGGCGGCGGCTAGGGCAGTATCGAGGAATCCGAGTTCATCAAGGCGGTTAATCGCGCTCGATCTTGGAATCAACTGCTGCGATACGGCCGAGCGTATGGGTTCGGTGCCTCCGGAAAAATTGCTGGCGAAAGCGCTCGGCTCGCGGCGCAAGGAAGCTATTATCACGACCAAGTTCGGCGTCGCCTACCCCGACGCTCCCAACTATCGCGAGAGCACGCGCAAGCGCGTCGCCTGAGTCGAATCGAGAAGGGCCTCCAGGTGCTCAACACCGGCTACGTTGACGTCTATCTGATACACTGGCCTGAGCGGACTACTTCGTTCGAAGAGCCGATGCAGGCGCTCGACGAGCTGGTGAAGCAAGGGAATGTGAGAGCGGTCGGCTTGTCAAACTTCAAGCTGATCGAGATCGAACGATGTGCGTGGATGCCGGCGATTGGCGCAACGATCCGAAGAGCACGATCAAAGCAGCTAACGATCCGGCTTTGTCGGTTTACCGCAAATTCCTGTGCGGCGACGGCGATACCTCGAAGTGAACCTAGGACAGGCGCGGAAGGACCTTGTCGGTGAAGAGGGTGAACGACTCGTGGCTCAAAGGCGCGCACAACAAATATTCGAGCGGCATTTCCTCGCGCAAGCGTAGCAACTGATCGGTCACGGCGTCGGGAGTGCCATATACGATCACGCCATTGAGGTAACGTTCGGCGGGGTCTCGGCTCGATTCGGCCATCTTCGGATCGATTCCCTTTAGCTTCGAGACATCGGCATCCTGTGGATGGGCATAGGAGCCGACGACCCATCGCGCGCCGCGCCGCGCGACTTCTTCCGCCTCGCGAGGAGTGTTAGCAATCGCGACAAACCTCGCGATGGGAATCTCGCGTCCGGCAGTCGACCAGCCGGCGGCCTCGAGTAGCGTGCGATACAACTCTCGCTTGCGCGCTATTTCGCGATGCGATGAGTGCGGATCCATCAGGATTGTGAAGCCTTTCGCTGCCGCGCGTCTTATCGCTTCTTCCGAAGAAGCCGCCAGCCAGACCGGAGGATGAGGTTTCTGCCGCGGCTTGGGCAGAACCTCGATGTCGGAAAAATTGTAGTAGCGTCCTTCGTGCGTGAGCCGCTCGTTACTCCAGGCCTTCAGCACGATTTCGACTGACTCATGGAAACGCTCAGCACTTTCTTCTGGTGTAACCCCGAATGCGCGGAACTCAGTCCTATCGAAGCCACGTCCCGCGCCCCAGTTCACGCGTCCGCCCGAAAAGATGTCGAGTAGCGCGACCTCTTCGGCCAGCCGCAGCGGATGATAAAACGCGGCGAGCGAGACCGCCGTTCCGATCCGCAGCCGCCGCGTGCGGGCGGCAACCTGCAGACCCATCATGTGCACCGACGGACATACGCTGAACGAGTGGAAGTGATGCTCGGCGAGCCACACGGCGTCGTAGCCGGAGCTTTCCATTATTTCGATTCGCTGGAGCGCGCGCTCGTACACTGTCTCGATGGCGACGCGCCGCTCGGGCCAGCTGAAGAATTGAAGGACGCCTGCTTTCATCGCTTTGCGGCTATCTCATTCCTGGACTCTGTGCGAGCGCTCGCTGCTCGATGCGTCAGACCGGGTCGAGGCCGTCGAAGAGTGGAATTCCGAACGCGCTCTTGCCGAGAAATTCGAGCGTCTCGTCGCTGTCGAAAGGATGGTAGAGGCCGGCGCGAACGTCGCGGAACAGCCGTTCGAGCGGCAGCCGCTTGAAATACGACGACCCGCCGACGGCGCGAAGCGCCAGGTCCACCACGCGAACTGAATTCTCGACCGCGATCATCCGCGCGGCGACGGCCTTGCGCGACCAGCTCGCGGGATCGTCGGCGTCCATTTCCGCAGCCGCTTTCCACATCGCGGCGCGCGCACCTTCGATCAGCAAGTCCATCTCGCCGACTTTGTTGTAAACGGCCGGCAGATGACTCATCGGATTTTTGAGCGGGAAGCGCGTGCCGCTCGCGCATGAACTCGACCGTGAAATCGCGCGCGGACACGGCGATTCCGATGTACGGCGCGCCGATTGTGAATGGCGCCTTCGCAAACACTTTCGTGATGCGTCCGCTCTTGGAGACCCGGCGCTGCAGCACCACGTCTGCGTCGGGCACGAACGCGTCCTTCAACTCGGAGCTGCGCGACGCGGTCGCCCGCATCCCCATCACATGCCAGTCGTCCTTGAAATTGAGGCCCGGTGTATCGCGCGGAGAAATGAAGCAGGTGATTATGGTGGGCCCGTGCGGTCCGTCTTCGCAGGTCGCCTCGAAAAAGAAGTGATCGATTGCCACACTCTGGGTGCCGAATATCTTGCGCCCGTTGACCAGCCATCCGCCATCGACCGGGCGCGCCTGCGTGCGCGGCCGCAGCGCGATGATCGCGTTGTCGGGCTCCGAGCCGGACCCGCCGCATATCAGGCTGCTCGGCCGCTATTCGGCGCAGCTTCTGCTCGACATTCGGTGCTTTGAACTTGCGATGCAAATCGACCAACAGCCCGACGGTGTTGAAGTGCATGTTGATCGCAAGCGCGGTCGCGCCGCATCCTTGCGCCAGACGTTCCTGCGCCTTGATTCGCTCGAGCATCGTGGCGCCCAGTCCGCCGAGGCTCTCGGGAATGATCAGCCGCGTGTAGCCGCTCTCCTTCAGCCGTTCGTAGTTTTCGAACGGAAACGATCCCTCCTCGTCGTGGATGGCGGCGCGCTTGGCGAAGTCGTCGGCCATTTCGCCCGCCATATCGATGAAGCGCTGCTCACGCGCGGTATGAAGCTGATTCATTGGCTTGGCCCCGCCCTCAATCGTGTGCTGCCATGCCGGGAATCCACGCGTCGTAACCCGGCGCATAGTTGATGTTGCTCTGCGACGGATTGCGATTGACCAGCGGTCTCATGAAAAGCGGATGCCGCATGCTGCGCACCTCGTGCTCGATGGTGAACAGGGTCTCGCCGGTTTCAGGATCGGCGAGGTCCTTGAATCGATACTGATGCTGATCGCTTTCCTCCGAGATGAGTCCCTTGTCGAGCAACTTCGGCGTACGGGCCAGAAAAATCCGCGACGTAAATCTGGATGTGATGGCCATCGTAGGGAGGGATCTCACGGTCGGTCTCGCGGAACATCAGATACTGTCCGATGCCTACTTCGACTCGCGCCACTCGAATGCTTCCGTCGTCGTCCTTTGCGCTTTTGCCGGCGCCCTCTCCGCGCTGCAGCCTTGGCGCCCATCACGTTGCGGTAGAACCGCGCGATCCCGTCGGCGGTACCTTTCGGCACGTCGAATTCGACGTAAGCGATTCCTAACGTGATTCGGCCGAAGCGTTCATCGGGCGCGTAGCATCGGATGCGATTTCCCCACGGACAGGTGGCCTCGACGAACTCCTCGTGCTCGATGAAATCGAAGCGCGTCCCTTCGAGCCGTTTGCGAGTTCGTTCGAGCCGGCGAACCAGCGCCTCGCGATTGGGCACCACGATGCCGGTGTGACCGCGGAGAACCTGCGGCCGGGCTGGTCGGCAGATGGAACTGGCTGCGGCCGACGTTGACCCACATGTTGGTTGGCCCGGTCATTAGATAGGGATCGCGCGTCAGGCCTAGACCCGCGATGTAGAAAATGGTCGCCTGCTGCTGATCAGGGAACAGTTACGTTGACGTGTTCCAGCGCGACGATGTTGCCGAGGTCTTCGACAGTTCGATTGAATCGACGCTCCATGGGAGCCTCCATCCGCGTGTTGGACCGGCATAAGCCGGTGCCTGCGAGACCCGAGACTACAATATTTGCGGCCCGAAGCGTTATTGGTTGCGATGGATATCAAGGATCGCCGAACGCGCGTATACCGCCGCGTCGTGGACAATGGCTAACAGGCGGACGGATTTAGCGCTTCGGAGCAGCGCTTCGGAAGTGCGGAAGATTGGGAGCACCCGCGGGCGGGGTGGTGCCCGCAGATGCTCCCGGGCGAATCACTTCACGTCCACTTCCATCCGCATCCATGGATGGATGCAGCACTCGAACAGATGTTTTCCCTTTGACAAGCCAGTGATATCGAGATGGCTGCCCTGAAGAATTCGGGTCTTGGCCACCGCGACGCTGCCAAAGCCGCCACTGCATTCCGGAATGACGGTCGTCGCGGCGCCGGGATTAAGCGGCGGTACGAATCCGTTACCGAATGCTTTCACTTCGGTAAAGGTGTGAACCTCACCGCCCTGGTTGACTACGGAAACGACGGTCCCCGGATTGATCGTTAGCGTGTCGGGTTCGTAATCCCAGCCCGGATCGGGGGTTCCAGCTTCCGCCCCTGCAACTAGATTGCCCAGCATGGTGCTGAATCCACTCGCAACGTTCTTGCATTCGTCAGCGCCCAGTGCAGCGTTGAACGTGGTCGGATCGCATTCGTCCAATGCCACAACTTGGGCGATGCCCGGCGAGTTTCGATTTCCCTGCGCACTCGCATGTGTTGCGCCGGCTAAAATCGCGCATCCAGCCAGCAGACTTAGTATCGCTACCTTTTTCATTCCTGCTTCCTCCGTTTGAAGCGAATCATTCGCTGTCGGCGCCCATCTTCAGGCATCCTGAGTCGCTGGCCAATGGACCAAGGCTGAACTTCTCCTGAACTCTCGCTGAACTCGTTGAAGCAAACGCGGCTATGCGCTCGCCCACGGCGCGAGTAGAATCGGCGACCGGAACCAATGCCCGAAGATCTCGTCCAGTTTGAGGATTTTGTACTGAACCGCGGCGCCTATGAGCTGCGCCGGGGTGATGTCGTTATTCCGCTCCAGCGGATTCCGCTCGAGCTGCTATGCCTGCTGGTCGAGCGCCGCGGACAGCTCGTTACGCGCGAGGAAATTCTCGAGCGGGTCTGGGGCAAGGGCGTCTTCGTCGATAGCGAGAACAGCATCAACACCGCGGTACGAAAAGTCCGGCGGGCCTTGAGCGACGATCCTGACGCCCCGCGCTTCGTCGTTACCGTGCCGGCCAGGGGTTATCGATTCGTCGCGGAGCTTCGCGGGCCGACGACAACTAGAGATGAGCAATTTCACGCGCGGCAGCCAGGCGTGATGGTGGGACGCGAGCGCGAGGTGGCTTTATTGCTGAGCGGACTCGACGCGGCGGCTTCGCGGCGCGGGCGCCTGGTCCTGATTTCGGGCGAACCCGGCGTCGGCAAGACGCGGATGGCGGATGAGGTTGCGGCCGCGGCTGAGGCAAAGCGGATGGCGGTGCTGGTCGGGCATTGCTCCGAGCACGACGAAGCCGTCGCGTATCTGCCATTCGTGGAAATCCTGGAGAACTTCGTCGATCGCGCGTCGAATGCGGACACTCTTCGCGTTGCGTTGGGGGAGCAGGCGTCGGAGTTGGCGCGCTTGATTCCCAAACTCAAAAACATCCTGCCGGAGCTTCCGCCGCCGCTCGATTTGCCGCCGGCCCAGGCGCGACGCCACTTGTTCAATTGCTTTTTCGACTTCGTTGCTCGAATCGCTTCAAACCGACCGACTCTGATGATTCTCGAAGATCTTCACTGGGCCGACGATTCGACCTTGTCGCTGCTCGATCACCTGACGCAGCGGCCTATCCGATTTGCCTCTGATGGTGATCGGCACCTACCGCGACGCCGAGGTCAATGTCACTCACGAGCTGGCAAAGACGCTGGAAGATTTACTCCGTGGGCGGCTTGCGACTCGCATCAGGCTCAAAGGCCTGCCACGCGATGAAGTGGCGGCGATGCTGAATAGCCTGAGCGGGAAATCGGCGCCGGCCACCGTAGTTGGCGAGATTTTCGCGGAGACTGAAGGCAATCCTTTCTTCGTCGAGGAATTGTTCCGCCATCTGGAGGAGGAGAATCGGCTGTACGATTCGGCGGGACAGTTTCGCTCCGAGCTCGAGATTGGCGAGCTGGACGCGCCGCCGAGCGTGAGGCTGGTCGTGGCGCGGCGACTGGCGCGGCTCAACGATCTGACACAGAAGATGCTCGCGACGGCGGCGGTGATCGGACGCTTCTTCAGTTTTGAAATTCTTCAGGCTTCGTGCGACTTCGATGCGGATTCGATTCTGGAGCGAGTCGAAGAAGCTGAAAAGGCCGGCGTGATTTTCTCGGTCGCGGAGAGTCCCAAGGTCCGGTTTGAGTTCTCTCACGAGCTTATTCGCCAGGCGGTGCTCGCCGGCTTGTCGGCGGCGCGACGCCAGCGGCTGCATCTCGAGGTCGCCGAAGCGATCGAGCGAACGTGTGCCGCCGGGTCGGCATCCACATTTGCCGGCAGCCTCGACGATCACATCACTGAACTGGCGCATCATTACGCGCATAGCGCCAACACCTGGCAGGCGGTGAAATATCTCCATCTGGCGGGCGAGCGCGCGGCGGCGTGCGGCGCGATGGTCGAGGCGGAGCGTCAGTACCTGACCGCGCTCAAGCTCCTTGACGAATTGCCCGAAACGTCGGAACGAGACCGGCGCGAACTTGCCTTGCAGAGCCTGCTCGGTTCGGCCACTGCGGCCGTTAAGGGAATCGGCGCGCCTGAAAGAGAGCGCAGCCTTTTGCGGGCTCGCGATCTGTCACAACGCCTCGGGGAGCAATCTCACGTGTTCCCGGTGCTCTGGCAGCTGTTCCATTTCCATGCACAGCGCGGTGAACTGCAAACCGCTCGGGAATACGCTGAACAGGCATTGGCAGTGGCCGAGAGTCAGTGCGACGCGGTGATGCTAGCGGATGCCCGAACCGCCCTCGGCGTCTGTCTCTTTTACATCGGCGACTTTGCTGCCTGCCGCAGGCAGTTCGAGCTCGCGCTCGCACAGGACATTCCTTTGCAAAAACGCCGCTATTTCGGCGAACGCGGGTTCGACGCGCTGGCAGGAGCGCTGAGCGCGCTGGCTGAGGGAATTCTTGGTTATCCGGACCGATGCTGCGTAGGAGTTGGCGAAGTTGTGAAGCGCGCGCGGACGCAGTCGAGCGTCCCTGACCTGGTGTTCGCGTTGGTAGCTTGTGGCCGGGGGCATCTTCTGGCCGGTAGTCCAAGCAGCGCCCAATCTTTGGCGGAAGAAACGATCACGCTGTCCGAGACCTACGGGTACGTCGAACGCGCTGCATTGGGTAAATGTGTTCGAGGTGTCGCTCTCACAAGACAAGGAGAGCTCGATGAGGGTATAGCCTGCGTTCTCGAGGGACTCTCGGACTATAGCGCGACCGGTGGCAGGCTCGGTCAGTCAGAGTTCTACAGCGCGCTTGCCGCAGCTTTCGGCAACGCAGGTCGAACTCAAGAGGGTTTGGAAGCGGTGGACCGCGGACTGGCAATGGGCCGCGATGGTGGCGAGAGTTTCTATCGAGGCGAACTCTATCGCATAAGAGGGGAACTGATTCAGATCGAGGATCCGGCCAATCCTGACGAGGTCGAGCGATTGTTTCGCACTGCGATCGATACTGCGTCCCGTCGGCAAGCCCGTTCATTTGAACTGCGCGCCACGACCAGCCTCGCGCGATTGCTGGCGAAGCAAGGTCATCGCGACGAAGCGCGCGCGACGCTCGCCGAAATCTACAACTGGTTCACCGAGGGCTTCGATACCCCCGACCTCAAGGATGCCAGGACCCTGCTCGACGAGCTTAACGAATAGGATTGCCCGCAGAGATCTGCGCCCTCATCCCTTCTCTCGGCGTCGCGCAGGATATCGAGAGATATTCTCGCGTTCCAAACCGGAATCAAGTGGTCGGTAAGTTGGCACTCCCGGCGAGGTGAGATTGTGCGGATCGCTGTAAGTGCCTAATAGATAAGTCTGGAGGAGGAAGGGGCCCGGCGGCCCGACCGGTCTTCAAATCCCCTTCTGCGCGCCACGACAGATAATTCAGGGTTCGGTGGCTAGCAAAATCGTAGACTTCTCTGCTGCCAACGCTACCCTGGGCTACCCGGATGAAGGCTGGAGTGGGCACTCGGTGGGCAGTGCGGTAAGAATCCAAGGTCGGGGCAAGTTCAGTCCAAGACCACGAAATAGCGGTCGACTCAGTAGTTTGCCCGCTGCGGAGGATTGGAGATCCAGTGCGTGGGTACCTCAGATAGGCGCCTCCCAGAGATTGGTTAGTTCGAAGAGGTGCAGCCAGCGCGCAATTCAGACCGCACGATCCGGAACGCCGGCGGCCCCCTAGCTAAGCTGACCACGCGCAGCGTATCGCCCGCTGGGTGGAGGCCGAGACTATTTGCCGTAAGCAGATGGGGTTCTCCTTCCAGGCCGTCGCCGAGCAGATTTCCCAGGTCGCCCGTGGCGAGGCGCAGCAGCTAATCCCATTTCACGCCTGGTATGGCCTTCCCGCCCGATTACAACATCAGGAGTCGTGCCGCCGCATCGCGGAAAATGAGCCCTTCGTTGAATTCGTTCGGCGCCGTCGGACAGGTGTTCCCTGGTTTGGCTGGTTCAATTGATACCGAACGAACAGGCACTGACCGAATGCTACGTTGGTGAAGAGCACAGCCGTTATGAGAAGCGACCGAAACCTGCTCCATAGATCACCTTCAAACTGAACCGTCGGCTCAGATTTTGTCGCAATCGCTGAAATCCCGTTTACCGATTTGGCCCGCTGTTAACCATGGAGACCCTGAGAAACTTCGTGACTCTTTCAAGACTCCCCTTCAGAAAAGAGGTGGGCCGTGCTTTGCGTTGACGCACTGTGGTAGCTTTACCGCGCGCTCCAGCCTGACGCCGTTGGATGAGACTCGAAGGCTTCGTAACAACCGCTGGCGGGAGGTTCGCTCGCATCGTGGAGAGGGGGTCAGATTGCCCGACAATCGAGAAGAAGCTGAATGGCTGACTCGCCGAGCGCGCGTCGATCCAAAGCTTCGCGGTTTGGACTGGGAGATCGTTCCATTCAAGCCCCATTTGGATCTGTCGACGTGCACGCGGCACGCAGTCACTGAATTCCCGACGACCAACGGACCTGCTGACTACGCGCTCTTGCTCGACGGACGCATCGTCGGGATCCTTGAGGCGAAGAAGCTTTCGCTCGGGCCCCAGAACGTCCTGACCCAAGCCGAACGCTACGCGCGCGGTCTGCCGCCCGGCGAGTTCAACTTCGACGGCCGACGCGCGCCGTTCCTATACTCCACTAACGGCGAGGTGATCTGGTTCCACGACGTCCGCTCGCCTGCCAACCGCTCGAGGCGAATCGCGAGCTTCCATACGCCGGCGGCGCTGAGCGAAATGCTCGGGCGCGACTTCGACGTTGAGTGCGACCGGCTGAAGGCGCTACCAAACACCCACGGCTATCTGCGTCCATACCAACGAGAGGCCAACGCCGCCATCGAGCGGGCCATAGCCGAGCGTAAGCGCGTGATGCTAGTCGCGATGGCGACGGGCACCGGCAAGACCTTCACGATGGTCAATGAGACGTACCGCCTGATGAAGTCCGGCGCCGCGCGCCGCGTCCTCTTCCTGGTCGATCGTCGCGCGTTGGCTGCGCAAGCGGTGCGTGAGTTCGCTTCGTTCGAAGCCGAGCCCGGGCTGAAGTTCGACAAGATCTACGAGGTCTATAGCCAGCGATTCCAACAGGACGACCTTGAACCGGGCGAGAAATTTGATCCCAAGGTGATGCCCTCCGGCCATCTGACTAACCCGAAACTTGGCGCCGCATTCGTCTACGTCTGCACCATCCAGAGCGCATGGCCCGGTATCTCTTTCCAGATCGAAGCTTCGATCTCGGCGACGACGACGAAAAGGATCTGCCCGAGCCGTTGCCGATTCCGATCCATGCATTCGATCTGATCATCGCCGACGAATGCCATCGCGGATATACTGCCGCCGAGCAATCGCTCTGGCGCGACACGCTTGATCATTTCGACGCGATCAAGCTCGGCCTGACTGCGACACCGGCGAAGCACACAACCGCTTACTTCCGAGACATCGTTTATCGCTACGAATATCGCCGCGCAGTCGATGAAGGCTTTTTGGTCGACTACGATGCGGTCACGATCAAGTCCGGAGTGCTGATCAACGGCGTATTCCTGAAGGAAGGCGAGCAAGTCAGAACCATCGATACGAAGAGCGGCGCACAGAGCATGGACCAACTCGAGGACGAGCGTCAGTTCGAAGCGGCCGAAGTCGAAAAGAAAATTACCGTACCAGACACGAATTACAAAATCATCGAGGAAATAAAAAAGTACGCGCTGGATCATGAGCAACGCTACGGACGTTTTCCGAAGACGCTAATCTTTGCCGCTAATGACGTTCCCCACATTTCGCACGCTGACCAGCTCGTCAATCTCTGCCGCGACGCTTTCGGACGAGGCGATTCATTCGTTGCGAAGATCACCGGGACTGTAGACCGGCCGCTCCAACGGATCCGTGAGTTTCGCAATCGTCCCGCGCCGGCAATCGTCGTGTCTGTCGATCTGATGTCGACCGGCGTCGACATTCCAAATCTTGAGTTCATAGTGTTTCTGCGCCCCGTGAAATCACGAATTCTGTGGGAGCAGATGCTCGGGCGAGGAACTCGGCTCGGCACTCTCAGCCCGCCAAAGTCGCATTTCACGATCTTCGATTGTTTCGACGGAAGCCTGCTGAACTATTTCAAGAACGCATCCGCGTTCACTGAAGATCCGCCCGACAAGCCGACCCGAACGATCGAGGAGATTATCCAGGCCATTTGGGATAATCGTGACCGAGTCTACAACGTCAAGTGTCTCAGTCGCCGCATGTTGCGGATCGACAAGGACATGTCGGGAAACGCGCGGGAGATTTTTGCCGCTTACGTTCCGGACGGCGACATGAAGGCCTTCGCCAACCGCTTACCTGCCGCCGTCACCGGGGACTTCACAGCGACCATGAGCCTTCTGCGGGACAAGAAGTTTCAGAAACTCCTGGTCAACTACGAACGCGCGCGACCGCATTTCATAGTCGCCCACGAGCTGACGGACGAAGTTACCTCTGGCCAACTGATCCGCGGCGCCGGTAACGAATACAAGCCGGAGGACTATCTCGCAGTGTTTTCTCGCTTCATCCGGGACAACCCGGAACGTATTGAAGCGATTCGTATTCTCCTCAATCGGCCGAAAGACTGGAACACCGATGCCTTGTCTGAGTTGCGAAGAAAGCTAGCGTCTACTCCGGAACACTTCACAGTCGACAATCTCCAGAAGGCGCATGAAGCTCGCTACCATAAAGCGCTCGTCGACATCATTTCGATGGTCAAGCATGCCGCCAAAGAAGAGGAGCCGCTGCTGAGCGCCCCGGAGCGGGTCGAACGCGCGCTCAAGCGCATGGCCATAGGGCACAAGTTCACGGCCGAGCAGGAGAAATGGTTCGAACGAATCCGCTCGCATCTGGTTGAGAATCTCTCGATCAGCCGTGACGACTTTGACATTGTGCCGGTTCTCTCCCATCACGGCGGATGGAAGCCAGCCGACCGAGCTTTCAATGGCAAGCTCAGTGGCCTGCTCTCGGAGATCAACGGAGCAATCGCGCAATGAACGAGAAGAACAACCATCATCCTGACGTAGTGCAGAAGTTATGGGGCTTCTGCCACGTGCTGCGTCACGACGGCATCGGATACGGCGACTACATCGAGCAGATAACTCTTCTGCTTTATCTCAAGATGGCCGACGAAAAGGGCGTCAAACTGCCAAAGGATTGCGGATGGAGGATTCTCCGCAGCAAAAGCGGCACCGACCTCCTCGATAGCTACATCGATATGCTACGCACGCTCGGCAAGGCGCCGGGTCTTATCGGCGACATCTACGCTGGCGCCCAATCGCGATTCAAGAAGCCGGCAAGCCTCAAGCAGCTTATCGGCACGATCGACGAGACCGAGTGGACCAGCCTCGACGTCGACGTGAAAGCCGCCGCCTACGAGGGATTGCTCGAGAAGGCCGCCAGCGAGGGCAAGAAAGGTGTCGGCGCAATTTTCACGCCCCGCATCCTCATCAAATCGATCGTCAGGTGTATGAAGCCGGACCCGCGCGTGCACAAGGAATTCACTATCTGCGATCCAGCGTGCGGCACCGGGGGGTTCCTCGTGTGCTCCTATGAATGGTTGATAGGGCAGACGCGCGGAGCGCTCGACAGAGAGACCGCAGCCCGCGTCAGAAGCAAGACTTACTTCGGACAGGACATCGTCGAGCTTTCCCGTCGTCTCACCTTGATGAACTTGACGCTGCATACGCTGGAGCCTCAGATAAAGCTTGGCGATTCGATATACGAGGTGCCCGACTCTCGCCGCTTCGACGTTGTCCTGACCAATCCGCCGTTTGGCACCAGAGGCGCCAACCAAGCACCCGACCGCGATGACTTCACCGTTGCGACCTCGAACAAACAGCTTAACTTTCTCCAACACGTAATGACCATCCTCAAGCCGGGCGGCCGCGCCGCCGTGGTCTTGCCGGACAATTGCCTGTTCGCAGACCAGGCCGGCGAGGTCTTCGAGATTTTGACCCAGGACACTGACCTGCACACCGTTCTGCGCCTACCGCGTGGCACGTTCAGCCCTTACAGCCCGGGCGTTAAGTGCAACGTGATCTTCTTCACGAAGGGCGCACCGACCGAGAACGTTTGGATTTACGACGGTCGCACCAACGTTGAATGGATCACCAAGAAGGACAGGCCGCTTACGCCGGAGCACTTCGCTGAGTTCGAGCAATGCTTCGGCGGGGATCCCGACGGCCGCGCGAAGCGTAAGCCGGAACAGTCGAAGGAAGATCGATGGCGCCGCTTCCATATCATCAGCGAGATCAAGGAGCGCGAGTTCAAGCTCGACGGCTTCAAGTGGCTTAAGGATGAATCGCTCGAAGACTCGGACGAGATGCCCGAGCCCGAAGAGCTAGCGACCGATGCCATTGCTGAGTTGGAGAGTGCCGTCGAGGATTATTAGGATGTCTCCTGGCGCAGCAACTTTATTAGGCGCCGAGCACCACACTCGGATTCGCGGACTTAGTTGGCCGAGGAGCTGTTCAGGCTTGCCGATGCGATCGAAAAGCGCGTCGCGGCGGCGACAGCTCGCACCGAAAAGCTCACGCAATCGATTCTCGCCAAAGCATTTCGTGGTGAGCTCGTTCCGACCGAGGCGGAACTGGCCCGTGAAGAGGGACGTGAGTACGAGTCGGCTTCTGCCCTTCTGACACGAATTCGCTCTGAGGTCGCCAGCAAGACTGTGAGGAAGGAGGAGCGAAAGGGCAGTGCCCCGGCTGCGCTACTATCCTGACCAGTTTCCGGCCTTCATGGGTGCCGCCTTCGGCCAGCCCACCGAAATCAATTTCACCTGGGCGGAACTGGGCAAATCAGCAGTCACTGTAGGGCGACAGAACTGGGTCGATGTCCTTCGCTTTGGGCCCTTTTCCGTATTCGAATTGACTTGGAGGGTCGCAATGCTTTGGGCGAACCTTCGCGAAGACCCAAGTGGGCTCCTGGTCCCGTCTGAAGCGTTCGTCAACCTCGATCCGTCGGAGAGCGGCGCAATCTCTTACTTTCTCGGGAACTGCTTCACCAAACTCGTGGTAGAGAATCTCTTCGGCGTCCCTTGGCTCATGCACCTGGATGTGTATCGCCGCAGCCTGGGCATCGTGCTGACTTCCAATAGTCGCCCGGACTTCGTCGGCCTCGATCTGCAAAGACAATGGGCGGTAGTCGAAGCCAAAGGACATATGCTTAGAATGCGGCGCGACACAATGCAAAAAGCGAAGCGCCAGACCCGTTCTGTGAGGCGGATCGCTGGTCAGAATCCCGCGCTCAGGACTGCCGTTGGAGTCTGGTTCTCCAAGACCAGCGGCACGAACGCTAAGGTCTGGGACCCTCGTGGTTACGACCGTGGAGCAGAAGATTTCGACATAAATACAGACCATTTTCTGAGGCTTTACTACGAACCGCTGATTGACCGGACTGGCTTCCTCCAGATTCGTCCGAGCCGGCGCGCACCGAGCAAGAAACTGCGCCGCCCTCTTCCGCTTCAGCCGTTCGATGCCGAGATCATTCTCGACAATGACATCGTCGCCGGGTACGCGCGCGGCGCTCCACCTGGGAGAGGTGGTGATCGCGCCGAGGGTCGGCATCGAAGATTCCATTCTCGCGGCGCTTGCGACATTGGAAGAAAGCGAGAGAGGCGAGGCACGCCGCGATATTACTGACAACCTGCAAATACTCGTCGAGAAGCGCCGCACGTCTGACATTTCTGAAACGCCAGCCGATGGGGTGACGGTGGAACTCGGACCCGCGTGGCGCCCCGAAAACATGCGGCGAGAACCCGCAGATCGTAGCCGTTGACCAGATGTCTAGAACTTGTACACGGGAAAGATGAAATCGGCCGCTAGGTCGATCGCGAATATGGAGAAATGCCAAGTTCCTGGCGACCTGCAAGCCGATAGAAGCTGGAGGTAAGCGAACGAACCGTGCCAAATACATCCAGAAACGCGCCCTGTCACTGTGGTAGCGGGAAGAAGTACAAAAGGTGTCATGGTAAAGGTTCGCCTATGTCTACCGTACACGGGCCAGCACCGATTCGAATGCCGCCGCAAGGCACAACGCAAAATCTTCCCGCCAAGGGCTTGCCGGGTCTGCCTCAATACCTCACGGTGGTTTTCGAGTATCGCGATCCTGCTGATCCCCGGAACCGCGCAGGACCTCAGGGGCAGCCGGGAAAATATGACGTGGTGTTCACGCTAAATCGACCGGGCTTTTCGCTGCAACCTGAATACAATTCAAGCTTCGCGGATGGACTAAAAGGAACATCGCATCTAGCCATAGGTAGGCCGGCGCATCCGTCGGTTGACCCGACCATCGACCGAATTCGCTTAGACGCTGTAGTGGAATCAGAGCGCTTCGTTTTTACTGGCCATCCTGACGCCGGCGGATTTCTCTCGAAGATGATGGGGAGCTGTTATGCCAATGGGTTTTTGGACGCGCACCGTAAGGCGTTCCGAGCCATAGCTCCCATTCTAAGCAACTGGTCCCTGCAATTAGACATTCCCGTTTCAATTTATCAAGTCGACCTGACCGAAGTAGCGTCCGGCGCGAAGAGAATGACATTCAATCCGCCCTTTCAGACCTCTCCTTTGTTGACGCGACCAGATGTCGCGCTGAAACCAGAATTTCGCGGTTACGCTAGCCTCTACCGAGAAGCACTCAACAGCAACAGCCCCGTTTATCAATTTCTATGTTACTTCAAGATAATAGAGAGCGCGCGCAAACGACGAGAGCGGCTCGCGGGTGAGGCACGCAATCGAGTCGAGTCTTTTGCCCGACCCCCTGAAGTGTTCCCGTCCGATCCGGAAGGATTATTTCCCTGGCTGAACGCGCTATTCACCGTCAGACCGCCTGTTTGGGACGAGATGGTGATCGAGAGCCTGCTCATGCCTGAGGTCATCGGAAAGAAATTTGGAACCATCATCGAACGGCAGCTAATCCCGTTGCGGACGAGCGTTGCTCATGCTCTTTTCGAGAGCGCCGAAATGAGCCTGTCCGTTGACGACTATATTAGCCACGAAAGAGTAAACAGATTTCTTCCCGTCGCCAAATGCATGGTTCGGCGAATGCTCAAGAATGAATTTGCCGCAGACTTTCTCGCTCACTTGCCAGATCCCACTCCAACCGGAAGCGCATGACTGGTTTTGCGCGAGAGCCTGAAGGTTGGTGGGCGGAAGACGGAAACCACACCGCGCGGAATGTCCGAGTCCTAGACCAACGCACCGGATCTACAGTCCGTGGCGCGCAGAATTCGACAATGAATAGAAGAGCAATTTCCTGACTTGGACTGAACTTGGGCCGCGAGAGGGGTGGGATTCAAACCCACGAGGGACTTATCATCCCTGCCGGTTCTCTTCTTCAGGATCGACCAGCATGCGCTGCGACGCGTCTTCACCGCGCAACTTCCTGTCTAGTCAGCGATGATTTCCTCGAGCGCCATTCCCCGCGATTCCTCGATAAAAAAAACAAAAAGCAGCGATACTCCGATCGCGAATAGACCCAGATAACCAACCACGTTCGAGATACCGCCCAGCCGCGGTGCCAACGCCGCAACGATTCCCTGGCCAGTCACCTCACCGATCGCGCCGGCGAACGCGCGGCAACCCATCATCGTTGTCCGCAGGCCGCCCGGAATCAGCTCCGTGGCCGAAGAATTCGCGCCTACGCTGGTTGCATTGGTGGCCATGCCGAAGCAGCTAAATCCTGCGCCGAGCCACAGAAGCGGATGGCGAAAGGTGGAAGGCGGACCCCAAAATGACCAGACGGAGCCCATCGCCAACACCAGCGCGAAGCCCGAAACCGTTGGAACCCGACCGAACCGCTCGCACGATGCGGCACCGAGCGGGTATCCCGTCAGCGCCAAGCCGCCGGCAATCAGCAACATCAGGCTCGCCGCCGCTGGCGGGCTACCTACTACCGAGACGGTATGGAAATAGATCCAGGTCTTGCCGGAAGTAATCGCGATACCGCTCAACAACGCGGAGACGACCAAGGTGATCGCACGCCGGCGGTAACGGGGCCGCAACAAGTCGGACAGCGCATTGTCGGCCCGATTGCGGTTCGCGACCGCAGGCTGCAACTCAGTGATTTCATCGCGCGTGCCCTCGATTAGGTAGAGTCCGAGGCTCGGCAACGCGGCAAGCACCAGGAGCCATCGCCATGAGTAGCCGGCGTATGCCAGCAGCGGCATCAGCGCGATGCTGAACCCGCTTCCCACTCGCACCGCGATACCGACCAGGCTCTGGCCCGTCGCGCGTTCAGCGACTGGCAACTTCTCGGCCACTACCACGATCGCGGCGGCAATGGCGGCGGATGCTGTCGCATCGAGCAAGATCTCGCATAGCGTGAACGCCTTCAGACTGCGCGAGAGCGCCGCGCCGATAGATCCGAACGAACTCGCGAACACGCACCATCTCAACAACCGGAAGCGTCCGATCACATCGAACAGGCGAGTTAAGACCAGCGCACCGATCGAAGACACTGAGATCCAGGCAAACAGTCGAGCTAGGCTCGACTGGTCCAGATGGAAGCTCTGCATAATCCAGGGTGCCGCAACCCCGTTGACCGACAGAGTAAAGGCCTGAAGAGCAAGGATCGCCAGCACCCACCGGTTCGAGGTGACCAACTGCAAAGTGGCATCTCGCGACATGACCCCGCACGGTATCCTCATTGGAACATCGAAGCCATCGCGCAGGCGTTCAACATCACGCCGCGTCGACATTGACGCGAGGACCAGGAAGACCGTCGCGAGTGGTTGAGGGCAGGTATGTTTAGCTACGCTGGGGCGCTACTTTTGGACGCGGTCTCTTATGAACTGCACATCGTGCCATTCTGACAATCGTTCGCCGTCACGGTTCTGCGAGCATTGCGGCAGCCAGATTGATTTTTTTGACGCGAGTAGTAGACGCAACGCCCCAACAGCCGATCGCCCGCGCCCGGCCGTTGGGCCCGCTGTCGTCTCTCGGGCCCTCCTGTCAGTACGGCGGTATCTAAGTTTCCTCCGGTGGCTCATTTTGCAGCCGGTCAACCGGCTGGTTTCTCGTCATAAGGTCTCAAACAAATCGGGCGCGATACTCGTTGTTCATCCCTGCCGGATTGGCGACATGATCCTTTGGCTCGATGCTGCGCGTGGCTTGCGTGAACTGTATCCAGCGCCTGCACACCGAATCGTTTTGCTGGCCGATACGGCCAGTGCGTCGCTGGTGCGCTCGCAACCGTATTTCGATTGTGTATTGGAGCTGGATCGAGCGCGTTTTTCCAAAAGTCCTCTGTATCGTTGGCAAATGCTTCGGAGAATCGCAGGCGAAGGATTTTCAGTTGCCCTGAATCCAGCGGCTTGGCAGGACTATTACGTCGCGGATAGCATCATGGGCGCGTTAGGGGCCCCCGAAAGGGTGGGGTGGTCACTACGGCCCGACTCTCATTCGCCAGGCGAGCGTCTGATGAGAGTTTGGCGTGCCCGCAAATACAGTCTTCTATTGTCGATGCCCACGGAGAACCGGGGTATACTTCGACTTAATTCCGAGTTCCTGCATGCGCTTGGCCACGATGGTTTCGCACCGCGCGCACCGAAACTGAATCTCGACCGGAAGGTTGACGTGGTGGCCGCCTCGCCCCCGTACTATGTGCTATGTCCAGGCGCGACGGACCCACTAAAGCGCTGGCCCTCCGGGCGGTTTGCGGCGCTCGCTGAGGGCATTTTTGCCGCCACCGGAATGCGCGGCACGATATGCGGTTCGATCGCTGAAAAACAGCTCGCGATTGCGATTTGCAGGCTCGCCGACGCCCCACTTTCCGATCTCACCGGATCCCTGTCCCTGGAACAATTTGCCCAATTCGCCGCCGGCGCGAGCCTGGTTATTTCAAATGATTCGGGCCCTCTTCACGTCGCCGCCGCGTCGGGGGCGCCAACGCTCTGCATTCTGGGAGGAGGAAGGTTTGGTTGGTGCGTGCCCTATGATTCTCCTCCGCAAGAAGGCACGTGCTTGCCGCAGGCCGTCTGGCATCCAATGGAGTGCTTCGGTTGCGGCTGGCGTTGCCCTTTTGAGATTTCACCTGAAGGTGCTGCGCCATGCGTCGTCAACATATCGGCCGCAGAAGCAACCGCAGCGGCTCTTGCGATTCTTGCTTCAAACGAAGCTCATAAACCAGGAACATCGTAAGAAGCACGACATCAGAAACATTCGCTCACTCGGTTACTCGTCCATGAAAACAGCGCGTCCCAAGCGAGCCGATTTCTCTGCCGCGAGCACAGCCTCAAGGCTGCGCATGCCGTCTTCAAGCGTCGGGACATCCCGCCGGTGTCCGTTAATGAGAGCCACAAACGTATCCAGGGCTCGTTGATACGACGGATCATAGGACGGACGCCTCAACTTGCTAAGACGCCAGCCCAAACTGGCGACTCGCGGAAAAGAACGCTTGCTTCTCAAGCCGTATCCCAGTCGGCGAGGGATGCGAAGCTCAACCACCGAGCGAAATCGATCGACTGTTAGTGTTCCACATTCGCCAAGAAGTTGGATCGAATCTGCCAGTCCTGACCGGCACGAGAAGAAACTCTGGACCTCCGTGCCTCGAACCATCGTCATTCGGAGCCAGGCCGAGTCACTCTCGCTTGCTTCTGATACGATGCGAGCCTCAACCTGGCTGAACTCGTCGTCGAGAAGAAATCGCAGGAGATCGAGGTGGTGCGAAGCTAGGTCGAGCAGCACGCCGCCTCCACTGGATCGGTGTTTCTTCCATTCGGACGTTCCGCCGCTTGCTGGCGGATCACAGAGCACTGTCTGCACCATATGAACCTTGCCGAGACGCCCCTCCGCAAGGATCGCTCGCGCCTGCTCGATCGCCGGATGGCGTCGCCGATTGAAGCCCATCATCGTCACTAGCCCAGCGCCCGCGGACGCTTCGAGAACGCGGCGTCCTGAGTCCGCGTCCGTCGCAAGCGGCTTCTCGAGATAGAAATGCTTGCGGGCGGCGCAGGCGGCAAGGGCAAGATCGTGATGCAGACCGGTAGGAGCACAGATGACGACCGCATCGATGTCGTTTCGTGCAAGGAGATCTTCGGAGCGCTGAAAGACGGGCCTCTTCACCAATCTGGCGGCGTTATCTCTGGCTCAAGGATCGGAATCGGCGGCGGCTACCAGTTCTACGCCCCGCATGCGAGCCAAGGCGGGCAAATGTACCCAATAGGCAATGTTGCCGCATCCGATGACGCCTACCCGAAGCTTGCTCTTCACGCGCTCGGTGGTCAGTACGCCCGACCGGCCCGGTTTATCGCGATATGTCGCATCGGTCATCTGCGGATCGTCCCTGCTTCATGACGGGCACTCGCGTTTGGGTCGGCGGAAACGTAGCGGAGCGTAACCGCGCGCTCGACTGCCATCGCCAGCGTCTCGAGCGGAGACAGCATGTCGCGGAACCGCGATGATACGTAGTGACTCAATGCCATGTTTCGCCAGTTTCGCGCGGGCCTCCATCCAGCCCAAGCAGTGGAATCAAGGTATCGGTAGTAGAGTTTGTATGGAGCGCTCTTACCTTCGAAGTGCCAGGGTTTCAGGCTGCCGCTGAAGTGAACAATCCAGGGTGACTTCTCCGCGCCGCCAAAACCACTGTCGTTCAATGCAATCCGGTCGAATCTCGGACTCCAGTTCCACCTCGCGTCGAGCTTGGTCCAATTGCCTGCCAGAGCGGCGTTCAGTGCCTCCTGATCCCAGAAATACACCCGGCGCCGATACCGCCTCAGATATGTCAGCGCGCGGGCTGCGATATCGTCGCTTCGCCAGCGGGCTACGTCTATCAGCATGATTCCCGCGTTGAAATATTCCGCATCGGCGTCGATGCCCAGTTCCTGGTGGCAGGCAACGCCGAAGCGTGCTCCAAGCGTCGGTACGAACATGTCCTGAGTTGCGAGAACGCCGTATTGTCCCGGGACGATTTCCCAAAGGCGCGCTAGATCGGCGAGCGCCAGTAAATCGCAGTCGAGCCAAAGCGCTCGCCCCTCTGACTTTGGCAGCCACCGGCCGATCGTCAATTTGTCATAAGTGGCGATCGTCATCCGGCCCCACAGCGGCAGATCGACGAAACCAGTCCGCTCGGGAGCTGTCCAGTGAAGCGTGACTCGTTCGGGGAGCGAGGCCGAGATCCGAGACCGCATCCCTGGATCGAGTCCGCTGTCGACAATGTAGACCTTCAGCGTGCGTTGCGAGTCGAGATTGGCGACCACTGATCTCAGCATGACCGCGAGCGGCAGTGCGTACTGTCGGTCCGCGGCACATGCGATGACTAGCGGCTCTATACTCATCGTCCCACTTCTATCGCCAAGCACTCAGTCGAACAACTGGCGTTGGAAGGCGGTCCTATAAAGCGGCCGCCGATCGTTGAATCGATCTGCGCGGGGCGACAATGAGTGAGCCGTTCTGCCCAGCGCTTGAAGGATTACGCTAGTCCCCCGGTCGAATTGGATGCGCAGCAGCTGCTCCTTTCCGATTAGAGCATTTTTGGCACATTTCGCAGGACGATAGTTGCTTTCCTCACCGTTTCGTCGTGGCACCGAATTCTATTCGCTACAGAGACAAATCGAGGTGAATCGGCGCTAGCTGCGGCCGTTGGCAGTCTCGATTCAACGGCCGCGTGGCTTCTCGAAATCGCATAAAAGGCTCCCTTTTAGCGAACCGCTTCCGTGGCGGCAGCCAAAGCCGAACATCCCGCGACTCCGGAGTTTGTCTCGGTTGATGCCAAAAGAACTCGACGCGGTCGACATGCATGCAGCCGCGCGCTACCCATTCCTTTCCGAGGGCGCGGACTCGCTCAGCATAGTCGATGGTCGGCTTGCCCTCGCCGCGCTCCAGGAGACTATTCAAGCATCGAGTGTGCATCTCTTTGACGGAGACGAAGTTCAAAAGTCGACGCGAAAGTTGTAGGAAACCCGGGATCAAAACAGTTCCGGGGCCGGCGAAATCACGGCCCGACCCTTCATCTTCAATCCTCGTCGCCTTTCTCCAGCGATTTCCTGTCGCGGCGCGCTCTGAACTTGCCATCCGGTGCGCCTAAATCGAGTAGGTAAATCAACGGATATTCAGCGACTTTGTCCCAACTTGGACCGTACCCACGCGACGGGTGGGCGCTTGGTGAAGCGCGTTTCAAGGTCGATGAAATTAAAGTTCATGGGCATGGGCCCAGGCAAGAGTCAGCCGCGCTGGAAAAGAGGGATCACGCTGATCGTGGCAGACACGTTGATGCGCCTACGTCCCTTCGCGTGCACGCAATACGTCGTTGCGGTCCGACGGTAAACTTTTGCGTTCAAGGAGTTGGTTCTGACTCAGGGGTCAGATCCCACAGAGCGACGATGAAATTCTTGTAGCGCGAACTAGAGAGCAGCGAGCCGCCTTGGTGGAAATTCGTCAGGATTCGGCGGTCAAAATCTTTTTCGTTGGGCGCGAAATAGAGAAACCACAAACGCCCTTTGGTCTTCGGCAGCGCGACTATTCGTTTGACCTGGCCAGCGACGTAAACCGGATTGCGGGAGCTGACGAAATCAAGTTGCTCAGCATGCAAAATCTTACGGTAGTAGATGATGCAGGGCATCCCTGGGCCGCTTGCATAGATCCGGTCGCCTGGTTGCCATGCCTTTGCAATCGCCGCCACGGCTCCCCTGGGATCATCGAACGCGCCGTTGTTAACGACCACATTCTTGAACGCACTCAGCCCGGCATAAACCAGCGCGATACCGGCGATCGAAACGGCGAGGATTCGTAGCGCGTGGGAGCGTTCTCGCACGAAGCATCCGACCTCGCACGCGGTGATCATCAGCGTGAGGGGCGTCGCAAAAAAGAGCAGGCGGGGAATCCACAAATACTTTTGCGCCACCGATGCGATGAAACAAAGCGCAATCGGTGTGGCCAGCAGCAGGCTGAGCCGGTCGCGGCGCCACAGCATCAGCGCCACCGCGAAAAGCAACGCGACCGCCGCAAGGGGGGCGAGCCAAACCGAAGTACTGATCGACCCGAGGGTGGTGACGCCTTCGATCATCCATGGAACGATCAATGCCGGCGCATGCACTGGGAACATATTGCGGAAATCGTGGTGGCCGAGGCTCCCGTTCAATATTCCCGGGCGCACCGAAAACCAGAACACGCCTGCGGCGGAAACCGACCACGCGCAAAAGACCGGAAGCAAGCGGCGGAGCCGCACGATCTCCCGATCGACTATCGCAAAAATGGCGGTAGCGGCGCCTATCCCACCGAGCACAAACAGCGACGGAAAGGAGAACCACATCGCAAATGCCCCCGCGGCAGCGGCGGCGATCGTCTCCGTTCGGCTGGCGGAGTTCCGCGTGAGCGGTAAAAATACGGACACCAGGACAATCGTAGCCAGGATGTCCAGTGAGTAGGGTTTGACCTGGATGGCCGAACCGATCAGCGCCTGGGAAAAACCGAAGAACCCAACTACGGCGATCGCTTCGAGCGGCGGCAGGAGCATGGTCACCAGCCGTGCAAGCAGGATCACCGATGCGCATCCGAATACGAACGGCAGCAGGCGCAGCGCCATCTCGCCCGGACCGAAGAGGCAAACCATCGCGCGCTCGATCCACAGAAATCCAAGCGGCGCTGCCTGGTCGAAATCGAGCGTGTGCGTGAGGCCGCCGGCGCTCCGTCCAATCAGGTTCAGGGCCAGGCATATATCATCGTGATTGAGCGAGTAGTTTTCGAAATAGTCCCGAAACCTTAACCCGATACCGATCGCGACGACCGCAAGCATGGTGGACACAGCCAGCGAACGTTGGTCCGGATTCCTTCCACTAAACCACGCTCCGAACCAGGGGATCATGCCGGCCAACGTTTAGAGGGCTTGCGGATTCTGTCGGCCGCCGACAATCAGCGGTAAGCCCAGACCGTTCCCGTGTCGCACCGCGCGAGATCATCGCCTAACGATTCAAGGTGCCAGCCAAGCGCAACCAGTCGTTCCATGATTTCCTTGCCCGCGCGTGGCCGCTCCCGGGAGTTATGCCACTCCATCACTAGAGCGCGCGCATGAAAACTCTCGAACCTCGGGTCCATTAAGATCTGATATTCGCCGCCCTCACAGTCGATCTTGAGAATCTCGACGGGTTCACTACCCGCGAGGCCAAAGAAATCCACGATCTTGATTGGTATACGGCCAATTCCCGGACCGGCAACGAGAGAGGATTTTAGGCCGTCGTCGGTCAGAAATCCGTCATCGTTACTGATTCCTGCAGCAAACGGGTATATGGAAACGCGGTCATCGAATCCATTGATCTTTACGTTGTGCAACAGCCGACTCCGGCTTTCGGGGTGCGGTTCCACGGCATTCACGTGCGCTAGCGGGTAGCTTCGACACCAGTGAATTAATGTGCACCCGATATTCGCGCCTATATCGATTATTCGGCCCACTGAACTCGCAGGCAATAGAACGGGTAAACACACCAAAGTTCTCCTATTGCTTGCGCTCCGGAAGATTCGCTGTCATGCTCCCCGCCGCCTTGTCGCGCGCCATCTCCTCCTAATTGCGCCGCAATCTGCTCCGGCACCAGATAGGCGAACTGGTGGCCTAGAAATCATCGCGCGTCCGTGCGGATGATTCGCCCATTGTGTGTGCGACATCGGTCTGTCGACCTACACAAGCGAAGCCACAATGTCGGATGATTTCAGTCGCACGAATCCCGCCGTCGCCCCCGAGGTCAGTGACCATCGATCGATCTTACACATTGTAACTATCTCGACGCAGTGGATGATCACTCCGGCGCGTCCGGTCTATCCTGCTACTTCACTGAGGGGTTTTCTTTCCGGCGCTTACATTAAAATCTTTTGAGGCCGATAGCCGTATCATACTCACTTATGTCCAGACACCAACCGGTTGGGCAAACCGGTTGGGTCACCGAAAACCGCCGAACAAGCCGCGTTCCACACCCCAGTGACCACAGAGTGTCCACTTCCGGGCCGCCGGCCGATCACCCGCTCAACCGGGTTTCGTGGTTTCGTTATTCGGAGAAATCTCGACGTTCTCGGTTTCCAGCTGACTTCTCCAGCCCTTGGGATGTTTGATCCGGTCGAAGGCACCAGATTGCCAAGGTGGTCGGGGCCTCGAACGGCATCGGCTCGCATCGGATGGGATCGGGAAAATGGAGGGTTTCCCAAATCGGGGAGCCTTCGGCTCGTTTGGGATTTGCTCGCCTCCGACACAAAAAGACATATATTCGGGTGCTGGTCCCCACCTCGTTGTGTCTCCCGCGTTTGTGGTCACGGCGGTGTGCATCGGTTCCGCCACTCTCGCCTCCGCGCAAATTCATGTTGTATCGTGTGCGCAATGCCACGCGACACGGAAGCAGGGGAAGAATTATCCCGTTGTACATCCGCGCCAGATGCGGCCCAGCCTCAAGGAGAGATGGATGAGCTTTCTGGACGGCGTAGACTTTTGGCTTACAGGCGTCGCCGATACCGCCAAGCGCTCCCAGCACGCGCTGCGCGCCTGCAAGATCGCACCTCCGCGATGAGTTAAACCTTACCACCCGAAATTCGTCTCTCGTGTCTGCAAGTGTCGGCCTCTGAAGACCGCACTGGAAATGCGCCGTTAGGCGCGCGTGACCGCCGTTTTTTGGGTGTATTTGCGAATGTGGGGCGCAATTTACATCAAATTGGCATCACGCGAGGGCGGGCGGCAGACCAGTTTCAAGCCGACACTTCGCAGACACAAGCGCCGAACCATCCGTACAGATGCGGGCGATGATTTGGAGTAACCAGTTTCGGCACCAGATAAGGCGCGCTCGGAAGATTCTGACTAGGTCGCCTGCGTTGGGGCCGACTCGTGGACACTTCCGTTCGTCAGATTACCTAACCCTTCGAAGCACCAGTCCCATCATAGCGATCAGTGCGATTGGCCCAACTATAAAGTTGAAGCACAAGAACAGCACGAGGCAACAACCCAATAGAACTAGTCGCTCGCCGGGAAGGAAGCCGTGCGCCAACGCATCCGCTACCAGAAATATGGCTGGAACTGAGAGAGCAGTTAGATCGTATGCGAGCATATAAGGCGTCACCATCAATACGCCGATAGAAAATGCTGCGGCTTTCAATGAGTGCGGTACAGCCTGCAGCCAAATTCGGCAGGCGAGCAGGGTCGCGAACAGCGCGACAGCCAGATGAACAATCCAAGCACCGACTAGTCCCGCACCGGCTGCGTGCATCATGCCCAAAACCGTCTGATTTAGGGCGTCCATGTTCGGCGGCAAAAAGGTAGCGGGATTGGCACCTTGTGAGGAGCGCAAAAAAAATAGCCAAGCGTTGGGCCCGAACACTATGGTGGTTGCTGCAGCGAATAACGACGCACTTCCGGTTGCCCCAGCAACAACGCGCCATTGCCCAGTTATCACCAGAGCTAGCGGGAAAAAAGTACGAATTGAGGCTTATAGGTTAGTAATCCTAGGCACATTCCTGACAGATACGGTCGTCGACTCATGAAGAGCAGCGATAGGCCGAGAAGCCCGGCCGTTAGGAAGGACGTTTGATCTTCATAAACACTTTTTGCAACCGGCAATGGCACAAATGTCAGCACGATCGACAAAACGGAGGGGACGATGGCGTATAGGGCGAGCACATACAAAGAAATCGTTGCAGCCAGCCAAGCGAAGAAAGCCGTCACATAGGGCAGCCGTGCTAGCGGAGCACAGAGCAGCAACATTGTTGGCGGATAAACGTAATGAAAATAAGAAATCGGAGGAGCAGATTTTGTCACCAAGGTTCGGGCGGCGGAAAATGTGGAGTCGTTATAAACCGCCGCGGCGTTTTGCAATAGGGCGACCCGACTTCCGAGCCACCACTGAAGGAAATCGGAAGAGACAATATTCCCGGCCCTGTCAATCAGCCAATTGCCAGCAAAGAAACGGACAGCGAACGAGGCGATGTTTGCCGCGAGGAAGGCATACCCGCACAGCGATAGTCGACGCTGTGCGAATACGAAGTCTTCGAACTTGGATATAGATGCGGCGTTCAAGCCCGCCTTTAACGACCTCCTCCGCATCAAAGATGGCCCATAACCGTCGATCCCACCGCAAGGGCCAAAGGGGTCAACTCACGGTTGTGCGAATTACGCTGGAATCTTGCGGCGATTGGATATCATTTGACGTCCGCATACAAGCCTGCGACGAATGTTCAGACTTCGCTCGAAGTGATCGAGGAGTGCGCGGTCGAACGCGCCTTAACGCGCGGTAGATTCCGCCAATCGTTTTAACTTTTGACCCGTCGCGACCCTGCGCGGCGTCTTCGCGCCCGAACCTTACGATGCCAATTGATGCCAATCGCGCGTGAAGCCCTTGCGTGCATTGGGCCATTATGAATCGAGCAGCATCGGAAATGCGCAGCGACTAAAACGCCCGCCGGCGCCGCTGAAATGAACGACCCAATTGTCGCTTGCGCGCCGCTGCCAAAGCAGGCCGCACGTCGCCGGATTCCTTGCCGCTTGTGCCGATGTTCTTAGCGGGCGTAATTGCGAGCGGCACCGTCGCAACTCTGAAATTCCTGCGGCGTTTGTGGCACTGGTTCAGTTTTGGGTTCAAAGGCATGCGCCGTTATCGTGGGAATCGTATTCTGGGCAATTATTGTCATCGCAACTGTGGGCAGCACCGCACGGACCGAAGAGAAAAGTCTCTTGGTTCTAGTGTTTGGCGTCGATGGTCCAAAATTCAAACTTTTGACAAAAACGCGTCATGTGGACCGATTTGAAAATGTCGCAATATTGAATCGTGCCATAGACGATCACGGTTTTAGTGTGCGCTTTGATTGCGCTTACGAATCCAGTGTCGATAGGAATAAACACTTGAGCGTATTCTTTGGGCGGTACGAGATCGAAAAAGGTCTTCGCTACTTCCTTGAAGTCGAAGTCTGTCGGTGGTTCCCATTCGGGCGGTGGGAATCCCTGCACCGTACCGAGTCCGTCAGTCGTGATCATTTTTCGCGCTTGGGTCTGTCCGCTGTTGGTAACATTTATCTTGATAACATATTGCCCTTTTCCATCAGGACCTCCTCCCACGATATGCACTCCTTGTACATACAAAAAAGGACGGAGACTATCGATAAGTGTCTGACGGGCGATGTGACCTTGATACCAAGCCGCGCACAAGAGAAATATCGAGATGATGATGCTGAGTCGCGCTTCAATTCCTTCCTGCCGTCATCGCTTTTTCTATATGACCCCAACCCGTCTTATCGCGCGGTAGATATAACCAATCGCACTATCTCTCGATAGTCAGGCAGTCTCCCTGGCGTTTTCGAGCCCGCACCGTTGCGATGTCAAGCGATGCCAATCGCGCGTGAACTCATTGCGTGCGTTGAGATATTCAACTCGCGCCGCACGGCAAATGCGCCGACTTTCGCTAGCCGAGCGTGCCCCAGCGCGCGCAACATTGCCAGAATCGCGAGATTCCCCGCCGAACCTTTGACCTGCACCAGATAGCCGAGCTCGTGGGCGCGCTCGATTTTTGATCGGCAGTCTTCTCGCTTATCTGTTCGTTCGCCGCCGCTTACATTCCGCTGCGGACATTTTGGCATAAGTGCTTGAAACGGCCAGCACCTCTCTCACGAGCTCCCTCGACGATTCGGGAGAAACTGGATAGAGGGCCTCCGATGCATAAGCGTAAGCAGCTTGAGTAGCGGAAAGAGCGGAGCATACGGCAAGCATGGTCGCTTCCGCCTCTGGGTCTGCCGAAGCAGGTATCTTGCCAGAATCGGCCTCGGCCTCAGAAAGCTTCAAGGCCTCGGCGTGAAGTTCCTCACCAGTCATCCCGCTGAATATCATCTCTATTATGCGTTGCTTCCACTCGTCTCCGAACGGTTGCGGAAGCAACCAAGCCCTTCGAATACCTCTTTCGGCAGTTTCCGCGGCAGCCTGTCTACGGTCGCGGCCCCTGACCCAAGCGTTGGCCTAAATCTGGAAATCTTCATCTGGGTAGACCTCTCGCGAAGCGAGTATTGCATCCAAGACGGCTCGCTCGTCTGAGGGATCATGGTTTTTTGCGTCTAGCATGCGACCCCGGTTTTTCGACAGTTTCCACGACTTCGGCGGCATGGCGCGTCATCTGAATGTTGCCTTATGTGTCACAATTAGGAGGTGGCTTGCATCGGAGCCGCTGCGATCCCTTCTTACAACCGAGGTTTCAAGCAAGCGCACGTGCTTGGCCCGTGGAATAGATCCTTTCTAGTTCGCTCACCTCACTCAAAAGAGCCTTGCTCGAATTGACGACCTTAACAAGCAACTTCAGTACATTTATCCACACAATCCACAGCCTTCCATTAGACAGGCTTTTAGATACGACTTACTTTGTTGCCTAAAGGTCAAGGAAGACCCAATAACATATGAGCTAGATGAATAAGAAGAAGCAGTTCAGCAACACTCAGTCTCGAAGGTTTGTGGACCTTATGGTGGGTTGTTGCTTTTCAGACAAACACGTTCTTTCATGCTCAATTGAGGCTTTAAGAAGTGGTAACCATCAAAGGCAGGGAGACTCGCCCGGGGGTCGATCTCTTGAAAATTCGACATCAAAGTTACCAGGCGCGCGCGAGTGTTGCGATTTCCGTTTTTGCAGACTGTCTGCAATGTTGAAAGTGCCGAGAAGCCGCCGGTTCGTTCTGTCGATCACATGATGAAGATACGAGCGAAGTCACGCAGGGCGCAGACTTTCAATTTGCTGCGGAAGGGTAAAGCCGCACTTCCTCGAATTCATAGGGCTCCGATCTATACGGAGCTTGAAACATGACCCAGCGAACGCGAAGGGGCTTTGAGACACTTCCAAGTGCGGGTATCTACACGCGATACGAGCGGCGATCGACCCGCCGGCGCCAGTCTGCGCGCCAGCAGGTCCAAATGTTCAGGCGCATCTTCAAAAGCGTAAATACCTTCAGTCTCTGCGGAGAGGTCGTGCAATTTAGTGCCAACCTCGAACGCATGGCGTGGCAGGTTTTGAGGCGCTTCGAGCAGAACCACGGTATCGGCAAACTTCATCCTCTTTGGGAAAAGGCACTAAAGAGTAATGCCGTCGCGAGAAGACAATTTCGGATCGAAAGAAGAATTGCAGAGATCCGTGACGAAGCCGCGGCGCCGAACGCGCTAGAAATCTTGAAGACGCGGAAACGCCTGGCCGAAGCTGAGGGTGCGGCTGACGCATTGGAACTACTCAATAAGTCGAGGAGCATTCCGGCGTACATCAGGGATGCGAATCTGGCTGAGCAAAGTGGGCTAGCAGTTTGGCGGAGCATTGCAGCGGCGTTCGAAATGGGCCAGGCGTGTGAACGCATTAGGATTCGACCGCTCGAGGCGCACGCCAGGACCGCGATCGTTAGGGCCAAGAAAACCGGAGAAAGTAATAGACAAAGGGTAGCGGACAAAAGCAAAGAACGCGTGCGCGCTTACGAGGAAGAGCGCCGCCACGCACCGGACGCCTCCCATTGGGCTGTTTGTAGCCGTTTGGCGCCTCGCTTCATGGGTAACCGCGGACACACGCTCACCCCCAAGGCCTTTTCCAACAGCATTCCCAGATCAAAGCGCATAGTCAGCCAGCGGCGCTCGTAACATTTCCCATTCTCCGCTCGCGTGGAAGTTGATCTTGCACTTCCACATCTCTTCTCAGCAGCATTCACATCACGTCGGAAAAGATCGCGTGGCTTTTCCGGACGTAATGGGAGAGATGGCATCAGCTGTAATTATAAAGCCAGTCGGGTGAGAAGGGCGCTGCCGGGTGACTTTCGCTTGCGGGTAGGTGTTACATGCCACCCCAAGCTGGCGAATAGCGATACCGGAATGGCCGCATTGAATTCTGTTACGGATAGCGGGGAGCGGAAATGAGTTGCGGAGCAATGCTGTGGGCATGGGAACTTCGGGGGCTCGGAGCGGTAGAAAGATTGACGTTGTTGGCGATGGCTGACTTTGCCGGTCCGAAATGCGAAGTCAACGCTTCGTTCGAGACTTTATGCGAACAGACCGAGCTTGAGCCCGGAGTCGTTGAGCGGACGCTCAACAACCTGCGGCTGAGCGATCTGATCGAAATTACGACTGCTGGGTTTCGCTTATGCGTGAATCCGGACAGGCTGGCCTATCGAAGCTATGCTCGGTTCTCCGCCACCTTGAGGCTAGCGCAGCGGTGATTATCCGGGTCGAAAAAGAGGAAACGGTTCACCATAATTTCGAACGTTCCGATCGAGGATGAACGACTCAGCTGGGAAGCTTTGGGCGTGCTTTGTTGGCTGCTGTCGAAACCTGACGGATGGGAGGCGCTCAGGGCGGCGGTTTCGAATCAGAAGAGGGGAGCGGGTCGCGACAAGGCAGCGCGGATTTTCGCCGAGCTTCAAGCGGCCAATTATATGCTTCGAAGGAAGCTGCAGCGTAAAGACGGTCGATTTGATTGGTTTTCGTTGATTTTCGAGGAAGCATTCGTTGACCTTAACGGCAAGACCGCACCCGGTGTTTCAGTAAACGGCAGCGGAAAACCAGCTACGGTTCCATCGTCATCGGTTGAACCGGCAGTGGCTCCGCCATCGCCGGAAGACTCGGCCTTATCAAAGACTCATCGATCCAAAACTGATCGATCCAAGACTCGGAAAGTAAAGACGCAAGGGAGAGAGGAAACCTCCCGCGCTCCAAGCGCGTCGTCTGTAAATCGAAGACTCAAACCATGGCCGGAAGACTTCGAGTTGGACGCTCAGTTGGAAGAAATCGCAAGAATCGCAGGTTGCGATCCGAGTGCCGAATTCGCGGCGTTCAAGGACTACTGCACTGCGAATGTGAAGGAATATGGCGATTGGCGCGCCGGTTTCGCCGGCTGGATACGGAAGACAAGCAAGTTCGGTCAATCAATTGCAGTTTCTGCAATAGGCCAAAAAGACGACCGATGGAATGGCTGTCCCGGGGGTGATTGTCAGCATCGCTGTCATCACAAACGGTGCGCTGATCTACCGGACGATCAATGCATTTACGTGGTTGGACCGGATAGGGGGTCAAATCTCTAGGGCCTTTCGAAAGTTGACCGCGTGGCAGCCACGCGCGTGTATGCACCGAATTCATAGGGGTGGGGGGTGTAGTGGTGATGGAAGGGAGGATGGAAGATGAGAGGACGCAGACCGCAACCGTCGACGGTGAGGATCCTGCATGGCAGCCGGAAGCCGTTCAACTCAGAGGAGCCGTCGAGTCCGCTGCTCAAGCGGATGCCGCAGGCGCCGGAGTTCCTGGACGACGAGGGCAAGCGCGCCTGGTCAGCGGAAGGCCGGCGCCTGATCAAAGCCGGTCTACTGACCGCTCTCGACCTGACGATGTTTGGAACCTGGTGCATCTGGTACTCCAAGCGCGATCTCGCCTCGCGCGCGGTCAACCAGAGTGGCGTGGTGGTGCGCGCCAACGGCGTCGGCAACCCGTACATAAACCCGTACATGAGCGTGATTTCAATGTGCTCGAAAGCGATGCACCAAATCGAAATTGAGTTCGGTTTGTCCCCCGCCAGTCGCAGCAAAGTCAAATCGCTCAATCCCGCGCAGAAAGATCTCTTCGCGGACTTTCTCGATGGCGTTGATGAGGAGGAGACGGCCTCGTGATGAAAATTGAACTTTGGCCCATCGACCGCCCGGTTCCTTACGCGAAGAACCCGCGGAAAATTCCGCAGTCTGCGATCGACAAGGTCGCAGCAAGCATCAATGAATTCGGTTGGCGCCAGCCGATCGTCGTCGACGCCAACGGCGTTGTCGTGGTGGGCCATTCGCGCCTGCTTGCTGCGCGCAAACTCGGTCTGCTCGAGGTCCCGGTGCATGTCGCCGCCGATTTGACAGAGGCCCAATGTCGCGCCTATCGCATCGCCGACAATCGTGCCGGCGAAGAAGCCCGCTGGGACGATGAACTACTCAAGCTGGAATTGAGCGAACTGGGTTCGCTCGCAGAGCTGACAGCCTTCGATCCGAAGGAGATCAAACGCCTTGGCTTGGCAGAGGACGCCGCACAGGACGCCATTCCCGCGCCACCGGCAAGCCCTGTGGCGCGTTTGGGCCAGCTCTGGCAACTGGGCAAGCATCGGCTCATGTGCGGCGATTCTACGCGCCCGGAATACGTTTCACGTTTGATGGGTGAGGAGCGTGCGATTCTGTTCGCGACGGACCCACCCTACGCAGTCGGCTACTCTGGCGGCTCGCATCCAGCCACCAGGGCGAATCGGGCCAAGGCCAACCGCGACAAGGACTGGTCGAAGGTCTACCACGAAGCCGGCCGAACTACCTTCGACAACGAGGACGGCGGCGGCGATGGTGGGCGATCGTTCTATCTCGCCTTTTACAAGGTAGCGATCGAGCGTGCGATCGCGCCCAACGCGGCCTGGTACTGCTGGCACGCATCAGCCCGGCAGGCGATGCTCGAGAGCGTCTGGAACGAAGTCGGCGCTTTCAATCACCAACAGATCGTCTGGTTCAAGAGCCGACCCGTCCTGACTTACATCGTCTACATGTGGTCGCACGAGCCGTGCCTCTTCGGTTGGATCAAGGGCCAGAAGCCGCTGGTCGACCACAAGTGTGGCAATCCCGGCACGGTCTGGCAGGTGCCGAACGCCGAGATCGAGAGCAGCGAGCATCCAACTTCGAAACCGAACCGGCTTTTTGCGATTCCGATGGAGTTGCACACCCGTTCCGACGATCTTTGTTACGAGCCGTTCAGCGGCAGCGGATCGCAACTGATCGCGGCCGAGCAGCTCGGGCGTCGCTGCTATGCGATCGAGTTGGAACCTCGCTTTGTCGACGTGGCGATCTCGCGATGGGAAAGACTGACCGGACAGAAGGCGGAAGTGATTGCAGAGGAGCGCGTGGAAGAGACGGCCTGAAACGGGTTCTTTTCGCGAGGAGGGTTGACGGTGGTGGCAGAGGGAAACTCAATTCAGCAGAACGATCCGCGGCTCCTCGAGTGGGCCAGTCGACTCTCGCTCGATCAGATCCCGGGTCTGCTGTTGGTCCTTGCTTCCCGCTGGTTGATCGAGACGACGGCGAAAGCGAAGGAACAAACAACACCGGTTCGCCGCCCAACCTCATGACCGCGGGAGAACTCGCCAGGCACCTCAACCTCCCAGAGTCCTGGGTGCGTACGGAGGAGCGGTTGGGTCGAATACCAAGCGTCAGGCTCGGCAAATACGTTCGCTTCAAGTTGAGCGACGTGGAACGCGACCTCGCTCACCGGCCGCGGCGCAGGCCGTAAATGGGCCATCTTTCTTGCCATTCCGTGAGAGTGGATGTCGGTCGCAACATCACGCTAGTCGTGTGCGCCTGAAAAAAGTGCGATGGCCAACATCAGAAAATTCCACGTCGCCAGTTGCTCGGGCAAGGACTGCAATTGCCTCTGGGTGCTCGACTATCGCCCGCTCGGCTTGTTCGGCCCGCGCAGACGCGTCCGTTTCAAGACGCGCAAACAAGCTGAACAATTCCAGATCGATACCGTTCAAAAGGCTTCTCGTGGCGACTATGTCGAGCCCGCAAAGGTGCCAACCTTCGGCGCGGTTACAGAGGATTGGTTCAGGAGCAAGTTGGATCGCAGACCTTCTCACACCTTCAATCTTAGAACTCGGCTGGACAAACAGATCCTGCCCGCGATCGGAAAACAAAAGCTCGATCGAATCACGGTCGAAGCAGTAGAAAAGCTTCGAGACAAGCTGCGTGAAGAAGAGTATGCGCACCGAACGATCAACCGGATTCTCTGGATCGTCGGTGCGGTTTTTCGTCTCGCGATCAAACGGGGTCAGTACTCGAAGAATCCGGTCGACAGCGTCGAGCGCGCGGTTCAGCCGGCCCGGGAGCTCAGCACCGATGGTTCACCGGGCGGAACCGGAACCGACGCCGTCGATCCCGACAGCGTCCTAAGCCCGAAGGAAATCCAGGCTCTGTTGATCGAGGCCAAGCCCGGTTTCGAACGAACCCTCTTCGAGACCGCGTATTTGACGGGAGCCAGAGAAGGTGAACTGCTGGCCCTGCGCTGGACTGATCTCGAGCTGCCGAAAGAAGGCTCAGGGAAAATGGTGATACGCCGCGGCCTTTCTTGGGCCCGACCTCAAGGCGAGGAAATTCGCCCCCGCTACTTTCCACCAAGGACCAAAGCAGGCCGCCGGACGATCTCTCTACCTGCTCTGCTGGTCGCGGAGCTCAAGCGTTGGAAGCTTCAGTGTCCGATCTCGGAAGATGGGCTGGTATTTCCGAGGATAGACGGAAAGCCTATGCCGCACGCGAAGATGCTGCAGACCCAATTCTATCCGGCCCTTTCACGAGCGAAACTTCGGCGGGTTACTTTTCACACTCTACGCCATAGTTGCGCTTCTGCGATGATCGCGAGCGGCGCTCCAATTACCGAGGTGCAGCATCGGCTCGGCCACGCCAATCCCGCCATTACGCTTCTCGTATATTCGCATTTCCTGAAACACGCCGAGAGCGATGTCGCAGATCGGCTCGCCGACGCCCTATTGAACTACCCTCAGCGACGAGAACTCAAAAAAGAGATCCAATCCGCAACTAGCGCGATCGCGTCGTAATTCCGGCGGGAACCTCTGCGTACAATCTAGACCGGCATCGGGGTGGTCAGGCCACCGGCCCATTTGTTCAAACTATTCTTCGGATGGAAGGTTAGTAGGAACGGGCGATTATAAATGATTCAGTCGAGTTCGTAGGTTGCCGCGTATTCGCGCTTGTCACCGGAATCTTGCCGCGCTTTGTCCAGAAAGCAGTTGCCGATTGCCAACGAATCGATCCCTGTTCCCATGAAACATCGCCACGCGTCTTCTGGTGTGCAGACGATGGGCTCGCCGCGCACGTTGAAACTGGTATTGACGAGGACCGAGCATCCGGTGCGATCCCTGAACGCGCGAAGCAAGGCATGGTAGCGGGGATTGGTCTCACGATGCACGGTCTGAATGCGCGCCGAGTAGTCTACGTGTGTGACCGCGGGAATCTCCGACCTCACTATGTTCAGCGACTCTAACCCAAATAGCGATAGCTCTTCGCTAGTTAGTGGCCGCCGGCGGTTTTTCTTCACGTCGGCGACCAACATCATATAAGGACTGTCTTGATCGAGGTCGAACCAGGCACCTACCTCCTCCCGTAGGACCGAAGGTGCGAATGGTCGGAAAGACTCGCGAAATTTTACTTTTAGATTCAGCGTTCGTTGAGCGGTTGGACTGCGCGGGTCGGCCAGGATCGAACGAGCGCCGAGTGCCCGCGGTCCGAATTCCATCCGTCCCTGGAACCAGCCGAGCGCCTTGCCCGTGGATAGTGCGTCGGCGCTCGCATTTAGTAGCGTCTCGTCATCGCAGACCTCGAAACGCGCGCCTGCAGCAGCCAGCCGGAGCTCAATTTCCTTCTGCGAGAAGGAAGGACCCAGGAATGATCCGAGCATAAGGTCGCGAGACTCAATTCGACGCGGCTGCTCCAGGAACTGATAGTAGGCCGCGAGCGCTGCGCCAAGCGCGCCGCCTGCATCGCCGGCCGCGGGTTGAATCCAGATATTTTCGAAGCGCCGGTCGCGCCAAACCTTGCCGTTCGCAACGCAATTAAGCGCCACTCCTCCAGCGAGACACAGATTCGTGCATCCGGTTTCGGCCGCGAGCGCTCGAGAAAGACTGAGTATCACTTCTTCGGTAACAGACTGGATCGAGGCCGCCAGATCCATGTCGCGCTGAATGATCGGCGATTCAGGAGTTCGGGCCTGTCCGCCGAATAGCTGATCGAATTTCGCGTTGGTCATCCGCAGCCCGACACAATAGTCAAAATAGCTGAGGTCAAGCCGGAATGAACCGTCAGCTTTCAAATCGATAAGGTTGTCGAGGATCAAATCGCGAAAGCGCGGTGAGCCATAGGGCGCGAGGCCCATCAACTTATATTCGCCTGAGTTGACTTTGAAACCCGCGTAGTGTGTAAAGGCTGAATAGAGCAGCCCCAGCGAATGCGGAAAGTGTATCTCTTTGATCATTTCGAGTCGGTTGCCGTTTCCGATGCTTGCCGAAGTAGTCGCCCATTCACCCACTCCGTCGAGGGTTAGTACCACCGCCTGCTGAAAGGGTGACGCGAAGAACGCCGACGCCGCATGGCTTTGATGATGCTCGGCGAATAGCAAGCGCTCACCCACATCGATACCGCCGTTCAATTCTGCGAGGGCGCGACGCAGTATGCGTTTCTGAAAGAGCTTTTCGCGCAACCATATCGGCATCGCGGTACGAAACGACTTGAAGCCTCGGGGCGCGAAAGCCATGTAGGTCTCGAGCAGGCGTTCGAACTTCAGAAACGGCTTGTCATAGAAGGCTATGTAGTCAATCTCGCTCAGTGAGTATCTCGAATGACTGAGACAGAATTCGATCGCTAGCCGCGGGAACCGCGAGTCGTGCTTCTTGCGCGTGAAGCGTTCTTCCTGCGCCGCGCATAAGACTCGGCCATCCTCGATCAGCGCCGCGGCGCTGTCGTGGTAGAACGCAGAGATACCGAGGACTCGCATGTCCTGCTCAGAACAAGGTGTAGATAAACGGCGCGAGGGCGCTGCCTTGCGTCATCACGACGAGCACCCCCATGATCGCGAACACTAGAATCATGGGAAGGAGCCAGAATTTCTTGCGCGCCCGCATAAACCGCCAGAGTTCAGACACAAAATCCATATCGGATTCCCTAGAACTGATCTTTCATCGACTCGGCTTGAGGGCCAGGGGGATCGCGCGAAATCCAATAAGTCGCCGACCCGCGCTCCCAGTTCAACCTCAGTGCGTCCCGGTTCAGCAGGCGCATTATGAGTCCGAAAGGGAGGATGGTCGAAAAGTAGAGGACCGCCATCACGATCGGATTGGTAAGCTTTTGCAACAATTGTCCGAGTCTCTGCCACAACTGATTCAGCGGTCCAAGCAGAGTTGGCCTGATGAGACTGGTCACGAGGAACGCGGCGGCGAGAACTGCCGCCCATGCTCGAATCGACCCGCCTCTTCTGAGCGGAGCGATCGCCACCACACCCCAGAAGACGCTGAACAGAAGGCCAAAGAAGCGATCAGTGGAGCCACCTGGGCTGTCGTCGTGCCCCAGGCGCTCGGGAAAATTGGAGTCGTTCAAAGTCTTCATCGCGGGTGCTTTGTATCCACCAATGGCTCGCCGACCTGTTTCCATAGGTAAGCAGCGATCTCCTCGTTGGTCGCCGGTGACGGATGCCGATCAAGCTGAGTGAGCAGTCCGTTCTTCAGATCACTCTGCTGGAAATATAGAAGATAGCGCGATCACATCAAATTGATTCGCCTTCAAGGCCTTCATGATCGTGTTGGCCAACTCATTTTGATCCCATAAGACAATTACAAAACGAGTGCCGTTTTCCTCGAGCAAAGTTCGAGTCCTTTTCAGTACTGCCAAATATAGTGGGAGGTCGGAGGGTTGCGATAGCTTCTCGGAGTGACTTTCGAAGAACCTCACGATCCAGCTCCTGTCGAGCCAGCGGCGGCATGTCGCGTAGTCAGCACTATGATACTGCCCGGAGTAACAAGCTTCGTTATCTCGGCATAGGTCGTACTTTGGCCCATCTTCCCACGGCGCACTGCCCAGCGACTCGTCGCAGATGATCCGGGATTGCTTCATATATCGCCAGCTCGGGAGTGCCTGCCACACGGCGAATGAAGCCGGTTTCAATCTCCCTAAGCATCTGATGCGGCCCCCAGCCGTCGCCCGCGAAATTGAACCCCTTGAAAGCTGCCTCTTGCTTCTCGCACGAAGTAATAGGGCAGTGTCTGATCGTCCTTGACCCCATGACCAAACATAAAGGAACAACCGAAGAACACTACCCTATAAGGTCCTCCTTGAACTGATGCAGGGATTTCTCGAAGACCGCTACCACCGAATCTGTAGGTGACTTCGTCGATCGCCGACCGCCTAGCGCTTCTTCAAATGTAATCGTCGTATTTGGCACTGGTCGAGAACCTATGTCCATGTCCGTCTGGTCTCGTCGCCACTCTACCGGTATCGTCCTTGTGATGATGATCTCGGACCGATTAGCATAGTACATACAGGTCTCGACTATGGCCATACTGAAGAATACTGAACTACAGATCAGTGCGCCGTCGCGGAGGACCTCAGCGACGCGATAACAGCGCAATTGTTACTGCCCAGGCACTGGCTGCCAGAAAGTAAACGACAAAAGGAGCCTCAATCGTGGATGACCATCCTATTAATACGATACTCGCAACTACTAGAAACGCGATAGTTAAGAGCCTGGATTGTCGCATGCCGAGTCGTGACTGCTATCCTGTGAGACGTTGCCTGACGCCTGGCATAATCCGCGCAGCGACCTCGGAAAGAATGGCCGACAGCATGAGGTGAGCCTTATCAGCAGAGGTCGGAGGAGGCATCAAAGACGGTGTCCCATAAAGCCTGGTGCGGATGCGTGGACGCCTTAAAGTCACTGCACCAGGCGAGACCGTCGGACCAAACACGGTCGGTTTCGAGTCTCGACCGTCGAATTGCGGCGGCCAGCGCTGAGCTAAACCGTTGTTCGCCGAAGTGGGTGCCGATGGCCGCACACTCCGACAGGCGAAGGTAATCGCTTCCTGGCATACCGACCCGTCGCATCATGCGTCGTAGGCCGGCCTGTTGTTGCGCGAACGAGAATTTATAATGGCTCGCGATCTGCAATTTCTCTTGCGGGATCGCGCTCTCAAGCCGGAACACGACGGACCAGTCGCGACCGGCTTCGATGATGGTGAAATGATCCATCAGAAAGTCCATCACTACCGGAAGATAGAACGCGGTAGGGTGATAGAAATCCTGGTGAATCACAATCGATCTTCCCGGAGTAAGTCGCGGAAAGAATTCAGTTAATACCTTGCCACTGAGTGCAAGCGTCTTAGCCACATCGACAAAGAGTATCTCGATTGGCTTATCTAAGGGCCAGCTTTGATCGAGCAGGTCCCCGACATGAACTTCTATGAGATCGGCAAACTCTGCAGTTGCGCGTCGAAATGTTGCAGCGAAAGACTGTCCCATTTCGAGTGCTTCACCGAATTGCTTGCGAACGAAGTCAACCAAGTACGGTTCGCTGGCAATGAAGCTGTCGTAGGCGTCGACGTGACGCCCCGCGGCTCGAGGATTGTCTCGCAGACCCGCGGCAAGGCAGCAGGCGGATGCGCCGCAAAAGGATCCGAGATCTACGACGGCACCTTCGCCCGCATAGGTATATCGAGCTAGTTGGTAGAGCAACTTGCGCTCTTCCAGGCCGAGGAGGCCTAAGGCATAGCTTCCAGCTTGCGCATTTGGATCCAGCCATGGTTTGGCGTCTACCATGAATGGTTCGCTACTCAAGGGTCGAAACAAGATTCGAGAACTCGGAGTCCTTTAGCTGGCTGACAAGCGCGTCGTAGTTCGAGAGCAATCTGGAATATGGGATATTGATGGCCTTCTGAAGACGCCGGTCATAGCGAAATGTGAAAGAAGCTTCGAGTGCTTGCGCGATATCCCACAACGGACCGGGGGCTGTTGGGAATCTTTTCGCAGGATCCAGCTCTCGCGATATCTTCAATCAGGCTCGCATAGGAGCAATTGACGACCTTGCATCCAGATGCGGCTTCGAGGAAAGCATCGCGATGCTTGAGGATGGTCCGCGCGTACGCCAGGCATTCTTGAATATCAAGATGGTAGCTGCGATCAATCACGGCGCCATCATAGTTGTGCCAGACATTTCGATGCGCGGCGATGAAAGTCGAAATCGCGCAATGGATCACATTTCTTGTCGTGTGAACAATAGTAGCACCGCGAGATCGCAGATAACCGAGAATGAATGCAGGAGATGAAGAACTCCAATTTGCCGGCGCGATGTCTCGCAGTTGATTGTACTTGATGTCAACGCCGAAGGCGTGACTTCGGCTCTTCTTATTGCCTTCCCAATGGTTGCGAATTCGATACCGCACAAATTCGAAGTATCTGTCGAGGAGCGATTCGGTTTCGCTGAAAGTGGCCGGAAGAACACTGCTGAGCGGGCTGGCTGCGGCAGAAAGTTATCCCAGTGGGCAGGCGCCGGGCTTGGCGTCAGCACCTCGCCGAGCATCGCGATCTGCTCATTGGTATTGAGAATCTCGCGCAATATGTTAGTGCCAGTTCGTTGAGCACCTATCACCACAAATAGATGAACGCCCCTGGCAGACGTGTCGGCGCCTATTTGCTCGTCACTTTGCGAATTGAACCCAGTCATGCCGAACTCGCCCCACCAACAAGCCTCTCGACAGCTCTGCGACTCTTTTCCCAGGCTGCCCAGAATCGAGGCGAGTCGTTAGCTGTTCTGGTCGGTCGCCAGCGAACGCAGCCAGAGATACGCTTCCCGAGTCAGCGGAGGCAGATTGAGATCAAGTTCAAAGTCCGAGACGTTGAAGAAGCTATGCCGCAAATTCGGATCGAGAAAGTCGCTGGCAAACTGATCGATCCCCGCCTTGCCGGCATCAGTCAACGGAATTTTCAGAACCTTGGGCGATGCGTTTAAGCTCCTGTCGCGGATCGGCCATCACCAGGTCGTAGTCGGCAACAATAAATGGTCGATTGGCAATCATACTTAAGTTCGGGACTACGTAAACCAGCCACAGCAAGTGCGCTGTTACCGCGTCCATCCCATGACGCCGGATAAGAGAATTGGCTACGCTGCGCGGGTTTCTGATCACCAGCAGATAGCATTCATCTACTTCAAGCGCACTTAGCACTGAGCGCCAGAAGGGTAGCAGCCGAATAGTGCGCGGATCCTTAAATCCCCATAAGGGATGACTCACGAATTGCGATTTCAGGTACGCGACAGCCTCGGTACGCAGGGCTTCTACGCCAGGTTCGTCCCATCGAGCGTCATCGATCAGCGCAATCTCTTCCCACTTGAGCCCGAAGACAGCCAGCAGGCGTTCGTTGATCTCGAAGATGTTCCTATCCTCCCAATAACCGGTAGGGTTATCGGGCTTGGGGCTTATAAAGTCGTTCCCCAAATAGACGCCCAGCATCTGCAGGCCGCGGGCAAGCGCACTGGTTCCGCTGCGATGCATTCCAAGTACCAGTACAGCGCGTGAAGATGGCATATCGAAACTAATCGGCCGTCACTTGGTCCTTCCCGCGAAAAGTAACTCCTCCGCTTACCTGGCTACTGCTTCGCTGCTCAACCTGTCACAGCAGGACCCTGTTCTCCGCGCGAGAGAGGAGTTCCAGTGTTAGCATCTCGCTCGAACTTCAGTCCCTGGCCGAATTGCACCACCTTGGACAGCGTCCGCTCGACGGCAGGCGCGACCTGGCGACCAGGTATGGTATAGGGCCGAGCGCTACGAACCGCGTTCACGAGCGAGTGCACCATGCTCTCCCGATCCTGATCTTCACGGTGCCAGAGAAATACTTCCGGCATCGTTTCGATCCGCAGGCCTGACAGAGCTGCTTTGGATAGGAGCTCCCAGTCGTCAAGGGTTGATACCGCTTCGTCGCTGAATCCTCCGATCGTGTCGAACGCGTCGCGCCGCACGAGCGCGTTGGTGCTGCCGAAGCAGTTGACGAAAGCACCCGTAGCGGCATCGCCTCCGAGGAACGGCCGGCGCGAATGTTCGAGGCGACTTTCCGACGAGCCATTCGACGACCCCAGAAAAAAGCTGATTGCTGAGGTGAGAATGTCGGCATCTACGCGTTGCGCGACCTGGACGAAGACGGAAATCGCGTTGGGCGCCAACAAGAGGGTGTGATCATCGACGAAGAACAAATACTCGCCCTTTGCCTCGCGTACCGCTGCATTCCTGGCCGCGCCCATCTCGCTACCGCGCCGATAAATCTTGCGCAGTTCGTGGTCTCCTAACCGGCCAGGCGATGCCTTTGACGCTGACGAACCCTCGCTTCCGCACTCGGCCACAATGATTTCCAGATGCGGATAATCTTGCTGCTTCAGCGACGCCAACGTGGCTTCGGCGCCCTTTCTCCCTGACGTTGTACGCGAAACACACGCTCACCAACGGAAAGATCGATTCTCTGCCCGCGGCCCGTTCCTTACGAGCGGGCTGCTCATTTTTGGCTCGATTCGAAAGGCCGGCATGCCAACGCACCCAGTTACCTTCGGTGTCAGCGAATGAAGCCGACGGTCGCGCCGAAAAGGCGCCCTGTTCAAGCGCACTTCTGATACGTTCTGCCAGCACGTCCGGTCGCGGCTCGAAGCAAACATTCTCTCTATCTGCAGGATCGATGATCTCCGGAATGCCGCCGACATTACTGACTAGTAGCGGTACGCCGGCGCCGACGCATTCCAGCGCCGTGTTAGGAAAATTGTCCGCGAGAGACGAGACCACTGCCAATCGCCCATCTTCTCGAAGATACTCGATTGCTGCCTTTTGATTCTTATTCGCGACGAGGTGCCACGGAACGTTCCAGGCTTTCGATCGATCGCTGATATAGCCGATACTCGAGCGACCATAGAGTTGGGTTTCCTTTCCCAGGAAGGTGACCTCAAAATCGCGATGGGGACTATCCGCGCAGAGTTCATCCACCGTATCGCAAAAGAGCTTAAGACCTTTCCTGATCTCAAGTCGCCCAAAGAATACTATTTCTCGAACCTTCCTTTCGGGTCTGACGCGGCACGGCTTCTTCGGATCGTACTGTCTTCGGAAGGACGTAGGGTGCAACATAGGTCTGTTCGGGAAGCTCCCAACCATTCTGTTGCATCCAGTTGAGCAGGTACTGACTGGGACTCACGACGATATCCGCAGCGGAGACGCTCACACGTTCCATGAAATCAATCTCGAGCTCTCCCAGATTGCGTATATAGTCCTGGCTCCCCTCCTTTACCCAGAATGTCGGACCATGGGTACCGATCACAAAGGTCGCGTCACCGAAAGCGAGCCCCTGGCGCTTCGCCAGCAAGCTGTAAAATGCCAGACCCCTGGCACTCGGGAAAATGAATCACATCGAAGTCGTGCTGATGCTCTTTCAGCCAAACATAGGTGTGATATGAAACGCTCGAGGCCCAAGCGGCATGAATCCTGCGGCTCATGCGCCATCGGGAAGCGGAATCAATTTCATGCCTTTCTCGGTGCGGTAGTAGTCAACCCAATCGATCATGTTTCCGTCAGTGGGATGACATCCGAGAAGGAACAGGATACTCACGTCGTAGCCGGCTCTTTTCAACGCGTCGGCCAGACTGGTGTAGGCAGTACCTATGCCAGCATTGCGAGATGGTCCTTCGATCTCCCACGTAGCAATACAAATCCGTGGCAAGCGAGAACCCCGGGCGATATCGACTTTAGGCAAGGATGGAAACAGTGAAGCCATTGGTTATCTTCTCCTTCGCGATCTCGCCCCCATCAATGTTTGTCGTTTATCAGACCGAGAACCAAACTGGAGCGGCAGAATACGAATTTTGCTGTCATGTTTCAAGCGATTTAGTCGGGTAATTTTTACTTTGCCGGAGTTACATAGAGAACACGCAAGCTGCCGCATAGGCTGTGCATCGAACACTCATCGAACACGGTTCGAGCGCGCAAAATAGCGCATACGAACCGTTTGTTTTTGGATGAGCTCGTAGCGTACTGTGGCGCGATGCTCGTTACCGTCGAGCGATTAACGAAAACCTACGGCAAGTTCACGGCGGTCCACGACGTATCATTCGTCGTTCACGCCGGAGAAATTGCTGGCCTTGTCGGTCCCAATGGGGCCGGCAAGACCACCATCATTCATATGATGCTGGGCCTGATTTCGCCGAATGCCGGCAGCGTGCGACTGTTCGGGAAGAATCTCGAAACGGACCGCGAACAGATACTGCAAAGATTGAATTTTACGTCGCCATACATGGCATTCCCGGTCCGGCTCACCGTGCTGGAGAACCTGACTGTCTTCGCTGGAATCTACAACGTTCGCGATCCCGTAGTGAAAATCAACGAGCTGCTGGAGAAATTTGGGATTGGGCGACTGAAGAAAAAGCCGATGTCGCGGCTATCCTCCGGCGAGATCATGCGCGTCGGACTCTGCAAGGCATTTCTGAACAATCCGGAATTGCTGTTGCTCGATGAGCCGACTGCCTACCTCGATCCCCAGGCGGCGGTGCAGGTTAGAGAGGTGCTGCTCGATCTGCAGAAGAGCCGCGGGACAACGATCCTCTATACCTCGCACAACATGCACGAGGTTGAGCGAATGTGCGACCGGATTCTCTTCCTCAGCAAGGGTAGCATCATCGCAACTGGAACTCCGATCGAAGTCACTCGTTCAATTTTGAACGAAGATCGCAACGCACCTGCTCTCGAAGAGGTCTTCATTCGCATCGCAGGGCGCACGCCCAGATGAAGCTGTATCGAATTAGATCCGTCATCCTGCGGCACACTTACGAGGTGATTCACAACGCGAATCACATCACCTACATGGTCTATTGGCCGGTGGTGAACATACTGGTCTGGGGATTCTTCACTCTTTATCTCCGCCATGGCGATGCCTTGAAGCCTGGCGTAGTTAGTTGCCTGCTCGGCGCGGTGATTCTCTGGGGGCTGTTCAATGCGTTTCAGCGCGACATGGCAGTAGGATTCCTTGAAGAGCTGTGGTCGCGAAACCTTGTTAGTCTATTCGCTTCACCGCTGAGCGTTTCCGAATACGTGACGGGCTTGATTGTCGTCACTCTTGCGAAGGCGATGGTCGGCTTGGGCGTCGGGGCTTTCATCGCGTGGCTCTTTTATCACTACGACATGTTTCCAATGCTACCGATGCTACTTCCGTTCATTTTGAATTTGGTTCTCTTCGCGGTTGCGATGGGTATCGCCGTCACCGGCTTGATCTTCCGCTACACCACGAAGTTCCAGGCGATGGCGTGGAGCTTCGCCGGTATACTTATGCCGCTATCGTGCGTGTTCTACCCGTTGAGTTCGTTGCCAGGCTTCCTGCGTCCGATAGCCTCGATACTGCCTACGACTCAATCATTCGAAGGTATGCGCGAGGTTATCGAAAGGGGCGGATTTTCAGTCTCGCACTTCAGATTGGGTCTCGGTTTGAACGTGATTTATTTCATCTTTGCGATCTTCTTCTTCCGATGGATGTTCGAGGCGGCGCGATCACGCGGATTGCTGGTGAAGATGGAATAGCGAAATCGCCTGATTCAACAAATGAAGATTGGGTCGGTGAGAACAATTCACAATAGTCCCGCTGAGCGAAACAATCGACAGGAGGCGAACAGTGGTCAAGTACCGGTTTCTGGTAACGCTCACTACAGCAGCTGCCTTTGCATCCACCCTCCTAGTGGCGGGTTGCCATTCAAGCAGCCCGAGCGATGTATACACAGATACCACCGGTCGTTTGACCCTGGAGTTCAAAGACGGCAAGGCCTTTCTGAACATGGGAGGAATGGCCGATCCTGACGGGACACCATACGACGTGAAGGACGATAAGATCACAATCCACTATCCTTCAGATGGGATGTTGGCCAGCATGTCGACTCTCACAATAAAGAGCGACGGAACTCTTCAAGGCGCTATGGGAATTTTAAAAAAGAAGTGACCGCGACGTTTCACTGAAGCCTGCGTGGCTTTCCCGGAGGACAGTACACAAGGTCGCTCTTTCGACCGCGGCAATTGCCGAAGCGTTCGACCAGCTTGCTCGGGTGCCAAGATCGACTGGCGGTGGCAACAGGATAGACGCTTATGTGGGTAGCACCGAGCAATCCGCCCTCGTCCTTTCTCTCGGCGTGGCGCACGCGTGAGTATATACGCTACGCAATCTGAGCGGGACCAGCCGGGATCATGCGCGATCAAGTGGAATGGCGGACCAATGCGGACTACGCCGGACGAGGGTGGACCGTGCATACCGGTATAGGCAAAGCGTTCAGCGGAGTGTGATCACTTGGCATCTGAAATATCCGCCTTCGGCCAACTTCAAAATAGGTTGAACCGTCTGGCCTCACTGCAGCTTTCAATCCGCATCGCTCGCAGTGATGCCCCGACGGCGGTTCACCGGGCTTTGAATCTTCAACAAAGTGATGGCCCTTGAAACTCGGTATCATTTCCTTCCCTCACGTCTGATTTGTCTACTTCTTGCGAAACCAATCCCAAATAGCCGTCTCCAAATCTGTGAGTCTGTCAGAGCAGCCGTCACACAGACCAATGTCCAGGCAGCATTCGGTCCAAGGCATGGAGCATCGATCAACCGTGGAGCGCCGATTTCCCCGCAATGCTCACAGAGAGACCAGCATCGCGCATGCGAAAACGATAGCAAACGCTCTATTCGAAGCGAGCATTCGCGAGCCCTCTACGCGCAGTTCAATTTAGATCACTCACTGTCCGATAGACGCTCGCGCGGCGATTCAATACAAGAGGGACGCTGACCAGTGTTCCACCCCCTTATGCCGGTCAGTAACGGGCCGGCGTCCTGACTCTGCGCTGGCCCGTGCTCTATTGGTTCAAACGGTCTCGATGATCGCGAAACCACTTCCACGTATGCGAGTCAGCGTATCGGAGCAAGTGGACGAACTGGCGGCAGAGCACAATGGCCGGCTCGCTCTTGTTGTGGCGTCGGAGCTCGTCTAGCTGACGTAGCTGGACGGGATTGTGAGTGCCGTCCGGTTTCGCATATTGACCGCGCGAGTGATCGATATTCTCGCGTTCCAAAACCGAAATCAAAAATTGTGGGCAGTAAGTGGGCACTCTGGTCGGTCGTCGGGTTGTGCAAATCGCCGTAAGTCCTTAATAAATAAGGGCGGAGGAGGAAGGGGCCCGGTGGCCCCACCGGTCTTCAAAACCGGCTTGGCGGCTAATATTGTTGCCGGAGGGTTCGACTCCCTCCCCCCTCCGCCAACGTTGGAGCCAAAGGTCGCATCGACTAATAGAAGAATTTTGGGATGAACTCTCTAGTAGCGATCGTCGTCTTAGTTGTCCTGCTAGTGATGGCCTTCTTGTGGCTTTATTCTGATTAATCGGGGTCGTCAGATCGTCACCTTGGTCCCGTTGAAGCTGGTGAAGGTGAAGCCGGTGTAGTTCTCATTATAGAGGTGCGCCTGGTCGGTCAGCAGACTTATCGCGACCGCCTCGCCTAGCAACATTCCTTGCGCGATGTCCTGACGCCAGTGGATTCCCGAAAGTGCCCGTCCAATTCCCACGTTCGACGCCAGCTTGTTTAGTTCGCCGCCCACCGTCATCTTGACCCGCATCAGAGCCAGTATAAGGAACCACTGAGAGTCCGTCGGAGGTTGTGGTCAAAGGGCTGGGAATCACGAAGGTCTCATCGAAGAACCATTTTAACACTGTGACTGCCGCGCCCGCCGCGGTGGCATGGCCTGACGGATACGACGGATGCAGTGGACATCCCTCGGGATATGACAACGGAATGAAGTAGTTGCCGTTGCGCGAGAATACCTGCTGCCGCTGCTTTCGAGTTCAACACGCTGCTGTCGAGCGGATAGCTCTTCTGACCGGTGATTGTGAAATGCACCAGTCCAGCGATTTCCTCGGGACGCGCCATGCGATGGATGAACCATTTCTGCATCCATGCGTTCTTGATCGCGCGCGCCATCACTTCTGCGACAAGCACTTCGACCATCGGGAAGCCGAAGGTGATAAACCCGGTCTCCGATTTAAGCGTCTGCGGGTAGGGATTTCCCGAATTCAGCGGCGCCCGCATCTTGATCAGCATCAGCGCCGCGTTGAGGTATTCCATGAACAACACATCGTTGTGAACGTATTCCGAGACGTCGCGCGCAGTGTGCATATACCTGAGCTGCGAATCCGGATTGCCGGGCTGAAGCGCCGCAGGTGCGCCGTTCTGAATGTTCAACCACGAGCCGACGTCGGTTCCGAAATCGCCGGGCAGCGTCGTCTGGTATCCGGCAAATGGAATCACGCCATAGCTGAACGGCTGAATAAAAAACTGCGAGATGTATGGACCAATCAAGTCGCCGGCGGTGAAGCCGCGATACAGGGACTGCGGCGTGACCTTGCCGCCGATTTTTGGACCGGTGTAGGCGGATAGTCCCGACAACTCGCTGGCCGCGGCGGCGATCGTCGGATCGGTGGCGTATTGCGAGAATGGAACATCGCGGGTCAGCGCCTGCCAGTACGCTTCGACCATTTGCGCTGCGAGGCCGGGACTGGTGAGCGTGTCGAACGGCGGAATTGAATTCTGCGACGCGTCGTAAGTCTCGAGGTCGTAGGCGAGCCCAGCCTGCGGATCGACCAGCGGTTCGTTGCCGCCCATCGGCAACGCGTCGAAATCCGAGCGCTTACCGGTATTCACCGCGGCCAGGTAATCTGTGTAAACCGTGGGATCGACTTCGCCGAACGAGTTGTGCGCGAAGCCCTTGGTGAAGTTCGCAATCCGGGTAGGATAGAGCGCCTCGTCTCCATTGTTGGGATGATTAGGGACCTTTACATGGCGATCTTCTTTCGCCGCGCTGACCCGGCGGTCGTACGCCTCCTTGGGGCGGCTGTTCAGGTTAAGCTGACTGGAGTGGGTATCGGAGAGGACGTCGGGAATCTTCGGCCCTCGGGCGGCTGCCTTGGTCGCGATCGCCACGAACGGCGCTGCGACACCGGCGGCGCCAATCCCCTTTAGAAAAGCTCGCCTGCTATGCGGTTGCGGGCCGCCTGGATTTTTCTCGTTCGATGAATCCGACTTTATCTTGTGCGTTGGCTTATCGTCCATTGAACTTTCCTCTCGATGCTACGAACTGGATTTTCATTTCCGCAGCATTAATAAAGATGCCGCCCCAGAGAGACTGCAAATTTTGCAAGCTGTTGACTTGGCTCCGTTCACAACATTTGAAGTCCTGCCGTAGTCGCAAACAGCGTGCCTGATTTTCGTCGGACCATTCTTCCAGTAAGGTCCCATATCTTCAGGGCGTCACCGTGGAGTTTCTTCACTCCTCAGTAATTTTTTCTTCATGAGTCGCGATTCTTCAGGCCGGCGAAATGCGGCTGAAGTATTTGATTTAGCGGAACTTTCGACAAACGACGCTTGGTGTCGATTTTGCTTTCCCGCCGAGGCAAATGCTCTTCAACCTGGGAGGGAAGGATCCCGGAAGTTTTCTGAACGGTCCGGAGGGGATCGTTTTCGATTCGGCGCAAAACATGTGGGTGGGTGCTGAGGACGGGCAAACGATTCTCATGTACACGCCCGCGCAATACGCGGGCAGCGGCAATCCTACGCCTGACGTGATTCTGAATGCGGCCAGCTTCAAGTTCGACTCGCCTTCACACCTGAGTTTCGACGCGGCTGGCAATCTATGGGTAGTCGATGAGGATCGCGTCAACGGTCAGGGTGGCAACGGCGAGGTCTTCAGATTCGACAAAGCTCAAATCAGTGGCCTGACGGCGGGAAATTAAAACATCGATCCGGTTTTTGGAATCGCGCGGTCCGAGTTTGTGCATCTGGAGACGATCGCATTCGATGGCAGCGGCAATCTGTGGCTGGCGGATCAGGAAAGCGATAACGTTTACAAGTTTTCCGCGAGCGACCTGGCTGGATCGGGACTTTCTCAGAATATTACCCCGGCCGCGGTGCTGAGCGCGGCTCAGCGCGACGGCGATTGCAACCAGAGCCTCGATGGTTCCGTACGGCCTCGCGGTAGATAGATCGAATAACTTGTTCGTGGCCAATACCCGCGTCCACGGAGGTTGTACCGGGAGCCTCGCTGAATTTTCGGCCGGATCAATCGGGTCGAGTGGCAGTCCGAAGCCAAGACTATTCATCACCTCGGATCGGAACCGCACCAGCATCGACGCTCCAAATGCGCTGACTTTCGCTCCCTGAAGTTCGGCGTTTGCATCCCGTGGGCCTGTAGTTCATTCTCTTGTTGAACTATGTAGTTCGCTAGATGAACTTAGGAGGCCCACCATGAGCGACGACTGGCAGAAGACCATTTGCATCCTGTGCAGCGTGAACTGCGGGGTCGAGGTGAAGCTCGACGGGCGTCATATCACACGCGTGCGCGGAAATCGCGATCACGTCGCATCGAAGGGCTACGCTTGCGAGAAGGCGCAGCGGATTGACTACTACCAGAACGGCCGGGATCGGCTGACCTCGCCGCTGCGGCGGCGTCCCGACGGCACCTTCGAGGAAATCGACTGGGACACCGCGATTCGCGAGGTCGCGGCCGGCTTCAAGCGCGTGCGCGATACCCACGGCGGCGCGAGCATCTTCTATTACGGCGGCGGCGGGCAGGGCAATCATCTATGCGGCAGCTACGGTGCGTCGACGCGGCGCGCGCTCGGTTCGGTGTTCAGCTCCAACGCGCTGGCGCAGGAAAAGACCGGCGAGTTTTGGGTGGACCATCAGCTTTTCGGGACCGGCCTCAGCGGAAGCTACCAGCAAGCGGAGGTCGCGGTATTCGTCGGCAAGAATCCATGGCAGTCGCATGGCTTTCAGCGCGCGCGTCCGATTCTGCGCGACATTTCGGCCGACCCGAATCGCGCGCTGGTCGTGATCGATCCGCGCCGCACCGAAACTGCGGAGATGGCGGATTATCATTTGCGGGTACGTCCCGGCACCGACGCTTTCTGTCTCTCGGCGATTCTTGGCGTGCTCGTGCAGGAGGATCTGATCAGTCACGACTACATTCGCGAGCGCACGCAAAACAGCGACGAACTTTTCGCAGCGCTGAACGAGGTGCCGGTCGCGGATTACTGCGCAGCGCGCGGGCCTCGACGAAGTCTTTGGTTCGCGACGTGGCGCGCCGAATCGCGCGCGCGTCGAGCGTTTCGGTTTACGAAGATCTCGGTATCGAGCAGTCGCTTCATAGCACGCTCAACTCCTACCTGGAGAAGCTTCTGTTCGCGGTGACTGGAAACGTCGGGAAGGCCGGCGGCATGAATGCGGGCACGAGCCTGACCGGGATGTTCGGCGGCGCGCTTTCGTCGCAGACCAGTCCGGTCGGCGGTCATCGCATCATCGGCGGGATGATTCCGGCCAACGTGATTCCCGATGAAATCCTGACCGACCATCCCAAGCGTTTCCGCGCGATGCTCGTCGAGAGCGAAAATCCCGCGCACTCGGTCGCCGACAGCGCGCGGATGCGCGAAGCGTTGCGGGCGCTGGAATTTGTCGTCGTGATCGATGTTGCGATGAGCGAAACCGCGCGCGAGGCCCACTACGTTCTGCCGGCGTCGTCGCAGTACGAAAAATGGGAAGCGACTTTCTTCGGCGCGGCGTTCCATACGCGAGACCGAGTACGCCAACACGTTCACGCTCCGCGCGCCGATTCTCGATGCTCTTCCCGGAACGCTGCCTGAGGGAGAAATTCATCGCCGGCTGGTTCGCGAGCTTGGCGCGATGACAGATGAGGACGTCGCTCCGCTGCACGCGGCCGCAGCCAAAGGGAGACAGGCCTACGCGATGGAGCTGATGCGAGTAGTTTCGGAGCGGCCTCATCTGGCGGAAGTGATGACCGTGCTGCTGTATGAGACTTTCGGCCCGACGCTTGGAGCGGGAAACGAAAACGCTGCGTCGCTCTTCGGGATCGCGCTCAACTTTTCGCGCAGGTATCCGGAGTCATTGCGTCGCGCAGGCTTTACAGAAGAAGGTCCCGCACTGGCAAACGCCCTGTTCGATGCGATTCTGAAAAATCGTTCGGGAGTCGTGATGAGCGTCGATCCGTATGAAGAAACCTGGCGCAGAATTCACGACCAGAAAATCAATCTGACCATCGCCGAGTTGATGCCCGAACTGAAATCACTTCGCGATGAGCAGCCGTCTCACGACCCTGAGTTTCCATTCGTGCTCTCGGCCGGACAGCGACGCTCCGGGACCGCCAACACGATCATCCGCGATCCGAAATGGCGCCCAAAGGATCCGGCGGGCGCGTTATGGATGAATCCGGCGGACGCCGCCGCACTTGGAGTCCAAAGCGGCGGCCGCGTACGAATCACAACCAAGCGCGCGAGTGCCGAGAGTGTAGTCGAGCTCACCGATACGATGCTGCCCGGTCACGTCGCGCTGCCGAACGGGACCGGACTGTGGTACCCGGATCGCGAAGGCCAGGAATTTCAGCACGGAGTCGCGCCCAACGAGCTGACGGTCACCGAGGATCGCGACTGGTTCGCGGGCACGCCGTTTCACAAACACGTGCCGGCGCGAATCGAGGCGGTGGCCTGATGCGGCGGACTCGCTTCGATCAGTGGCCGTGCCCGATCGCACGCACCACCGACCTGGTCGGCGATTGGTGGACGCCGCTAGTGATGCGCGAGGCGTTCGCGGGGCGCCGCCGCTTCGAGGATTTCCAGCGCGCGCTGAAAGTCCCGCGCGCCGTGCTCGCGCGCAGGCTCGATCGACTGGTCGATGAAGGCCTGCTGAAAAAAGTTTCCTACGAAGATCGCCCGCCGCGATACGAGTACCGGCTGACGGACAAGGGCAAGGCGTTCTGGGACGTGCTCGCCGCGATGTGGCGATGGGGCAGCGATTGGCTATGGGGCGAAAACGGCCCGCCGGTAATTCTCGTCGATAACGAAACGGGCCGCGAAGTGCGTCCGTTGGTCGTCGATGAAAACACCGGCACCCGCCTGACCGGCCGCCGCCTCCGCATGACCCGCAAACCCGCCGCCGCGCCGCCTTCCTGATACTTGAAGTCAGCCTCGTGATACTTTGACAAGACAAGGTATCGAAGGTGGATCAGGATTCCGACGATCGATCGCAAGCATTCCAGAGACTGGCGCGGTGGTTTTCGCCGAACCGCTCGACTGCGCTGCGCCAATATCGGTCGCGCGCGCGGATCTATGATTTCGAGCTTTTGTTGTTCGAGCCGGTGCGGCATCGCGCGATCGAGTTGCTGCGTCTGAAAAAGGGCGATCGCGTTCTGGATGTCGGCTGCGGCACCGGTCTGAGCTTGACCGCGCTGGAAAATTTTATTGGCCCCGAGGGCTCGATCGTCGGAATCGAGCAAAGTCCCGAGATGCTCGAGCTGGCGCGTGCGCGTGCGGCTGAGAACGAATGGAGGAACGTCGAGTTCGTCTCGGCGTCGGTCGAGGAAGCTGCGATTCCCCTGGCCGCCGACGCGGCGCTGTTTCATTTCACGCACGACATAATGCGCACGCCCAAGGCGCTCGCCAATGTCGTCAGCCATCTCAGACCGGGCGCGCGGATCGTCGCGGCTGGACTCAAGTGGGCGCCGATTCGCACGCTGCCGCTGAATCTCTTCGTATGGAACGCCGCGTTGCGATCGACCAGCACGCTCGAGGGTCTGGCGCGTCCGTGGAGCAATCTCGAAGCTATTTTGCAAGAGCTGGAGGTCGAGCAAATGCTGGGCGGCACCGTTTACGTCGCTCACGGTATCGTCAAGGAGAGATGAGTTTTCTGATAATATTTTGATAAGGCGCCGCGAAAGATACTCGACACGCGGCGCCGGCAGGTTATGCGACATATATTTGTTCTCGCGGTCTCGATTGCTGTGCTGGCCGCGTCGGCGTGTAGCTCTCAACAGTCGAATCTGTCGCAATCGCAGTCGCAAACGTCGATCGCGGATCAATCGAACGCACAACTTGTGATCGCGCCCAAGGTTGTCGACGTGCCCGCCCATCCGCTGCCATTCAAGGGCAAGTTGATTTCGGGTAACAAGGATGAATTGCCGCCCGCGGTCGCGATGTCTTTGTCGGATAACTCGCCGGTGACCTTCGCCTATCGCGAGGAATTGACGCACGACGACTATCACGTGCCGCTGGCTATCAGCGCGCTCGATCCGGCCAACCTGATCGGTGCTCCGCTCGGCGATATAGGTGTCACGGCGTTTGCGTCGCTGTCGATCAGCTCGGGCGACACGATTCTTGCCGACTACACCGCAAAGGAGCATGCGTCCAAGTCGTACAATTTGTACCACGACGTCACCCACGCGGAGGTGGACGAGGCCGCGCGCGCGGCAGTGCGGCAAAGAATCGATCAAAAGATCTACAGCGACGAAGACCGCCTGGCGAAAGCCGTCGCGGGCGCGGGAACGCAAAAGACTCCGACCGCATCCTCGGGACAATGAATCGCTTGCGGCTGCTATTGTTGCTCGGCATCGTCGCCTCTGCGGCAATCGGATGCGCCGTGCAAGGGACGCCTTTTGAGAAAATCTCGTCGCCGCCTGGCAACGCGGTGATCTACGTCTATCGGCCGTACAGTTATGGATCGTCGGAGCTGCGGCCGGCGGTCACATGCGGCGAAGAAACCGCGCGAATCGGTCCGGGCGGCTACCATGCATTCATAGTTCCGGCCGGGCAGAAGGTCGTTTGCACTATGACGACCGACAAAACCGACGAAGTCGAATACGACACCGAGCGGCGTTCCTACTACGTCAGGGAAGAACTTGGATGGGGATGGCTGACAGGAGTCCCGCATCTCAACCCGGTGGACACCGACAAGGCGCAGAGTGAGATTCAGAGTTGCGTGCTGGAACCTGAGACTACGCCGAGTGCTGAGCCGACGCAGACCGGGAGCGCGACACCTCTCCCCTAGCCCCTCTCCCTTCAGGCGAGGGGAACCAGAGGAAAGGTTAGCTGTCGCGAAAGGTCTTCGATAAGTCTGAACTGACCGATTCCCCTCTCCAGAAGGGAGAGGGGTTAGGGGAGAGGTGAAGATAACCAAAAACCAGTTTGTGACTCGCGAGAAGCTTCAGCTCGCCAGAGATTTGCGACGCAGGATGACGCCGCAGGAGAAAATCCTGTGGCAAGCGCTCAGAAGAGATGCCTTTGGTGCCCTTCACTTCAGGCGACAACAGGTCGTCGCCGGATACATAATCGATTTCTATTGCGCATCGGCGAAACTCGCGGTTGAAATAGATGGCGCTTCACATCTCGGCAGAACCGAGCACGACATGACGCGCGATCGCGCGCTGTTGGAAATGGGGATAAGAACGCTGCGCGTCAGCAATAGTGAAGTCGATCTTGATTTGGATGGGGTGTTGAGGGGAATTGCGAAATACACCTCTCCCCTAACCCCTCTCCCTTCAGAAGAGGGGAATAAGAAGGAGAAAAGAGATGACTAATTGGCTTCTTCCCCCTCTCCAGAAGGGAGAGGGGGCCAGGGGGAGAGGTGATGCCGCTCGAAGGCGATGTCAGTGCGGTTCGTGAGAATCATCGGTTCGACGAGGCGTCGCTCGAGCGGTATCTGTCGAGCGCATGCCGGATTTTCGCGGGCCGCTTGTCGTTCGGCAATTCGTTGGCGGGCAATCGAATCCTACTTTCATGCTCGAGACTCCGGATGCGCGCTTTGTGATGCGCAAGAAGCCGCCGGGCACGCTGCTTCAGTCGGCGCATGCGGTCGATCGCGAATATCGGATCATCAAGGCGCTCGCGGCGACTGATGTGCCGGTGCCGCGCGTGCATCTTCTGTGCGAGGACGCCGGCGTCATCGGCACCGCGTTTTTCGTGATGGACTTTGTCGAGGGACGCATCATGCGCGACCCGATGATGCTGGATTCGAGTCCGCAGGAGCGCGCGGCCTGCTACGACTCGATGAACGACGTGCTCGCACGCTTGCACAAGGTCGATTTTCGCGCGGTGGGACTCGGCGACTACGGCCGGCCGCAGGCTTATGTTCAGCGCCAGCTCGCGCGATGGACGAAGCAGTACGAGGCGTCGAAGATCAGACGAAATTCCCGAGATGGATCGGTTGATCGAATGGCTCGAGCGGCACATCCCGGCGGATGACGAGACGACGATCGCGCACGGCGACTACCGGATCGAGAACATCATTTTTCATCCGGTCGAGCCGCGGGTGGTCGCGGTGCTTGATTGGGAGCTTTCGACGCTCGGGCATCCGATGGGCGACCTGGCGTGGGCCTGCCGCGCGTACCATTGCCCGCCGGGCATCGATGGCGTGTCGAGTTTTCAAGGCATCGATCTGAACGCGTATGGAATTCCGAGCGAAGAGGAATTCGTTGCCGCATACTGCCGGCGCGTCGGCCGAGCGAGCGTCCCCGATCTGATGTACTTCGTTGCGTTTTCGTTTTTTCGCGGCGCCGCGATCGCGCAAGGAATCGCGATGCGCGCGAAACTCGGCAACGCGAGCGGCCCCGATGCGGCATTGCGGGGAGCGAAGGCGCGAATTACGGCGGAGCTTGGATGGGAAGTGGCGCAACAGTGCGATCGCGCTAAAACGTAATCGTGAATACGGGGGAAATTGTAAATCTCGACGCGGTAGCGCTGTCGCGCGCGATCAAGTCGTAGCCAAGTCTCGTGCGTCGAGGTGATGAACGCGTATCTCGATCGGATCGAGCGCCTGAATCCGCAGGTCAACGCGATCGTTTCGCTTCGAGCCGCGCGAGCAGTTTGATCGAGCAGGCGAAGGATCGCGACGCGCAAATTGCGCGCGGCGAGTATCTCGGCTGGATGCACGGCTTTCCGCATGCGGTGAAGGATCTCGAGCCGACCCGCGGAATCCGCACCACGATGGGATCGCCGCTGTTCAAGAATTTTTTTCCGCGCGACGATTCGATCCTGGTCGAGCGAATCAGACGCGCCGGCGCGATCCTGATCGGCAAGACCAACGTGCCGGAGTTCGGGCTCGGCTCTCAAACCTACAATCCGGTCTTCGGCACCACGCTCAACGCGTACGATCAATCGAAGACGTGCGGCGGCAGCAGCGGAGGCGCGGCGGTCGCGGTCGCGCTTCGGATGGTGCCGGTGGCGGACGGCAGCGACAACGGCGGTTCGCTGCGAAATCCGGCGGCGTGGAACAACGTGTTCGGGTTTCGAACTTCGACGGGACGGGTGCCGTCGCAATCCTACGAAGTTTTCATGCCGTCGATTTCAGTGCATGGGCCGATGGCTCGCACGGTGCCGGACCTTGCGATGTTTCTTTCGGTGATCGCCGGATACGATCGCGCGCACCCCGCTTTCGATTCGCGAGGATCCGGCCGCGTTCGCGGGCACGCTCGAGCGCGACTTCAAAGGCGCGCGCATCGGATGGGTCGGCGATTTTGGCGGACAGATCCCGTTCGATCCCGGAGTGCTCGAACTCTGCGAAGGTTCGCTCAAGGTTTTCGAAGCGCTCGGATGCAACGTGGAAACGGCGACGCTCGACTACCCGCTCGAGCGCGTATGGCAGAGTTGGATGGCGCTGCGTGGCTGGCAAATCGCGGCCGAGTTCCGCGCCGGCTATGCCGATCCCGCCCAACGCGCGCTGATGAAACCCGAACTGCAGTGGGAGATCGAAAACGGTCTGCGGTTGACGGCGATGGACGTCGCGATCGCGTCGAGGGCGCGCACCGCGTGGTACCATGCTGTGCGCAAATTTTTCGAGAAGTACGATTTCATGATCGCGCCCGCCGGCCAGGTGTTTCCATTCGACGCGAAGATTCATTGGCCGAAAGAAGTCGGCGGCGTCTCGATGGATACCTACCATCGCTGGATGCAGGTGATGATTCCGATCTCGATGTCGGGATGCCCGGCGCTCAGCGTACCCGCCGGCTTCAACGATCGCGGCTTGCCGATGGGAATTCAGATCGTAGGCCCGAATCACGCCGAGATGTCCTGCATGCAACTCGCGCACGCATACGATCAAGCGACCAACTGGGTAACGAAGCGACCGCCGCCACTATTGAGTCAGTCGTCAACGTGAGGTTGGCTGTACCCGGTTATTGCTGCATCTGAGGGAGAATTGATAGGACCTCTCTGACGAGATCAGAGGATCGGTGGCATTTGGCGACGTGAATCTTTCTTTGCGGATTTTCGCATGAAGAACACCGGGCTCACTTCTTCCAAGACCGTGCTCGTGATTCTCCTTTTGGGATCGATGTCATTTGCCTGCTCTCTGATGTTCGTTCCAGTCGCGATCGCTAGAGGATATGTGGAGGTCTCATCTGCGAGTTACTTCGCCGCCATGTTTGCGCCTTTCATGCTGGGGTTTTGTGCGGCCGTCGTTCTGTCAGGAAGTTGGAGGTCTTGGTACGGATCGATGATTGGAGACCCGCAGCAGTCAAGCGACCGCTTTCAGCTCTACAACCTCGTTTGGATCCTGGGAGGTTCTCTGACAGGACTTGCCATTTCCGTTTTTCGTCTGCTTACTTCTTACGGGTCATCTCAAACGTTCCACATCTACGCTAGTGCGGGATTTCTGCTCGTGATTTTAGTTTCGCTCTGGGCTCCAAAAATCGGAGTACTTAGGCATCGGTAGGGTAATCCCGCATGCGCGACGATCACAGTTTGCAAGAGGTCAGGGCGATCCGGCAAAAAAGGATCGGCTTTGTGGCGTTTCTCGTCTTTTGGTTCTTTTTTGATGACATTTTGTTGTGTGCAGTAATCGGTTCCAACGGCGGCTGGGACACCGTAGTTGGTTACGTCTTATTTTTCCTTCTCAATATCATGATTGGTTACCTCGGTTGGTGTAAGTGGACTGATCCTAAATACAAGCATTTGCGAGAAATGCGGAGAACGAGGATTGGCTGAATCAAAGGTAGTGATGTCGGGTCCGGCGAGTAGCCGGTAGTGGGCTAGAACTTCGGAGCCAGGACCTGCTCCTATCAAAGCTTGAACTTCACACGTCGCGATTTGATCCGTGGTTCGGAGTGCGTCGGCTGGCGTCCAGAAAAATCCGGGGTCCCTCGGCTTCGCTCGGGATGACAAGAGAACTCGGGAAGAAGAACTCGGGATGACACGGAGGCGAGACCAAAATAGAACCTGTCGCGTTCTTTTTGAATTTGAATAGTCAGTCGGCGGCGTGGGATTCGGTGGGGGATGGGGTGGGGCGGCCCAGGGCTCGGCGCCATAGTTGGGACCATCCGGCGCTGACGCGGTCCATGTACAGATAAATTACCGGCGTGGTGTAGAGCGTCAGGACCTGGCTGACCATCAGGCCGCCGACGATGGCGATGCCCAGTGGGCGGCGCAGCTCGGAGCCGGTGCCGTTGCCAAGCGCGAGCGGCAGGCCGCCGAGCAGCGCGGCCATGGTGGTCATCATGATTGGGCGGAAGCGCAGCACGCACGCCTGGTAGATCGCGTCGTGCGGCGATTTGCCTTCGCCGCGTTCGGCTTCGAGCGCGAAGTCGATCATCATGATGGCGTTCTTCTTGACGATGCCGATCAGCAGGATGATGCCGATCAGCGCGATCACGCTCAGCTCGATGTGGAACAGCAGCAGCGCGAGGATTGCGCCGACGCCGGCCGACGGCAGCGTCGAGAGAATCGTGATCGGGTGGATGTAACTCTCGTACAGAATGCCGAGCACGATGTACACGGCGAAGAGCGCGAACGCGATGAGGAAGCCTTCGTTCTTGAGCGAGTCCTGGAACGCCTGCGCGGTTCCCTGGAAAGTTCCGCGGATGCTCGCGGGCATTTTAATTTGCGCTTCGGCCTGCGTGATCGCATCGACGGCCTCGCCCAGCGCAACGCCCGGCGCGAGATTGAACGAGATCGTCACCGACGGGAACTGGCCCTGGTGATTGACGGCGAGCGCGGTCTGGTCATTCGCGAAGTGGGTGAAGGTGCTGAGCTTGACCTGCCCGCCGGTGCTGGAGCGCACGTGGATCAGGTCGAGCGACTCGGGGTTTTGCCAGAATTGCGGCGCGACTTCCATCACGACGTGGTACTGGTTGAGCGGCGTGTACATGGTGGAGACTTGCCGCTGGCCGAAGGCGTCGTAGAGCGTGTCGTCGATGGCCTGCTGCGAGAGTCCGAGGCGCGACGCGGTGTCGCGATCGACGACGACGTTGGCTTCGAGGCCGCTGTTCTGCTGGTCGCTGCTGACGTCGGCGAGAATCTTGACGGTGCGCAATTTTTTGAGCACCTTCGGCGCCCATAGGTTGAGCTCGTTGAGGTCGTCGCTCTGCAGCGTGAACTGGTACTGCGCGTTGCTCATTCTGCCGCCGATGCGCAAATCCTGAACCGCCTGCAGGTACAGATTGACGCCGGGGATGTGCGCGACTTCCTTGCGGATGCGCCCGATAACCAGGTCGGCGTTGATCTTGCGCTCGCTCAGGGGCTTCAGCGCGATGTACATATTCGCGGTGTTGGTCGCGCCGTTGCCGCCGGTGAATGCGATCACGTTATCCACCGCCGGATCTTTATCGATGGTGGCGACCAGCTCGGCCAGCCGATTGTGCATCGCCTGGAATGAGGTGTCCTGGTCGGCCTGCACCGCGCCCATCAGGCGGCCGGTATCCTGCTGCGGGAAGAATCCTTTCGGCACGACCATGAAGAGAAAGATGCTGAAGCCGAGCGTCGCGAGCGCGACCATCAAGGTTAGCGGCTGATGATCGAGCACCCACAGCAGGCTGCTTTCGTAACGGTCGAGCATCCCGTTGAAAAAACGCTCGCTGGCGACGTACCAGCGGTTGTGCTTTTCCTTGTCGTGCGGCTTGAGCAGATGCGCGGCCATCATCGGCGTCGTGGTCAGCGAGATGACCAGCGAAACCAGGACGGCAGCCGACAGGGTAACCGCGAACTCGCGGAACAGGCGGCCGACGATTCCGGCCATCAGCAAAATCGGGATGAAGACCGCGACCAGCGAGATGCTGATCGACACGACGGTGAAGCCGATGCCGGCGGCGCCCTTGATCGCGGCTTCGAGCGGCGCCATCCCCTGTTCGCGGAAGCGCGAGATGTTTTCGATGACGACGATCGCGTCATCGACGACGAAGCCGGTGCAAATCGTCAGCGCCATCAGCGAGAGATTGTCGAGGCTGTAGCCGAGCAGGTACATGATGCCGAAAGTGCCGATCAGCGAGAGCGGAACGACGATGCTGGGAATCAGCGTGGCGCGCAGGTTGCGCAGGAACAGGAACACCACCATGATGACGAGCGCGATCGAAATCATCAGCGTGAATTCGACGTCGTGGACCGAGGCGCGGATGGTGGTGGTGCGGTCCATGACGACGGTGAGGTTGATCGCGGGCGAGATCGAGGCGCGCAATTGCGGCAGCGCCGCGTAAACGCGATCGACGGTATCGATGATGTTCGCGCCGGGCTGGCGGAACACGATGATCAGCACCGCCGGCTTGCCGTCGACCATCCCGGCGGCGCGGACGTTCTCGACCGAGTCCCTGACCCACGCGATATCGGAAAGCCGAACCGCGGCGCCGTTGCTGGTAGCGAACGATCAGCGGCTGGTAGTCCTCGGCCTTGAGCAGTTGATCGGTCGTGCTCAGGCCCCAGGTCTGGGTGTCGTTGGCGAGTTCGCCCTTGGGCCGGTTGGCGTTGGCGGCGGCCAGCACGGTCCGCACGTCCTCGAGACCGATGCCGAGGTTGTTCATCTGGGTTGGATTCAGCTCGACGCGCACCGCCGGGCAGCGCGCTGCCGCCGACAGTGACCTGGCCGACGCCTTCGATTTGCGAGAGCTTCTGCTCGAGGATCGAGTCGGCCGCGTCGTACATCATGCCCGGGCGCACGGCGTCAGAGGTGAGCGCGAGAATCAGGATCGGCGCGTCGGCGGGATTGACCTTTCTGATAGGTCGGCTTGCTCGGCAGATTCGTCGGCAGTTGCCCGGCCGCGGCGTTGATGGCGGCCTGCACGTCGCGCGCGGCGGCGTCGATATTGCGGTTCAAATCGAATTGCAAAACGATGCTGCTGGCGCCGAGGTAGCTGGTCGAAGTCATTTCCGTCAGGCCGGCGATGCGGCCGAACTGGCGCTCGAGCGGAGTCGCCACCGACGAGGCCATCGTCTCGGGGCTGCGCCGGGCAGATTCGCCTGCACCTGGATGGTCGGGAACTCGACCTGCGGCAACGGCGAAACCGGCAGCAGCCGAAACGCGATGACGCCCGCCAGCGCGAGCGCGATCGTCAGCAGCGTGGTCGCGACCGGCTTTCTTATGAAGGGTTCGGAAATGCTCATGACGCTTGCGCGGGAATTGTCTCGGGGTTTCAGGCGCCACACCTTTGGTCCGCCAATTGGCGAAGCGCGTCGCCATGCGATCGAAGGTCAGGAAAATCACCGGCGTCGTGTAGAGCGTCAGCACCTGGCTGACGAGCAGGCCGCCGACGATCGCGATACCGAGCGGGCGGCGCAACTCGGAGCCGACGCCGGTGCCCAGCGCGAGCGGCAAGCCGCCGAGCAGCGCCGCCATCGTGGTCATCATGATCGGCCGGAAGCGCAGCAGGCAGGCCTGGTAGATCGCCTCGCGCGGCGGCTTGCCGTCCTTGCGCTGAGCTTCGAGCGCGAAGTCGATCATCATGATCGCGTTCTTCTTGACGATACCGATCAGCAGGATGATGCCGATGAGGGCGATCACGTTCAGATCCTGACCGCAGATCATCAGGGCAAGGATCGCGCCGACGCCCGCCGACGGCAGCGTCGAGAGAATCGTGACCGGATGAATGTAACTCTCGTAGAGCACGCCGAGCACGATGTACACCGTGATCAGCGCGGCGAGGATCAGCAGCGGCTCGTTGGTCAGCGACGCGCGAAACGCCGCGGCGGTGCCCTGGAACGAGGCCTCGATGCTCGCGGGCATTCCGATTTGCTGACGCGCGCTGTCGATCGCGGTGACCGCGTCGCCGAGCGCGTAGCCCGGCGCCAGATTGAACGAGATCGTGACCGCGGGGAACTGGCCTTCATGATTGACGGCGAGCGGCGACGCGCCCGGCTCAAATCGAGTGAAGGCGCTCAGCGGAACCTCGCCGCCGGTGTTCGAGCGAATATAAATGTCGTCGAGCGCGTGCGGATTGCGCTGGAACTCCGGCGCGACTTCGAGCACCACGTGATACTGGTTGAGCTGCGTGAACATCGTCGAGACCTGCCGCTGCCCGAAGGCGTCGTACAGCGTGTTGTCGATCAGATTGCGGCGTGATGCCGAGCCGCGACGCGGTCAGCCGATCGATGACGATATGCTCCTCCCAGCCGTCGTTCTGCTGATCGGTCGCGACGTCGCGCAGCGCGGGAATCGTCTTGAGCTTCGCGACCAGCTTGTTGGTCCAGGTGTTCAACTCGTCGGCGCTCGGATCTTCGAGGCTGTACTGATACTGCGTGCGGCTCACGCGATCTTCGACCGTCAGGTCCTGCACCGGCTGCATGTACAGCGTGATGCCGTTGACGGCTTCCAACTTCGGCTGCAGGCGGTTGATGACGGTCGAGATATCGACCTTGCGCTCGTCGAGCGGCTTCAGGTTGATCAGGATGCGTCCGCTGTTGACGGTGGTGTTGGTGCCGTCGATGCCGACGAACGACGACAGGCTCTCGACCGCCGGATCCTGCAGGATAATCCGCGCCAAATCCTGCTGCCCGCGCGCCATCGCGGCGAACGATACATTCTGCGGCGCTTCGGAAACGCCCTGGATCACGCCGGTGTCCTGCACCGGAAAAAATCCCTTGGGCACGACGATGTAGAGCACGATCGTCAGCACCAGCGTGCCGATCGCGACCATCAGAGTTTCCCATTCGTGCTCGAGAACCCATTCGAGCGTGCGGCCGTAAAACGCGATGGTGTCTTCGAACACCTTCTCGGACTTGCGATAGAACCAGGTCTGCTGATCCTCGGGCGTGTGGCGGAGCAGCTTCGCGCACATCATCGGCGTCAGCGTCAGCGAGACCACCGCCGACATCAGGATCGTCACTGCCAGCGTGACCGCGAACTCGCGGAACAGCCGGCCGACGATGTCGCCCATGAACAGCAGCGGAATCAGCACCGCGATCAGCGAGATGGTCAGCGACAGGATCGTGAAACCGATCTGCTCGGCGCCCTTGAGCGCGGCTTCCAGCGGCTTGTCGCCCTCCTCGATGAAGCGCGAGATGTTTTCGATCATCACGATCGCGTCGTCGACCACGAAGCCGGTCGAGATCGTCAGCGCCATCAGCGACAGGTTGTCGAGGCTGTAGCCGAGCAGGTACATCACGCCGAACGTGCCGATCAGCGACAGCGGCACCGCGATGCTCGGGATGATCGTCGCCGACAGGCTGCGCAGGAACAGGAAGATGACCATCACGACCAGCGCGACGGTCAGCATCAGCTCGAACTGCACGTCGGCCACCGACGCGCGAATCGTGGTGGTGCGATCGGTGAGAATCTGCACCTTCACCGATGACGGCAGCGAGGCTTGCAAGCGCGGCATCAGCGCCTTGATCCGATCCACGACGGCGATGATGTTGGCGCCGGGCTGGCGCTGAACGTTGACGATCACGGCGGGAGTCAGGTTCATCCAGGCCGCGGCCTTGACGTTCTCGGCGTCGTCGATCGCGTTGGCGACGTCGGACAGCTTGACCGGCGCGCCGTTGTGATAGGCGACGATCAGCGGCAGGTAATCCTTGGCCGTGAGCAGTTGGTCGTTCGCGCCAATCGTGTACGCCTGCTGCTTGCCGTCGAAGTTGCCCTTGGCCTCGTTGACGTTGGCGCCGGAAATCGCGGTGCGCAGATCTTCGAGCGTCATGCTGTACGAAGCGAGCGAAGTCGGATTGGCCTGGATGCGCACCGAAGGTTTTTGTCCGCCGCCGATACTCACCAAACCGACGCCGGGCAGCTGCGAGATCTTCTCGGCCAGCCGCGTGTCGGCCAGATCTTCAACCTGGTCGAGCGGCAGTTCCTTCGAGGTCAGCGCGAGCGTGAGAATCGGCGAGTCGGCCGGATTGGTCTTGCTGTAGACCGGCGGGTTCGGAAGATCGGTCGGCAGATAAGTCGCCGCAGCGTTGATCGCCGCCTGCACCTCCTGCTCGGCAACGTCGATGTTCAAGTTGAGATCGAATTGCAGCGTGATGACCGAGCTGCCGAACGAACTGTTCGAGGTCATCTGCGTGAGTCCGGGCACCTCGCCGAATTGGCGCTCGAGCGGCGCCGTCACCGACGACGCCATCACGTCCGGACTCGCGCCGGGATAGAACGTCATGACCTGGATCGTCGGATAGTCCACCTGCGGCAGCGCCGACACGGGCAGTTGCTCGTAGGCGACGAGCCCCGCGAGCATGAGCCCGACCATCAGCAGCGAAGTCGCGACCGGCCGCAGAATGAACGGACGCGAGAGATTCAAGGGGTGACGCTCCCGGGCGGAATCGCGGCGGTCTGCACGCTTACGCGCGCGCCTTGTTGCAGCTTGTCGACGCCGTCGGTCACGACCAGGTCGTTTGCCGCGAGCCCTTTGCTGATCGCGATCACGTCGCCCTGGGTTGCGCCGACGGTCACCGGGCGCATCTCGACGGTATGGTCCGGCTTCACGACATAGACGAACGAACCTTGCTGGCTGCGCTGAAGGCCGGCCGCAGGAATTAGAATCGCATTGGGGATGGTGTTGACGAGCAGGCGCGCGTTGACGAACTGATTCGGGAACAGCGCGTTGTCGGTGTTGGGAAAAGCCGCCTTGAGTTTGATCGTGCCGGTGGACTGATCGATCTGGTTGTCGGTCGTGAGCAGATTTCCGCTGGCGAGCTTGCGCTTGAAGTCGCGATCGTAAGCGTCAACCGGCAATTGCGGATTCGCCTTCATCGCGGCCTCGAGGCTTGGCAGGTCGTCCTCAGGAATCGCGAAGTCAACCGCGATCGGCTGCAGTTGCGTGATGACCGCAAGACCGGTCGTGTCGGTCGCATGAATAATATTGCCGGCGTCCACCAGCCGCAGCCCGACCCGTCCGGTAATCGGCGACGTGATGCGGCTGTAGGTCAGTTGAAGTTTGGCGTTATCGACGGCGCCCTTGTCGCTCTCGATCGAGCCGGCGAACTGTCCGACCAACGATTGCTGATTGTCGAGATCCTGCCGCGCGATGATTTTCTGATCGTAAAGTTCCTTGTCGCGCGCGAGCAGAATCTTGTTGTTCTCGAGCGACGCAAGATCCTTCGCGAGCGTGCCTTCGGCCTGCGTAAGCTGCACCTGGTAGGGACGCGGATCGATCTCAGCCAGCAAATCGCCGGCCTTCACGATTTGCCCTTCAGTGAAATTTACTTTCACGAGCTGTCCATCGACGCGGCTCTTGACCGTGACCGTGTTGTAAGGAGTCACCGTTCCGATCGCGGAGATGTACTGATTGAGATCGCCGATTTTCGCCGGCACCGCCGCCACCGGAACGACCGGATGCGCCATCGCGGCGGAGGTCGCCGTGGCGTCAGAACGGTTGCGCCCGCTCAGGTACCAGATTCCAATAATCGCGACGAGGAGAACTACCGCCCACAGGCGCCATCGCTGCGCAGCTTTGTCGATCCAACTGGACACTTCGGCATCCTGCATATATCGCGAGGCGTTGGGTTTTCCGGTCGTCGGGCCGTCAGAATCCATCATGTTCTCCGTAGCACTCGTATCCAAACTAGCAAATCGCGATCCTGCATCTATTGTTGCAATTTTGGACTCGCCAGTCCATATTTCAGATGTGCCGTGCGTGATTACTTATCTACGAATGCCGATGATTACAGGTTACCAGTCGTGAGGGCTAAAAAGCAGACGGTTTCGCGACCGGTTCGCCGCAAAGAGGGCCGCGGCAGACCTTCGACGCCGTTCCTGCGCGAAAGAATACTACAAAGCGCGGCGGAACTCTTCGCCGAAAGGGAATTCGAGCTGGTGTTGATTGACAACGTCGCGGCGCATGCCGGCGTCGGCAAGGGCAGCGTTTATCGCCAGTTCAAATCGAAAGAAGAACTCTACGCGGCAGCGGTAATCAACGGATTCACGGAACTGCAGCGCGAAATTCGCGCCGCGCTCGCGGGATCGAACTCGACGCGCGATCAGATCGCGACCATCGTTCGGCACACTATCAAATTTTTCTGGACCCGCCGTCAGTTCTTCGCACTGCTGCGCGATCCCAAGGCGTTGCCACCGTCGCAGGAGCGCCAGTATCGTGCTCAGCGCAACGACCTGTCACGCCTGGTTAGCGGCGTCCTCGACGACGGCGTCAAGCGCGGCGCGATGAAGCCCGGCCTCGACACTCGAATTGCAGCCGAGGTGCTGCTCGGTGCGATGCGTGGAATCAACCGCTACGGCCGCGAGCACACGACGCCCGAGCGTGCGATCGATATAGTCACGTCGATCTTCCTCGACGGCTACAACGCGCGATAACATCTGCGTCGATTCTGAACTCGGGAGACCTGCATGCAGGATCTGATTCCACTGGCAGAAAAAATCGCTGCGATGCTCAAAGACCGGCGCGAGACCGTCGCTGTCGCCGAATCGAGCACCGGCGGCCTCATCTCGGCGGCGCTGTTGAGTGTCCCCGGCGCGTCGGCATACTTCATCGGCGGCGCGGTGGTTTATACGCTAAAGGCGCGGCGCGCGATGCTCGAGGTTCCCGACTCCGCATTCGCCGGAATCAAGTCGGTCACCGAACAAGGCGCGACGATCCTCGCACGCGCCGCTCGCACGCGATTCGCAGTCACCTGGAGCATCGCGGAGATCGGCGCAAGCGGCCCCACCGGCAATCGCTACGGCGACGCGCCCGGCCACAGCTGCATCGCAGTCGCCGGCCCGGCCGAGAAGTCGCTAACAGTCGAGACCGGCAGCGCAGACCGCGTCGCGAACATGCGCACATTCGCGGCGGCCGCGCTGAATCTGCTGATCGAAAGCATGCCGTCCCGATCCTAACCTCTCCTTGGCCTAGTGAGCGTCGCGTTCTAATGCCGAACGCCTAAGCGTCCGGCGAGATTCTTCGCTGCAGCAGCTTTCGCTCAGAATGACGCGTGAGGCGGCCCGATTTTTGAGTCATCCTGAGCGCAGCGAAGGATCTCGCGCTTCCAGCGCGCTTCGCTCCATCGGCGATATAAGGGTTATGCAAAGTTCTTGGTTCAAGGAGAGTTAGGATTTTTTCATGGCGTAACTTCCGACAATCGATCAACTTCGCGCAGGCTTGGGAACAGCCAGTACCACACCGCTACGATCACCAGCGTGCCGACGCCTCCGATCACTACCGCCGGCACCGTGCCGAACCAGGTCGCGGTGACGCCGGATTCGAACTCGCCCAGCTCGTTCGATGCGCCTACGAAAAGTCGGTTCACCGCGCTCACGCGTCCGCGCATCGCGTCCGGCGTCGCCAGCTGGGTCAGCGTGGTGCGCACGTAAACGCTGACCATGTCCGATGCGCCGAGCACGAACAGCGCCGCGATCGAGAGCGCGAAGTTTCGCGACACGCCGAAGACGATCGTCGCGATTCCGAAAATCGCCACGCATGCGAACATCGCACGTCCCGCGCGTCGCGACAGTGCGCGCTTGCCGAGCGCTATCCCAAGCATCGCCGCTCCCAGGGCGGGCGCGCTGCGCAATACTCCAAGTCCGAGCGGCCCGACATGCAAAATGTCGCGCGCATAGATCGGCAACAACGCAGTCGCGCCGCCGAGCAGCACCGCGAACAAATCCAATGAGAAGGCGCCGAGGATCAGCGGCTTGCGCCACACGTACGCGATTCCCGCTGTGATCCGCTCGAACACCGTCGTATCGGGCTGCGCTTCGTAGCGCGCGCTGCGGCTCCGGATGCCCATCATCACGATTGCGATAGTCACAAACAGGATCATGCATACGCCGTAGTCCACCGCCGGACCCAGGATGTAGATCGCACCGCCGATTGCCGGTCCCGCGATCACCGCAACCTGCGACGTCGAAGATGCCCATGCGACGGCTTGCGGAAATTGATCTTGTGGCACCAGCAGCGGCACGAACGATTGCGACGCGGGTCCCGCAAATGCGCGCGCCGCTCCGAATAGCGCGAGCACCACATAGAACGGCCAGATGGCGGTGGTTTCCGACAGCGCAAGGATCAGAAAACCGCCGGACGCAATCGCGGAGCACAGATTGCTGACCACGATGATCGTTCTGCGATTGAAACGATCCGCCAGGTGCCCGGCTGGGATCGTGCACGCCATCATCGGCAGAAACTGGAACAGCCCGGCGTATCCGAGCGCGAGCGGGGTGCGCGCGATGCTGTAAATTTGCCAACTGACTGCGACCGACTGGATCTGAGTCGCAAGAATCGCGAGGAACGCCGCGACCAGGAACCGGCGAAAGTCGCGGTGTGCGAGGGCGTTCGAATTTGCAGTCGCGGGCGACGCATCCATCGGCCCTCGTTTGTATTGGAAGCGCGAAGCGGAATCGACATTTTGCCAATCGATACTCATCTCGCGTAGGCTCGCATCATGGACAAATCAGCGATCCGAACTCACGTCGAGCGGCTGTGGGACGATTCCATCGTCGGCGAATTGGTCGAGTACATTCGTATCCCCAACAAGTCGGTCGCGTTCGATCACGACTGGAAAGCGCACGGCCACATGGACCGCGTCGTCGCGCGTTTCGAAAATTGGGCGCGGCGCCAGAGTATCCGCGGCATGAAGCTCGAGGTCGTGCAGCTCGACGGACGCACGCCGCTGCTGTTCATGGACATCCCCGGCGACTCGAACGATTGCGTGCTGCTCTACGGGCACATGGACAAGCAGCCCGAGATGACGGGATGGCGCGAAGGGCTCGGCCCGTGGAATCCGGTGCGCGAGGGCGATCGTTTATATGGCCGCGGCAGTGCCGACGACGGCTACGCGATGTTTGCGTGCCTCGGCGCGATTGCGTCGTTGCAGGCGAACTCGGTCAAGCACGCGCGATGCGTCGTGATCATCGAGGCTTGCGAGGAAAGCGGCAGCTTCGATCTCCCTCATTATATTGCGCATCTCGCGCCGCGAATCGGGCAGCCGACTTTGTGCATCGCGCTGGACTCGGGATGCGGCAATTACGATCAACTCTGGCTGACGACTTCGCTGCGCGGCTTGTCCGGCGGCAAACTCCAGGTCGATGTACTCACCGAGGGCGTGCACTCGGGCGACGCGGGCGGCGTCGTGCCCGACAGCTTCCGCATCGTGCGCCAGTTGTTGAGCCGCATCGAGGACGAGGCCACCGGCAAAGTGATCGGCCAGGAATTTTACGCGACGATTCCCGACGCGCGCCTCAAGCAGGCTGCCGCGACCGCCGCGGTGCTCGGCGACGATATCAGCACGAAATTTCCGTTCGTCGAGGGTGCGCATGCCGTGAGCAACGATCCCGCGGAGCTGATCCTCAATCGCGCGTGGCGGCCCGCGCTTTCGATCATCGGCGCCGACGGCTTGCCGACGACGAGCAATGCCGGCAACGTGCTGCGTCCGGGCACGGCGGTGAGTTTGTCGCTCAGACTGCCGCCGACAGTTGACGCAAAGGTCGCGGGGCAAAAGCTGAAAAGCATTCTGGAAAAAGATCCGCCCTACGGATGCAAGGTGACGTTCCAATCCAACTGGGGCGCGACCGGATGGAACGCGCCGGAACTTTCGCCGTGGCTCGAGCGCAGTCTCGACGCGGCGTCGAATGACTACTTCGGCAAACCGACCGCCTACATGGGCGAAGGCGGCACGATTCCGTTCATGGGAATGTTGGGCGAGCGCTTTCCGCAATCGCAATTCCTAATCACAGGCGTCCTCGGCCCACACGCCAACGCCCACGGCCCCAACGAGTTTCTCCACATCCCGACCGCAAAGAAGGTGACCTGCTGCGTAGCAAAAGTGATCGCCGATCACTTCACTCGCACTAACGCTTGAGGAGACCGTTGCATAACCCGATCGGATTTTTGTTTCCTCTACCCCGGTCGATTCCTGTCAGACGAACAGAGGAGAATACCGGGTTGATGAAACGTGCGAGCAAACCGACGCCTTTGGAGCGGGCGCGTGTTCTTGTAAGTCTGTTCCTTCTGGTTCAGGCCCTTCTTCTAACGGCCGCGCAAGATTCGCACGCCGGGGTGATCATTTGGCTGGAACAATCGCCGACGATCGAAGGCGGGACGCCGCGCAGGAACCATTTGATCGAAATTATTCAAGGGCACAAGAGATGGCTTTCCAACAGCGGCCAGCAATTCCAACCGATCTCGCAGGCGAGGTATGCAACCGTTGACGATCTCGATAAAGGGGTCCGGACTAATATCATTTACTGGGACAAGAAATACTCCGTCGAGAAGCCGTTCCCGACTCCTGGGGATGTCGTTGACACCCTCCCGCTGGTCTCGGCGAGCTGAAGCCGACCGGCCGCCTTCGCAAAGTGGCAGGCTATTCCTGCGAAGATTATACGCGCACTGGTGAGTCAGCTCACTGGGGACACTTGACTGAGGTCGATTGCGTCTCACACGACGCACCCGATGTCCAGGAATACAATCAGTTCATGAGCCTCTTGAACCGACTATTCGTGGCTGCCGGCTACAGCGGCGGATCTCTCGGGGCAGATTACCCTGGCGTCGGGTCTCCACGAGGAATAGACGGTATCCCCCTAGAAACTGATCCGCCGGGCCCGTTAACGGGATTCGTGGTCAAAAGAATCGAGTCCAGAGAGATACCGGCGAGTCAATTCGAAGTGCCCGCAGGCTTTGTGCAAGGCGAACCCAGGGAATAAAACTCGAACTGCGTCGAGGGATCAATTGGTGCGCTCGAGACCTGGACGCGATGACATCGCCGCCAAATCTGTCCCTGAACTTTTTCGCCTTATGCAGTAGATCAGACAGTGGTAATCTGGCTCCCATGACTCCACCCAACACGAAACTCCAGCGAATCCCCGTTACCTCCAGAAAAAGTGATTTTGACGAAACGAACCCACCGGCAGTAGGTGTCCATCTGAGACCCACTACAGATGGTGGAAATTGCGAGTAATGCCGTAGATAGGAGGCTGCCATGTCGATTCGACTTCGCCAGATTGCGCTGGTCGCCAACAAGCTCGCACCGGTGATCGATGATCTGAAGGCCGTCTTCGGGCTTGAGGTCTGTTACATCGATCCCGGGGTTGGCGTGTTTGGCTTGGAAAACTCGCTGCTGCCGGTCGGCAACAACTTCATCGAGGTGGTCGCGCCGATCAAGGAAGGCACCGCGGGCGGCCGCTACCTCAAGCGGCGTGGCGGCGACGGCGGCTACATGGTCATCTGCCAATGCGAGAGTCACGCGGCGCAGCTCGAGCGGCGCGAACGCGCGCTGTCGATGGGAGTCCGAATCGCGTGGGAGCGCGAGAGCGGCGGCTATCACGTGATGCAATTGCATCCGGCGGACACTGGCGGCTCGTTTTTCGAGATCGATTGGGATGCGAAGGGCGAAGTCGAGGGCAACTGGGAGCCGGCCGGCGGAAGCGGATGGCGCAACGCGAAACGAACGGAAATCGTGAGCGCATACTCGGCGGTCGAATTGCAGTCGCCCGATCCCGCCGGCCTCGCTGAGCGGTGGAGTAAAATCGCGGGCGTGCCGACTCGCAAGGACGCGCGCGGCCGCCTCGAGATGCCGCTCGACAATGCCAGCGTCAGGTTCGTCGAGGCGACCGACGGGCGCGGCGAAGGCTTGTCGGGAATCGACCTGGTGGTCGCGGATCGCGCGCGGCTGAATTCCGCCGCCGAGCGCCGCGGATACAAGACCACCGGCGATCAACTGACGATTTGCGGCACGCGGTTCTACTTAAACTCGCCAAATCGCTAGTGTCGCAGTGTGCACAGGATACTGCTCATCTCGGGCATCGTAGTTGGCGCGGTGATGCTGATCGCGGCGGGGCTGACTGCGTACGCGTACTTCAATCTGAGCTCGATCGTCGCGCACAACGAAAAGCGAATGCTCGCGCGCGTGAGTGACGCGCTTGGCCGGCAGGTTCAGGTCGGGAAGATACAGGCGCAGATGGGATGGGGCGTGTCGGTCGAAGTGAGCGGGCTCACGATTGCCGACGATCCGGCGTTTTCGACCAAGCCGTTTGTCGCCGCCAATGACGTGTCGATCGACGTCGAGTTTTTCCCGCTGCTTTATGGCGAGGCGAAGGTCGTAAGACTCGAACTGATCAAGCCCAACATCCGAATCGTGATGGACGCGCGCGGCGAGCTCAATCTGAGCACGGTTGGCGCCAGTCCCGATGAAGCGCGGAAAGAAGCCGAGTCGGCGCGGCCTCGGCGCAAGAAGCGATCGTCGCTGGCCGACCTGGCGATCAAAGCGCTGACCGTTACCGATGGCGCGATCTATTTCAACGATCTGGGCGAGAAGATGGCGCCGATTCACGTCCGTCATCTGGATTTCGACGTCACAAATTTCAACGCCGCGTCGGCGTTCGAGGTCGAGACGAAATTTGCTTTCGCGGGCGACAATCAGAACGTCGCGGCGTCTGGAAAGCTCGGGCCGATTCTCGAACGAGGCGTGCTGGACGGTTCCGGAATCCCGGTCGATCTGAACTTGAAGCTCGACTCGATCGTGCTCGATAGCATCCGGCCGCTGGCTGACGTCGGGCAGCACATTCCACCGGGGCTTTCGATTCCCGATCCCGTTTCGATCAGCGGGACTGCGCAAGGTTCGTTGGGCAAGCTCGCGATTGCGCTCAACACCGATCTCACCGCAGCACGGGTCGCGTACGCCACGATATTCAACAAGCCATCGGGGACCGCGATGACGGTCGATGCGAGCGGCACCTGGGGAGCGAGTCTCGACATCGCGAGCATCAACTTGAAGCTGTCCGATCTCGAATTGACGGCGAGCAGATTCTCTGGCGGCGGCGCGCAGCCCTTGAGCGCACAAATCGATACGAACAGCTTCAACCTCGCCAATCTCGGTCCGATGATAACTGCCGCGGCCGGGCTAGACGTCGCCGGCATGAGCGAGATTCACGGCACCGCGACGATTGGCGGCAACGCGCCGGCGATCGTCGGCTCGGTGGCTCTGAAACAGGTCGCGCTGAAGCTCGGGACCATCGCTGCAGGGCGGGATCAGCGATCTGAACAGTACAGTACGCTTCGCCGACGGAGCCGAAGTCGTCGAGCCGACGAGTTTCACCTTCGGCGGCGCGCACGCGAATCTCGAAGGACGAGTCGAGTCGTTGAGTCCGCTCAAAGCGAGCTATTCGTTGACGGCCGACTCGGTGAAGCTGGCGCAAATATTTGCCAGCCGTCCCGTCGGCGACGTGATCAACGGGTTGGCAGTCAAAGGTGTCGCGGACGGCGAGATTGCGTCGCCGCGAATCAGTGCGACGATCCAATCGACCAGCGGATCGCTCCAGAATGTTTCGTACAACAATCTCGATATGACCGCGGCCTACTTTAATCGCCGCGTGTCGGCGCGTCCGCTGAGCGTCGGCGTGTTTGACGGCTCGCTGACGGCGAATGCGGATGCGGTTCTTGGCGACGTGCCGACGTTCAACGTCACGCTCGCAATGAGAAGTCTGAATATGGAACAAGCGCTGCACTCGCAAAATATCGATGCGGCCGGCAGGGTGCGCGGGTTACTGACCGGCAACGTCGCGGCGACCGGCAGCGGCGTGGATTGGAATCGAATCAGGCCGACGCTTCGCGGCAGCGGGCGAGTGGCGATTGCGAACGGCAAGCTGATGGGCGTCAATATTGTGGCCGACGCGCTCAACGCAGTGGCAGCGGCGCCCGGCGTCAGCCAGCTCGTGAACGTGGCGTTCATGTCGAGCCATCATGGGCTGCTGGTCGATCCGAACACCGAGCTGCAAGCCGCCAGCATGAGCTTTCAACAGGTGGGGCCGCGGTTCACTACGCACGATCTTTTCGCGCAGTCGCCGGATTACACGATCACCGGCGACGGCTGGTTCGACATGGACAAAAATATCGAGATGAGCGGCGACATCAAGGTTGCGCTCGGCTTGCAGGTCGCGATCCCGGTGACGGTGAGCGGACAACTGCCAGGAGTGCGGGTATTGCCGGACGTGCCAACGCTGGCAGAGCGAGTGGCGATGGGCGCGATTAACACGCCCGGCAATATAATCCGCGGCGGAGTGAACGCGGTGGGATCGATCGTCGGCGCACCGTCGGCTGGATCTGCGATCCCGTCGATTCCGAACCCGATTAACGCGCTCAAGAAATTCCTGCCTTGAACGTTCCTCGCGCCGGCTATCTGTTGAGCAGGCCCAAGGTGCCGATGATCCAGACGACCGTCACGATGCCGAAGATCACGCCCGGCAACTCGGAAAGAAAGCAATGCTGGCACATAGTAAGTACCTCCCTATCGCGCCCGGGTATCTGGAAGCCTCGAATCGCCGCCATTTGTTTCTCGGTAAGTATTGAGGTCATTAACTTCACCTCCCCGAAGACAAACTGAAGTGTCTTCACCTTCAAGGCGTTACGGCGCCCTGAACGAAAGGTTCAAATGAAGCGAACGGAGCGAACGATCGGCGAAAAATCCGGGGTTCGGTCAGGGAATGATTTCGAACCGGCCGAAACGATGCGGTCGATAAATTTCGAAGTCTTGGCGGTCAATCGTAAAGACGCGCCGAAGATTGTCGCGTTCAGCGACGCGCACCAACGAGGCATCAGCGAGATCCATGGGCAAGTCGCGATACTTCCACATCAGCTCGCGCATGCGAGGGCAATCGTCAGGACCGAGTTTGGCGAATATCAATCCGCCAGCACCAATCAAATCCCACAGTGCTCGTTGGTCCCTGGAATCATAGCGCAGGAGGTGCATCGCTTCTGTGAATGCGGGCCACACGGTGAGGAGCGGATCGTGAATAGTCTCAAGCGCAGCGGCGCACCGACGATGGTGGGTATCCGTACGATCAATGACTGCGACGAGCGGTCCGGCGTCGACGAGTACGCTTGGCATTGCGTTCTTCCAACAGCATTTGCGTGAAACGTTCGCCGGTGCGCTCGGAAAGTTGCATTCCACCACTGTCGCCCGAGCCGATGATATGGGCCAACCGAACCGAGAGTGACGGACGAGTATCTAACTTTTCCTTTTTTTGCAGAGTCGCGAGCGCCTGTCGCACCAGTTCCGATTTGGTGAGCCCACGTTCCCGCGCGATTCGTTCGAGAGAGGCGGCGGTCTCCGCGTCGATTCTGATATTCAATGCGGCCATCACCACATTTGTATCACGCGGTGTAATACAAGGCCACCTAGTAAGCGTTCGTGCCTTATCGGTGGGTGAGCTTGTCCACCTCGGAGAGTTCTTCGGGTGATAGTTTCCAGTTGCCGGCTTTGACGTTTTGGGTCACCTGGTCGGGGCTGGTTGCGCCGGAGATTACGCTGGAGACTTGGCGCTGCGACGCGAGCCATCCGACGGCGAGCTCGAGCATCGAGTGCTCGCGGCCGCTGGCGAACTTCTCGAGCTTTTCGAGCGTCGCGAAGTTTTCGTCGGTGAGGGCCTGCTTCGCCATCCGCTGGACCAGGGCGAGGCGGGTGCCTTTGGGCGGCTCGGCGCCGCGCTTGTATTTGCCGGTGAGAAATCCACTGGCTAATGGAAAGTAGGGCAAAATACCGACTCCGAATTCGCGGCATGCGGGAATCAGTTCGCGCTCGATGCGGCGGTCGAGCAGGTTGTATTGGTTCTGCGCTGAGATGTACGAGGCCAATCCGCGGCTGCGCGAGATCCAGTGTGCATCGACCGCTTGCCACGCAGCGAAGTTGCTGTGTCCGATGTAACGAACCTTGCCGGCGCGAACGAGATCGTTGAGCGCCTCGAGAGTTTCATGCTGCGGCGTCTCGGGATCGGGCTGATGAATCTGATAGAGGTCGATGTAGTCGGTGCCTAATCGTCTGAGGCTCGCCTCCGCGGCCGACATGATATAGCGGTACGATCCGCCTTTCAGATAAGGACCGTCGCCCATCGCCATGCCGAACTTGGTCGCGACGATAATTTCACGACGACGATCTCCAAGCGCCTTGCCGAGCAACTCTTCGGAGGCGCCGCGATTGCCGTAAATGTCGGCGGTGTCGAACAGCGTGATGCCCTCGTCGAGCGCCTTGTGCACGACGACGCGCGTCTGTTCCGCGTCGCATCGCATGCCGAAGTTATTGCATCCGAGGCCGACGGCCGAAACCTTGAGTCCCGAGTTGCCGAGATTGCGGTATTCCATGTTCGGTCCTTTGGGTGTGGTGTCAGGCTGTCGTTTCCGGAGGAAAGAAGACCAGCGTCCGCACCTCGACGCTCTCGCGCGGGGCGGCGTCGGGCGGGCTCGTGGGATCTTCGAAGGCGGAGTGCGCGGTGAAGCGCGCGCGGCGCCCGTCGGAGTCGTAGCACTTGAGCAATAGCACTTCTTCTTTTTGCTGATTTGGAATGTAGTACCATCGATGGTTCGGGTTGTAGGCGACTGAGTACACCTCGCCGTCGCGATCGCGATACTTCAGCACGTGCTTGACGAAGTCTTCCTGCACCATGCTTTGCGCGTCGCACACCGCGAGCGGCGATTCCTGCACGGGGCCGCGAATCGGGCGCCAGACGTTGATTACGGCGAAACGATTTTTGAGCAGCGCGTCGGCCTCGTTCGGAAGAAGATCGCGCACGCGCTGCGGCCCCGACTTGAGCGTGTAGTCATTGTGCGCGACCTTGACCGGCTCCTGCGCGCCGTTCTCGCGGCGTTTCGCCATCGGGCGCGAGCGGACGTTGTGGTCGAATACATGCACTTTGACTGCGCCGGTAAATTCACGGACCATCCGCTCGACTTCGGGGTAGTAAACTTTGCGAACTTCGTCGGGATCGTAAAAATTGGCGACCGCCGGATTGCTGTCGCGTCACCGCAAAGCCCTGGCGATCGAGCGACAGCTGTCCGAGAATCGCGCGGGCGCTGTGAATCGGCACGGTGAATTTTGAGTAGGTTCCGGTCCGCGCGGGGACGCCCTCCGGCGGCTTGAAATTGTAGCTTACCGGACGCTGCTCTTTGTCGGCGAGGTAGTTGAGCACGCCGCTGACGTAGTCGGGACTGCTGGCGGTTGCGGGTTCCGTGTGCGATGTCGTCATTGGCGTTACTCCTGCGATCTTTAACTGTGCTACGGCAGCGCGCGCGGCGGGTCAAGGCGGAACGTTATTGGGCGAATGGCAAAACTGCGCGACATCCTGAAACCGCGGCCGCGGATTTTGTTCGTCGGGATCAATCCGAGTGTTCGCTCCGAGCAGATGGGGCATCATTTTGCGAGTCCCGGCAATCCGTTCTGGCGGCTGCTGCACGCGGCGCGGCTGGTACCCGAGATGCTCACCTGTGAGGACGATGCGCGGTTGGTGGAATTCGATCTGGCGCTGACGAATTTGTGTGCGCGGGCGACGCGCGCCGCCTCCGAGCTGAGCACGGCGGAGATGATCGAGGGACGACGAGTGCTCGCGCGCAAGATTCGACGAGTACAGCCGCGCGTGGTTGCGTTCGTGGGCGTGAGCATCTACCGCGGATTTTTTCGTATCGCGCAGGGCGAGGGTGCGGGCGCGAAGCAGGAGGAAATTTATGGAGCGCGAGTTTTCGTACTGCCGAATCCTAGTGGATTGAATGCGAGTTATCCGGGGTTCAAGGACAAGTTGATTTGGTTTGAGCGATTGCGCGAGTTTGCTGAAAGTTTGTGAGGTTTGTGCTTAGGAGGCATCAATAAGGAGCGCGCGCGGCGCGCGATTTCAGAGACCGGAACCGGCTTCGCCGAAGCGAAGCTGTCCGAGATCCTTCCAGCCGCTCACATTCGCTCGCTCCGTCAGGATGACACAAAAAACGCGAAGCTGTCCGGAAGCCATAAGCATCTCCTCCCTCGCGTTACTCGCTTCGTTAGGATGACAACATGACTCTTCCTGCGGTCAGGCGCCACTCGATGTTGGTGCATCTGCGGGCGAGGGCGTCGTCGTGGGTTACTATCACCATTGCGCCTGGGTATTCGACCAGGGCTTCTTCTAGGCGCTCGATTGCTGGCATGTCCAGATGGTTGGTTGGCTCGTCGAGGACCATTGCCCAGACCTGGCGGCCGAGGCCGTAGGCCATCGCGAGTTTGCGCGCTTCGCCGGGGCTGGGCGCTGCAGATTCGAGCAGGCGGTCGGGATCGATTCCCAGCGCCGCGATCAGAGTGAGGACGCGGCCGCGTTGGGCGGGGTTGAGATCGCGGACAGCTTCGAGCATCGCGATGCCGTCGCGCGCGGTCAGTTCCTGGGGCAGGTAGAGGATGCGATCGGAGGCGATATGCGCACCGCGAAGCATCGCGGCCAGCAAGGTAGTCTTGCCGATTCCGTTGGGGCCGGCCACGCGAATCTTCGCGTCGCGCAGCACCGCGAGGTGGACGTCTTCGAGAATTCGCGCATCGCCGGCGCAGATCGCGGTCTGGTCGAGCGTGAAAACCTTGGTTACCGGCGCGGGAACGTAGTCGACGAAAATCGAGCGTCCCTTCGTCTTGCGGAATTTGTATTCGCCGAGCTTGTCCGACACTCGATCGACGCTCGCGCGCAATACCGCCGCGTCGCGCGAAATTCGCCTGAGTCCCATCTCGGATTTGCCGCTGCCGCGCCGTGCTGTTTGCGTCATGATCGTGCGCCGAACTTCATCCGCTTGCGCACGCCCGAATTCCACTCGGCCTCGGCCGAGACTGCCAGGCGGCGTTTATCGGCGAGCCGGCGTGCGAGGTTCTCGCGTTGATGCTTCAGCCGTTCGTATGCCGCATAACGCTCGCGCTCTTCGGCCTCCCACGCGAGCTTCGCGTCGGAGTAGCCGCCGCGCCAGATTCGCGCACCGCCGTCATTTACGCGCACCGTGTAAGCTGGTGATTCGATCGAGCAGCGCGCGATCGTGCGAGACGACAATTCCGACGCCGCGAAAACGCTCGAGGCCTGCGATCAAAAGGTCCCGCGCTTCGACATCAAGATGGTCGGTCGGCTCGTCGAGCATCAGGACCGCAGGCCCTGCGGCGAGCGCGGCGCCAACCTGCCATCGCTTGCGCTCACCCGGCGACAGAGTAGGCCATCGCGCCAGTGTGGAAGCGTCGAGGCGCAAGTCGCCATGGATTCGACGCGAGACACCGTCGGTCGCGAGCCCGAACGCCGCGATTTCCGGCGTCATCGTCTCGACGGTCTGCGCGCACGCGCGAATCATTCCGCGCGGCGGATCGAGATTGACGTGACCGGCCGACGGTTCGAGTTCACCTGCGATAAGACGTAGCAGGGTAGTCTTGCCAGCTGCCGTTGGGGCCGACAACTCCCGTCCATCCGGTCGCGAGCGTGAGCGTGACGTCGTTAAGCGTGGAAACCGAATCGGTATATGAAAAAGAGAGACCTGAAAGTCGCACGAACATGGTAGCTGCTCCACAAAAATGCTCGCGCGCTGAAAAAATCGCACGAGCTGTTGTCCGAAGACACGAACGATGGAGTAGCTACTTCCGCACGCCTTTAGTTTCTCCTTGAGGATGAGATTGAAGGTATCCGCGCAGTGGGCGCGAATCAACTGTCGTCGGCGCTAGAGCGAGCCGCCGATCTTTTTGCGGGCGTTCTGCCATTGAAGCGGTTGAAGATTCGCAAGGTCGTCGGTGCCGCCGGCTTCGATCGGCTGGATGTGAGCTATTTCCCAACCGAAGTGGGACAAGCTTTCGCCGTGCGCGCTGTACTGCATCCATGCGCCGAACGCGTCGCGACGATAGAAGTTGCCGTTGTACCCGTCGGCGATCTTTCCCTTCGCCCACACACTCAGCTTTAACTGCTCGTTAGCTGAGGCAAACCGATATTCGTACGCCATGCCGCTACAACCCCCCACAAGTGCTACGAGAGCTATATCGTCGGGGCAGAGTTGCAGCAAGAAGGAATTTTCGAGTTCTGAACAGTTGTTAAAGTTTTTAGAGTCACAAATGAAAGTGACTCAACGCTGCATCATCAGCGGATTGAACGCTCCTTCGGTCACGCCGCCGGTGTTGATCATCTGTTGGAATTCGTCGTGCGCGGGAACCAGCGATCGGAAGAGCGAGCCACCGCTCTCGGGACGATAGAAGCTACCGGCGAGATCGAACAGGCTGCCGCCCTCCGACGACGGCCGCATCCGCCACAGCGGAATCGCCGTCGCGGTCAGGTTGCTCGCGTCATAAAACTCCGCGGCCAGCCAGACGTACACTTCACTGTCGATATAGACCACCGTCCGCAGCGCTGAGGTCCCACCTTCATTGAATCGCGGGCGCATCTCGAGGATGTATGCGTGCCGAAGTTCGAACGGCTCTTCGCCCAGGGTCAATCCAGATGAGCCGGTCTTGAAACCGGCCGGCTCGTCGTCGGCCGCCAGGCACGCGAGGATCACGGTCGTGCCGAGCAGGCGATACTCGTAGTTCTCGGTCTTCGGCAGCGCGTAGGCCCAAAACGGCTGATGACACCCGCGGCATCCCTCGGTCGGATACGCGAGATTTACCGCGCTGCGGCGGATGCGTCGCGACGCTTCGTTGAACGAGAAAAATTCGTCGGGATGCTTGGCGTCGAGATAGCGCACCCAGATACCGGCGCCTTCGCTGGAGGTGCCGCCGAGTTCGGTAATCCATCGATTGCATTTGGCCTTCCACTCGACGCCTTGCGCGTTGTCGCCGATGGTCGGGCGCGGATCGACGTCCGTGCGATGAGCGAATCGAAGGAACTCGAACTGCTCGCACGCGTAGTCGCCATCGGGGCTCGGCAGGATTTTATGCGCGTCGGTCGGATCGGATTTGTAAGCGTTGCTGCTCCATGGCGCGAGCGAAAAATCGTCGGGCATGAACGGGCCCATGTGCCAGTTGTACGCAATCTTCGCCGCCGCGGCGGGGTCGTTGGGCTCGATCAACGGAAACGGCATGCCGGCGACGTAGTTCTTGATGTAGCCGTCGCTGTCGAGCGTCACCTGCGCGGCATATTTTTCGGTCGCGTGCTGAAAGCCCTGCGACCATTCAACCCGTCGCTCAGGATTAATCCGCATCCGAAAGCCATGCGCGACTGCGAATTTTGCCGCCGCGGGAACGTAACGCGCGTACTGCGCGACGTTGTCCGCATTGATGACGGTCCCGGGCTTCAATTCCGCAGCAGTCTCGGGGTTCGTCGATGCGCTCGGCGTCGCGGACGCAGCAGGTTGCGCTCAGTACCTCGACGCGCGCCGATACCAACATGGCAACTACCAGCAAAAAGAAAATTCGAGCCGTGAGCCGCACAGTGCGCGGAATCCTAGCTCATTACTGTGCCGTTCCGTAAGCAAGCATCTTGTTACAAATCAGGCTTGACTGATTTCAAGAATATGAGCGACGGTTGGAAGAAGGGTTGTCGGCTGGATCGGCGCGATTGCCGACGATGCAAAAACAGATTTCCAAAGGAGAGAAACGATGACCGACCACAAAATCGGGACACGTGAAGAATGGCTGGCCGCGCGGCTCGAGCTGCTCAAGGATGAAAAGGAGCTGACGCGACGCAGCGACGAGCTGGCGCGCCGGCGTCAGGAGCTGCCGTGGGTTCGAATCGACAAAACGTATCGATTCGAGACCGATCGAGGAAGCGCGTCGCTGGCAGATCTCTTCAGAGGACGATCGCAGTTGCTCGTCTACCATTTCATGTTCGGGCCCGACTACACCGCGGGATGTCCGTCATGCTCGGCGATTGCGGACGGGTTCGATCGCAGCGCTGTCCACCTGGCAAATCACGACGTCACGCTTTGTGCGGTGTCACGGGCGCCGCTCGCGAAGCTGGACGCGTACAAGCGTCGGATGGGATGGACGTTTCCGTGGGCGTCCTCGTTCGGCGGTGACTTCAACGCCGACTTCGAAGTCTCAATTACCGAGGAGCAACAGCGCGAGGGGACTGTCGAATACAACTACCGGCCGAGCCGTCCGAGGTCGGAGGTGAAGCCGGCAGCCAGTGGTGAGGAAAATCCCCACGCGGCTATGACCGGAACCGATGCGGCCACGTACGCGCGCGAGCGGCCGGGCATGAGCGCGTTCGTAGTCGATGACAATGTCGTGTACCACACCTATTCCACCTATGCGCGCGGGCTGGACGGCCTCTGGAGCATGTACCAGTGGCTCGATCGCGCACCTAAGGGACGCAACGAGACAGGTCTCTGGTGGCGTCGCCACGACGAGTACGGCAAGAGCTGAGCGAAGTCGGCTTCAGGTGTCGATTCGGAGGCCGTTCCACATTCGATTGGCTGACTCGCTGACTTCGCGGCGCGCGCGCTCCTTGTCGGAGGCATGGGCAATGAGCCGCGCCGCTTCATTCATTGAGCCCATCAGCATGTGGGCGAGCGACTCGACTGGTTGCTGTTCGATGATTCCGGCCGCTATCGCCGCCTCGATAGCTGCTTTCAATCCCGCCAGGTAGTAGCTCTCGTCGGATTGGCGGAAGCCTTCCGTGCCAAGCACGCTCGGGGCGTCGATTAACACGATCTGCTGAACTGCCGGGTCGAGGCAGGCTTCAAGGAACGTATCGTTTGCTGCCATTAGTGCTCGCCAGGGATCGCTTTCTTTGGCGGCGGCTTGCGCGCATTTGGCGGCTAGTTTTGTCTGTTCTTCGTGCAGGACCGCTCTGAACAGATCCTGCTTGTCCTTGAAATGATGATACAGAGCGCCGCGAGTGACGCGGGCCCGTCGCACGATCTCTTCAGTTGCGGTGTCAGCGTAACCGCGCTCGGCGAAGAATTTGCGCGCAATTTTAAGCAGGGAGGCGCGGGTGGCGGCGGAATTTTCGGCCTGACGGCTCTTGACTGTCATAGGTTACATACACGCAGTGTGTATGTCCTGGTTGCTGGCTCTGTGGAAGTTAGCAAATGAAAGCCTCTGAGTTCCAGTACTGCCGACGGTCTTGACGGGCCGTCGTGCTCTCTGTCATTCAGTTTCACGAGGTTTTCATGTCACTACCACGTTTCTTCGTGTCAGCAATTCTTCTGGCGCTCGCTGCAGCGCCCTTGGCGGCCTTTGCCGCTGGCGAGGTCACTACGCCGAGCGGCCTGCGCATCATCGACGTCAAGACGGGCAGCGGGCCTACGCCGCAGGCTGGCCAGACCGTGACGGTCAATTACACCGGCTGGCTGTTCGTCGATGGCAAGAAGGGCAAGAAATTCGACAGCTCGCTCGACCGCAACCAGCCGTTTTCGTTCACGATCGGCCAGGGCCAGGTTATCAAGGGCTGGGACGAAGGCGTCGCCACAATGCATGTCGGCGGACAGCGTACGCTGATCATTCCGCCGGATCTGGGCTATGGCGCGAGCGGCGCCGGCGGCGTCATCCCGCCGAACGCGACGCTGATATTCGACGTCGATCTGCTCAGCGTGAAGTAACGCTCTTCACGCTGCGCTCGTGTCGGGCTCGAACTCGGCGCTCGGGTGGATTTTCCAGCGACTGTTGGCGGATAGCTCCAAAACATTGCGATGGAACTTGAGCAGCGTCGGCCGATGCCCCGAGCTCATGAACGGAATCCGCCGCTCATTCAATAACTCGTACATCAACTGCTCGTTGGCAACATCCAGCGCACTGGTTGCCTCGTCGAGGAACGCATAGCGCGGACGATTGAGCAGCAGCCGCGCGAAGGCGAGCCGCTGCTGCTCACCGGGCGAAAGCACGTCGGCCCAATGCATCTCGGCGTCGAGCCCGCCGAATCGATCGCATAGGTCTGAAAGATTCACGGTGTTCAGGGCCTCACGCAGTTGCTCATCGCTAAGTCCCGCTGCGCGCGGATAGGTCAACTGATCGCGCAGCGAGCCCAGTATCATGTAAGGCCTTTGCGGCAGGAACATAACGTCCGACAGCGCGGGACGGTTCACGGTGCCGCGGCCCTCGCGCCAAAGTCCGGAGATCGCGCGCATCAAAGAGGTCTTGCCGGCGCCGCTGGGTCCCTGGACGAGGAGCGGTTCGAGCGCGCTCGCATCTGCGCTGACGTCGGAGATCAACGTCCTGTCTCCACTGGGCGTGCGCAAGGTCACGTGATCGAGCTTCACTTGTGGCGCTTCGACGATTTCAATTTTCTCACGCCCGTCGGCTTCGGCCTCTCGCGCGGCGTCGGCTTCCTCGAGGAATTCGCTCAGCCGGGTGATCTGGTTGGCGTATTCGGCCAGCGACGGAAAACTGGTAATTACGACCGAAAGAGCCCCGTGCAGCGACATGAAGGCGGTGGCGGCCTGGACCACCTGCCCGAACTGTAGGTGGCCCGCGATGTAGGTCCCGGCGAGAAACCAATAAGGCACCAGCGCCACCACGCCTCCATAGGAGCTGGTGAAGAATCCAAGATTACGCTGCCACAGGATGAGCTGCTTGTAGTTGTTCACGACCTTTGAAAAGCGGCGACGCAACTGCTCGCGCTCATGCTGTTCGCCTCCGTAGAGGTAAATCGGTTCGACATTGTCGCGTACGTGAACCAGCCCGAACCGGAAATCCGCCTGGTACCTTTCCTGGTAGTAGTTGAGGCCGACCAGCCGCCGCCCGATCACGACGGAGAAATAAGTGCCCAGCACCGCGTAACCAATCAGAATCAATGCCAGTGACGATGAAATCGACCATAGGATCGCGAAATAGGTCACTACCCCGGCCACGGCAAACACTACCGTCACCGTCAGGGTCTCGGTTGCGGTCACGAACGAGCTGATGTCGTCGCTGATTCGCTGATCGGGATTATCGACCTTGCCGAGCAGTCCCATGCGGTAGAACGCGCGATGGGCGAAACCGGCATCGGTGAAGTAGTGAGTCAGCCACTCGCGCCATTCAATGTAGAGCAGGCTCGCCAGGTATAGGCCGACGACCGAGATGACCACGGTGAGGGCGGTGACCGCGACCCAGATCAACATGAGATGATAGAACTGCGCCAGGTGCTTGCCCACCAGCGCGTTGGTCGAATCCCGGTTCAGATAAGAGCTATAGGCCCCGAGCGCGATCGCGGCAGCACTGAGAAAGGCGACCGATACCAGCAGCTTGACGCCAAGGCCGCGCTCCTTCGAGGTCCAGTAGAGTTTGGTGAGCGACCATACTTTCTTCCAGAAGACGAGATCGAATCTGTTCAAGCTTCTCCTCGCGTAGCCGTGTGATCGACGAAAAGCGGTCACCCTGCCCAAGGAGGTGCGGAACCCAGGCTAGGGTTCGCTGGATTAAATTCCTTTCAAGAATTCGATCAGAAGCTCATTGATCTCTTTGGGGCGTTCTTGCTGGATCCAATGGCCGGCACCCGGGATTATCAATTTCTTTTTGAGATTCGGTGTGAACGCACCCGCCAACTCGTAGCCGCCGGGAATCATTTTGCCGACCACGTCATGCTCACCGGCGGCGAACACGGCGGGCTGGCGCAGCTTGGCGCCGTCGAGGAACGGCGTCAGCTCCCAGTTGCGATCCGTGTTGCGATACCAGTTGACGCCGCCGCGAAATCCGGTGCGCTTAAACTCGGCGGCGAAGAAGTCGAGGTCGGCCTCCGTCAGCCACGGCGGCAGCTTGTCGGGCACAGTCCCGGTCTCGATAAACTTCTTCGTCTTGGGGAACAGAAACGAGAACTCACCGTCTTGCGGCGCGTCACCCGACGCCGAGTAGAGGACCATCGCCATCGAGCGGCGCGGATCGGCTTCGAGTTCCTTCTCGACTCTGCCCGGCTCCTGGAAATAGAGCATGTAAAAATGCTGATCGCCGGCGAGCATCTTCATCCCGTCAGTCGGACGCATTGGACTGCGCGGAGAATACGGAACGCTCAGCAATGCGATCGCGCGAAAGATGTCGGGACGCAGCAGCGCGGAGTTCCACGCGACCGGCGCGCCCCAATCATGACCGACGATCACCGCCGACTCGACGCCGAGGCTGTTGACCAGCCCGACGATATCGCCGACCAGGTTCAGGATGTTGTACGACTCGATCGGCGCAGGCGCGTCAGTCTGCCCATAGCCGCGCTGGTCGGGCGCGACGACGCGAAAGCCTGCGGCCGCGAGCGCGGGAATCTGATGCCGCCACGAGTACCAAGACTCGGGCCATCCGTGGCACAGCACGACGAGCGGTCCGTTGCCCTGCTCGACATAGTGCATCCGGATGCCATTGGTGTTAACGAATTTGTGCTGCAAGTCGGACATCGCGCGTTCCTCTTTTTCGGAAGTTACACGAATCACGCGGTTGGCGCGATCTTGATTGCCGCCTCTATTTCCCGAATTGGTAGGAACATTGCCCTCGGCGCAGGTCTTTCTTCAATTTGACCCTCGATGACCTCGAGCGGTTCGAAGCCAAGGCTGGAGTAGAAGCTCTCTGCATCGCGCTTCGCATCGACGACTACTCCGGCGCAGCCGAGTCTCACTCGAAGGTCGATTGCCATCGCAAACACAGCTCGCATCAGGCGTTTTCCCACACCTTTGTGTTGTGCGTCTTCGCTGACTGCGAGTCGCGCCACCCGCAGAACGGGAATGGGATATCGCGGTAGCGTCTTCTTAAGATTAGAAGGGAGGTGGTCTACTTCTATTCCGCTGGGCGCTACCGTCACGAAGCCGAGAATCTTCGCATGCTCGACGGCTACGTAGGTATTCCCGACATGATGCCTGAACTGATTCTGCCAGGCATATTTCTGAAAAAAGGAGTCGAGGTCGGGATCGGCCGAGCGAAATGACTTCCTATCGTCCGCCTTTTCAAGCAGCCGTATCTCAATCGTCACCGCGCATAAGTTCCACGAGAGCGCGGGCGGGCTTCCGCTTGCCGGAAATCAAATTCGCCACCCTGCGGCCACTGCGTTCGGTTACGATCAAGCGGGGAGGCAGTATGATGTTGGTCGGAAGTTCGTCGAGTGCGCGGAGGAAATGCAATAACGCGTTTTCGATCAAGAACTGTTTCTTGATCCCATGAGCGCGCGAGTAGTTCTCCAATCGGACTTTGGTCTCCTTGGAGATTTGAGCTGAGATCTGCATCTAGATATCTTACTATTTTTTCCTACAAAAATATAGGACAGAGAGTACTGCGCACATAAGCGCTCAGATCGGCGACAGCGGCCTACGAATGCTTGACCTTTTTGATTTCTTCGGCCATCTCGGGGACTGCTTTGAACAGGTCGGCGACCAGGCCGTAGTCGGCGACCGCGAAAATCGGCGCCTCTTCATCCTTGTTGATTGCGACGATGACCTTCGAGTCCTTCATCCCCGCCAGATGCTGAATCGCGCCTGAAATTCCGACTGCGATGTAGAGTTCCGGCGCGACCACTTTGCCCGTCTGTCCAACTTGCAGGTCGTTCGGCACGAAGCCCGCATCGACCGCCGCGCGCGACGCACCCATCGCGGCGCCCATCTCGTCCACCAGCGGCTCGAGCACCGTTTTGAAATTTTCGCCCGACTTGAGGCCGCGGCCGCCCGAAACGATTATCCGCGCCTCGGTCAGCTGCGGACGATCGCTCTTCGTCGCGTTGAATGAAACGAATTCCATCTTGAGCGCGCTCGCGTCGATCTCGGCATCCTGCTTTTCGACAGGAGCAACCGCGCCGGCCGGCTTGGCCGCGTCGAATGCGGTCCCGCGCACGGTCAATACTTTGATCGGCCCGTCGAGCTCGACCGTCGCCATCACGTTGCCCGCGTAAGTCGGGCGCACGAAAGTATGCTCGTCGCTGATCGCAGTGATCTCCGACGCCATCGGAGCGCCGAGGCGCGCGGCCAGCCGCGGGAACAGGTCTTTGCCCATCGCAGTCGCGGTCGCGAGGATAAATTCCGCGTTTTCTTTTTTGGCCAGCGCGGCGAGCGCCTGCGCGTGCGCGTCGGCGAGATAGTTCTTGAGCGCCGGATGCGCCAGTGCGATCACTTTGGCGACGCCGTACTTGGCTATTTCGCCCGCCGCCGACTCGGGCGCATCGCCCGCGACGACCGCGATTGCTTTGCCGCCGCGCTTTTTCGCCAGGTCGAGGCCCGCGTGAACCGCCGTCAGCGTAGTCTTGGGGAAATGTCCCCCCTGATGCTCCGCGAAAATCAGAACGTCACCCATTTCAATTCACTCCGCGTTCGGGATTCGTAGTAGTCGTGATCAAATAACTTTGGCTTCGGTGTGAAGCACCGCGACCAGCTCCTGCACCGACGCGACTTTGCGCCCGGCCTGACGCTTGGGCGGCGCGGCGAGCGTCTTCACCTTGAGCTTCGGCGCGAGATCGACGCCGAGGCTGTCCGCCGCAATCTCCTTCAGCTCTTTCTTGCGCGCCTTCATGATTCCCGGCAGCGACGCGTAGCGCGGCTCGTTGAGGCGCAGATCGGTCGTGATAACGGCGGGCAGCTTGAACGCGATCGTCTCGAGGCCGCCGTCAACTTCGCGCACGACCGAGGTCTTTTCGGGGGTTATCTCGACCTTCGATGCGAACGTCGCCTGCGGCCATCCGAGCATCTCGGCGAGCATCTGGCCGGTCTGGTTCGCGTCGTCGTCGATCGCCTGCTTGCCCAGATATGATGAGGTCGGGCTTCTCGTCGCCGGCGATCTTCGCGAGGATTCGCGCGATCGCGAGCGAATCGAGCGCGGTATCGGTCTTGACCAGGATTGCGCGGTCGGCGCCCATCGCGAGTCCCGTGCGCAACTGCTCCTGCCAGGTGGATTGCCCGACCGTGACGAGCACCACCTCGCCGGTCTGTTTCTCCTTGATGCGGAGCGCCTCTTCGATCGCGATTTCGCAAAACGGGTTGATGACCCATTTCACGTTGTCGGTGGCGATACCGGTGCCGTCGGGCAGCACGCGGATAGTGGTGGCGGGATCGGGAACTCGCTTGATTGGAACCAGGATTTTCAAAGCCTTATAACTCCACGCATTCGTTCATGCATCGATAGAATCTGAGAACAGACAAAGTTGCACAGGGAATCGAGCCGACAAACGCAAATTTTCTAACAGTGGTCGGCCAATCAGTCAAACAATACTAATGAGAGCGTCGCCGCGCAAAGGGCGGGAAACGCCGGTGCTGCAATTGCGAAGATTGTAGACTTCCTTATCCGACCCCTATTCCGAGAATGGTCGCGACCAACGCCGCCCGAGCGTAAAACGCGCGAGATGTGCTCCCATATCCCGGTCCCTTCGTGCGCGGCTGCACCAGGACCCCCATCGAGCCACTAAGGTGTTCGAATCCCTTTGTGCGGATCACATCTCGAATCAAGTCGTAGTCGGCCTTGATTTGTTCGTAGAGCTCTTTGTCGCCAAGATCAAACGACGCAACCAGATGACAGAGAGATCCGCGTCTCCGCCTTGCTCTCAAAAACCCGCGCGACGACGACCATTCGCTGCAACTTCAAGAACAGATGGCTGTTTTGAAATTCCTTCGCGGCCACTTCGACCGGGTCGATCATCGTGATGGCCATCGTCTCCTTCACCTTGAAACTGCCGTTAGGCAGGGTGCGCACCGGGACGACCTTAAGTTCCCACGATCCGAAGTTCGGAGAACGAGAAGAATTGAGTGGAAGTCCAAGATGGCGTTCAATCGTGTGGCCCGCCCAACCCTTATTGATGCGATCACCCTTCCACATCGTAACGCCGTAGCCGTTGGCAAGGCCCACCAGATCAAGCCCGACCAGCTTTGCAAGGAGCGCCAAGGCCTCGGACCTGTCCACCGAGAGGCTACGCTTTCGCGAACAGAGTCTGTTGGCCCTTCCTCACGGCGGCAGAAGTCGAGGATCTGCCAATCGTGAGCTGATCAGGGACCGTCTCACTCAACCGGCGGACTGCGAGTTGAGCATAAGTCTGGTTCTGTTCACAGCCAACGAAGAAGCGGCCGAGCTTCAACGCCGCCACGCCGGTGGAACCTGATCCTGCGAAGGGATCAAACACCAAGTCGCCCGGATCGGTTGTGGCACGAAGGCAGCGCGCGATAAGTCCCACGGGTTTCTGCGTCGGGTGTTTTCCCAACCGCTTCTCCTCATCGGAAGGTGGCGAAAAATGCCAAACATTTTTCATTTGTTTCCCGCCGTTCTCTGCCTTCATGATCTCATAGTTGAACTTGTGCCGGTCCTTACCACCCTTCTTCGCTTTAGTCGCCCAGAGGAGAATCTCGGTCGAATGTGTGAAGCATCGACAACCGAGATTCGGCGGCGGCGCCGGTTTTTCCCACACGATATCGTTCAGGATCCGGAACCCAATTTGCTGCATCGCCATACCGACGCTCAGATAAACGTGAAGCGTGCCGCTGACCCAAATAGATCCGCCGGGTTTGAGAATTCGATAGCAGGCTCCAAGCCAAGTACGGTTGAACTCATGATCCAGGTCTATGCCCCTGCTCCGGTCCCATTCACCCTTGTTGACCTTGACCATACGGCCGGCAACGCACGTGATGCCATCATTGGAGAGCAGATACGGCGGGTCCGTCCAGATGCAATCGATACTCTCTGCAGATAGGGCTTGCATGAAAGCGAGAGAATCCCCGACCTGCAGATAGGACTTGCCTTCTTCGCTCTTCCACATGATTCCGGTCTCTCGGTCGGGGGCAGCCTTATTCACCAGATCGCACCTCTAAATGTCTATGATTGCCTGCTCCCATGATGCTTTCAATGAGGCTGATGACGCAGATCCACAGCCTAGCGAGGAGATGCTCTGTTAAGTTCGACATTGAATGATCCTTTCATAACGTCATGCGCTCTGGTTTTTGCGCGACAGCGGCGCGCGTTAAACGCATGCGGCGCACATTCGGAGTCTCGGCAAATTTGGTCCCTCACCCGCCGCGCGTGGACGCGCGGCGGCCTCTCCCCTCAACGGGCGAGGCACCTTAGGAGCCGGGATTCTTCGCTTCGCTCTGAATGACACAAAGCACCGGAATGAAGCTCCGAGCTGTCACACACCGTGGTCGATCCGTGTTTGAGGGTGCGTCGGCTGGCGTCGAGAAAGATCCGGGGTCCCTCGGCGGAGCCTGCCCTGAGCGGAGTCGAACGGGCTCGGGATGACACAGGAGAAGCTGAGACATACGATGTTGGTCGATGCCAGACAACCTAACCCCTAACCCCTTCCCGCGCGGGAAGGGGAACCGAATTGAGGAGAGTAACCTCTTCCTGCGGCGGGAAGGGGAACCGGATTTATTTGAGTGAGAGCAAAAGGGCGTCCTCGCCATTTTGCGATTTCTTCTCACTGGGTGCAGGGGTCAGCCCCTGCCGAAGGAAGCGTGAAACCCATCGCGGGTTTCACATTCAATCGTGAATCTATTCGTTGTAGCCCAGGCGATGCGACAGTTCGCGGCCGGCGTCTAGCAGGCTTGGCGCGATTTCTGCGGTGATTCGTTCCGGGCCGATGCGATAGGTCGGGCCTGCGACGGCGACTGAGCCGACCACTGAGCGCGTGTAGTCGCGAATCGGGACTGCGACCGACGACACTTCCTCGATGAACTCGCCTGAGTCCACTGCGTAGCCGTCGCGCGCGACCGCTTCGAGTTGCGCGAGCAGCGTCGCGCGATCGACGATCGTGCGATCGGTGTAGCGTTTCAGCGATTCGGGCAGCGCGGTTTTGAGTTGACCCTCGGCGTCGAACGCGAGATGCGCCTTGCCGGCCGCCGTACAATGCAGCGGCAGCGTGATTCCGATCGGCGGCGTGATACGCACCGCGCGATCTTCGGCCTCCGCCGCCTCGAGCGGGACCACGCCGTCGCGCCGCACGATCGCGACGTACGCGCTCTCGCGGCATTTTTTGCGCGACGTCGGCGAGGATCGGGCGCGCTTGCCTCACGAGCCCCATATGATGGATGTAACGGCGTCCGAGGTGCAGGCACTTGATGCCGAGGCGATAATTTTCGGTGGCTTTGTTTTGCTCGATGTAACCGCGCGCTTCGAGCGTCGCGAGCAGCCGGAAGACGTTGTTCTTATGCAGCTTGAGCCGCTTGGAAAGTTCCGTAACGCCGAGTTCATCGACGTCGCCGAAAAACTGTTCGAGCACGTCGAGCGAGTGCGAGACGGATTGGATGACGTAGTTGGTTTTATCGCGTCGGACCATTCGTTTTAGCATCTACGCGGCGACTCGCAGGACTGCAGCGCGGTATGTAAAAGTGTTTTAATTTAAGCGACGCGGCGCGAAGTATGTCAACAATGCTCTGTAAATTCTCCAAAATGACTCTAAATAGCTGATATTTAACGATAAAATGAGCCTATCAACATGGCCGTCAAAACAGGATTTCAACATGCCCAAACAACTTCCCGCCGATTTCTTCAGGCGCGTCGATGACGACGATGATGAGGTATTTTACTCGGTCCCGCGACTCGTCACGCATATCGACGACGGCGCGATCGCGAAGGTCGGCGAGATTTACGCGCAACTTCTGCCGCAAGGCGGCGCGATCCTCGACCTGATGAGCAGTTGGCGCTCGCATCTGCCGGCGCACATCCGGCCGTCGCGCGTCGTCGGGCTCGGGATGAATCGCGCGGAGATGGAAAATAATCCGGCGCTGACCGAGGTCGTCATCCACAATCTCAATCGCGCGCCGCGGATGCCGTTTGCCGACGCCGAGTTCGACGGCGCGGTGGTCACGGTCTCGGTGCAATACATGACGCGGCCGATCGAGACGTTCGCCGAAGTCGGGCGCGTGCTCAAGCCGGGCGCGCCGTTCGTCGCGACGTTTTCCAACCGGATGTTCCCGACCAAGGCGGTCGCGATTTGGCAGCAGTCTCGACGACTACGACCACGGCAAGCTGGTCGGCAGCTACTTTATGGAGTCGCGGCGCGTTTGAGAATATAGAATTCATCGATCGCAGCGCGCCGACCGCGCCGCCGTCGGATCCGATTTGGGCGGTGGTCGGGTACCGGACGCGCGAGGCACAGCAGTTGATCAAAAATCGCGGCATGCGTCATCTGGCGCTCAAGGTTTCCGACGTCGAGCGCGCGAAGGATTTCTACGTTCGCGTGTTCGGGATGAAGACTGGTCTGGCAGCCCGACGCCGACAACGCGTACCTGAGCTCCGGATGCGACAATCTCGCGCTGCATCGCGGCGAGTTCGGCGGCGACGCGCAGCGCCTCGACCATCTCGGGTTCATCGTGCCGACGATCGCCGACGTCGAAGCGGGATACGCGTGGGCGCACGAGCAACGGCGTCGAGATCGTGCACGAGCTGAAGCATCATCGCGACGGCTCGGTCTCGTTCTACATTCGCGATCCCGACGGCAACGTGATCCAGGCGCTCTACGAACCGACGATCAGTCCGCAATCTTTCTCGTCGCGACAGCTCATCTGATGGGAGAAACCGCATGATGCTCAAAGGGCGCGCGACCGCCGAAGCCACCGCCGCATACGCGAGCCGGTTCCCGACGCTGCCCGGAAATTTCCGGCCGGCGCTCGGAGTGTCGGTCTCATCGATCGGAATCGGCACCTACCTGGGCGAGCCCGACGAGGAGACCGATCGCGCTTACGAAGAGGCGATCAAGGCGAGTCTGCGCGGCGGGATCAACCTGATCGACACGGCGGTGAACTACCGCTTCCAGCGCAGCGAACGGAATATCGGCAAAGCGCTCGGCGAGCTGGTCGCGGCGGGCGAGATTGCGCGCGACCAGGTGGTCGTCGCGACCAAGGGCGGTTACATCACGTTCGACGGCGAGGTGCCGGCCAATCCGCGCGCGTGGTTCGAAGAGCATTACGTGAAGACGGGAATCGTCGCGCCGAGCCGATTTGGTCGACGGCTCGCACTGCATGACGCCGAAGTATATCGGCACGATGCTCGAACTGTCGCGCAAGAATCTGAATCTCGAGACGATCGACATCTACTACATTCACAATCCCGAGACGCAGCTCGAAGCGATCGAGCGCAAGGAGTTCCTCGCGCGCATCAGGACGATTTTCGAGTTCCTGGAAACCGCGGTGGCGAATGGAAAGATCGGCGTCTACGGAACTGCGACCTGGAACGGGTTTCGCGCGCAGCCGACCGAGCGCGGATGGCTGTCGCTCGACGAGCTGATGAGAGTCGCGCGCGAAGTCGCCGGCGACGCGCATCATTTTCGCGCAATCCAGTTGCCGTACAACCTCGCGATGCCGGAAGCGGTCACGCGCTCGAATCAATTCGTGCACGCCGGCAAGGCGACGACGCTCGCCGCGGCGAAGGCGTTCGGCCTCGCGGTATGCGCGAGCGCGTCGCTGCTGCAGGGGCAGCTATCGCGCGGACTGCCGCCGATCGTCGCGAATGCGTTCGGCGGCTTCGCGACCGATGCGCAGCGCTCGATTCAGTTCGTGCGCTCGACGCCGGGCGTGGACGTGGCGCTGGTCGGAATGAAGTCGGTCGATCACGTGCGCGACACGCTCGAGACCGCGCGCAAGCCGCCGGCGACAGTCGAAGAGCTGATGGGCTCTTCCAGCAGGGCGAGGAACCCTAAACTTAATCTTAGTGAAACCCGCCGTGGGTTTCACACTTCCTTGGGCAGGGCTAAGCCCTGCACCTATAAATCGTTCAACAACGCGGCCAGTACCATCCAAAGCGATCGCGCCGGCACGGCGAAGCGTAATCAGCGCGCGTGCTCGTACCTACTGGCCAGAGTCGAGCCAACGCCGAGCCGTGGATGGTCGAAGTCCGCCGTAGTCGATGGCCGTGATCGCAGAGGCCCGAACTGTCTGCCCACGTTCGGGCTCGCCCATTCCTACTGGCAAGGAAGCCAGGCACGGTGAATCACTGCCGTCAGCTAGCCGAATCCGTACTTGAGCGTCACGGATCGGATATCTGATTGGTAGTCGCGCTCGAAGAGATCGATCGCCTGATGGTAATCGCCCATGTTCGCGAAATTCGTGAACGCCAGCAGGCGAACGGCGGTGTCGCGGTTTTCGATCAAGCTCGGACGAAACTCGAGTTCGTAGTTCTCCGAATGCGCGTCTTGCAGGTTCTTTTGCAAGAGTCAGACCGTTGGGGCGCTTGGATACCAGCGCTTCGGCGAAGCGAAAACCCCACCAGCGATCTTCGTAGTCGATAACCGCGCCCCAGGTGTAGCCGCGCGTGTCGGCGGCGTAGTCGTAGGCGCCGTTGTTGACGACGGTCCAGTTCATGAACTGCATATGACTGTCGCTGGCGACGCTGTTCACGTCGAAGAAATCGACCAGTGTCGAACTTGCCGACGTGGATATCGAGCCGGCGCGACTGGAAGCGTGGTCAGAATCGAGAGCGGATTGCGCTCGACGTCCACAGTATCGTCGCTGAGCGCGATCACTTTGCGATACCAGAGGCGCGCGAGGTAGGGCGCCGCGCTCAAGCTCGGGATTTCGAACCGCATCCGCGTTCGTGAAACCGGCGAGGCCGAGAGTCTGACTCAGCCCGCTGCCGCCGGAGCTTTCGAAATCGACGACCGCTTCGAGCGTCGGCGACAATTCGAGGCCTCCGTACAGAGTCGTGACTTCGGACGCAGCCTGTTCGGAGGCATGCTCGAAGCTGTTGGGGCCGCTGTAGTCGCGACGGCTCGCATTGCCATCTGCGCTACGAGAGCGATAATCGCCTTGGAACCGGCGGTGGAACCTGCCAAGAAAACACGCCGATGCGGGTCAGAGCCTCGCGCTATTCCGGATCGCGACGAGACATCCGCGTGTGAGTCGCCCAGACGCGATGAGACCTGCGGCGCTCGAAACGCCGACGCCGTGTTCGTAAACGAGTTCTCCGCCGGTCTTGCCCTGGTAGAGCAGCGCGCCCGCCGCGATTACTGCCACAACCAGGAAGGCGATTCGCGTGCGTTCAAGGCGGCTCGACAACTCGAGCATCACGCGCCACGCGGCAAGAATCAGAAACGCGTACATCAGGTACTGTCCGAGAACCGCGTGCGACAGGTAAGTCGGCAGCGCCGTTTGAGGATGCGAGAATCTGCTGCGCGGCGGGCGACATCGTGTCCCAGAGCCGATCGGCTTCCGCGTCACCGGTGAAATATGACAGGACGCTGGCCGCCGCTCCTGCGATCATCAGCAGGAGCGAAGTGCTTCGAAGCTTCTCGCCCCAGACCGACAACCAAAGCCCGCCGAGTTGCGACTGAAAAAGATCGCCGCGGCGGCGAGGATTTCCGCGGCGATCCCGAAGGTCAGCAGCGCGATCGTGAAGTGATCGACGATCGGATGCAGATGATACGTGCTGACCAGTTGCGCAAACATTAACTGGCCCTTTACTCGACGACCGTGACTTTCATCTTCATGTTGCCGTGGCCGGTGCCGCAGTAGTGGTCGCAGATGACGGTGAAGTCGCCGGCGGTGTCGGGCGTGACGGCGACATCGGTGGTCTTGCCGGCGGGGATGTCGGTATCGATTTTGAGCGGCTTCGACATGAAGCCGTGCACGCGATCGGAGCTGGTCAGCCGCAGGATCACCGGCTCGCCTTTCTTGAGCGTGATCTCGACTCGGCGTGAATTCGAATTTCTTCGCCGTGATCTCGATCACTTTCGGATTGTCGCTCGCGCGGGTGAGATTGATCATCGCCGGGACGCCGGCCAGCCCGATTTCGCATACGCCCGCGAGCAGAATCGATGCTGACGATTTTGTTGATAGTTGTGGTTTTCATTTTCTTACTCGTCCTTTGCGTCGTTGCTTCCGTGTTTGAGCATCTGATCCATTCCGACCGTGCCTGAGTACTCGGCCGTCGCGAGCTCGACTTCCTCGATCTGCAAATCGCTGCCGTCGGCGTTGCCGTTGACGCGCCGGATTCCCAGGTTCTTGAACGGCTGCGCCTTGTCGAAGGGCAGCGGCTTTTTCACGGGCGTCGGTCGCGGGATCGGGGAAGGCGAAGATCAGCGACCGCGCCGCGTACATCTTCGTGGTGCCGGCCTGGTGAAAGTTCTCGCGATGAATATGGCCGTAGAGCACGGTCACGTTTTCATACGGCGCCAGCGCGTTCATCACGTCGTCGCCGTCGCTGGTGAACCATTCCCATTCGGGCTTGAGGTCGAACAGCGGACGATGCGTGAACACGATGATCGGCGCGGTTTTCGGAAAGCGCGCGAGATCGGATTTCATCCAGGCGAGTCTGCTCGGCGCCGACCGCCGGCCGTCCGGCGGAGACGTTGTCGAGCGCGATGAAATGCACGCCGCGATGGTCGAACGAGTAATGGGTCGGCCCCATGAACTCGCGGAACATGTCGCCACCGTCGAGCGCGGCGTCATTCTCGCCCGGCACGACTTTGATTTGCGCGCCGCCGATTTTGCTCGAGATCTCCTTGAACAGCTTGAAGCGTTTCGCGTGCTCATCGGGAGAGTCGGCGTCGTGAGTCAGATCGCCGGTGACGATGACCAGCTCGGGGCGATTCTTCAGCCCGTTGATCGTCGCGACCGCGCTCTCGAACGCCTTGGTGCCGAGCGGGTCGGGCGGTCCGTTGAATCCGACGTGCGTGTCGCTCAGTTGAATGAACGAGAACGGCGCCGGAGCTTCGCCGTTGAGCTCGGCGAGAGTGCGCGTGATCCCCTCGGCGCCGGCTTTGCGCGTCAGCGCGGGGAAGACGCTGTAGAGCGCGCCGATACTGAGGGCAGTTCCTGAGACGCGCAGGAACGATCGACGATCAAATTTGGTTTCCATTCAAGAATCACCTCGCGCTGATGTGCGCTTTCAGCGAGTAAGACTCGGCGGGTGACGGAAAATTCCCGCGATTGAGCCGCAAACGCGGCCGGGAATAAAATTGGCGCGCTCGCAGTCTGGAACTACACGGGGACGTGCGGGCGAAAGAAAAGCGATTGCCGGACGAAACCAAAGCCGTCGATTTCGACCGCACGTTCCTGCCGCATATGGATGCTGCGTACAACCTCGCGCGATGGCTGGTGCGTGACGACCACGACGCGCAGGACGTCGTGCAGGAGGCTTACCTGCGCGCGCTCAGGTTTGCCGGCGGATTTCGCGGCGGCGATCCGCGCGCGTGGATTCTCGCGATCGTGCGCAACACCGCGTTCACCTGGCTCAAGCGCAACCGCGGTTCCGATGCGCCGACTGAATTCGACGAGCAGATGCATGGCGGGTCCACCGAAGAAAGCGGCCTGGAGGCCGACGCCGTTCGCAAGGCCGACGGCGCGATGATTCGCGCGGCGCTCGAAGAGCTGGCGGACGAGTTTCGCGAGGTGATCGTGATGCGCGATATCGAGGGACTTTCGTACAAGGAAATCGCCGACGCCGCCGACGTGCCGATCGGGACCGTGATGTCGCGGCTGGCGCGCGCCCGCGGCAAGCTCGCGCGTTCGCTCCAGGAGCGAATCGCCAAGGAGCGAGACGTGAACTGCGACGACGCGCGAGCTGCTGATGCATGGGCATCTCGACGGCGAGCTCGACCTCGCCGCCGACCTCGAAGTGCAGCGGCATATCGAGGAATGCCCGCGATGCGCGAGCGAATACGCCGCGCTGCGCGCGATGCGCACGCGGCTCAAGGACGAAGCGTTCCGCTTCGAGGCGCCGGCCGCATTGAAGGAAAAGATTCGCCGCGCAATCCCGGCGCCGACCGCCATCGCGCTCGAACGGCTATCCGTCGCGGCGCGGAGCGTGGGCGCCGCGCGCGGCTCCGATTCGTGGTGCCGATGGCGATTGGCGCGATGCTCGCGCTGGTCATCGCGCCGCGCACGATTGCGCCAGCACTCAATCAGCGCCTCGCGAGCGAAGTGGTCGCCAGCCACGTGCGATCGCTGATGGCGGCGCATCTGATGGACGTCGCCTCGACCGATCAGCACACCGTCAAGCCGTGGTTCAACGGCAAGCTGGATTTCTCGCCGCCGGTTACCGATTTCGCCAAAGACGGATTTCCGCTGGTGGGCGGGCGTCTCGACTATATCGACGGCCGGCCGGTCGCGGCGCTCGTGTATCAGCATGGCAAGCACGTGATCAACGTTTTCATGTGGCCGACGACCGGCGACGCGACCAGCGCGGAGAGAATCGAGACCGAGCACGGATACAACGTCGAGCAACTGATGGTCGCGGGGATGAATTGCTGGATGGTGTCGGATTTGAATCAGCAGGAGCTCGACAAGTTCGCGGAGCTGATTCGCGCCAAGGGCTAACGACGCGGTTTCTCCTGCGCCGAAGATCGGCGGATAACTCGCGCATTCGCGGGTTGCGCAGGTGGGGCGCGGCTGAAAGAATGCATCGGTTGCCGCCCGCCCATCGAGGCGGCCCCCACCTGCCGATGCGCCGCGTCGAGACAATTTTCATCGTTATAGCAATTGGGTTTTACGCGTGGTTCCTGACTCATTACGGGCCGCGCGAGGTGATTGGCTACGTGCGGATGGCGGGATGGGGCCTGGCGCTGACCATCTCGCTCGAGGCGATTGCGCGAATCGCGAACACGCTCGGCTGGCGCGTCACGATCGAGCACTATCCGCCCAAGCTCAGTTTCCTCGAATTGTTCGGCGCCCGAATTGGCGGCGAGGCGATCGATTACGTGACGCCGTCGGCGCAGCTCGGCGGGCAGTTCGTAATGGCGGTCGAGGTGCGCGAGAAATTGCGCATGCCGGTGGGGTTGGCGACGGTGGTCGTCGCGTCGCTGGCGGAAGCGGTCGGCCAAATCGTGTTTATATCGATCGCGCTGGTAGTCTCGCTGCGCATGATACCGGTCGCCGCCAACTTGTACTGGGCGATCGTCGGCGGGTTCGCGACTGGCGGTTGCGCTGGCCGGCGGATTCTTTTTCGTGCAGATGAAGCGGCCGTTTTCCCATCTGTGGCGCGCCGTCGCCAGGTTCGATATCGCGCGAATCAACGTCAACGAAAACGAAATCCGCGATTCCGCCGACGAGGCCGACACGGTGCTGCTCGACTTCTACGCGCGCAATCGCTGGCCGGTTCCTGGCGTCGTGCCTCTGCTATGCGGTCGCGTGGAGTCTCGGGCCGCTCGAAATCTATATCCTGTTGCGGCTGCTGCATCAGCCGGCGACGTTTCAAACCGCGCTGCTGGTCGAGTCGGTCGGGCTGCTGATCGAGCGCGCGACCTTTCTGATTCCGGGCAAGCTGGTAAGCCAGGAGGGCGGCAAGGCGCTGATCCTCGGGATGCTGGGCTATCCGGCGGGAATCGGCTTCGCGGTGGGGTTTCTGCGGCGTATCAAGGAAATGGTATGGGTGTTGTTCGGGCTGCTGGCCCTGATGATACATCGGATGGGCGCGCAGCAGCGCGGTGATATTAAGGGGGCCGCGCCTGATGGGCGCGACTCTGTGTTGAAAATGCAACGAGCACAAGGAGAGCAATCGCTATGAGGAAATTAACCGCCCTGGTTGCGGGGATGACGCTCGCAATGACCGCGCTGCCCGCGGCCGCCGGGGTCGTCATCACGCAGAAACAGCACGTTACCAGCGGGACCAACTCCCGCGACTCCGAACAAACGATTTCGGTGCAGGGCAACAAGCAGAAGATGGTGACCGAGAAGCACACCATCATAACCGATCTCGACGTTGGGAAAATGTACGTGCTCGATCCGAATGCGAAGACCTACTTCGAGATCGAGTTTCCGCCCAAGGGCCAGATGGCCACGATGATGGCGGCGAGCACCAACGCGGCGATGAATTTCAAGAAGGCCGGCACCACGCGTGATATCGCGGGCTACAAGTGCACCGACTACGACGGCGGCGGTCACATGATGGCGGGCGACTACACGGTCAAGGAATGCTTCTCGACCAACGGCGCCCGGCGCCGAGGAGTTTGCGGCGTTCGAGAAACAACATGGCGGACAAGCTCAAGAGCGCAGGCACACTACGGCCAATGGCGAGATTCCCGGCGGAGTGCCGCTCGCGCTGGACTCGACGATGAAGATGGGGAAGGTGAACATCCCGGGGATGGCGCCGGAGCAGGCGGCCAAGATCAACGAGATGATGGCGAAGCGCCCACCGGTCACGACCAGCACAGTGGTCGAGAAGATCGAAACGAAGAAACTGGCGGACGCCGATTTCGCGGTGCCGTCGGATTTCACCAAGAAAGACCTGCCGGGACCGGGCGGAATGATGATGAGGCCGGGCGCAATGAAGATGGCGCCTGGTGCGGGCGCACCGGCAGCCGGCGCGTCGCCAGCAGCGCACTGATCTGAATCGCTCGCGCTGACTCACGCGAAGACCAAAGAGAAGAGCGGGGTCCATCGGGTCCCCGCTCTCAGTTTCAATCCAATTCGAGAGAATTACATCGATGCTGACGCCGACGACTCAGCCTGCTTGGGCGCGTTGAGCGCGGCGCACGAATCCCAGAGCCATTTCGCGGTTGACAGTTCGTCTTCGGCAAACAGCCGCAACGCTTCCTTGGTCGAAAGATCTTCTTTCAGCAGCGCGGCGAACTCGCAGATCGGTTTGATCGCGTCCTCGGGCTTGCCGACGCGCTTGGTGAAGCTGAGCAGTTTTTCGTTGTCGGGAATCGACGGGTTGCCGAGATAGGCGGTGTACTTGCGTCCGTCTTCGGTGATCATCGCGCGAGCCTCACCGCCGAGCTCCGCCAGCCGCTGCGCGAAAATCCGCGAATGATACGCCTCGCGCTCGGCGACGATGCGAATGCCGGTGCGGATGCAATCGGTGGTGCAGACTTCCGCCCACGCCGCGAACGCTTCGCCGCCGTTGGCCTCGCCCGCGCGAACCTTGTCGAGAAAGCTGACGACCGCGGCGCGCTCGGATTTGTAAGTGCGGCCGAACGCCTTGAATCCACCGCCGCTGCCGTTGCCATTGCCGTCGGTCGGCGCGCCGGCTTCGAGCCACGCCAACTCGGACTCGAAGGTGGACTGGGAGATGACTCCGTTGCGGTAGGCCCTAAGCAGTTGTTTGAATTCAAAATCGTAACTCATTGGGTGTCCTCCACCTGTCTCACTCACTAAACGAGCGTTCAGTCAGTGAGACTTCAAAGCATAAGGCGGCGTGCGCGTTTCTGTCAATTGCAGGTTTTGCGACTCCGCGTGCTGGCATCGATACGAATATTGCCGCATGATTTTTCAGACTGCGCCGCACAACTGACACGATATTTTGGTTGAGGGAGTCGCGATGAGTGAAATCAAGCACAGCTTCGTCCGGACCAACGGCATCAAGATGCACGTGGCGCAGATCGGCGAGGGCTTTCCGGTGGTGTTCTGCCACGGCTTTCCCGAGATGTGGTACTCGTGGCGGCATCAGATGAAGGCGATCGCCGAAGCGGGCTTTCGCGCGATCGCGCCCGACCAGCGCGGCTACGGCGAGACCGAAGCGCCGGCGCCGATCGAGGCGTACACGCAGCGCAAGCTGGTCGGCGACATCGTCGGCATGCTCGACGCGCTGGGTATCGGCCGATGCGTGATCGTCGGTCACGATTGGGGCGGCATGGTCGCGTGGAACACTGCGCTGATGGCGCGGGACAGCGTCGAGCGCGTGATCGGCATCAACACGCCGTTCATCCCGCGCGCGCCGATGAAGCCGACCGACGCGATGCGCGCGATGTCGGCGGGCGGCTTCCACTACATTCTCTATTTTCAAACGCCCGGCGTGGCGGAGGAGGAACTCGAACGCGACGTCGCCCGCTCGCTGCGCGGCTTCTACCAGGATCCGCCGGAAGTGATCCGGACGAGATTCGCAAAGCGGTGCCGGGTGTGTTCGGGCCGGCGGGCGGCGGACTGCTCGATCGATTCGCGGATCGTCCGCATGGAAAGTTTCTCACCGACGAGGACTTCGAGGTCTTCGTGCGCGGCGTTCAAGAAGAGCGGCTTTCGCGGCGGCCTGAACTGGTATCGATGCATCGATCGAAGCTGGGAGGAAAGCGCCGGCCAGACCGATCGCATCGAGCAGCCCGCGCTGATGATCACGGCGGAGCGCGACGTCGTCCTGCGTCCCGAAATGGCCGAAGGGATGAGCACATGGGTGCCGAACCTCCGCAAGACTGTCCTGATCAAAGGCTCCGGCCACTGGACGCAGCAGGAAAAGCCAGCCGAAGTGAACGCCGCAATCCTGGATTTTCTTTCTGATATGAAAAAGTAGTGGTGGCCTTCCTTTTGGTGGCCCGCCCAAGGCGGGCGACGGGGAACCGGCACTGGCTTCGGGTGCGCGAAGCTGTCCGGAAGCCAGAAGCCTCCTCCCGTCGCGCCCGATCTCGACGCCAACCGCGACGCGATCCTCAGCTGGCTTGGTCTTTCGCAGACCCCGCCCAAGGCGTAAGCCGAGGCAACCAACGCGGAACATTGGCCTTGAAGTTCGCGAACTCGTCGCCAAATGAGCGCTCGAGCGTGGGTTCCTCGATGACCAGCACCCAAAAGTGAAAAAACAACCAGAGGATTGCTGCATAGACGACGAGCCTGTCATCGCCAAGAATGAGCGCTTCACCGAAGACGATCGTAACAAGGCCGACATAAATCGGATTGCGTACGCGCCGGTAGAAACCGGTCATGACGAGCTTTGTCGGCGGCGCGATCGGTGCGGGCGTTCCAAAGCCCTTCCACACGAAGCGCGCGAAAGACTCGACGAGCAAAATGAGACCGAGGAGCACGAGCGCTGCGCCTGCCAAGCGAAGTGCCTCGAAGCCGAAGAAGGCGGGCCTCAGCTGCCAGTCCGTAATGGACCATGGAACGAGACCCACAATCGTTCCCGGCGCAATCACGAAAAAGAGCAAGGAGCCAAGAGCTGCCCAGAACCGTCTCATGCGATTCCTCCCCAGGAATCTGCGCGCGACACGGCGCGCCAGCCGCTGCCACATTATAGAGGAAAATGACCTCGAATCCGCACTCTTATGTACCTTTGTCAAGTATATAATCGCCAGTCCTCTATTATCGGCGGGCGGACTCTTCGGCCAATGTGCGATTCGCATCCAGTACCAGATCGACTGCTTCCTTCAGATTCGTCCGAGTCTCAGCCAAAGTGCGTCCTTGGGTGTTCGCACCGGCCAATTCCTCGACAAATCCGACGTAGCCACCGCGCACCTTTTTGAAAACAGCCGTCAGTTTCATCATTCCGCCTCGCAAAGCGTCACGCTCACTTCGTCGTGATGCCGGTGGATTCTGCGACTAGTTCTGCCAGGTCGCGGACGCGCATTGTTTCTTCGAGCGAGCGGGATTTCACCGCGTCTTCGAGCATCGTCATGCAGAATGGGCATCCGACGGCGACGCACTTGGGCTTGGCTTCCTGCAATTGATCGAAGCGCTTCTGATTGATGCGCGTGCCCTCGTGTTCCTCTTTCCAGAAGCATCCGCCGCCCGCGCCGCAACAGAACGTGCGATTCTTCGACTGCTCGACTTCCGCGACTTCGGCGCCCGGGATCGCGCCGAGTGCGCTCCGCGCGCTGTCCCATTTGCGATTGTGCCGCGCCATGTAGCACGGGTCGTGGTACGTGATGCGCTCGTCGATCTTGCCGCGCGGCTTCAGACGCCCAGCCTGGATTAGCTCGTCGATAAATTCCGCTTCGTGCAGGACCGTGTAGTTGCCGCCGAAGTCCGGATACTCATTCTTCAAATTGTGAAAGCAATGCGGGCATTGAGTGACTATTCGCCGCGGCTTGTAGCGATTGAGCGTCTCGACGTTCTGCGCGGCGACCGTCGCGTACAAGTATTCGTTGCCGAGCCGTCGCGCCGGGTCGCCGGTGCAGGTTTCCTCGCGACCGAGGATCGCGAACTTGACCCCCGCCTGTTTCATCAAGCCCGAGAACGACTTGCTGACGCGCTGATTGCGCTCGTCGTACGAGCCCGCGCATCCGACCCAGTACAGCACGTCGATTTCCGACGGATCTTCGAGCTCGGCAATTTCGGGAATCTCGAGTCCGTTGGCCCATTCGGCGCGCTTTTCCTGCGCGAGGCCCCATGGATTGCCCTGGTTTTCGATTCCCTTGAACGCGCCGGTCAGCTCGGTCGGGAATCGCGATTCCATCAGCACGTCGTAGCGCCGCATGTCCACGATTCGCTGGATGTGCTCGATGCTGACTGGGCATCCTTCTTCGCACCATCCGCAGGTCGTGCATCCCCACACCGCTTCTTCGGTCGCGACCTGCGTGATCATGTCGGGACCGTTCCACGCCGGCGCTTCTGCGCCTTCAGCAACTTTGCCGTTGGCCTTGGCCGCGAGCAAAAAAGGCGCTTTGTCGAGCAGATGCTCGCGCTGTTCGATCACGAGGTACTTGGGATTCAGCACTTTGCCGGTGTTGACGGTGGGGCAGTTGATCGTGCAGCGGCCGCATTCGAGGCACGATCCCATGTCGAGCAATTGCTTCCAGGTGTACTGCTCGACTTGCGAGACGCCGAAGGTTTCCGCGGTTTCGAAATCCTTGATCGGCGCGAGCCGTCCGCGCGGACCCAGGTTGCGGAAGAAAAGATTCAGCGGCCCGAAAATCAAATGACGCAGCTTGGTGAACGGAAAACAAAACAGCAGCATGAACACGCACAGCACGTGCACCAGCCACAGCCATCGATGGTACGTGACGCCCGCGCCGAGAGCGCCTTCGATTCGTCCGACGACGCGTCCCACGTATGCCCATTCGTGGAACGCCGGATGCGCCGCGTTGATACGCGCGCCCTCGAGCATCAGGCCGGTGAGCGCCGCCAGCACCATCATCGCCATCGGGAAGCCGTAGCCGAGCCGGTTCTCGAGATTGTCGCGCATTTTTTCGGCGGGCGGATCGCTCAAGAGGGTTGGCTGGCGAAGCTCACGCCGCGCACCTTCCATCAACACGCCGAGGATGAGCAGCAGGAAGAAGGTATCCATCGCGGCTTTGAAGTAGAGATAGAAGTCGCCGTAGTAGAAATAAAAATCGACGCCGAACAGATTGAGCAGGTCGCGCAAGTCGCTGTTGATGAGGACGATGGTCGTGCCGATGAACAATCCGACGAATGCGACGTAGAACGCGTAATGCATCCAGCCCCAGGTCTCGCGGATTACATTGCCCTGTCCGAACGAATCGCGCAGTGAGAGGAGCAGGCGCTCGACGGGGCGATCGAGGCGATTTTCGGAGACGCCGAGCGTCACCAGTCGGTACCATTTCATGAAGGCGTAAACGCAGCCGGCCATAAACAGCGCGAGCAGGCCGTACATCAAGACGATGAACGGGGCGGGGATGTTCCACAGGATCTGGCGGGTGACTTGCTCGTTCATTTGCGCTCCATCGGAAAAGCCGGTGGCGAAGATGCCTTGTAACAGACTCTTAAATCAGACCATCGCGGATGAATTCAATCGGTCGCGACCGTGCTGGATGGATTTCGTTTGCTGGACCGGCAAAATGGCGAGATTCTTTGCGATCGAAAAGAGGCGAAAGAGCGATTTCATACTATAGGTTGTGGTTATGAGATGCGCTGACCACTGCCGGTAGCTTCGTTCCGTCAAAAGTTGTTTTTGTTGGAAGTTGAGGTCGGCGTGCCTCGTGCGGGAGCGGGGCGAGCTTGCGGCATCTTGAGTGATGGTGCATACCACAGTGCTAGCACGGATATTGAAGGAGGTTCAGGCTTAAAAGTTCATCCCCCCTCGAAGAGAGCAAAAGGTTTCCGGCGAGCCGAGTAAAAAGAATCGATCGGAGAGCTTTGAAATCGACGCTAACAACCTAACCTCTTCGCCGAGCGGGAAGGGGTACCGGAATGGGGAGAAGAGGCGGCATCTTGAATCGCGATTAGACGAGTTGGCAAACGGGCGTATCGGGCGTTGCCCCTCTCCTTCCAGGGAGAGGGGAAAAACGACAAGGTTGCGAATCGTCGCCGTTGAGCACAACTTATTGTCTGTATGCCTTCACCAGACGTTTACTGGCTCGCACTAAGACGGGCGCGCGGCGTCGGTCCGCGCACTTGCAAGCTGCTGATCGAAAAGTTCGGCGCGCCTGAAAAAATTTTCCAACTCACCTCCGACCAGATCGCCGCCGCCGGCGTGCCGCGCAACACCGCCCGCAGTATCTGTGAGTTCCGCGATTTCGAGCCACTAGAAAAGGAACTGTGCGAGCTGCCCAACATCGGCGCCCGCCTCGTCAAATGGACCGACGCCGACTATCCGACAAATCTGCGCCAAATCGCCGACCCGCCGCCATTCCTGTTCGTCCGCGGCACCGCGACCTTGACCGACTCCACTTGTATCGCGATCGTCGGCGCGCGCGCCGCCAGCGACATCGGCCGCCGCATGGCGCAATCGACTCGGCCTCGAGCTCGCTGCCAAAGGCTTCACCGTCGTGAGCGGTCTGGCCCGCGGAATCGACGGCGAAGCGCATCAAGGTGCGCTCGACGCTCACGGCAAGACCCTCGCGGTCCTCGGCTGCGGCGTCGACGTCATCTATCCCGCAGAGCATCGCAAGCTGGCCGAGGCGATTATCGACGGCGGCGGCGCTCTCATCAGCGAGCTGCCGATTGGAATGCAGCCCCTTGCCGAGAATTTCCCGACCCGCAATCGCATCCTGTCGGGTCTCTGCCTCGGCGTCGTAATCGTCGAGGCTGCCGAAAAAAGCGGCTCGCTGATCACTGCGCGGATGGCGCTCGAGCAGGATCGCCAGGTCTTCGCCGTCCCCGGCAGCCCGCTCAGTGGCAAGACCCGCGGCAGCAATCGCCTGCTGAAGGAGGGCGCGAAGCTGGTCGAATGCGTCGAGGACGTGATCGAGGAGCTCGCGCCCCAGATGGTCGGCCGTCCCTCTGCGGCCGAAAGGCGGATGCCCATCGCCGCGGTTGAACCAATTCCGCCTCCGCCAACGTCTAATGTATATGTGAGCGTCGGAGTAGCTCCGTTGTTAGCGATGCCCGAAGATGTCAAGACTCCTGAAGTAGCAACTGACAGTACTATTACTATCTTAAACAATCTAAAAGATTCTGAAAGACTCCACGTTGACTCGATCATCGAGTCGTCCGGGCTCAACGCCCAAACCGTGCTTAGGTTACTTCTGGAACTGGAACTCGAAGGTCGCGTCACCCAACATCCCGGCAAGCTTTTCTCGCTTGCATAACTCTGGCAGGGTGTAACCCCTGAAGCGTCGGGAATTTGCGCTGGCGCGAAACCTGCGAGGGGTACGGGAACTTGGAGGCGCCTGAACGGTGGCAAAAAATCTCGTAATCGTCGAATCGCCCGCAAAGGCGAAAACCATAAAGCGCTATCTCGGTAGCGACTACCAGGTCATGCCCTCGGTCGGCCACGTCGTCGATCTGCCTAAAAGCAAGCTCGGCGTCGATATCGAGCACAATTTCGCGCCCGATTTCGTCACGATCAAGGGCAAAGAGAAGGTCCTCAGCGAGATCAAGGCCGCGGCGAAGGGCAAAGATAACGTCTATCTCGCCAGCGACCCCGACCGCGAAGGCGAGGCTATCGCGTGGCATATCTCCGAGCATCTCGGCAAGACCAAGTCCAAGGTCAGCCGCGTCCTGCTCCATGAAATCACGTCCGCCGCAGTCAAAGAGGCCGTCGCCAATCCGTCGAAGCTCGATCACCACCTGTTCGACGCCTACCAGGCGCGCCGCGTGCTCGATCGGCTGGTCGGATACAAGCTCAGCCCGCTGCTGTGGGACAAGGTCAAGCGCGGTATCAGCGCCGGCCGCGTCCAATCAGTCGCGCTCCGGATAATCGTTGACCGCGAGCGCGAGCGCGAAGCATTCCGCGCCGAAGAATACTGGACCCTCGACGCGCGCCTGTCAGGAAAAAATCCGCCGCCGTTCAAGGCGCGGCTCTACAGCTATAAAGACGATCGCATCGACAACAAGGCCTACAAGCTGCCCGAAGCGCAGGCTCGCGAGATCATCGCGGCTGTCGAGAAAGCTCCTTTCACCGTAAAAACCGTCGAGCGCAAGGAAGTCCGCCGCAGTCCTGCGCCCCCGTTCATCACCTCGCGCCTCCAGCAGGAGGCCTCGCGCAAGCTCTACTACCAGCCGCGCCGCACGATGCAGATCGCGCAGAAGCTCTACGAGGGCGTCGAGCTGGGCGAGGAGGGCGCGGTCGGCCTTATCACTTATATGCGTACCGATTCGCCGCGCGTATCGGACCAGGCGCTCGAGAGCGTCCGCAACCATATCGCGACGCGCTACGGCAAGGAGTACATCCCCGATCAGCCGAACGCCTACAAGTCCGGCAAGCAGTCGCAGGGCGCCCACGAAGCGATTCGCCCGACCGCCGTCGAGCGCGACCCCGAATCGATCGCGCGCTACCTCGACAAGGACATGCTCGCGCTCTACACGCTCATCTATAACCGCTTCGTCTCGAGCCAGATGATGCCGGCGGTGTACGACCGCACCACCGTCGATATCGAATCGGCCGACGCAATTTTCCGCGCGACCGGCCAGGTGATGAAGTTCGACGGCTTCATGCGCGTGTATATCGAGGGTCAGGACGAGCCCGAGGACGAAGAGGGCACGCTGCCGATGCTCGACGAAGGCGAGAAGCTCACGCTGCTCGGCCTCGATCCCGAGCAACATTTCACGCAGCCGCCGCCGCGCTACACGCAGGCCACCTTGATCAAAGTTCTCGAAGAGCAGGGCATCGGCCGCCCCTCGACCTACGCCGCGATCATGACCAGCATCCTGCGCGTCGAGTACGTCGAAGAAGACGAGAGCAAGCGGATGCGTCCGACGTCGCTCGGCCGGGTCGTCAACGACATGCTGGTCAAGGCGTTCCCCGACATTCTCGAATCCAGTTTCACCGCGCAGTTCGAAGAGGACCTCGACAAGGTTGAAGAGGGCACCGAGAACTGGGTCAAGACCATGAAGCGTTTCTACGGCCCGTTCGCCAAGGACCTGGCCGACGCGAAAAAGAAAATGCCCGAGGTCAAGCACAAGGGCCTCGCCACCGATCTCAAGTGCGAGCTCGACGGCGGCGACATGGTCATCAAATGGGGCCGCAATGGCGAGTTCCTCGCCTGCTCGAATTACCCCAAATGCACCAACACCGGCGAAATCGCGCGCGACGACCAGGGCAACGTATCGCTGAAACCGTCCACGCCCGCGCCCACCGACGAAGTCTGCGAGAAATGCGGCAAGCCGATGGTCAAGCGCCGCTCACGCTTCGGCGAATTCCTCGGATGCTCCGGATATCCGGACTGCGACGGAATCAAGCGTCTGCAATCCGACCCGGTGAAGACCGGCGTCGCGTGCCCGGAATGCAAAGAGGGCGAAATCCTCGAACGTCGCAGCCGTCGCGGCAAAATTTTCTTCGGATGCGGCCGCTATCCGAAATGTAAGTTCGCAGCATGGAACAAAGTCGTCCTGCAGCCGTGCCCGTCATGCGGCGCGAACTACATGGTCGAGAAAGATTTGAAGCGCACCGGCGTCACCTGGCAATGCGCCAACAAGGAATGCGGCTACAAAGCGCCCGCCCCCGTCATCGCACAGCCAGAACCCGCCCCGGCCTCGACCCCGCCCGCGTAGCGCTCGCGGTTCGTTTTTTCACGGTGGCAGGTTCGGGCAAAACTCTCGATCGCATCTTGGCATCAGTGGGGCGGGCCGCCGTGCCCGCCCTCTTGATTTTGACTCTATCTGCAATGTTCGCCACCACCGCCCGCGCCGAACCTCCCGTCGTCATAACCCCTCATCAAGAAGAAACCGATGCAGCCCTACGTCGCGCGCATCTACTTCGATGCGAAGGCAAAGGACGGCAGCGATTCCTATTACGAGATTCTGAAAAACGACAAACCCGTTTACGTGCAGAAGGCAACGCGCAAGGGCGAGAAGTTTTTCATCGGCACGATGTACAAAGACGATCCCGACGCGACCCTGGTCAAAATGGGGATGGACATCACCGGCGACGGGCAGCCGGACCTGGTCATCTCGGAATGGCTCGGCGGCGCGAATTGCTGCCTGACGCTTCATATCTTCGAACTCGGCCCGACCTTCAAAAAACTCGGCACCATCGACGCCGGCTACGGCGACTCAGGCCCGCACTTTTTGAGTCCGCCCAAGGACTCGAAGGCCACCGGCGACGCGGTTCAGATTCACGACTGGACCTTTGCCAACTGGAACGCCGATTTCGCCGACTCGCCGGCGCCCAAAGTTATCCTGCGGTACAGCGACAACGCCTACCGCATCGCGCCCGACCTGATGCGCGCGCCGCCGCCCTCTCCCACCGACCTCGCAACCCGCGCCAGCACAGTCAAGAACTACCCGCCGAGCGCCAAAGGCGGCGAATGGCCTCACGCACAAGTCTCCCCAGACCTCTGGAGCACAATGCTAGATCTGATCTACAGCGGCCACGCCGACGAAGCCTGGAAGTTCCTAGACGAAGCCTGGCCCCCGAAGATCACCGGCAAAGAAAAATTCGCGCGCGACTTCCGCACCCAACTATCCAAGAGCAAATACTGGCCCGCAGTAGAAGCAATGAATTCCGCCACAAAACCCCCAGCAAGCGCACAATCAGCAAGCCCGTCCTCCACCGCCACAAAGTAACCGCCCTGCTAGCGCCGCTGTCGCTCCTTATCTGGTTCCCCTTCCCGCGCGGGAAGGGGTTAGGGGTTAGGTTCCTAAGGTCTTCACCAGCGCCTGCCTGACAAGCTCGATCACCGCCTCGCTGTCGAGCATGGCTTCATTGGAAATCCTGATAACCCGCACTCCGATGCTCGAGATCGCTTTGTCACGCGACTCGTCATACTTCCACTGCTCTTGATGCACGCCGCCATCAAGTTCGATCGCAAGCTTGGCGGTATCGCAGTAGAAATCGACGACGTACCCTTCAACTATCTGCTGACGGCGGAAATGAAATCCTTCGACTCCGTTTCGCCGAAGACACTTCCAGAGAATGCGCTCGGCCGGGGTCATTTCGCGGCGCAATTGTTTGGCGAAAGACAGCTTGTCGGCCTGAACGCCTTGGACGCGAGTTATTTTACTGCCATGTGTCATAAGCTGGTTGCTGCTGCCGAAGAACCTAACCCCTAACCCCTTCCCGCGCGGGAAGGGGAACCAAAGACAGTCGCACTCTGTCTCCCGCCTTCCCAAGGGAAAACTTATTGTAACTCTACACCTAGGACACCTTCATCTTCACCGCCATCTCCTCAATCCTCCTCCGAATAAATCTCCGCTCAGGCGCACTCCCCACCCGCGCCAGCGCCGCGCGATACGACTCCGCCGCCTCCGCCCATCGCCCGAGCCGCCGCAATAAATCCGCGCGCGCCGACCACATCAGGTAGTAATCTCGGAGCTCGCCACTAGCCGCGAGCGCATCGATCAATTCGAGTCCCACCGCCGGACCTTCAGCCATCGCAACTGCTACTGCTCGATTCAACTCGATCACCGGCGACGGCCGTATCGCGTTAAGCCGCCGGTAAAGCTCCGCGATCGCGCGCCAGTCGGTCGCGGATGCGCTCTTCGCTCGCGAATGAACCGCCGCAATCGCCGACTGAATCGCATACGGCCCGTTCGCATCCGCGTTGATTGCCGCCTCCGAATGAGCCAGCCCCTCGGCAATCTGCGCCCGATCCCAACGCGCGCGATCCTGCTCCTCGAGCAACACGATCTCGCCGCGCTCGTCGATTCGCGTATCGCGCCGCGCGTCATGCAGCAGCATCATCGCGAGCAATCCGCGCGGCTCCGGCTCGGTCGGCATCAGCGCTACCAGCATACGCGCGAGCCGAATCGCCTCCGCGCACAGGTCGGTTCTGAGCAGCCGCTCGCCTGAACTCGCCGCGTAACCTTCGTTGAAGACCAGGTAGATAACCGCCATCACCGCGTCGAGCCGCTCCGCCAGCAACTCCGCCGACGGCACCTCGTACGGAATCCGCGCCGCGCGAATCTTGCGCTTGGCGCGCACCAGCCGTTGCGCCATCGTCGCCGGCGCCGTGAGGAACGCGCGCGCGATTTCCTCGGTCGTCAGCCCGCACAGCGTGCGCAACGACAGCGCGACGCGCGCGTCGTCGGCCAGCGCCGGATGACAGCACGTGAAGATCAGCCGCAGCCGCTCGTCAGGCAGCGCACCCGCCCCGTCGATCTCTTCATCGTCGCCGCCAGCCTCAGCCATGCGGATCAGCTCCTCGCGGCGATCGTTGAAGCGAGTTTGTTTGCGTATTCGATCGATCGCCTTGTGCCGCGCGACGCCGATAATCCACGCGCGCGGATTCTCCGGCAGCCCGTCGCGATCCCACTGTTCGACCGCGCTCGCAAACGCCTCCTGCGCCGCGTCTTCCGCGAGATCGAAGTCGCCGAGCACGCGAATGAGCGTGGCGAGTATTCGCCCGAACTCCTCGCGATAGAAACGCTCGATACCGGCGGCAGTGTTGTCCATCGGCAAATGTAAAACCGTCCGATGGCAGGCTAGCCGCCCGCCGCCCATGCCGCTACCGGCTAAGCGGATAATGGGGCGGGCCGCCGTGCCCGCAGACTCATTCGTGATAGACCCACCAGCATCCCTCGACCGGCCTGACTTCGATCGCATCGCCGTCACGCAGCGCCAGTTTGTTCGCCCACGTGATTGCCTCGTCGATCGACGCGCACGCAATCAGGTTGAAGCCGCCGGCAACTTCCTTGGTCTCCGCGAACGGCCCGTCCGTCACCATCCGCCCGCCATTTTTCCATCGAATCGTCTTCGCCTGCTTCGAAACTTCCAGCCGCGCGCCCACCCACAACCCGGGTTCCTGATCGAGCATCGCGCGACTCGCGACGTATTCGGCGCCGACGCTTTGATGCTGCCGCATAATCTTTGTCCGCTCGCTCTCCGGCAGACTAAGCGCCGCGCGTTCGTCCTCGACCGAAGTGAGCATGAAAATCTTCGACGCCAATTGCCCGCTAGTCTGCGAGATCCACCAGAACTCGCGAATCGGCCGCACTTCCATGACGAGACTCTCATGCGCACCCGGATATTTCGCGTACTCGATCGCCTCTTCGAGCGACTCGAAATCGATTATGTCGAACCCTCCGACCAGCTCCTTCGTCTCAGGGAACGGCCCATCGATCCGCAGATGCTCGCCGCCGCGATTCTTCACCGTGACCGTCTCGCGCTCGCGCCCGAGCCCCACAGAAACGCTTATCAGCCCACTCCTTCCGCTGCGCAGGCGCGAACGCAGCAGTTCGTCGAGTTTCTGCTGATGGAACCGGACGCGCCGATTTATTTCCTCGGCGTCGATACTTTCCGACTCTCCGCGCATCTCTCCGCCCGTGAGCATGTACTTCATCGCGATTCCCCTCGCGCGCCGGCTACATATTGATCTTCATCACCGGCCGCACTTCGGTCGATCCGTACTTCGACGACGGAATCCGCGCCGCAATCGAAATCGCCTCGTCGATATCTTTCGCCTCGACCAGCACGTATCCGCCCAACTGCTCCTTGGTCTCCGCGAACGGCCCATCCGTGACCATCGTTTTGCCATCGCGCACGCGGACAGTCGCCGCCGTTTTGGTAAAATCGAGCGGCCCGCCCGCCTTCCGATGCCCACTCTTCACGACACTCTGCGTAAACGCCGCAAACTCCGAGAAAATTTGCTGCTTCTCGTTCTCCGACCGCCCCAACGCCTCTTTCTCGTTGTGATAAATCAACAGCATGTATTCCATGGCGTTCTCCAAAATATCCAAAAATCCGGTTCCCCTTCCCGCGCGGGAAGGGGTTAGGGGTTAGGTTCCCCAGCTTCGCGCTACATATTGATCTTCATAATTGGCCGCACTTCGATCGACCCGTGCTTCGCCCCCGGAATCCGCGCCGCAATCGAAATCGCCTCATCGAGATCCTTCGCCTCGACGATGTAATATCCACCAAGCTGCTCCTTGGTCTCCGCGAACGGCCCGTCAGTCACCACCGTCTTGCCATTGCGCACGCGCACCGTAGTCGCCGTCGTGGACTGCTCGAGCGGCGCCCCTCCCTTATTTTTTCCGCTCTTCGTCAGGTCCTGCGTAAAGGTGTGATACTCCTGGAAAATCTGATGTCCCTCCGCAGGCGACATCTTCTTTCCATCCGCCTCGCTGCTGTAAATCAAAAGCATGTATTCCATACACGTATCTCCTTGATGCCCGGTTTGGGTTTCAACTCTTTCACTTATGTAGTCGAACAGCCCACAGGCCAGATCGACAGCTATGTAAAATAACATCTGTTCCCCTCTCCAGAAGGGAGAGGGGCTAGGGGAGAGGTGATCGCAAGCTCTACAATTTTGGAATCTTAAGGACCGACTCCCCCAGGTTGCAGCCACGTCTGCGCCGCCAGGTATTCCTGAACTTGCGCGATGTAGTCCAGCGCCCCCGAATCGAACCAATGCCCCGAGTACCACCATCCGACGCATCCCCACATCATTTCTTCAGGACTGCCCTCGGGATAGGCGGGGTGTCCGTAGGACGGCGTATCGGACGCCAGGTATGCGATTTTTCCCTCGAAACACGCGCGCTGCTGCGCCAGCTTGTAGTCCGCCGCAAACGCAGTGCTGAGATACGAATAGCAATCCGGATTCGTAACATCCGCAGCATTCTGGCTCGTCGCTACCGACTTACAGGTGGACGGGTAATCGCTTGATTTGATTTGCAGGATTCCCAGGCTCATCCCGTTGCCAATATCGCCTATCTCGGTCTGTCTCCAATGAGTCTCGTTGACCGCGGTGGCTCGCGTCACGTTCTCGTCGAAGCCCCACTTGCATGAAGCCCACTTGAGAATCGCGTCGGTGGTACCGGTAAACTTCCCATCGACGCGCATCAGGTAACTCCCCGGCGCGCCGCCTTCGCCTGCGGCTGCTTCAGACTTGTACGTCGCGAGGTCGGAAGCGCTCGGCATGAACTCGTTCTCCGGCGAGTTCTTAGGCACCGGCTCAAACGCATCGCCCGAAGCGCCCGCCGCGCACGTTTTATCTGACGGTAGCTTCGATCCCGCCGCCAACAATGAATACTGATGCTCCCCAGCCGAAGACCGGCCCATCGCAACCGCAATCGCGATCGCGCAAACCCCGAGCTTGGCGGCGTTCGAGATCCCGTGCCAACTTCCACGATCCCATCTCATTTTAGAGTCATCCTTACAACAATTCTTTCGAGGTCAGTGGGGTTCTTCGATCGGCTCAGCGCACGCCCCCGTTAGACGATTTGAAACGAAATGAAATTCGCGCCTCAGGTCACCGGGGCCGCGAATTATTGAAAGGATTACAGCCCGAAAATTCTGGTTCCCCTCTCCAGAAGGGAGAGGGGCTAGGGGAGAGGTCGTTTACACCAACATCAAAAACCGCCACGATCACCTTCGCCCCATCTACGCCATGAACGATCCACAAGTAACCGTCGTCGGAGCCGGACTCGCCGGCAGCGAAGCCGCATGGCAACTCGCGCGCCGACGCATCCGCGTCCGTCTCATCGAGATGCGCCCGGTCAAAATGACCGAAGCTCACCGTACTTCTGACTTCGCGGAACTCGTCTGCTCGAATTCGCTGCGCAACGATTCGATAGACACCGCGGTCGGCGTCCTCAAACAAGAAATGCGCCGCCTCGACTCGCTCGTTATCGCGTCCGCCGATCGCGCGCGCGTCCCCGCCGGCTCCGCCCTCGCCGTCGATCGCAATGACTTCTCTCGCAGTATCACCGCCGCCCTCGAAGCACATCCGATGGTCGAAATTGCGCGCGCCGAAGCATGTGAGATTCCGCGCGGTCTGACAATTCTCGCCACCGGTCCGCTGACCAGTCCTGCGCTCGGCGAGTCGCTGAATAATCTGATCGGTCCGCGCAACTTGTATTTCTACGACGCGATCGCGCCCATCGTCGCCCGCGATTCCGTCGACATGAGCGTCGCCTTCATGGCCTCGCGCTACGGCAAGGGCGGCGACGACTACATCAACTGCCCGATGACCGAGATTCAGTACGAACGAGTTCATCGCCGCGGTGATGGCGTGCTGAAAAGATCGAACTGCACCCATTTGAAAAACCGGTCTATTTCGAAGGATGCATGCCGATCGAGGAGATGGCGCGACGTGGCCCGATGACCCTCGCCTTCGGCCCGATGCGCCCGGTCGGGCTCTCAGAGCCACGCAGCGGCCGCCGGCCCTTTGCCGTAGTGCAGCTCAGACAGGACGACGCCGCTGCCCATCTCTACAACATGGTCGGCTTCCAGACCAAGATGACCTATCCCGATCAGCGCCGCGTGCTGCGAATGATTCCCGGCCTCGAGCACGCCGAGTTCGTCCGCCTCGGCTCGATCCATCGCAACACCTTCGTCGATTCGCCGCGCCTGCTCCGCCCGACGCTCCAACTCAAAACCCGCGACGATCTGTTTCTCAGCGGCCAGATGGTCGGGGTCGAAGGCTACGTCGAATCCGCGTCCGCCGGATTGCTCGCCGGAATCAACGCCGCGAACCTCCTGATGAATCGCGAACTCGTCGTGCCGCCGCCCGAGACCGCGCTCGGCTCATTGATTGCCTACATCACCGATTCAACTCGCCGCGATTTTCAGCCGATGAACGCGAACTACGGCTTGATGCCCGACTTGAAAATCCGCGCGCGCGGTCGCGAGAAAAAAGTCGAGATGGGCATTCGCGCGCTCTCGGCTATCGACGATTGGATCCAGCGCGAACAGATCGGACCGCCTGCATCTATGGCGTTGTCCGAAGTTCGGCTATAGAAAATCGCTAGGAGGTCCCGTCGATGACCAAAGCGGAATTGATTGATACCATCGCGCGGTCCACCGATCAGCCGAAAAAGCAGGTCACCGCCACCCTGGACCTTGCCTTCGAACAAATCGCGCGCGCGATTCGCAAGGACAAGCGCTTCTGGGTCCCCGGCTTCGGCACCTTCTCCGTGCGCAAACGCAAACCGCGCGCCGGATTCAATCCGCGCACCAACGCGCCGATGACTATCCCGGCGTCACGCACAGTAGGCTTTCGTCCCGCGCCGCAGCTAAGGAAAGGTCTCTGACCACGAGCCCTCCCAAAGCCGACGAGCGCGATCAGCCACCCGACCGTCCGCTCGATCAAACGATTTCCCGTCCGCTCGTTACACGCCGCGCGTTAAATCTGATTCTCCTGCTTGTCGCGCTCAGTGCGGGCAGCGCGCTGCGCTTCGCCAATCTCGGCCAGCTCGAGATGTCGCCCGACGAAGGAGCGTCATGGGCCGCCGCCGTTGCACCGACCGCGCGCGAAGTGGTCGCGCGACAACCGTTGCTGAATCCCGGCGAGCTGCCGATTCACGACCTGATGCTGCACGGATGGATCGAGCTCTTCGGCACGAGCCTTACCGCGATGCGCGCGCTGTCGGCCGCCCTCGGCGTCGCATCGATACTGCTCGTCTATTTCTGCGTTTGTGAACTGTTCGTGGAATCGCCGCTGACCCGCGACGACGTCCAGGACCGTCGGATCGCTCAGCGCGATCGTCTTCGCGCTGAATCTCGTCACGATCAAATACTCGCACGAGGCCCGCATGTATCCGCTGATGCTCGCCGCGATCCTCGCGCAAGTCACGATCTTTCTGCGCGCGCTCCGCATCGGCGGCGTCGCCAACTACGCCGCACTCGTGTTCTTGACCGCAATCGCAATCGCCTCGAACTTCGCCGCGCTGCTGATCCCCGCAACCGAAGGCCTCTGGCTCATCTATATAATCGCGCGCGCAGGATTGCGCCCCGGCAACCTGAAAGTTCGTCGCGCGCTGATGATCGCGTACGCGCTCGCCGCCGCCGGCCTGATCCTCCTGCCGAAACTTTTCTCATCGCTGCACGCAGCCTCGGCGGGAAACATCGGCGGATGGCGCAAACTGCCCGCTCTTTACGAGCCTTTCGCGCTATTCAACAAAGCGACCGGCAGCTTCGCGTTTCCAATTCTCGCACTGCTCGCGATTTGGGGCGTCGCTCGCGGATGGAATCGCGGTGCGCGCGACGCGATCGCCTTCGCACTCCTATGGATGTGGGCGCCGCCGCTCATGATGCTCATCGCGTCGTACGCAATCGCGCCCGTCTTCGTCGAGCGTTACGCGCTCTCATGCTTCGTTCCGTTTTTCATCCTCGTCGCCGTCGGAATCTTCGAAATGCCCAGGGCTTCCATTCGCATCGGCGCCGCATCAGTGGGGCGGCCCGCCGTCGCGTCAGTGGGGCGGGCCGCCGTGCCCGCCCTCGCCCTGGCACTCGCAGTCATATTCTCGCTCGGCCACATCATCTCTTACGATCGCAAATCACACGACGCGCAATATCGCGAAGCAATCGCCGCCGCCGATTCCGCGCTCAAGCCCGGCGAAGTCATGACCGTCGTCCCGTCCTACGCGATCGAAGTCCTCCGCTATTATCTTCCCGGCCGATCAACTCATCGCGCGGTTCGCTATGATTCGTCGGCGCCGCCGGCCGCCGTGTTGATTATTGGCGATCAGAACCTCGCGCCCGGCGCCGCCCAGTCATATAAGAAAGAATATCCGCAAACGGTCGCGCGCCTGCGCGGCGTAACAGTGCTGCGAAGGTAATGCGATGAGCGATCCGAATCCCGAAGATTTGAAAATGAAAGGCCAGCAGAAAGCCGCCTGGGACGACAGCGCCGAGGGATGGAAGCGATGGTGGCCGACCTTCGAGCGCGCGGCGCAAATCGTCAACGACCGCCTCGTCGAGCTCGCGGGCGTGCGCGCCGGCAATCGCGTCCTCGACATCGCGACCGGTAGCGGAGAGCCCGCGCTGACAGCGGCCCGCGTCGTCGGACCTTCAGGACGCGTCGTCGCCGTGGACATGTCGCCTGGGATGCTCGCGATCGCGCGCGAACGAATCGACGCCGCGCGCCTGACCAACGTCGATCTCGTCGAGTCCGACGCCGAGTCGCTGCGCCTCGACCCGCATTCCTTCGACGCCGCGCTCTGCCGATGGGGCCTCATGTTCATGCCCGACCTCGACGGCGTGATGCGCGCGATGCATCGCGCACTCAAGCCCGGCGGCCAAGTTTGCAACCGCCGTCTGGTCGCATGCCGCCAAGGTCCCGATGCTCGGACTCGCGCGCGACGCGATTCGACGCATCACCGGCATCGTGCCGCCGCCCAACGCGCCCGACCCGACCAAGCTTGCCGACCCTTCGATCCTCGAGCGCGCGCTCGCCGCCGCCGGCTTCCACGACATTACAATCGAGCGCCTGATCGTCACCTTCGAATTTCCCTCGGCCGACGCCTTCGCCGACTTCCGCGCGCAAATCGGCGGCACCCGCGCGACGCTCTCCAAAATGCCGCCCGAGGTTGCCCGCAACGTGCGCGAAGCAGTCGTCGCCTCGGCGCGCGAATTCGCCGGCGACGACGGCGTCGTCCGACTCGCCAACGAGACCATCTGCTTCGGCGCGCGAGCATAGCGGACACCAGTTTGACTGCCGCCACTCCCCGCAGCGCGTCTCGCTCGCTTCGCTACTCCCCGGCTCTCGTCCTCATCGCGATCGTGATCGCCGACGCGCGCCAACTCGCCGATTCCGACATGTGGGGTCACGTCCTCTGGGGCCGCGAGCTTCTCGCGCACGGCTCGCTCCCGCACGGCAATCCCTATTCGTATTCTGCTCCCGGCTACCCGTGGCTGCGTCACGAATGGCTCGGCGAAGTGACAATGGGCGCGCTCTTCAACCTGTTCGGCACGTGGGGCTTGAAGCTGTTCAAGTTCGCCTGCACGTGCGGCACCATCGGCTTCATGGTCCTCGCGATGGCCGAAACCTCCGCACCAGTTCTCGCGCAAATTCCAATCCTGATGATCGTCCCGCTGATGCTGTTGCCCGCGATGCAATTCCGCCCGACGCTCTTCGATTTCCTCGCGCTGTCCGCGATCATCGCGCTGCTCAGCCGCCACAACTGGCGCGGTTCAGCCCCGCTCTGGCTCGCGATTCCCATCGTCGCAATTTGGAGCAACGTTCACGGCGGATTCTTTGTGGGCATCATCGTGATCGGCGTCTACGGCGCGACCATCTTCCTCCTCGATCTCGTCACAGGCTGGTTCAGTGGGGCGGGCCGCCGTGCCCGCCCTCCGCGGTCTCTGGATCATCGCGATCGCCGCCGCTGCCGCCGCATCTACTTTATGTACATTTCTGATCCCGCCCGCCCGCGACACCTGGCTCACGCTGATCCACTCGATTTTCAACCCGATGACGCACTACGCGATCGAAGATTGGAAACCCCTGCTCTCCGCGCTGAAAGAGGCCGACAGCGGCAGTTTCGCGCAGAAGTATTTCGTCCTCGTGCTGCTCTATTTTGCCGCCGCCGTCGTATCGGTAATTCTCACGCCCCGCGGCGGTGACGCTCCAATGGTCGCAGTCGCCGCATTCACGCTCGCGATGGCCTTCGCCGCCGAACGCAATATCCCCATCGCCGCGATCGCGATCGCCCCGGTCTTCGCCAACCACCTCGGCCTACTCTTCAAATCCCGCGAGGCCTCCACTACACCCGAATCGAACACTCGCGAGGTCTCGCGCACCGGCCGTTTGACCATGGAAATCCTGATCGCAGTCGTGGCGATTTCGTTCGCGCGCCTCGACGGAGTGCTGACCCCGGGAATCAACGTGCATGGATTCCCGGTGCGCGCCGTCAACTTCATGAAAACTCACGACCTCGAGGGCAACGTGCTCGCGCAGTACGGATGGGGCCAGTACGTCATCTGGCACGGCGCGCCCGGCATGAAAATTTTCATCGACGGCCGCTACGACCTCGCATATCCGCCCGCAGTCGTGTGGGATTGGCTGAAATTCGCGAACAACCTCGACGGCGCCGCGCAAACACTCGCGGCCTATCCGCACGATTTCGTTTTGCTCGAACAGGATCTGCCCGCCATCAAGCTGATGGACTCCGCTCGCGATTGGCGCCTCATCTACCGCGACGACGTTGCCCGCCTCTACGCGCGCGCCAATTCACCGGCCGCTCATCTCGACCCTGTGACGATCACCAACAAAAGCAAATCTCCGCCAGAATTTTTCCCCTAGCCGCGTGATCCCACGATGACCGCCACTCCCGCTCGCGTCTCGCTCTGGCGCTATTCGCCGGCGCTCGTCCTGCTCGCAATCGTGATCGCCGACATCCGCCAGCTCAGCGATCCCGACCTATGGATCCATCTCCTGTCCGGCCGCGAACTGCTCGCCCACGGCTCTCTCCCGACCACCAACATCTACTCGTACTCGGCTCCAAATTTCCGCTGGCTGCATCACGAATGGCTGAGCGAAGTCATCATGAGCGCGCTCTTCGACACCTACGGCCCGTTCGGCCTGAAGCTCCTCAAATTCATCTGCACCGCCTGGACGATCTCTTTCATCGTGTCCGCCGAGTCCGAAACCGGCGCACCCGCAATCGCGCAGGCGGCGATTCTGCTGATCGCCGCAGTGATCATGATTCCGTCGATGCAGTTCCGGCCGCAGATTTTCGATTTCCTCGCGCTGTCGGCGATCGTCGCGCTGCTATGCCGCCACAACTGGCGCGGCTCTGCGCCGCTGTGGCTCGCAATCCCGATCGTCGCGATCTGGTGCAATCTTCACGGCGGATTCTTCATCGGCTTGCTCGCAATGGGCGTTTACGCTGCCGCAACGCTCCTGCAAGACGTCTTCGCGGGACGCGGCCCGCGCCGCGGACTCGTCATTCTTGCGATCACCGCCGCCGCCGCCGCATCTACTTTATGTACATTTCTGATCCCGCCCGCGCGCCAAACCTGGTACACCCTCACTTACTCGATTCTGAACCCGACCACCTCTGCCACCATCATCGACTGGAAACCCCTGTTCGCATCCTTCACCACCGCGCCGCCCGGCAGCCTTCAGCAAAAATATTTTGTCCTGGTGATTTTGTTCTTCGCCGCCGCAATCGTATCCGTGATTCTCACGCCCAGAGCCAACGACGCGCCTCTCGTCGCCGTCGCCGCCGTACTGCTCGCGACCAGTTTCGCCGCTCAGCGCAATATCGCAATCGCGACCATCGCGATCGTTCCAGTTTTCGCCAACCACCTCGGCCGCTTGATCCCGCGCGACCCCATCGCCTCGAGTGCTTCCCTCGATTCATCGTGGCAGTCGAATCGCCGCCGAAATTCTGATCGGTATCGTCGCATTCGCGCTCGCACGCTCCAGTGGAATTCTGAAACGCGGCATCGACGCCCCCGGCGTTCCCGCGAGCGCCGTCAACTTCATGAACCGCCACGGTCTCTCTGGAAATGTCCTCGCGGACTACGCATGGGCCGGCTTCGTGATTTGGCATGGAGGCCCGCACACCAAAGTTTTCATCGACAGCCGCTACGACCTCGCCTATCCGCCGACAGTGATCGCCGACTTCCTCGCACTCGACCGCGCCGAGCCCGGCGCCGCGCACACTCTCGCCGGCTATCCGACCGATTTCGTTTTGACCGCGCCCACGCGCCCCGAGGCAAAAGTGATGGACGCTCAGCCCGACTGGCGCCTCATCTATAGCGACTCCGACGCCCGCCTCTATGCTCGCGCCAACTCATCCGCCGCTCACCTCGACGCCGTCCCGGTCAAGGGCGTTGTACTTTTTACAACGTTTCCCTGACTTGGCGTTCGATTTAGCGGCTTGAAAGTTAGGCCGGTTTCCAAGGGGTACTTGAATTTAACACACCTTACAGCTAATTCTATTGTCCATTACTGAGCCGCCAACCTTTTGGGGGGGACGATGACGGTCGAAGACGCACTGCGAAAAATCGCACTTCTGCGCAGAGTTAGCGAAGATAAGGGAGCCCTCTCGGCAGAGCGAGAGGCCGCCCACCGCCTGCAAAAAGTCCTGATGGAGCGGTACGCGATCAAGCCTCAGGAAGTCCCGGAGGGCCCCGCGAGGACACCTTTTCGCCTGAACTGGGATTACTGGCGCGAACTGCTCGACGAGTTCGATCTGCGCCTGACTCATTTCGGCGGCCGCGGCAGCGCCGAGGTCGGCAAAAACATGATCGTGTACATCCGCCTCGCTCTCAACCAATGGTGGATCGAGGAGCGCTCTTCAACCGGATGGAAACCCACCGTTCGCGACAACGGCATGGAGTCCCTGCGCACCTACCTCAAAGAGCACGCCCCCAAAACCTACTCCTTCTCAACCGCCGACCGCCGCAACCGCTAGCCGCCACGCTCGTCTTCAAATCTCTGTAATTCTGGTTCCCCTCTCCAGAAGGGAGAGGGGTTAGGGGAGAGGTCCGCACTGGAAATGCGCCGTCAGTGTGGTAGTAAGGTAATCGCCAGCGCGTACGCGCGTCGATTTTTTCCTCGCGCGCATGCAGCCAACACTATCGCACACTCAAGGAGCACTCAGGATGAAAGCCGCCGTTTTCCACGGGCCCAAGTTGCCGCTCAGTATCGAGGACGTCGAACTCGACAAACCCCAGGACCGCGAAGTCCTCATCAAAACCGTCGCCAGCGGCGTATGCCACAGCGATCTCCATTTCGTTGACGGCTTCTACCCATACCCCGCGCCTGCCGTGCTCGGCCACGAGGCCGCCGGCATCATCGAAGAAGTCGGCAAACAGGTGACCTACGTCAAGCCCGGCGATCACGTCATCTGCTGCCTCTCGGTCTTCTGCGGCAACTGCGAGCAGTGCATGTCGGGACATCCCAATCGATGCTCAAACAAGGCCGCGACTCAGCGCAACCCGTCGGACAAGCCGCGCATCTCGCAGAAGGGCAAGCCGGTTAACCAGTTCCTCGACATATCGTCCTACTGCGAAAAAATGTTGCTCCACGAAAACGCGGTGGTGAAAATTCGCGAGGACTTCCCGCTCGATCGCGCCGCGCTCATCGGATGCGGTGTCACCACCGGCGTCGGCGCAGTGCTCAACACCGCCAAAATCGAGCCCGGCTCGACCGTCGCAGTCTTCGGCGCCGGTGGCGTCGGACTCGCCGCAATCCAGGGCGCGCGAATTGCCGGCGCGCGAAAAATAATCGCGGTCGATATGTTCGAAGGGAAACTCGCGATGGCGAAACGGCTCGGCGCGACCGACACCGTTGACGCCTCGAGCAGCGACCCCGTCGACGAAATCCGCAAGATGACCGACGGCGGCGTCGATTACTCTTTCGAAGCCATCGGTCTTAAGAAAGCCGCCGAGCAAGCCTTCAACTCGCTCAAGGCCGGCGGCACCGCAACCGTCATCGGCATGATCCCCGTCGGCCAGAAGGTCGAAATCGACGGCTACATGTTTTTGACCGAGCGCAAACTGCAAGGCTCCAACATGGGCTCGAACCGCTTCCGCATCGACATGCCCAAGTACATCGACTTCTACCTGCAAGGCCGCCTCAACCTCGACGACATGATCAGCCAGCGCCGCAAACTCGAAGACGTCAACGACGCCTTCCGCGCAATGAAAGCCGGCGAAGTCGCCCGCACCGTCCTGATGTTCAACTAGTGTCGCGTCTCACAAAAAGGCTACCCATTCTGTTCCCCCTTTCCCGCGGGAAAGGGGGTGACGGCGATAGGACGGAGCGGAATAGTCCTTCCACCTCCGGTTCCCCTCTCCAGAAGGGAGAGGGGCTAGGGGAGAGGGTCCGCGCAACTAGCGCATTTGATTCGCTAAAAAGAAATAGAGGCTAAAACAATGAAAGCTGCTGTCTTCCACGGTCCCGGTCAGCCACTCACCATCGAGCAAGTCGACATCGACGAACCCAAAGAGCGCGAAGTCGTCGTCCGCACCGTCGCCTCCGGCGTATGCCACAGCGATCTCCATTTCGTTGACGGCCTCTACATGTGGCCGACGCCCGCCATCCTCGGTCACGAGGCCGCCGGCGTCGTCGAGAAAGTCGGCTCGCAGGTCTCGTACCTCAAACCCGGCGACCACGTCATCGCGTGCCTCTCGGTCTTCTGCGGCTACTGCGAAGAATGCATGTCCGGACACCCGAACCTATGCTCCAACAAAGCCGCCACCCAGCGCACCCCGGCTGACAAGCCGCGCCTCTCGCAGAAGGGCAAGATGGTTAATCAGTTCGCCGACCTCTCGGGCTACGCCGAGAAAATGCTCCTGCACGAAAACGCGCTGGTGAAAATCGACGACGACGTCCCGCTCGATCGCGCCGCGCTCATCGGATGCGGCGTGATGACCGGCGTGGGCGCCGCACTCAACACCGCCAAAGTTGCTCCCGGCTCGACTGTCGCCGTTTTCGGCGCGGGCGGCGTCGGCCTCGCGATCATCCAGGGCGCGCGAATCGCAGGCGCGCGCATGATCATCGCGGTGGACAAGTTCCCTGCTAAACTCGAGCTCGCCAAAAAACTCGGCGCGACTCACGCGGTTGACGCGTCCAAGGGCGACGCCGTCGATCAGATTCGCGCACTCACCAACGGCGGCGTCGAATATTCCTTCGAAGCGATCGGCCTGAAAGTCGCCGCCGAGCAAGCCTACGAATCGATCGCCCCGGGCGGCATCGCCACCATAGTCGGGATGGTCCCCCTCGGCCAAAAAGTTGACGTTGACGGCTTCTCGCTGCTGTTCGAAAAGCGCATCCAGGGATGCTTCATGGGCTCGAACCGCTTCCGCATCGACATGCCAAGAATCATCGAGCTGTACCAACAAGGCCGCCTCGACCTCGACGACATGATAACCCGCCGCGGCAAACTGGAAGACGTAAACGAAGCCTTCCGCGCCATGAAAGCCGGCGAAGTAGCCCGCACCGTCCTGATGTTCGACTAGCCGCGCAGCTAAATTGTGTGACGCACAGAGGGCCGGTCGGGACTTCCGATCGGCCCTCTTCAAAATACCGCTGTACTTAAAATTTCTGGTCCCCCTTCATCGGAAGGCCGCGGGCACGGCGGCCCGCGCCACTGCACTGCGGCTCGAGGTGCTTTCAAAGCTGCTAGATTCGGCTGATTTAGTGGCGCGGGCGGCCCTGCCCGCGGCTCCTTCCCTCCACCGCCCTGAGAGCAAAGTAGCGCGCTGCGCGCAACTTTGCGTTTCTCACTTTCTCACTGGGTGCAGGGGTCACCCCTGCCGCCCGCCGCGCAGGCGATTATTTCTTTGCGTTATTTTCATCGCCACTTTCTTTGTAGGGGTAGGTTCCATTTCCCTTCACCCCAAATAATCGCAATCATTACCCCCGGAGGCTCCCCCCAATGCCCTCAGAACATGTCGTCTTCTTATTCGACGTCGACAACACCCTCATCGACAACGATCACATCGTTGCCGACATGAAACACAACCTCGAACGCGACATCGGCGCCGAGCAGCAGACCCGCTACTGGGAATATTTCGAGGAACTCCGCACCGAGCTCGGCTACGCCGACTACCTCGGCGCGTTGCAGCGCTACCGCGTCAATCATCCGCGCGACTTCGGCATCATCGCAGTCTCCTACTTCCTGATGAACTACCACTTCGCCAACCGCCTGTTCCCCTGCGCGCTCGACGTCATCGACCAGTACCAGCTATACGGCGAGACGGCGATCCTCTCCGACGGCGACATGATCTTCCAGCCGCTAAAAATCGAGCGCTCAGGCCTGCGCGAAGCAGTCGACGAAAAAGTGATGATCTACATCCACAAGGAACAGGAACTCGACGACGTAAAAACCCGCTACCCCGCCGACCACTACGTCCTAATCGACGACAAAGTCCGAATCCTGGACGCAGTAAAAAAAACCTGGGGCAAAAACGTAACGACAGTATTCCCCCGCCAAGGCCACTACGCCGCCGACGCAAAGGAAGTCGCCAAGTACATGCCCCCCGACGTCACGGTAGACCGAATCGATCAACTGCTCGACTACGACCTAACCAAACTCCGCGCCGCCACCAAAGGCTAGCTCCGTCTTTGTGTGATTCCTTTCCTCACCTCGCCCGTTATTTTCACGGGAGAGGCGGGCCGGCGGGCGTAGCCGCCGGTAGGTGAGGGTCATGCGACGCATGATGCAAATACGGTAGGTCGCCACTGCTCATTTCTGCCGTTTTTTTCTTTGCGTTAACTCTCTTTGTGTCATCCTGAGCGGAGTCTGCGCAGCGAAGGATCTCGCGCGTCTGCGCGCGCTGTGGTGGCAGGCGCCGGACGCCGGAGTGTCCGTCGAGATTCTTCGCCGCAGCGGCTCAGAATGACACAAAAAGTGAGCAGGCTAACTTTTCTGATGTGATCGAAGAACCCTCACCTACCGGCCGCGATGCGTCCGGCCGCCTCCCCCGTAAAAATAACGGGAGAGGTAAATTCCCGCCGCCGCGCTCCCCCAAAAAGAACCTTCGAGCAAAATGGCGTCCGCGCCATTTTGCGATTTCCTATCACTGGGTGCAGGGGTCACCCCTGCCCAAGGAGGTGCGGAACCCACGGTGGGTTCCGCATTCAATAAAGCGATCTCCCCTTCCCCGCACTACGCGCGCATCGACGCCCGCGAATTCCCCAGTAACATCTCCGCCACCGCCGTCAGATCATTATCATCATAGAAATCGATCTCGATCCTCCCCGGATTCCGCCCGCGACGCTTGAAAATTCTGACCTTGCGCTTGAGCGCGCGCTGCAAGCCCTCGGCGAGCGCGTTCAGGTTGGCGTCGTTGGCCGCGCGCGCATTGGACGCTTTCGTCCGCGGCCGATTCGCCGTGGCCATTTCCTCGGCGCCGCGCGACGAGATTCCGGCCCCCGCGATTCGCCGCGCCGCCGTAAGCTGCTTGTCGGACGATTCTATCGTCAGCAGCGGCCGCGCCTGCCCTGCGCTGAGCTCCCCCTTCGCGATCATATTCAGAATCGGTTGCGGCAACTCGAGCAATCGAATCGAGTTGCTTACGTACGGCCGGCTCTTGCCGACCCGCGCCGCGACATCGTCATGGCTCAGGTTGAAATGGTCGACCAGCCGGAAAAACGCGAGTCCTTCTTCGACCGCATTCAGATCCTCGCGCACGATATTCTCGACCAGCGACATTTCCAGCGCCGCGCGATCATCGAGCTCCCGCACCACGACCGGGACAGTTTCGAGACCTGCGGCGCGCGCCGCCCGCAGCCGCCGCTCGCCGGCGATCAGCTCGTAGCGCGGTCCGTCGCCTTCGACTGCGTCGATACGCCGCACGATCAGCGGCTCGATAATTCCCTGGCTCTGAATCGCGCGGGTAAGTTCGGCCAGCCGCTCCTTGTCGAAATTTATCCGCGGCTGAAACTCGCCCGCAGTGATACTCCCGACCGGCGCCATCCTGAATTGCGAGTCGCCCTTGTCGTCGGCGCCAGTTTCAATCCGCCGCCGCCGGATTCCCGATCAGCGCATCAAGCCCGCGCCCCAATGGTTTCCGCATCATCGTGATAGTCCTCTAAGATTTCTCATCAGCATCGTGCTTGAAGCGAGCAACCTAACCCCTAACCCCTTCCCATAGTGGGAAGGGGAACCGGATTTTGAGGCAACTATTCCGCCCGTCCTATCCCCCTCACCCCCTTTCCCGCGGGAAAGGGGGAACAGAACGGATAACCAAGACATTGACCCCGGATTGACAGAAGAAAAGAACCTTCGAGCAAAATGGCGTCCGCGCCATTTTTGCGATTGACACTGGGTGCAGGGGTCACCCCTGCCGAAGGAGGTGTGGAACCCACCGCGGGTTCCACATTAAGATTACGTCGTTCCACTATTTGTTTCCCCGCGCGCGATGATCTCCGCCGCCAGCCCGCGATATCCTTCCGCGCCTGCCGACTTCGGCTCGTATTCGAACACGGACAGTCCATGACTCGGGCTTTCCGACAGCCGCACGCTGCGCGGAATCACGCTCTCAAAAACTTTTTCAGGAAAATGTTTTCTGACTTCGTCGGAGATTTCGTGACTCAGCCGGTTGCGCGAGTCGAACATCGTGAGCACCAGCCCTTCGAGCTCGAGAGTCGGCCTGAGCGCCGCCTTGACCTTGTTGATCGTGCCGAGCAGCGCGCTCAGACCTTCGAGCGCGTAGTACTCGCATTGCATCGGCACCAGCACCGAGTCCGCCGCGACCAGCGCATTCAACGTGAGAATCCCAAGCGACGGTGGCGTGTCAATTAGAACATAGTTATATTCCGACCGGACTGGCTCCAGGAGCGCTCGCAAGCGTCGCTCGCGCCCTTCCATCGTGACCAGCTCGATCTCGGCGCCGACCAGGTCGTCGCCCGCCGGCGCCAGCCACAACGTCGGCCGCACCTGCCGGACAATTTCGCCGATCGGCAAGCCGCCGACCAGCGCCTGGTAGATAGTCTTGCCCTCGCTGCGCGCGGCGCTAACGTCCTCTGGAGTGGCGATACCGGAAGTGGCGTTGCCCTGAGGGTCGAGGTCGACAAGCAGGATCTTGCGGCCAGAGTCGGCCAAAGCGAAGGCCAGATTGATAGCCGTCGTAGTCTTGCCGACGCCGCCTTTCTGATTTGCGATAGCGATTACCCGCCCCACGACAACCACCTCACCTCACCGAGCGCGCGGACGTTTCACGTGAAACAGTCCGGCCCGAGAACATTAAATCCGCGCCTGATCAAATAAAAGCAAATCGCGCGATCCGATTTGCACAACTATCTGATTTTATTGATTTTTCGGGCAGGAATGTTTCACGTGAAACGTCCCCGAAGCGCGAATCGTTGTGTCATTCTGAAGGCCGCAGGCCGTAGAATCCCGGATCCGGAACCCTACCGCTTCGCTTCAGGGTGACAGCAAACTACGCAGCTACGAACGGATGGCTGTCCGCGCAAAACCAAAAATACTGGGTGCAGGGGTCACCCCTGCCCAAGGAGGTGTGGAACCCACGGCGGGTTCCACTTTGATTATCTACGAATCCAGGTCGCTACTGTGCGATGAAAAACGTCGCGGCCATGCCTCAAATCATAGACGGATCCGATACCATCGAAGAGCCCCGCCTTATTCGCAGCCGCTTCCATGACCGGACCGAACTCCTGATCCGCGCTGACGTAGAGCATCAACACACCCTCGAGCCGCAATGCGCGACCGGCTATCTCGAACAGCATTGCCGGGTTCCCGACCGCTCGCGACGTGACCACATCAAACCCGTCGCGCACGTCGAGCGACTCCGCCTGCGCACATTCCACGCGCACGTTCTTCAGTCCCATCTCAATCACAGCCTCGCTCAGGAACGTCGCCCGCTTGCGCCGCGCCTCGACCAGCGTCACGTGCGCGTTGATCGCCGCCGCGATCACCAGCCCCGGGAAGCCGGCGCCGCTACCAATGTCCAACACCCGATGCGTCCCGCTCAGCCGAACGATCTTCGACGCGACGGCGATAGACACTGGAATGATACTGTCGAAGACGTGAAAGACGATCTCGTCGGGGTCCTTCGGATGCGCCGTCAGGTTGATCTTCGGCCCCCACACGGCGAGCGTCGCCGCCATCCGCTCGATCCGGTCAAGGAACTGGACGGTATTGGCGACCATCCCAAGCGGCGCAACCGCCGGCGCCAACTGCTCCCGAACCGCGGCAGCAATCTCGTCAGGAGTCAGAGCCTTTTTCCGGGGCGCCGCCTTGGACGCGCGCTTTTTCGGCGCTGTAACCTTGCTCTTATGTTTCACGTGAAACGTCGATCGCAAAATCTTAAGTAGCTGATTTTATTGAATAATCGTACCAAAATGTTTCACGTGAAACGTCGCAGTCGGTGAAACAACTTCTTTCCCTTTCACTGGGTGCAGAGGGGTCACCCCTGCTTTCACATGAAACGTCGATCGCAAAATCTTAAGTACCTGATTTTATTGAGTAATCGCATCAAAATGTTTCACGTGAAACGTCCCTACTCGGTAAAACAAACTCCCCTTTCACTGGGTGCAGGGGTCACCCCTGCTTTCACGTGAAACGTCGGCAAAGCTCAGATCGCCCGGGCATTTCGATCGCGACGGCTCTTAATATGCACCGCCAGGATCGAGATTGCCGCCGGCGTGATCCCCGGCATTCGCGCCGCCTGCCCCAACGACCGCGGACGCACCGCATATAAGCCGCTCCGACACCTCGGTCGAAAGCCCCATCACGCCCTTGAAATCCACCCAGTCCGGAATCTGTGTGTCCTCGAGACGCGCGAACCGCTCGACCGCCTCGACCTGCCGCCGTACGTAGCCCTCGTATTTGACTTCGGTCTCGAGCTCCGCCGCTTCGTCGAGGTTCAGCGTCGACTCGACCCCGCTCATCTTGATCAAGGCGTCGTAGCCAATCTCGGGACGCTTCAGCAGCTCGATTGCACGCACCGGCTGCGCGATCGGTGTGGATCCATGCGCAACGATCGCCGAATTGACCTCGTCTGACGCGTGAATCAGCGTCAATTTGAGCCGCGCAATTTCTGCGCGCACCGCCTCGGTTTTGGCCCGCACGCGCGCACCCGCCGACGCGCCGAGCAATCCCAGCTGCTCGCCAATCGGCGACAGCCGTCGGTCCGCGTTATCCTCGCGCAGCAGCAGCCGATACTCCGCGCGCGACGTGAACATCCGGTACGGCTCGCCGCCGATCCCGCGCGTCACCAGGTCGTCGATCATCACGCCGATATACGCCTGGTCGCGACGCAAGATCAGCGCCGGCTCGCCCCGCACCCTCAACGCCGCGTTGATCCCCGCAATCAGCCCCTGCGCGCCCGCCTCCTCATATCCCGTCGTCCCGTTGATTTGCCCCGCGAAGAACAGCCCGCGCACCAGCTTGGTCTCGAGCGACGACATCAACTGCGTGGGGTCCGAAAAATCGTACTCGATCGCGTACCCCGGCCGCATTATCTCGGCCTGCTCGAGCCCGACAATTGAACGCACCATCGCCAGCTGCACGTCGAGCGGCAGGCTCGTCGACAGCCCGTTGGGATAGACCTCGACCGTATCGCGCCCCTCAGGCTCGAGGAAAATCTGATGCCGCAGTTTGTCCCGAAACCGCATCACCTTGTCCTCGACCGACGGGCAATAGCGCGGCCCCTTGCTCTGGATCACCCCGGAATACATCGGCGAGCGATCGATACCGCCGCGGATAATCTCGTGAGTGCGCGCGTTGGTCCACGTCAGATGGCAAGGGATCTGTTCCTGCGTAATTTTCTCAGTCCGAAATGAGAACGGCGGCGGCGGCTCGTCACCCGGCTGAATCTCCAACGCAGAGTAGTCGATCGTGCGCGAGTCCAGCCGCGGGCAAGTGCCAGTCTTCAAGCGCCCCATTCGAAAACCCAACTGCGCCAGATGCTCGCTCAGGCCCATCGCGGCAAAATCGCCAGCCCGTCCCGCCGAATAATTCTTCATCCCGATATGCACGAGGCCCTTCAGGAACGTGCCGGTCGTGAGGATCACAGTCGGCGCCTCGAACACCTCGCCAATCTGCGACTCGACTCCGCGCACCGCGCCGTCCGCGACGATCAGCCGCTCGACACTCGCCTGCCGCACCTGGAGATTCGCGGTCCGCTCGAGCACCCGCTTGCTGCGCGCTCGATAAAAGGCCTTGTCCGCCTGCGCGCGCCGCGCGCGAACCGCCGGCCCCTTGCGCGTATTCAGAAATCGGAACTGAATTCCAGTCTCGTCGGTCGCCAGACCCATCTCACCGCCCAGCGCGTCGATCTCGCGGACCAGGTGCCCCTTGCCGATCCCGCCGATCGCCGGATTGCAGGACATCTGCCCGATATGGTCGAGGTTAAGCGTGAGCATCAGCGTGCTCGCACCCATCCGCGCGGCAGCCAGCGCCGCTTCGATCCCGGCATGCCCGGCGCCGACAATGATAACGTCGTAATTCATAGCGAGCAGCGATTATTGCCCGCCTCGATGCTCCCGCGCAAAGCGCGCGCTACACACTGTTGTACAAATTACTATCCTACAGTAGAAGACACAAATTGTATGTGAAACCCGCGATGGGTTTCACGCTTCCTTCGGCAGGGGTGACCCCTGCACCCAGTGATAAGAAATCGCGAAATGGCGAGGACGCCATTTCGCTCAACACCAATAATCCGGTCCCCTTTCCCGCTCGGGAAGGGGTTAGAGGGGTAGGTTGTCCTCATCATCCGCAACGCACTCTCCCAACAATCTGTTCCCCCTTTCCCACGGGAAAGGGGGTGAGGGGGATAGGACGCGGCGGAATAGTTGTCTCAAATCCGGTTCCCCTTCCCACTATGGGAAGGGGTTAGGGGTTAGGTTGCTCGCGACGGTCGCCGCTCACTACTTCCCAATACAGAAATCCCTGAAGATCGCGTCGAGCACATCCTCACCGCTGACCTCGCCGGTAATCGATCCAAGCGCAGCCGCCGCGGCCATAATATCGACCGCAACGATCTCCGGCGGCATCAAAGATAGCGCAGCGGTGCGTGCGTTCTTCAACGCGCCCAGCACTACGGCGAGCGCATCGCGATGCCGCTCGCGCGAAATCGCAATTTGATCGTTGGCCGCTGGTGCGGATGGCTCGATAAGCGCGGCGATCGCTTTCGTCAGCTCGGCGCGCACGATCGCGGCTTCGCTCGAGATCGATCGCGGACAACGAAAGGATAGGGAGTTTCATGCGATGCTCGCGAAGATCATCAGCCGTGATCGCGGCCCGCAGATCGCGCTTATTGAGGATCGCAAGGCCGGGGCGGCCGCTAGTCAGGCGAATCACTTCCAGATCGGATTCATCGAGCGCGCGCGACGAATCAAACATCGCAATCAGCAAATCAGCGTCGCGCGCGGATCGAAGCGTGCGCTCGATCCCGATTCGCTCCACGTCGTCGCTCGATTCGCGCACGCCCGCCGTGTCGTTGAGCACCAGCGCGTACGGCCCGAGCTGAACCGAGTCTTCAATCACGTCGCGCGTCGTACCCGCGACTGCGGTGACGATCGCGCGGTCGGCGCCAAGCAACAGATTCAGCAAGCTCGACTTGCCGGCGTTGGGTTTGCCGACGATAGTCGCGCGCACCCCTTCGCGCATCAGCAGGCCGCGCGCAAAGCTGTCGTGCAGCATCGCAACGTCGGCGATCAGCCGCTCGATCTCCGCGGCGACCTCGCGCCGCGACGGCAGCCGGATATCCTCGTCGGAGAAATCGATCTCCACTTCGAGATGCGCCCGAATCGCGATCACTTGCCCGCGCAAGTCCGCGACCCGCGCGGAAAGCGCGCCCGACAGTTGCGACAACGCATTCGCCAGCGCCGAGTCGCTGCGTGCCGCGACGATATCAGCGATAGCCTCAGCCTCCGCGAGATCGATTCGACCATTCAAAAATGCACGCCGGGTGAATTCGCCCGGCTCGGCGACGCGCGCGCCCGCATCGACGGCCATCGCGACGATACGGCGAACCACGAATTGCCCGCCGTGGCATTGGATCTCGGCGACGTCCTCCCCAGTCAGACTCGCCGGATGCGGCATCACAACCGCCAGCGCGCGATCGATACGCGCGCCAGTCGCCGGGATCGACAACGTCACCCAGCCGCATCATCCGCGGCGTCATCGAAGCGGAATGCGCAGGGCGAAAGATCGCGTCGAGGATCTCAAACGCGCGCGGCCCCGACAGTCGCACGATCGCAACAGCACCAAGGCCGGGCGCAGTGGCAGGCGCAACGATCGTGTCGGGAAGGTACATACGAGAAACGTAATTGTAGCGAAACCCACCGTCTGATTCCCTCGCCCCACGTGGGGAGAGGGTTAGGGTGAGGGACCTTGTGCGGCGCGATTGTTCGTTGCGCCGCACATCCGGAATCTCGGAAATTTGGTCCCTCACCCGCCGCGCTCGGAAGCGCGTCGACCTCTCCCCTCGTGGGGCGAGGCAAGATCTTGCGGGCTCGCTTCAATATCGCGATAAGCATCTGGTGAAGCTCAGAGATCTCTCGGCGCGATTGTTGGCGGGCTGGATCCTCCTCGCGCCCTCGATCGATTGTGCGCGGCGGGGGTTGCAGCGGGAGACGCCGTTGTCGGAATGGGAGCGTGGGGACCATTTTTCGTCGCGCGAGAGTTGCGAGAGTTATCGGGCGACGGTGATCGATGCGGAGAAGAACGATAGCGAGAACATTTATGTCGAGCGGTATTCGTATTCGATTTGCGTGCAGGATGATGACCCGCGATTGAAAGGGATTAGTGGTGGCGGCGAGCGACCTAACCCCTAACCCCTTCCCATAGTGGGAAGGGGAACCGGATTTATTAAGTGAGAGCGAAATGGCGTCCTCGCCATTTCGCGATTAGTACTTTTCACTGGGTGCAGGGGTCACCACTGCCGGGGAAGCGTGAAACCCGCGGAGGGTTTCACATTCAATCAAGTTCTCCCTTCCGCGGGCTCGATGGTGCTTGCTCAATGGCGCGCGGTATGGTTCGATTGCGTGTTCGGGGTCGATTAGATACCCGACCTACTAACCGACCTTTTCGGTCGGAATTCAAACACCGAGTGAAACGCCCCGATCAATGAAAAGGACCTACCAACCGCATAACCGACGACGCGTTCGAACTCATGGATTCCTGGCGCGGATGGCCACGCCGGGCGGGCGCAAGATTCTCAAGCGCCGACGCGCCAAGGGCCGCGTGCGCCTGGCGATCACTATCCCGCCCAAGCAGCCGGGCTAACCCGCAGTGCGCGCGCATTTGAGCTTCGCGGCGGTCGACCGGCTGCATCGGAGCGCGGAATTTTTGCGCCTCCAACGAGATGGAGTGCGCTTTCAGAGTCCCCATTTTGTGCTGTATGCGGGTAGTCTCGACCGTGAGCCGGAGCGCTCGCGGCTGGGGGTTACGGTGTCGCGCAGAATAGGCAACGCGGTGGTGCGAAATCGCGTGAAGCGCCGGGTGCGCGAGTGTTTCAGGAAAGTGTTGCGGGCACATCTGCCAGTCGGGACCTCGATTGTAGTGATCGCGCGTGGAGGGGCGGGTGCGCTCGAGTCGGCGGCCATTGGCGATGAACTTGCGATGGCGGCGCGCAATTTGAGCGGACGAATTGTTGGGCGCAAATCATGACGCTGGCAAATACATCGGATCGTTTGAAAGCTGCGCCGCGATACGTCGGTGTCGGTATCGTCGCGATTTATCGCGCGGCGGTTTCGCCGGTGATTCATGCGATGAATGGGCCGGCGTGTCGGTTTGAGCCGAGTTGCTCGGTGTATGCGCGCGATGCGATCGCGGAGTACGGGATTGTCCGCGGCGTTATCATGGCGATTTGGAGAGTTGCGCGGTGCAATCCGATCGGTGGGCATGGGTTTGATCCGGTGCACGGGCGTGGTTCGCGATGAAGCGGAATTGCAACTCGCTTTTTTCTTTGTGTCATCCTGAGCGGAGTCTGCGCAGCGAAGGATCTCGCGCGTCTGCGCGCGTCGCCAGCGCCGGACGCCGGAGCGTCCGTCGAGATTCTTCGCTTCAGCAGCTTTCGCTCAGAATGACACAAAAAAGTGAGCGCTCGTGCATCGCGCATGCGTCGGCTGCACCCTCACCTACCGGCCGCGATGCGGCCGGCCGCCTCTCCCGTAAAATAACGGGCGAGGTATTTGGAGCGCACGGACTGCGCGCGCAAGAGCTGAGAACAGGGAACTAAGTTGGATTCTAGTCGAGTACTGCTTGCGGTTATTTTGTCGATCATCCTGGTGGTGGCTTACCAGGAATTGGTGCTGAAGCGGTTTTTTCCGCCGACGCAACAGCAGCAGCAGGCGGCTGAGCAGGCCAAGGCGGCCAAACTGGCGCAGGGGAATGAGACCGGCAACGGGCAGGCGACTGCGTTGCCGACTGCGGCGGCTGCGCCCGGAGCAGTCGCGAGCGGTGTGCCGACCGGGAAGCAGTCCAATCCGATGACGCCGTCGATGGCGCTGGTGCCTGAGCGGACGGTCGAAGTCGATTCGAATTTTTATGTCGCGACGTTCACCACTCGCGGCGCGCGGCTCAAGAGTTTTGTGCTCACGCGTTATCGGCAGACGCCGGACAAAAACAGTGGGCCGTACGAGATGGTGCAAGTGCCGCCGGGAGGGCATCTGCCGCTCGGCGTCGTGATGACGCGCGAGGGACAGGTATTCGACGACAGCGATCTCAGTTACGACACGAATGCGCCGGCGAAAATCGAGGCGACGGCAGGAACCGGCGCGACCGCGACCTTCACCGGCAAGACCGCCGACGGCGCTACTATCACCAAGACGTTCACCTTCAAGCCGTCGAGCTACGTGTTCTCGATGGACGTCACCGCATCTGGCGGCCCGGCGCTGAATCAGCTGGGCGTGTCGATGAGCCAGCCGCTCACGGCGAATCAGGGGTACTACAATATCCCTACGCTGGAGGCTGACGTGGCCGACAAATCGTTCACCGAGGGCGAGAAGGATCTGAAGAAGGGAGTTCCTTCGAGGTCCGGCCCGATCACCTACGCCGGTTTTGGCGATCAGTATTTCCTGTCGGTTTTTCTGCCGGAGGATCCGAAGGTCGGCACGCTCGCGATGGCGTACACCGGCGACGAAGCGATCGCGCGAATCCTGTTCGATGGCGCGACGCGAACCCACAACGAAATCTACATGGGGCCGAAGCTGCTCGAGGCGCTGGAAGGGGTGAATCCGGCGCTGACCAAGGCGATCACGTTCGGCTGGGCGGGAATCCTCGCGATTATTTTTCTGCGCGTCCTGAAACTATTTCACTACGTCGCGCCCAACTACGGGGTCGACATTATTCTGGTGACAGTGGCCTTAAGGGTTGCGCTCCTGCCGATCTCGATCAGAAGCCAGCGCTCGATGATGAAGATGCAGCGGCTGCAGCCGCAGATTCAGCGGCTGCGCGACAAGCTCAAGGACAACAACGAGCAGTTGCAGAAGGAGATGGTCGATCTCTACAAGCGCAATCACGTCAACCCGCTCGGCGGATGCGCGCCGATGGCGCTGCAATTGCCGATTTTTATCGGGATGTACGAGGCGCTGCGGAACTCGGTCGAGCTGCGGCATGCGCCGTTCGTCGGCTGGATCAACGATTTGTCCACCCCCGACTGCCTGCATATTTCGTGGATGCCGCAACTGCCGCTGACCCATTGCCATGGCCTGCCGGTGCTGGTGCTGCTGATGGGTATCACGAGTTTTTTGCAGCAGTACATGACGCCGACCACGCCGGATCCGAATCAGCAGCGGATGATGATGCTGACGCCGCTGATTTTCACGATTATGTTGATAAACTTTCCCGCGGGGCTGGCTTTGTATTATTTTTCGTCTAACCTGCTTGGCGTTATCCAGCAATACTTTCTTAACCGTGAATTCCAACAGTACACGCCGGCCACATGAGCAATATGGACTCGACAGAAGTAGAGGCCGCCTCGGTGGAAGAGGCGACCAGGGCAGCCCTCGAGCAGCTTGGCGCACGCGAGGACGAGGTCTCGGTCGAAATTTTAGCGACGCCGCGCGCGGGCGTGCTCGGATTGGGCGCGCGCCCGGCGCGGGTGCGAGTGACGCGCAAAGCCGCGGATGCGGCGACTGCCGCGCAGACGCCGGCGTCGTCGCCGTCATCGTCAGCTGGGCAAGCGCCGCAGGCACGCGGCGAAAATCCGGCTGACGGGCGTCCTCGCGGACGCGAGGATCAGCGGCGCGGTCGCCGCGACGGTCGCGCGCGCAATCAGAATCCGCCGGCACCGGCCGGCGAAGATGACAGCGGCGCCGCGGGCCGCAAAAGCGCCAACCTCGAAGAGCAGCGCCGCGAGGCGATGGCTATCCTCAAGCAGATCCTCGAGCAGATGGGCGAGCCGACCGACGTGCGCGCAAATCGAAGTCGATGCGGAAACGGTCGAGATCGAAATCAAGGGCGACGGCTCGGGAATTCTGATCGGACGGCATGGGCAGACGCTCGACGCGCTCGAGTACATCGTGAATCGGATCCTCGCGCGTCGAATCAAGGACGCGGCGCCGATTTCGCTCGAGACCGAATCGTATCGCGCGCGCGCGGCGCCAGCAGTTGGCTCGGATGGCGCTGTCGATGGGCGAGAAGGCCAAGCGCGAGCATAAGCCGGTGCGCCTGGAGCCGATGCCGCCACGCGACCGCCGCGTGGTGCATCTGGCGTTGAAGGATGACCCGATGATCACTACGCGATCGGCGGGCGACGGGATAATGCGATCGATCGAGATCGTGCCCAGCGACGGCGGACGTGCGCAGCCGCGCGGAGATGGACAGCAGAATCGCGGGCGCCGTCGCGACGGCGGCGGCGGGCAACCGAATCGCGAGCGCGAGCGGGAGCAGGAGGTCCAGCGGATCGAGCCCGAGCGCGGGAACGAGGCGATTGGGGAGCAAGGCGGATTCAAGCACGGGCAGAAGCGGATTGTGTGAGGAAGATTGAACGAGGAACTTGATTGTATGTGAAACCCACCGTGGGTTTCACACTTCCTTGGGCAGGGGTGACCCCTGCACCCAGTATTAAAAATTGAAACGGGCGCGATCCATTTTGGATCGCGCCCGTTTTTTTGCGACTGGATCTGCGCTTAGAACGAGGCGGCGCGGAACATCGCGTCGGTAGTAAAGAAGTTGCGATCGACTGCGCCCATGTTGATGTACCAGCATTCGCGCTCAGGCGTTTCGAGGCCCGGCAGATAGCACATCGTCGCGAGGCCCGACTGTACGTCGGTCGAGACCGCGCCTACGACGAACGATCGCTTGAACGGATAGATGGCGACCTTGGCGTCGGGCACCGGGCGGTCGCGAGTCGCCAGCCAGTAGATGTGCGAGCGGAAAAGGTGGCCGGCCTGGTCGTAGGTATCGATGTAGGGCTCGAACCACATTTCGCTGTCCATGTAGATGACGGTGCGCGAATCAAGCGCGTTGACGCGCGAGCGATCGGGCAGCGCCTGGACGATGTACATGTGGCGCATCTCCCACGCTTCGGGGCATGCACTGGCGCCGCCGTCCGTGGGGCATCGGGCTTCAGGCGAATGCTCGGCGTGGATGGTCGCGAGCATGTTCTTCTCGCCGAGGAATTTGTAGGTGTACTGTTCGGTCTTGGGATTGAAGCCCGAGTAATGATCGGGATCCCACGCGTGCGCTGAAGTTCCGCCCGCGGTGGTTGACGAGCTCATGATGGACTCGTTGACGCGGCGGATGCGGCGAGAGCCGGCACTCAGACTCCAGATGTCGTCGCCGCGCTTCGGATCGGCATAGCGCCATCGGATGAATCCGGTTCCGCGGATTTCCTGCGGAGAGAGAATCGGGTAGAGGCCGAACAGCCAGTAACGGCCGGTGGTCTTGAAATCGGGATCGGTCGGAATCGGCTCGACTTCGGTGCGTCCGACGAGGTCATAGCCGGCGTAGTGTCCGATTTGGAAATACTCGATCTGGCCGGTCTGCGGGCCCCTCTTCTGATACTCGGAATCGCAGTCGTAGAAACGGAGATCGTAGTCATCCGAGGTGATTGGGCGGAAGACGTTGTTCCAGATGACCTTGACGGCGACGTCGGGGTCGTTGGCGTCTATCAGCGGAAAGGGCTGACCGGCGACGAAGCCTACGATCGAGCGCCTGTCGCGCGAGAGAACGACCTGCGAGGAATATTTCTCGGTCGCATCCTTATAAGGAGGCGGCCAATCGACGCGCTGGGTGGGCACGATCTTCATCGTCATGCCGCGCTCGACCTTGTAGTAAACGCCGGGTCCTACGAGGTCTCTAACCTTGGGTGCATTCTCCGGCGTGATGAAATCGCCGGGCTTGACCTGCGCATAGCCTGGGGAGCTGAACGCGCCAATCGCGAGCAGCACCAAGGTAGCGACGGTCGTCGAGATATATGACGACAGAGTTTTCCGCCTTCGCATACAATAGCCTCCCGAGCGGCACGTGGCCGCGGTCTTTTCCCTGATTCGACATTAGAGCGGCTGAGTCAAAATCGTCAATGAGATTTGTCAGGCACTGCGATTTGGTAGCGATAGTGAATTAGTTTTATTAATGAACTGGCGCTGCGTTTATCGATCCTGGTGGGGCCGAAAAGAACGACTACTTAATGCCTTTCAGTCACTTGAACGATCGTTTAAGTGTCGATACTAGCGGCTGATCCGTGAAAAGCGCTGAGCAGCGGCCGACTGTTTCGGCATTTCAGAAAAGCGGAGGCTGGAGCGCCCAGGTTTTTTGGTCGGCGACGCGTAAGAACATTAGTATTATTGTCCTCGTGAAACTTATGCGGCCTTCGATGCAGTTCCAAAGAGGAAGGTGTATCTCGCTGTAAGCAGCGTTAGCTCAAATCTGCATAAGCAAGACTGATTGCATTTCGTTGCGAATTTTACCTGTTTGCCGCGGATGGCTAACGAACGTTAGTTCCTCAGTCAGCGTCACAACCGGACACCTCGGAGTCAGCCTGCGACACGTCAGTGCCTACGCGGTGCGAATTGGTGGGGGAATCGGGATGGCACGGGCGGTGCTCTGTTCCCTTGGAGCAGAATCGAAATGCGCAGCAACTTTACGCCGGCCAATCCCAAGGCACTTGATCGGGGTGGCGCAATTAAAATGTTTGCGGTGTCCGCGAGTCCGAGCGGGCAGGTGATGCTGCTGATCTGCGTCGCGGTGTTTGCGCTGATGGGGATGATCGCGGTGGTCGCCGACTTCAGCTTTTTGCAGCATCAAAGAAACATGATGCAGACTGCGGCGGATAGCGCGGCGATGGCGGGCGCGGAGGAGCTGAGTTACGGCGACCAGGTGGCGGCTGGCAAAGCGGACGCGGGCAGCAATGGATACACCGACGGCGCTAGTAGCGTCACAGTAGCGATCAATAATCCACCGAGCACGGGACCGAATGCGGCGAATGCGGCCTATGTCGAGGCGACTATCAGCAAGCCCGAGCCGACCTATTTTCTGAGCGTGATTGGAATCAACACGATGACCGTGTCGGTGCGCGCGGTGGCGTACGAGGGCAACGGCCCCAACTGCATCTACGTGATGGATCCGACGGCGTCGAGCGCGTTGTCGGGCAGCGGCAGCTCGAGCGTGTCGAGCGGATGCGGCGTGATGGTCGATTCGAACTCTTCGAGTGCGTTGACGCTCAGCGGCAGCGCCACAATCACGGCGCCGGCGATCGGCGTGGTCGGCGGCTACACGTCGGGCGGGAGCGCGAGCTTTACGCCGACGCCGAAGACCGGGGTGATAGCGGCGTCCGATCCGCTGGCCTACGTGCAGGCGCCGACGGTCGGATCATGCGCCCATACTAATTTTTCGGTGAACAACAATGGATCCAGCACCACTTACTACCAGCTTTATCCTGGGACCTATTGCGGCGGGATCAAGATCAGCAATGGCTACACGAATTTCAATGCCGGGACTTATGTGCTGGCCGGTGGCGGGCTCACGACCAATGGCGGCCCGACGATGACGGGGACGGGGATTACCTTTTACAACACCACTGGAACCGGCGGTTACAAGGCGATCAACCTGACCGGAGGGTCGACCGCGAATTTCAGCGCGCCGACCTCGGGGCCGCTGACGGGAATCCTGTTTTTTCAGGATCGCTCGATACCCAGTAGCGCAGATGGCAGCACGGTGAGCGGGAATTCGAGTTCGACCTTCGACGGCGCGCTGTACTTCCCGACGACAACGCTCACCTACAGCGGCAGCAGCAGCCTCAACGGCTACAACATCGTGGTCGCAGACATGATTTCGCTCAGCGGCAACTCGACCATCGGCAGCAACTACAGCTCGTTAACCGGCGGCTCGCCGATAAGAGGAACCATACTGTCCGAATGAACACAAACAACAAGATGGCGGTAGCGGCGAGCGCGCGGGGACAGGCAATGGTGCTGATCTGCGTCTCGCTGATCGCGCTGATGGGGATGATTGCGGTCGTCACCGACTTCAGCTTCATGCAGCATCAAAGGAACATGATGCAGACCGCGGCGGACAGCGCGGCGATGGCGGGTTCAGAGGAATTGGCATACGGCGACCAGGTGGCGGCGGGCAAGGCGGACGCGGCGACCAACGGATACACCGACGGCGCCAGCAGCGTCACGGTGGCGATTAATAATCCGCCCAGTACCGGACCGAACGCCGGGAACTCCGCCTACGTCGAGGCGACCGTCAGCAAACCCGAGCCGACTTATTTTCTGCGCGTGCTCGGGGTCAGCACGATGACGGTGTCGGCGCGCGCGGTGGCATATGAGGGCAACGGTCCCAACTGCATTTACGTGTTGAATCCGTCGGCGTCGGGCGCGTTCTCGGCCAACGGCAATGTCACGGTAAACAGTGGCTGCGGGTTGCTGGTGGACTCGAGTTCCTCGACTGGTTTGTCGGTCGTGGGCAACGTGTCGATCACTGCGCCGACTATCGGTGTGGTTGGAGGATACAGCGCCGGCGGCAGCACGAGCCTAACGCCGACGCCGAAGACCGGGGTGATAGCGGCGTCCGATCCACTGGCATACGTGCCTGCGCCGACGGTCGGTTCATGCGCGCATACCAATTTTTCGCTGAGCGGAAACAACGGTAGCAGCAGCAGTCCCTACCAGCTTTACGCCGGCACCTATTGTGGCGGCATTACAATCCACGGAAATGCCGTACTTAATTTCAACGCGGGAACTTACGTGTTGGCCGGCGGTGGGATGAGCATAAGCTCCAACACCACAATGACCGGCACAGGGATAACCTTCTACAACACGACGGGGACCGGAGGTTACGGGGCAATTTCGTTCGACGGTAATGCCCAAGCAAATATAAGCGCGCCAACTTCGGGGCCGCTGGTGGGAATCCTGTTTTTTCAGGATCGCTCGATCCCTGGGACTGCGGCAGGCAGCACGATCACCGGCGATTCGAGTTCGACCTTCGATGGGGCAATCTACTTCACATCGACATCGCTTAGCTTCGGCGGGAACAGCAGCACCAACGGCTACAGCATCGTGGTGGCGAATCAGCTGTCGCTCAGCGGCAACGCGTCGATCGGCAGCAACTATTCGTCGCTGACCGGCGGCTCACCGATTAAAGGGACGATATTGGCCGAGTGAGTGCGACTATGATTACAAAACCCATTCGAACGTTACGCGCCCGTTGGACGCTGCTACACTGGCGCCGGCGTGGACAAGTGATCGTGCTGGTTTGCATCTCCCTGGTGGCGATGATGGGCATGATCGGCGTCGTCACCGATTTCAGCTTCATGCAACATCAAAAGAACATGATGCAGACGGCGGCGGACAGCGCGGCGATGGCCGGCTCCGAGGAACTGGCTTATGGCGATCAGGTGGCGGCGGGCAAAGCCGACGCGGCGATAAACGGATACACCGACGGCGCAAATAGTGTCAGCGTGACAATCAACAATCCTCCGAGCACGGGACCGAACGCGGCGAACTCGGCGTATGTCGAGGCGATCGTCAGCAAGCCCGAGCCTACATATTTTATGCGCGCGCTCGGGGTCGGCACGCTGACCGTGTCGGCGCGCGCGGTGGCGTACGAGGGCAGCGGTCCCAACTGCATCTATGTGTTAAATCCGTCAGCCCCGGGGGCGTTCTCTGCCAACGGCAATGTTGACGTCAGCAGCGGCTGCGGCCTGCTGGTGGACTCGAGCTCCTCGAGTGGTTTGTCGGTGGTCGGCAACGTCTCGATCACTGCGCCGAGTATCGGGGTGGTGGGAGGATACAGCGCCGGCGGCAGCACGAGCCTCACGCCGACGCCGAAGGTTGGGGTGGTTCCGGCGTCCGATCCGCTGTCCGCCGTGCAGGCGCCGACGGTCGGTTCATGCGCTCATACCAACTTTTCGCTGGCTGGGAACACCGGCAGCAGCGGCAGTCCTTACCAGCTCTACCCCGGGACCTATTGCGGCGGTATCACGGTGCGCGGTAACGCCACGCTGTTTTTCAACGCGGGAACTTACGTGCTCGCCGGCGGTGGAATGAGCATCAGCTCCAACACTGTAATGACCGGCACTGGAGTGACCTTTTACAACACGACCGGCACCGGTGGTTACGGGGCAATTTCGTTCAGCGGCAACAGCACAATAAATTTAGCTGCGCCGACCTCGGGGCCGCTGACCGGAATCCTGTTCTTTCAGGATCGCTCGATCCCGAGCAGCGACGCGGCCAGCACCATCACCGGAAATTCGACCTCGACTTTCGACGGCGCGATCTACTTCCCGACGACTAACCTCAGCTTCGGCGGGAACAGCAGCGCCACCGGCTACAGTATCGTGGTCGCGAACCAGCTATCGCTCAGTGGCAACTCCTCGCTCGGCGCCAACTACACCTCGTTGGCCGGCGGCTCGCCAATCAAAGGAACGATACTGGCAGAATGAATTCGAAGCGCACATCGAGTTGGACGCGTAGGCATAGCAGGCGCATGCGATGGGGGCAGGCGTCGGTTGAGCTCGCGCTCAGTCTGCCGCTGTTGCTGATGATGTTCCTGGTGGTGGTGGAAACCGGACGCGCGTTCTACATCGCGATTTCGGTTGCGAACGCGGCGCGGGCCGGCGTCCAGTACGGCTCGCAGAATCTTTCGACGGCGGCCGATAACGCCGGGATGCAGGCGGCGGCGACCAACGACGCGCCTAACTTAAGCGGTATGATCGCGGTCGCGTCTCATTTCTGCAAATGCTCGGACGGGTCCGCGTCAACCTGCCTCGCGACCGACTGCTCGGGGAGCCATCGGTTGCTGTACACGCAGGTCAATACCAGTGCGTCGTATTCGCCGCTGATCAACTTTATGGGAATCCTGCCGGCGATTACGGTGCCTGGCAAAGCTGTCATGCGGGTGGTGCAATGAAACGCGGCGGCGTCAAGCGGTGGCGGCGACGATTGCGCGCCGCGCTGGGGCGGTCGCATCCGGCACAGGCGATGGCTGAGTTCGCGCTGGTGATCACGCCGTGCCTGGCGCTGTTCTTCGGGATAATCAACTTCGCGCTGGCGCTCTATTGCTACGACTTCGTCTGTTACAGCGCGCAGCAGGCAGTTCGCTACGCGACGGTGCACGGCTCGACCGCGACGACTATCGTGTCTTCGACCGATGTTACGAATTACGTGCACACTCTTGTCGTCGGCGTGCTGAACACGAGTTCGATGACCGTCACGACGACCTGGACTCCCAACAACAAGCCCGGCGGCATAGTTACCGTGAACGTCAGCTACAATTTCCCGCCGCTGACGAACCTGGTTTCGTCGGTGACAATCCCGCTCACGCGCACCGCCGCGATGGTGATTACGCAGTAACCTCTCCCCTAACCCCTCTCCCTTCTGGAGAGGGGAATAAGAGTTTAGTGCTTCATTTGATGCGCTGGCTCAACTACTTCGAAGTTCTGAGGTTGCGGAGGCTGAAATCTGGCGGATAGCGAATGTCCGACGCGGACCAGTGGGCGTTCGAGCAGGTAGTAGCTGGTGGCGGCGCATGCGAACACCGCCAGAATATTCAGCGGGAATTCCTGCAGCACGCCGAGCGGAAGTGGACGACGAATGGTTCCGAGAAAGAGTTGCTGCCAAATGTAGAGGCTGTAGGAAATCCTTCCTATCCAGCGCATCGCAGAAGTTTCGAGAATCCGGCTGAGCAATAAACCGGGATTGAGAACCGTGCCGATCAGGATAATGGGCACCAGGAAACCCTCGACGCCCGTTTGCAACGGAGGATTCAGCGCGAGCAATGCGATCAACGCCGTCAGCAGAACTCCTATGACGAGGCCCGATCGAGGTTTCGTATAAGCCGCGCGGAAAGCCGGATCGCGAGCAATCAGCGCGACCCAGCATCCCCACAATAAAGCGTCGAAGCGCGTGTCCGTCCTCTCATAGATGAGGTTGGATAGGACGCCCGGCCATATTTGTCCGTGGAAATAAACGTAGTCCACCACTCGCCAGAGCGCGACGGCGATCGCCAGCCACGGCGTGAAGCGGCGCGCGCGACTGGCGCCGAGTGCTATCAGCGCAGCCGGCCAGATGAGGTAGAAGTGTTCTTCGACGGCGAGCGACCAGAAGTGTCCGGTGTACCATCCGGCGTTCGGCGGAATCAGGATGTAGTTGCGGGAGAAGAACAGGCTGGCAGAGCCATTCTCGCGGAGTCACAACGATAACGCCGACTATCGCGAGCAGGGCGATGGTCGCGAGGTACGCAAATGCAGGTGGAATAATCCTGAACACGCGCCGGGTGTAAAAGCTGCGAAGACTTATCCCACCGGTTCTGTCGTTCTCGTCGAGCAAGCGGCCGCAGATCAGTAACCCGCTGATACCGAAAAACAGGTCAACCCCGAACACGCCGTGCTGGCTGATTCCGAACCAGGTCGGATTGGGAAATCGACCACCCGGCTCGAACAACGCGCCGCCGCAATGCTCGAACATGACGAGCAGGATGGCGATCGCGCGCCATCCGTCGAGGGTCGGACGGTAATCTTTGGAAGGAGTGCTCACGTCGCGTCCCGCGGCCGCGATGGGGACGCTTCAATTTTAGCGGCGGCATGTGATAATTGCGCGCGATCGAAGACCATCACGAGAAGCGCCGAGCCGTCTTTCTCCGAAGTTCCAGAGAACTGATCGGGGTAGGGAAAATAGATCTCGCTCGCCACGCCGCGGTACTTGTCGATCAGCGGTTTGATCGCGGCATAGGAACCTTCCAACCCGATGCTGGCTTGACCGTCGCGCCATGGACCTAGCCAGAGTCCCTTGTCGCGTCGAAGCTCTGAACCCTGGCTCCAATAATATGGCGGCAGCGGCGGACCTATGAGCCATCCGGTGGGAATTAGCCCCAGTCTATCGGCGACATGCGGAGTTAGACCGTTCAGAGAGCCGGTGCTTTGGAGATACTTGTTGGCGGCGACGATAAGAGCGTCGAAGCGAGTCGAATCGGCCTGGCGCTCCAAATCAAGCGGAGTCTGACCTCTATAAGCGGCAAGGTTGAGCGGCGGGATTTTGTAAAGGGTCACGCCGCCGACATCGACCGGGGTAACTCCCAAAGTGGAGAGCAGAGGCCGCCACGCATTCTCTTCATTGTCGCTGACGATGACCGCGCTCACGTCATGATTCGCGAGGAATGCCTTCAACTGATTTTCTGCGTCAGGAAGATAAACTCCGGCGTACATCGCATCGACGATCGGCCAACTTTCGAAATCGGGAGGCATGACGCCCGTATAACCGCCCGCCATCCGAAAATAAATATCGGTTTGGGCCTGCCAGAGCAGGCTGTTGCCTCTGAGCCCGTAGGGCAGGATGACGACAGTCTCGTCGGGAGCGAGGTAGTTTTTGTAGAGCCCGTCCAAAAAGAAGGGCGGCGTATCAATGGGCGCGCTCCAGGAGGTCGCGGAGAGATTCGGCATCAGGAACAAGGCGGCGAGAACTGCAATTGCGTACTTCGAAACTGTTTTTGCGGAGCTGGTGGCTAGCCAGATCGAAGTTAGTATTGCGAGATCCAGAAAAGCGTAGAGCATGAAGCGCGCCGGCAAGGCGTTTTCGAGGATCGGCAGCCGAGCGAGCAACTTTCCGGGTAGGCCAATGGAAGGCTTACCGGCCACGTGTAGGAGAGGACCTAGCGATAGGACGCAGATGATCACCAGGGAATCGATCAGCAACTTGCCCAGCGGTTCGCGCCAGTGATAGCGGGCGAAGATGATCGCGATCAGTACGAGTGGAAAACCGAGATATCCCGCGGCCTCGTAAATGTTGCCGGCGAAATTGTTGGAGATCGATTCGAAGGCGCCGATATGACCGAGGACGTTCAGATTGGTGGGAACTACGAAGTTGAGCAGATCGCCGGAGAACGTCGCGAGCGACCACATCGGGCCGTGGGGAAAGCCGAAGGCGAAGAGGTAGTAAAGATAGGGACTCAGCAACGCGACTGCTATCGCATAACTTGCCAGGATCGGACCTATCAGCCGCAAGACACGGCTTCTCACGTCACCTGAGGTGAATGATATTGCGAGCGCGAGCGCCATCGCGCCGAACATCGTCATCGTCGCGACGATTTCGATCGTGAGCAGGAACTGCATCGCCAGCACCAGTGCCAGCAGCGTCACGAAAGTCGCATTCCTTATGTCTGCATCAAGCTTGCGCGCGACCAGATAGACGGCGAGCGGAACCGGGAATACCAGGAGGTGGGGCAAGTTGCCGTACATCTGGCCGAGCATGTAAGAGGAGAAGCCGAAGATGTAGCCGCCAAGGAGCGAAGGCCAAAAACTCCTCGTCAGGTAGCGGCAGAGGATAAACGCCGTCCAACTCGCCAGTGCCGGAGCGAGCAGGCATAGAAGATTGTAGCTCGCGACGGGTCCGAAGGCGCGGGTGAGTGGCAGCGCAACCCACGCAGCCAGTGGAATACAGGTTGCCCAGGCGAGGTTGAAACCGGACGGCGCCCAGATCGCATGCGTCATGAATACGTTCAAGCGGTGCGCGATAGCGTGCGACCACCACACCAGCATCCAGATCATGACCGACGGGTCCGGACCGGTACCTAGATGGGCGCTCGAAAGATGACCGGCGAGCGCGCGGCCGAAGAAAAATAGCGACAGTGCGAAATAGATCAGCAGGCTGGCAAGACTGTAACGATCGAGCGGCGATGGCGTGGAGCGGGATTCATGCATCGCTCCAGCAGTCACCGGCAGTCTTCAGAATTGCGCCGCGTGCTTGCGGGTTGGTGTTATCGATGTGCGGACGAACATAACCGCCTGAAGAGGCTGATTGGGCTTTATACTTGGGCCAGTGCAGCCGAGCAAGTACCGACTTGTTGAATGAGCGGTTTGTCTCAGAAATGCGGCGGGATTAGCATCGACGATCTGCGAACGTTCTTCGACCTGCCGGAAATTCAAGGAGGGTCATCATGGCCGACAACACCAACAAGATACTTAGTCCCGGCACTGCGGCGCCGGATTTTTCGCTGCATAGTACGCCTGATCAACTCGTCTCGTTGAGCGATTTCCGCGGCGCGCCGCTAATCATCGCTTTCTACCCGGCGGATTGGAGCCCGGTCTGCGGCGATCAGATGGCGCTCTACAATGAGGTGCTGCCCGAGTTTCACAAATTCAAGGCGGCGATCGTCGGGATCTCGGTCGATGGCTCCTGGTGCCATGATGCGTTCGCGCAGAATCGCAAGTTGCACTTTCCGCTGCTGGCGGACTTCGAGCCCAAGGGTGCGGTCGCACGCAAGTACGGCGCGTATCGCGATCACGAGGGCGTCTGTGAGCGAGCGCTGTTCGTAATCGATCCCAAAGGGACGATTGCGTGGAGCTACCTGTCTCCGCTCGGGGTCAATCCCGGCGCCGACGGAATACTCGAAGCACTCGAAACGCTCGCGGCGAAAAAGTAGGAGCCGGCCCATGAGTCCATCTGCGAAACTTAAGCCACCGGTCGGCGCGAACGATCATGTGCAGGGTCCGGCGAAAGCGCCGGTCACGATCGTCGAGTATGGAGATTACGAATGCCCCTACTGCGGCGAAGCGTATCCGGTAACGAAGGCGCTGCAGAAGCGTCTGGGTGATCAGCTGCGCTTTGTTTTTCGGAATTTCCCGCTAGCCGAGGCGCATCCTCATGCCGAGCACGCCGCGGAAGCGGCGGAGGCGGCCGGCGCGCAAGGCAAGTTCTGGGAGATGCACGATTTGCTGTACGAGAATCAGGACGCGCTCGAAGATGAAGATTTGGTGCGATATGCCAAAGCGCTTCGGCTCGATCTGCCGCGATTCGTCAAGGAGATGGAGGCGCATACTCACGCCGAGCGGGTGCGCGAGGATTTTAGCAGCGGAGTCAGGAGCGGAGTGAATGGCACGCCGACGTTTTTCATTAACGGCGCGCGTCACGACGGGCCGTTCGATCTTGGGTCGTTGATGGCGGCGATTGAGGAGGCTGCGTAGCGGGGCAATCTGATGAGTGACACGCTCGCGCCTTTGATCCTGGATTTTCTCGAATGGATAGCGGCCCGGCCGCGACCTTACTCGGAAGTGATGGAGGTCTGGCGCACGTCATGCCCGCGGTTGACGGTCTGGGAGGATGCGAACGAGCGGGGGTTTATTGCGCGTCGGCATGTTGATGGGCGCGAAGTCATTGTTGATCTGACAGCAGCTGGGCTCAGCTTCCTTAAAGGGAGCGGGCGAGTTGTTCTCAATATTGCAGACGCACCGCAGGACCCTCACCCACCGGCCGCGATGCGGCCGGCCTCCTCTCCCGTAAAATAACGGGCGAGGTGTCAGGAATCAGCTGTTTGGATCGACGCCCCACTTTTTCTTGTTTTCGGCTACTTGCTCGGGGGTTGGGTGATCGACTTTTTTGAACGGCATCACTTTGAACTGATCTTTGATTTCGAGCAGCGCGTGGTTTAGGGCGATGTCGTCCTTGAGGACCTCGGGCACTGCCGGCTCTTCGAAAATCGCCTGCCACGGGCATTCGGGCTCGCAGGCGCCGCAATCGATACATTCGTCGGGATCGATGTAGAGCTGGTTGGGGAATTTTACCTTGTCGGGGCCGACGTATTCGTAGATACAATCGACCGGGCAAACACTGACGCATCCGGTGTCAACGCAGTCGCGGCAAAGACGGGTGATGGTCCAGGGCATGGTTGCAGCCTCGCTTGGAATCGAGTCCTTATAATATCTCGAAAATTGTCACGAATCTAAAATCGCACTCCCTATTGTCGGGAGTACGCCGCATAACCTATATCGGCACAGCGGCTCTGAAAAGGGCAACGATGGGGAAATCGTGACGGCGGAAAACCGGTGTGATCGCAGGGCAGGCGGGCTAGAATATCCGGCGCGAAGCGTCGGAAATACGAGCGGGGATATAGAAGATGGCATCAAAGTCGAGAGCGAAGATGCGCAAGGCCGGCGTCGCCAAGCGCGCGGCGACCGCGAAGCGAGACGTAGCCGTCAAGGCGCCGCTGACGGGCGAGCGCGTCGAGTCGGACAGCATGGGCGCGATCAACGTCGCGAACGATCGATACTGGGGCGCGCAGACGGAGCGGTCGCTGCTGCATTTCGCGATCGGATTCGATCGGATGCCGCGTTCGGTGGTACGCGCGTTCGGGATTTTGAAAAAGGCGGCGGCGGAAGTTAATCGCGATCTCGGCAAGCTGCCGCCCGACAAGGCGCGGCTGATGACCGCGGCCGCCGATGAAGTGATCGCAGGCAAGCTCGACGATCATTTTCCGCTGCGCATCTGGCAGACCGGCAGCGGCACGCAGACCAACATGAACGCTAACGAAGTGATCTCGAATCGCGCGATCGAGATGGCGGGCGGCGTCCTCGGCAGCAAGAAGCCGATTCATCCCAACGACGACGTGAACATGTCGCAGTCGTCGAACGACACTTTTCCGACCGCGATGCATATAGCGGCGGCAGAGGAAGTCACGCACCAGCTGATTCCGTCGGTGCGCAAGTTGCGCGACACGCTCGCTCGCAAGGTAAAAGAGTTCGACGGCATCGTGAAGATCGGGCGCACGCATCTGATGGATGCGGTGCCGCTGACGCTCGGGCAGGAATTCTCGGGCTACGTCGCGCAGCTCGACTACGATTTGAAACGGCTCGAGGCGGCGCTGCCGGACCTGCTCGAACTGGCGATTGGCGGCACGGCGGTCGGCACCGGACTCAATACGCATCGCGAATTTGCGGATCGCGTCGCGAAAAAGATCGCAGAGTACACCGGCTTGCCGTTCAAATCGGCGCCGAACAAGTTCGCGGCGCTGGCGGCGCACGACGCGCTGGTGGCAGCTTCCGGAGCGCTCAAGACGCTCGCGGTGTCGCTGATGAAAATCGCCAACGACGTCCGCTGGATGGGATCGGGACCGCGCACGGGGCTCGCGGAATTAATTTTGCCGGAGAATGAGCCGGGCTCGTCGATCATGCCGGGCAAGGTGAATCCGACGCAGTGCGAGGCGATGACGATGGTGTGCGTCCAGGTGATCGCCAACGACGTGGCGATCACGATAGGCGGATCGCAGGGAAATTTTGAGCTCAATGTTTTCAAACCGCTCATCATCCACAACTTTTTGCACTCGACGATGCTGCTGGCGCATTCGTGCGCGTCGTTCAGCAAGTACTGCGTCGAGGGGATCCAGCCGAATCGCGAGCAGCTTGAGCGCAACGTCAAGAGCTCGTTGATGCTGGTGACGGCGCTGAGCGAACCTATCGGCTATGACAATGCGGCCAAAGTCGCAAAGAAGGCGCATGCGGAAAACATCTCGCTGCGCGAGGCCGCGATCGCGCTGAAGCTGCTGTCGGGTGAGGAGTTCGACCGGCTGGTGCGCGCCGACAAGATGCTGGCGCCGGAAGGCTGAGCCCGGAATGCGTCGGGGGATCGTTGCGCTTGCTGTTGCGATTGTCGCGGCAATGTTGTGGCCGGTAGAGTCTCGCGCTGCGCAAACTCCGACCGGCATCGCGACCGATCCCATCCTGCAACCGCCTCCCTACAACGGACAGCCGCTCGAAATCGCCATTGGATTGCACATCGTGAACATCTCGTCGATCGACGAAGTGAACGAGCAGTTCCAGATGGACGCTTACCTGTTCGCGCGATGGATCGATCCGCGGCTCGCGTTCACGCCCAGCGGTCCTAACGATCAGGAGCGCAACTACGCGTTCGGGCAAATCTGGATCCCGCAGCTCGAAATGATCAACGCCGCTACGCCGCGCACTCGTTACGACACTTCGCTCCGCGTCGCTTCCGACGGCAGTGTACACTACGCGGAGCGATGCAAGGTCGGGCTGTCATCGAAGTTCGCGCTCAGGCGCTTCCCGTTCGATCGGCAGTCGCTGGTAATCATAATTCATCCGTTCCTGGTCGACGGACCTCGCACGGTGTTCAAATTGGACGATTATTCGACGTGGACGGCGAGCGAGTTCGAGAGCTACTCGTCGCTGGCGCAGTGGAAGCTGACCGCGGTCCAGCCGCGAATAGAAATGGCTCCGACCTACGGCGGACGGACGGTGCCGGAGGCGAGGTTCGCGATTTCGGTTCAGCGGCGCTCGAGCTTTTATTTGTGGAAGGTGTTTCTGCCGCTGCTGCTGATGGTGTTCCTGTCGTGGGCGGTGTTCTGGATCGAGGCGAGCGACCTATCGAACCAGGTGCAGGTCGCGGTCACGACAATTCTTACGGTGATCGCATTTGCGTTTGCGATTTCCGCGACGATGCCGCGGCTGCCGTACCTGACGTACATCGATGCGTTCTTTCTCGAATGCTACATCTACGTTTTCCTCGCGGTGGTGGAACTGATGACGGTTCACGTAACGCACCGCTCGGAGCGCAGCCGCGACCTGGGCCTCGAGATTCGCAAGTACTCGCGCTGGCTGATCCCCGCGTCGTTCGTGGTGACGAACCTGATAATCGCCGAACACTTCCTTGGGTGATTCCTTGTGTCATTCTGAACGCAGCGAAGAATCCCGGATCTTTCTGGATGCCGACCACACAACCCTAACCACGGCGCATGCGAGCGCCTCTATCGTCAAATTCGGGATTCTTCGTTAGCGCGCGAACCAGGAGAGCGTCGAGAAGATCGCCAAATCCGTGGATGGAGGTGAGTCGGCCGACATTCAGAAAGATCCGGGATTCTTCGCTGCGCTCAGAATGACACGAGAAAAGAGAATCAGTGTCACATTCTGAAGACGCCGAAATTTGCGTGGGCGGGGATTGGGGCGTTCATCGAGGCGGCGATGCCTAGCGCCAGTGCGGCCCGCGTTTCGATTGGATCGAGGACGCCGTCGTCCCATAGGCGGGCGCTGGAGTAATAGACGCTCGACTCGAGGTCGTACTTCTCGAGCGTCGGGCGCAAAAATTCCTTTTGTTCGGCGTCGGTCATCGTCGCGCCTTCGCGCTTCAACTGATCGAGCTTGACCGTGAGCAGTGTGTTCGCCGCCTGTTCACCGCCCATTACTGAAATACGCGCGTTGGGCCACATGAAAAGCAATCGCGGCGAGTACGCGCGCCCGCACATCCCGTAGTTTCCCGCGCCGTTCGACGCACCGATGATCACCGTGAACTTCGGGACCTGCGCGTTGGCGACCGCGTTGACCATCTTGGCGCCATCCTTTGCGATGCCGCCTTGCTCGTAGCGCTTGCCGACGATGAAGCCGGTGATGTTTTGCAGGAAGAGCAGCGGGATGCGCCGCGCGCAGCACAGCTCGATGAAGTGGGTGGCCTTCAGCGCCGACTCGCTGAACAGCACGCCGTTGTTGGCGATGATGCCGACCGGATAGCCGTAGATTCGCGCGAAGCCGGTGACCAGCGTGGTCGCATAACGGGCCTTGAACTCGTGCATGCGGCTGCCATCGACCAGCCGCGCGATCACCTCGCGCACATCGTAGGGCTTGCGCGTATCGACCGAGATGATGCCGTAGAGTTCGGCGGGATCGTAGTGCGGATCCTCGGGCGCGTCCTGCTCGATTGCGGCGCCGGTGCGAGTGCCGAGGTTCTCGAAGATGGCGCGCGCGATCTGGAGCGCGTGATCGTCGTCGTCGGCCAGGTGATCGCTCACGCCCGAGAGTCGCGTATGTACGTCGCCGCCGCCGAGCTCTTCGGCGGTCACTTCCTCGCCGGTCGCGGCGCGCACCAGCGGCGGACCCGCCAGAAAGATGGTGCCCTCTTCGCGGACAATTATGTTTTCGTCGCACATCGCGGGCACGTACGCGCCGCCCGCCGTGCAACTGCCCATCACGACCGCGACCTGCGCGATGCCTTTCGCCGACATCTGCGCCTGGTTGTAGAAGATGCGGCCGAAGTGACGCTCGTCGGGAAAAATCTCGGACTGCATCGGCAGAAACGCGCCGCCCGAATCGACGAGATAAACGCATGGCAGCAAATTTTCGATGGCGATTTGCTGCGCGCGAAGATGCTTCTTCACGGTCATCGGAAAATATGTGCCACCTTTCACAGTTGCGTCATTGGCGACGATCACCGCCTCGCGCCCGTGGATTCTGCCGATGCCGGTGATGATGCTCGCGGACGGCGAGTCGCCGTCGTACATATTGAATGCGGCCAGCGGCGACAGCTCGAGGAACGGACTGCCGGGGTCGAGCAGTTTTTTGACGCGGTCGCGCGCCAGCAGCTTGCCGCGTTCGACATGACGCTCGCGCGCGGACGCGGGACCACCATTGCGAATACGCTCGATGTTATCGCGCAGCCGCTTGACCAGCGCGTCCATCGCGTCACGGTTGCGGCGGAACTCGTCGGAGTTGGTGTTCAGCCGCGATTCAATTCGATCCATTTCAATATCCTTGATGCCTGCGGACCAAAGTTGGGCTAAATATTAGAAAGCTGGCTGGATATTAGCGATGCGCGAACGCGATCTGAAAGCACTCGAATTCGACAAGGTGATTCACCTCGTCATGGAACTCTGCGCCTCCGAGCCGGGGCGCGAGGCGACCGCCGGGTTGCGCCCATCGATCGACACCGTCGAGGTGCAACGGCGGCTGACCGCGACCGCCGAGATGGTCGAGCTGCGATCGCACGCGGGCTCGATTCCGATGAGCGAGTTTACCGATCAGCGGCCGTACCTGCTGGCGGCAGCGCGCGCCGGTGCGATCCTCGGCGGCGAAGCGCTGGTGAACGTTCGCGATTTTATCGTGGGCTCGCGCCACGTCAGTGGATTTTTGCGATCGCGCGTCGAGCGCTTCCCCAGTGTCGCAGCGCTGGTGCATAACCTGCTCGCGCCGAAGGAACTCGCAGACGCGATGCTAAGTGCGCTGGCTGACGACGGCACACTGCTCGACGACGCGAGCCCTGAACTGAAGAAGTTGCGCGGCAGGCTGCGTGATGAGCGCGCGGAACTCGAAGCGCGGCTGCTGAGGTCGCTCAACGCCTCGGGCATGGAGTCGTTCGTGTCCGATTACCTCGTGACGATTCGCAATCGCCGCTTTGTGCTGCCGATGAAGCTGAACTACTCGGAGCGCTTCGAGGGAATCGTGCAAGACCGCAGCGTTTCGGGAGAGACGTTGTTCGTCGAGCCGATGTGGGCGGTCGAGTTGAACAACCGGCTGATGATGCTCGAGCGTGAAGCGGAGGCGGAAGAAACACGAATCCTCGCGCGGCTGACTGCGATGGTCGGCGGATACGCGCCGGAGTTGCAGCTCACGTTCGACGCGATGGTCGCGCTCGACGCGCTCAACGCGCGCGCGCTTTTCGCCGAGCGCTTTCGATGCGTCGAGCCGCAGCTGGTCGATGAGGGAATCGATTTTATCGGCGCGCGGCATCCGCTGTTGATGACCAGCGGACGCGACGTGATTCCGATCGACGTGAAAATCGGCGCCGGGCAGCGCGGAATCGTCATCTCGGGGCCGAACACCGGCGGGAAGACGGTCGCACTCAAGACGGTCGGGCTGCTGTCGCTGATGGCGCAGGCGGGGATGCTGATTCCGGCGATCGCAGGCAGCAAGGCGACGGTGTTTCGCAGCGTGTTCGCTGATATCGGCGACGAGCAGTCGATCGAGTCCAACCTGTCGAGCTTTTCGGGGCACATCGCAAACCTGTCCGAGATAATTCGAGCGCTGGTCGAGCCGGCGCTGGTGATACTCGACGAGCCGGGCGCGGGCACCGACCCGGCCGAAGGCGCGGCGCTGGCGATCGGTTTGATGGACCATCTCGGGACGCGGCGCTGCATCCTGGCGATCGCGACGCACTCGACCGCGGTGAAACTGCACGCATACTCGCAGGCCGGGTTCGAGGCCGCTGCGGTGGATTTCGACGCCGAACATCTCGCGCCATTGTATCGTTTGAAGCCGCATACGATCGGGCAGAGTTACGGACTCGCGGTCGCGCGACGGCTGGGGCTGCCCGAGGAAATAATCCGCGCCGCCGAGCAATCGATGGGCGCCGGGACAATTGAACTCACCGACACCCTGAAGCGATTGGACGCCGAGCGAGCGAAGCTCAACGCGCAGCTAGAAAAATTGCGCGAGCGCGAGCTCAACCTGGCTCAGATCGAGCAGGACGTCTTGCAGCGAGCGGAAAAAACGCGCGAGCGCGTGGAACTAGAACGAAAGCGGCTGCGAGCTGAAGTCGCAGAGTTGATCGAGGAGCTCAAGCGCGACGGTGCAGCGCTGATGGATGAGCTAAAGTCGCGGGCGAAATCGCGCACCGACTTGAAAGGGTTCATCACACAGTCGTCGGCGAAACTCGAAAGCCTCGCACCGGCGGCCGAAGGCTCATCGGAGTCCGACGCGCCGTTGAAGGTCGGCGACAGCGTCGAGGTCGGCGACATCCGCGGCGAACTTAGCGTCCTTGAGGCTGGACGCGCGGTGATAAGTCGAGGCGGTTTAAGGATCGAGGTTGCGCCTGAGCGGTTGCGCAGGTCGGCGGCGAGTGTGTCCGAACTTCGTCCGCCGCGAGCGAAGGAGGCGGCTGTCAGCTACAGCGTCGAGGGCGAGGAGCGCAACGAGTTGAATCTGATCGGGATGCGCACGACCGATGCTCTACGCAAGCTCGAGGAATTTCTCGACAATGCGTTCCTGACGAATCGCGCAGAGGTGCGGATTGTCCACGGGATTGGATCGGGCGCGCTCAGGAAAGCGGTGGCGGAATACCTGGGCACATCGCCGTACTGCGCGTCGTTCCGCGGCGCCGAACCGCATCATGGAGGCGCGGGCGCAACGATCGTCCAGATGAATTTGTAAACCAGACCGGGGGTGCAAAAGTTAGAAGAACCTAACCCCTTACCCCTTCCCGAGCGGGAAGGGGAACCGGATTTTTCAGAAAAGTTTCTTCAACTGATCTAGCGGATTCGGTGGGGGATTAGAGTTGCCGCCACCATTGTTGCTGCCCGATCCGCTGTTGCCATTGCCTGATCCGTCGGTGCTGCCTGAGTCGCCGCCGAGGAATTTTCCTAAGCCTCCGGGCAGGCCTTTTTTGCCGAAGACTTTGCCGAGATATTTCTGACCTTGGGCCTGCATGGCGTTGCTTCCGGCGCGCTGTGCCAGTTCGGTCACGTTGGGCAGGACTTGCGGCTTAGGCAATTGCCCAACGACCTGCAACGGGACGTCGATTTGTCCGTCCTTATTTGCGATGAACGCGACTTCCTTTTTCTGCTCGATCAGCTCCTTGCTGAATTGCGGTGACAGCACGATGCGCGCGGCGAGATCGATATTCTTGTCCATGTCGAACCATCCGTCGCCGAGCAGATTGTAATCGACAGTCTGCACCTTGACGTCGTGCGACGTGATCCGCGGGCCTTCGAGCACGAAGGTCAGAGTCGCTAGCTGGATGTCAGTGTCGGGATTGCTGAAAAGCTCCGGATGATTCTTGACGACGGCATCCGGCACCAGGTTGCCAATCGCGGGAAGGTTCTGCACCTTGCTGAGCGCCTGTCCGCCGACGTTGACGCCGACCAGCTTGCCGTTAGTCAGCGTCAGATTGCCGTTGCCGCGCAGCGTCGGCTTCATCTCGTCGAAGGTGCCGGTCTTTCCGCTAACCTTGATATTTCCACCGAGCGTGCCGCGAACGGTGCCGGCGGCCTTGGATTTTTGCGAGTCGAGCGCCTGCTGAATATCGAGATTGGTGAAGCTGATCGACGCTTGCATCGGCGCCGACGCCTCGAGCTGCGTGCTTCCAGTCGCGACGATGTCTCCCGAAAACGCCTTCAGCTTGAGCCGGGCAACGCGCGCGAATTTGTCCTGAAGCGACAGCGCCAAGTCCAGGTTCTGGTATTGAACGCCGCCGAGATTGCCCGACGGCGAGGTGATTTGCGACTCGATGGTGTTGACGTTTTTTGCACCGGTCGAGGCAGAGCCCTTGGCGAAGAGCTGATTGATCACCTCGTCGGGCGGACGCGAGGGTACGAGATCCGCGAGGCGCACCGAGGCCGCATTCAGCTCATAGCTCATGACCAGGGGCTGGAACTGATCGATGTGCGACTTCAACGTCGCCTGCTGCGGGCCGATATTGAAAGTCAGCGGTCCAACGTCGGCGCCGGTTCCTTCGAGCTTGATGTTACCACTCAGATTACTCAGCGGCGGCGCCTTCTGATCGGGTATCGACAAACCGACTCCGGCGAGCGCGACTGTGCCGTCAGCGGACGCCTTGCCGTTCGCGAGCGTCGCGCTGGTATGAATCTCGGTCTTGCCCGCGAGGTTGTACTTGCCGAGCGCCGGAATCATTTTCGCGAGCGAAGCGATGTCGAAATTGTTGGTATCGACGTGCGCCGCGGTCGTGCCATCGCCGATTTTGATATCCGTCGCCTTCGCTTCGAGGTCGCCCGCCGTGATGTTGGCGAGCGTCACCGTCACGACCGAGTCGGTCCGCGAACCTTCGGCAGAAATCTTCAGCGGCGTGTCGGCGGGCTTGGTGAACGTGTCGCCAAAGGCGATCGCGGGTGCGCTCAAATCGCTCGAGGCGGTGAATTTGATCGAGTGAACGGTGCCGTCAGCGGTGGCGTCGAAGGCGATCGGGCCGGAAATGGAAAGCTTCGGCGGTATCGCGTCCGCGAGCATCGGGATCGTCTTCAGCTGCGTCAGTAGAATCGGGCCGACCTTGGCTTTGCCGGAGATGGGGATCGCGTCGATATCGATAACGCCGTTGCTGATCAGCGGGCCAATCGTCGCCGAGAGATCGAAGTTCTGTTGATCGCTCAGCGCGGCGAAGGTGAGGTCGATGGTGAATTGCGCGTTGAAGACGAAGTCGCGCAGCTTGAGGTTGATCGCGTTGACGGTCGCGCTTTCCGGCGCGCCCTCCGTCTCATAGGTCAGAGTGCCGTCGTTAATCGAGAAATTCTGCACCTGCAGCGAGCCAAGAGTCGCGGGCGCCTCTGCCCGCTTCCGCCATCGGCGACTCCTGGTTCTCCCCGCCGCCGCCCCCGCCCTCGCCGGGTTGCGATTCCTCTTCGGTGTGGACCTTTTTTCGGCCGAGGGTCGAGACGTTGAAGGTGCCGTCGCGAGTCTGGACGATTCGGATCACCGGTTTGTCGAGCACAACTTCGGTGACTTCGATCCGGCGCGCCAGCAGCGGCATCAGTTGCAGGCGGGTGTAAACGTTGCTCGCCTCGATAAACGGTTTTTTCGAAATGTCGGGGTCGTCGGCGACCTGTACGCCAGTCACGTCGGCCAGGATTCCCCAGCCAAGGGTCACCTTGATGTCGTCGGCGTGAACCTGGCGGCCAAGCGCGGTGCTGACCTTGTCGAGGATGGTCTGGCGGCGCTCGGCGATGATCGAATTGAGGTTGGTGGCGGCATAGAAGAGGATCGCGCCGGCGAAAATCACGACGGCTCCGACAATTGCGGCGGCGATTACGATGACACGGCGCATACGAGGATCCTCACATCGCAACTTCGAAGCAGTTCGCGACACGCCGGCAAGTGTAGTCGATGCGCGCCTGACGCGCATCATTTTCGGCTTTCGATTTTATGTTGCGAGCGCTTCAGATCGCGCGCCGGTTTGAATGGCGTGGTGTCCTCAGCGTAGTCTGTCACCTACCTGAACCTGCGGCTCTTTCTAATGGCAAAGAAGCGAAAGCCTGCCCGCCGAGGCGACGAGCAAGACGGCGAACAAAAGGCGACGCCCGCGCCTGAGCGCGTGTTTTCGTCACCATTCAAAGATTTGAAGAAGATGCTGGCTGGGCGGGATCTGTCGGCAGCGCCGAGCAAGCCCAAAATCGCTCCTGCGCCGTTGCCGGTCGTGGAGAAACCCGCCGCCCCGGTTGCAGAACCGCTCGACGACGAATCTTTTCTGCGTCACGCGTTCGAAGGCGTGCGACCGCTGCATGCGAACGGCAAACGCAACGCGCGCATACCGCTCGACCCTCCTACGACTCACACGATCGTCGATGAGGACGCGGAGGTGGTAGCGCTACTGTCCGACCTGGTGTCGGGACAGGCGCCGTTCGATATCACCGAGTCTGACGAATACGTCGAGGGCTACCGCGTCGGTCTCGATCCGCGACTGGTGTCGCAGCTTCGCCGTGGCGAGTTCGCGATGCAGGATCATTTCGATATGCACGGCATGATCCAGAGCGACGCGAAGGAAGCGCTGAAAGAATTCATCATTAAGTCGGTGCGTAAAGGACTGCGCGCGGTGCTGGTCGTGCACGGACGCGGTCTGCGCTCCCCCAACGGGCATTCGGTGCTCAAGCATGCGTCGGCAGGATGGCTGTCGCATGGCGCAATCGGCGGTCACGTGTTGGCGTTCGCGACTGCGCGGGCGGCGGACGGCGGCGCGGGCGCGACTTATGTGTTGCTGAAGCGCGAGAAGAGTCGCGCGCCATTCGATATTCTGCAAGGGGCGAAGAGACGGTAGGCGTGGAACTCCACTAGTCAATTTGAAACCCGCGGTGGGTTTCAAACTTCCTTCGGCAGGGGTAACCCCTGCACCTTGGTGATAGGAAAAGAAACGGGGCCCATCTCGGGCCCCGTTGTACAGAACTAGCGCCGAATCTTCAGATCTTCAGCTGGAGCAGGAATCCGATCACGAGTGCGTACAGGGTCAGCGCTTCGATGAATGCCAGGCCGAGCAGCATCGGGGTGAAAATCTGGCCGGCTGCGTTTGGATTGCGGCCGATTGATTCCATTGCCGATGCGGCCATGCGGCCTTGACCGAGTGCGCTGCCGAACGCTGCGATGCCGACGCCCAGGTTGGCGGCAAGTGCGATCAACCCGACGCTCAGGGGTGACTGCGTCATGCGGACGACGGGTACCGCCGCTTCCTGCGCCATCGCGAGCAGCGGCGATGCGACGATCGCGAGCGTGACAATTCCCAGGACGTTGCCAATCTTTCGAACCATTTCTCGTTCCTCCTTGTTTCGCGCGCCTCTAAGTTCCAGAACCGGCCGCCTCTCTTTCCTCTACCACCACAATTTCCGGGCGGAATCCCGGGCGCATGAAATCTCTATTTTGATTTTCGACTAATGTTCGTGCTCGACCGCGAGCCGCACATACGCCATCGACAGGATCATGAAGACCATCGCCTGGATGATGCACACGATCGAGCCGAGCGTCAGGAATGCGAGCGGGACGAACAACTTGGTCAAGCCGGTGAAGATGCCGAGCACCATGTGATCGGCAAACATGTTTGCGTAAAGACGTACGCCGAGCGAAAACGGACGGAAGAGGTTGTCGGCGATCTCGATCATCAGCATGAGCGGCGCGATGGCGAGCATCGGGCCGAGATACGTGCGCAAGTAGCCGAGCACCCCGTTCGCCTTCATCCCCTGGTAGATGTAGTAAACGAAACAAATCGTGCCGAGCGCGAAAGTCAGATCGGAGTCGGCGGTCGGCGGTTCCATCCCAGGAACCAGGCCAAGAAAGTTCGCGAGCAGGATGAACATGAACAGGGTGCCGAAGAACGGGACAAATTGGCGGTAGTGATGAAGTTGAGTGACCTCGGAGACAAACCCGTCGGCCCATTCGACGATAGTTTCGGCGACCGAGCGCACGGTGATCCGATCATCGGGGACGATCGGGTCAGTAGCTGCCGCCAGTGAGCGGCGAGCAAGGAGGCCGAAAATCAGCAGGATTCCCATCACCAGCCAGGTGCCGACCAGGACTTCGGGGATTTTGCCGCCGCCGATTATTTCGAGAAAGTTTATTGAGGTCTGCAAAAAAATATCTCCGCCGCGGCAATCTTAGCCGGAGCCGCGGAGCGAAGCACGCCCGGTTTCAATAATTGCCGCGGTCATCTGAGTCAAGACTCCGAGCGCGAATCCTACGCCGTCGATGTTCGTGCGCCGGAAGACAATGAAAGACCAGCCCCACGACGATAAGCATCTTGAGCGGTATCGCCATCACGCCGAATTTCGCGGCGGTGCCGGAGATTCCGGCGCCGGCGGCTGCGAGGATTGCCGCGCCTATCAGGCTGAGCAACCACAGATTCACGATCACGATCGCGCCACCGAGCAGACATCCAACTGCGGCGGCGGTGGAATCGAAAAAAAAGAGAAGACCCGCGGTAACGGCGACGAGAATCGCGTTCATCCGCTGAATCGCGGGGATTGTCGGGATCTGATCGTTGCGCACGCGGGGTCGCTAGCCTTGCGAAGTCGGGGGAACTTCCCTGGCGATCCTGATGACGGTCACGATTGAATGAATGAATCCCGCGAATGCGAGGATGCCGGTGAACCACGGCTCGGTGTGAAAGTACATGTCGATATAATGGCCGAAGATGCCGCCGGCGATCGGCGACATCGGGATCTCGAGCGCCATCGCGAGCGGGCGCGCGTATTTTCCCTGGATCAACGGCAACGGTGATTCACCTTCGAGCGATCAGGTACCGAATCTTTCCGCGGCGCGGGCTTTCGCCTTCGCGGCTTCTTCCTCGCGACTCCTCGACGGCGCATTGGTTTCGAGCGAGCGAAGAAGTCGAGTGGATGCATCGGCTATTTCGTCGATGGCGGCGATGAAGGCATCTTCGTTTGCCTTGGAAGGTTTGTTGAAGCCGCTGATTTTGCGCACGAACTGGAGCGATGCGGCGCGAACCTCTTCGTCGGTTACCGGCGGCTCGAAATTGAAAAGAGTTTTGATATTCCGGCACATTTGCTGTGACCTCGAGACCTTGAGAACTCTCAACCAGTGAAGAAAAACATTAATCGCGTTTTACTTGGCTCGCGAGAGATCCCGAAGAGATTCCTCAGCGGCGGCGATCGTGCGGTCGATATCGGCGTTGGTGTGGGCGGTCGAGATGAACATGGCTTCAAACTGCGACGGTGGGAGATTGATGCCGCGATCAATCATGCCATGGAAAAATTTAGCGAACTTCGCGGAGTCGGACGTGCGAGCTTCGTCGGCGTCGCGCACTCGCTCGGGGCCGAGGAACATCGTGAGCAGAGAGCCGGCTCGATTGATACATCCAGTCTGTCCGGTTTTTTTCAGAGCATCGCGAAGTCCAGCTTCGAGTCGCGCGCCGGCGGCGTCGAGCGCGGCGTATGGATTGCTGTCCTTCAGGATGCGAAGTGTCTCGAGGCCGGCGCGAACGGAAAGCGGATTTCCCGACAACGTGCCCGCCTGGTAAACCGGACCGACCGGCGCGAGCAGGTCCATGATCTTCGACGGGCCGGCGACCGCACCCATCGGCATCCCGCCGCCGATTATTTTCCCGAGCATGATCAAGTCGGGCGCGACGCCCATGCTTTCGGCAATCGAGCCGAAGCAGAGTCGGAACCCGGATATAACTTCGTCACAGATCAGCAGCGCGCCGTTGTAGTGAGCGATTTCGGCCAGCGCTTTCAACGAACCCGCGTCAGGATTTACGACTCCCATGTTGGCGGCGACGGGTTCGACGATCACGGCGGCAATTTTTTCGGGCGCGGTGCGGAATAAACTTTCGACCGTCTCAATTGCGTTATATCGCGCAACCATCGTCATCGCAGCGAGCGCCGCCGGAACTCCGCCACTGTCGGGTTGACCAAAAGTCATCCCGCCTGAACCGGCGCGCACCAGCATCGAGTCGCTATGACCGTGATAGCATCCGTCAAACTTGATTATGTTCTCGCGACCGGTGGCGGCGCGCGCGATTCTAATCGCGGTGAGTCCTGCTTCCGTTCCCGAGCTGACGAGTCGGACTTTCTGCGCGCATTCGATCGCCGACGAGATCAATTCTGCGAGTTCGACTTCAAGCCGCGTCGGCGCGCCGAAACCGAAGACCCAGTCGCGCCTGCTCGGCGATCGCTTGTGTGACGCGCGGATGGGCATGACCGAGAATCGCGGGACCGTAAGAGCAAACGTAGTCGAGAAAAGTGTTGCCATCGGCGTCAGTGATTGTTGCACCGCTGCCACTCTCGATGAAAATTGGGGCATCGCCGACCGCCTTCCACGCGCGCACGGGAGAATTCACCGCACCAGGAATCTTAACACTGGCGCGCTTGACGAGTTCATCTGATTTTTTTCGTGAGGTCACCGCGAATGCTCGAAGATCTCGTGTGATCGAAAATTTTTTTTCGATCGCGAAGAAAAATTTGTTCGCGCGCGTCGATCTCGAGAGAAAATTGCGTCGAGACGCGGAAAATTGCGATCGCGCACGATGGCTCCCAGAGCAGATTTGCACGATCGCGCGATCGACGCAAAATTTCGTGCGTGCTGCGCGCGATCACTCGTGAGCGAAATTTCCTTTACGTTCCGCGCGTATAGCGACGAAATTTTTTGCGCACTTGTCCTCTTCACGAAATAAGTTTATCACGTTCCCTTGGCCGCACACTTCGTACTTACAAGAACCATTTTCCACTGAGCGGTTCGTTTTCGCGGCGCGAGAGCTATGCCTTCGAAGCGCGTGTATATCGTCTGTATTGTCGAAACTTTTAACCCTTACAGAACCGATCGCAGCCCGGACAAGTTGATAGTCCGGCGTGTCGTGCCGTCAAATTGTTGGTTGTAACGAAGGAATAATGGCTTATCCACAGGTGTGGATAAGACTGTGCGTAATTCGCGCCGGATCGATGCCGGCGCGCTAATTTCCGGAGCGGGCTTGGCTTCCGGTTTGGTCAGGGGGAAACATATGAATGGATTGTGGCAGCGGGCTGCTGACCGTATGCGTGATGAGCTCGGTCAGGTCGGGTACGAGACGTGGATTGGGCCGCTCAATTTTGTCGCTCATCAAGGATCGACCGTTACGGTCGAAGCGCCCAACCGATTTTTTCGCGATTGGATCAACGATCGCTACATGAGCATGATGCGCTCGGCGCTGTCGGCGGAGGCCGGCGGCGAAATTGAGGTGCGACTGACGCTGGGCGAGAATGCTGCAGTAATCGCGCCGCAGCAACGTCCAGCCAACGGTCATGCCAACGGCAACGGCCATGCGAATGGCAACGGTCATTCAAATGGCAATGGTCATGCGACCGGGAATGGCAACGGCAAGGCGTACGCGACAAATCGCGCAACAACGACCGCCGCGCCGCGTGGAGATCGCCATCCGACCCTGAACGCCCGCTACAGTTTTGCGGAGTTCGTGGTGGGATCGGCCAATCAGTTCGCGCATGCCGCGGCCCAGGCCGTCGCCAACCAGCCGGGCGAAAAATACAACCCGCTTTTCATCTATGGCGGGGTCGGCCTCGGCAAAACGCACCTGGTGACCGCCATTGGCCACCATATCTACGCCGTCGGCGAGCGACCGCGGAAAGTCCTGTTCATGCCGGCCGAGATTTTCATGAACGAGCTGATCGGTTCTTTGCGCCGCGACAAGATGAACGAGTTTCGCGAAAAGTTTCGCCGCGTCGATACGTTGATCCTCGACGACGTGCAATTTCTGGCCGGCCGCGAGCGCACGCAGGAAGAATTCTTCCATACTTTCAACTCGCTGCACGCCGAACGGCATCAGATCATTCTGACCTCGGACAAAGTGCCGCGCGAAATCCCCGGACTCGAGGAGCGGCTGCGCAATCGCTTCGAGATGGGCTTGATCGCGGACATCGCGCCACCCGACCTCGAGACGCGGGTCGCGATCGTGCAGAAGAAGGCGGTGCTCGAAAACCTGCGGCTGGCGCCCGAGGTCGCGATGTATATCGCGCAGAGCGTTTCGTCTAACGTTCGCGAGCTCGAGGGATGCCTGACGCGGCTGGCGGCGCTCGCGTCGCTCAACCAATCGGCGATCACGGTGGACTTCGCGCGGCAGGCGTTGCAGGATTTGATTCGCAATCACGACGCGAAGCCCGACGTCGAATCGATCCAGAAGACGGTCGCCGATTTTTTCCATATCCGGCTGACCGATTTGAAGTCGAAGAAGCGCACCCAGCACATCGCATTCTGCCGCCAGGTCGCGATGTATCTATGCCGCAAGCTGACCGACAGCTCGTTCCCGACCATCGGCGAGCATTTCGGGCGCGACCATTCGACGGTGATTCACGCTTACAACCTGATCATGCGGCGCGTGACCAGTGATTCGGCATTTCGGCTCTCGATCGAGAAAATCGAGCGCGAGCTTAAATCGATCCGCGCGAATGCGGCGTGAATCGATTGTGGGGGAGGCTGTGGACGAGGGGAGCATAAACCTGGAGCTATCGACAGGGCTGGTGCGCAGCACGGCCGGCCCTGTCGAGTAGCCGGTTTTCCGCCGACAGCTTTTCAGCGATCGATCGGCGTTCAAATTCGGTCGCTTGCAGGCTCCATCAACAAATCCACAACTCCTACTATTACTGCTATTCTTTTTTAGAGATCTAAAGATCCGGAATAGGAAGACGGGCTAACAATTCATGGGACTCGCAATCGAGCGCGCTTCGCTGCTTAGCGGTTTGGGACTGGTCCAGGGCATCGTGGAACGGCGCACGACGGTTCCGATCCTTGGCCACGTTCTACTCGAACCAAACGGAAATGCGCTGACGCTCAGCGCCACCGACCTCGAAGTCGGCATCCGCACGCAGGTCGCGTGTCGCGGCAAGGAAAAAAGCCTGACGCTCAACGCGCGCAAGCTGTTTGAAATCGTGCGCGAGACCGAAGGCGATGAAGTCGCGCTGACGACGCTCGATGGCGATTGGGTCGAGCTGAAATGCGGCCGCGCGAAGTTCAAAATGATGGGTCTCGATCCGCGCAGCTTCCCCGCGATGCCAAGTCAGAGCACCGGCAAGGATTCGGCGGCGGCGAAGAAACAACTCAAGGCCGAGCTGGCAATTCCGGCGACGGTGCTGGCCACGATGATCGACAAAACGATCTTCGCAGTCAGTCCCGATGAAGCGCGATACAACTTGAGCGGCGTGTTCGTCGAGTCCAACGCGCCGGAGCGGTTCGGATGGTCGCGACTGACGGCCATCGCCTTGCGATGATCGAGCGCGAAGTGCCGGGATTCACGATGCCGAGCGGCGCGATCATTCCGCGAAAGGGTCTCGCGGAACTGCGCAAAATCCTGGATGTCGGCACCGAACCGGAAGTGCGCCTAAGCCTCGAAGGTCAGCTCGCATACCTGAAGCGCGGCGCGACCGAAGTCTCGATGCGGCTGGTCGAGGGCGAATTCCCCGACTACCGCGGCGTAATCCCCAAGCAGTCGAAATACAAAATCACGGTCAAGCGCGATTTGCTGTTCGCGGCAATCAAACGCGCGGCGATTTTTTCCAGCGAACGATATCACGGCGTGAAGTTCGCGCTGTCGGCCGGGACGCTACGGTTTCATCGACGAGTCCCGAAACCGGCGAAGCAAGCGAGTCGCTCGACGTGGATTTCAAGAGCGAAGAATTCGCGATCGGATTCAACGCATCGTACGTGCAGCAAGCGCTCGGCGTAATTCCGCAAGGCGCGGACTCGACGGTAGAACTCGGACTCAGCGACGACGTCAGCCCCGGCGTAATCAGGACGGAGACGGATCAGCAGTACACCTACGTCGTGATGCCGATGCGCCTGTAGGGTTCTGGATTCCCTCGCCCCACGAGGGGAGAGGGTTAGCGGTGAGGGACATTGTGCGGCGCGATTGCCTGTTGCGCCGCGACATTTGGAATCTCGAAAATTTGGTCCCTCACTCCGCCGCTCGAAGACGAGCGTCGACCTCTCCCCACAGGGGGCGAGGCAAAGAGTCAATTGCCGATCCTCACCAGCACTACCTTATTTCGGAAATTGTAGTCGGTTTCCCACGGATATGACGCCTCACTGAGCTCGACCGTCGTCGGAGTCTCGAGCTTCGGCAGGTCGCGGCGGCGGACGATCATCCATTTGGCGTCGCCATTCGCGATCGCGTCCTGCAAGTCCTGCTTGTCTTCAAACTCGGGCAGCGGCTTGGGCGGATTGAGATAAAACAGCGGGCCCTCGGTCTTGAACAGGACCAGATGATCGGTGGAACCGCCAATCTTGTTCAGCACCGCGTAGCCGAACGGCTTTTCGCCGCGATACGCCTCCGCCGCGGGCATCGCGAAGATATATATGTAGGCCATCACGAGGTATGCGATGGCGCCCATCGAAATCGCGACGCGATAGGCGCTGAATTTGCGAACCGCGTAGATGACCGCGCCGACCGAGACGATCCAGAACGCGATGAAGGCGGATTTCGCGGGCAGGTCGGGCAGAGCGTCGTAAGGGCTCGGCAAAATCGCCCAGGCCGGAATCAACAGGACGATGCCGCGCGACTGCGGCGAATGCGACGATCGCGTAGCCGACAGTCAGCAGGCGGCGGGCGAAGGTCGAGCGTAGCTCGCCGGGATACGCGAGCGTTCGCGCGACCAGCATCGCCGCGGCAGGCAGAATCGGCAGGATGTAGTAGCTGCGGCGCGATCCGGACAGCGTGAAAAATATGAACGTCGCCCAGAAATATACCAACGCGAATCGATCGGCGCGCGCTGGCTCGGCATTGGCATGGCGCAAGCTGTGCGTTTCGACCAGGGCGGCGGGCAACAGCGCGGACCACGGCGCCATCAGGCCGAAGATAACGTAGACGTATAAGTAGATGGGTCCGCGATGGTCGAACGGATGGAAAAAGCGCACGACGTTCTCGCGATAGACCATCGCGAGGCCCTTTTGCGTGCCCATCATGCGCGCCGAGATTTCGAACGGCAGGTAGTACACGAAGCCGCCGAGCGCGACGCCAACGATCGTGTACCAGTTGAAGAACCATCGATTGCGATCGATCAGCCGTCGGATCCGGTCAGCGAGCGAGCCTCGGGAAAGTTCCTGAAACAATTGCGCCCATCCGTCGCGCAGGCATGAGTACGCGCCGATCATCAACAGCGGCAGCGCGAATCCGAGCAGGCCTTTGGTGAGCGACGTTGCGGCCATGATCAGCCACAGGCCGACGACCCAGATTCCGCCTCCACGCTCTTCGTTGTAGTTGAACAGCAGCAGCGCGGCGAGTTCGCCGGCGATGGTCTCGACGTCGGCGCTCGCGTCGCGCGAAAAGAATACGAAGCTGAAGCTGGTCGCGAGGATGACGCCAGAGAGTATCGCGGTGCGAGCATCGTAGAGGCGTCGCGTGAGCAGCATGAGAACCACGACGGCAAGCAGGCCGGCGATAGCGCTCGGCAGTCGCGTGGCAGCTTCGTCGAGGCCTCCTGTGAATGGTGTCGAAAAAATTACGAGCCAATACGAGCCGAGCGGTTTGTCGTAATAGACGTGGCCGTTGATCGTCGGCCAGAAATAGTTGTGCGTGACGATCATCTCGCTCGCGATTTCGGCCCATCGGAATTCCGAGGACCACAACGCTCGCGCACCGAGGCGCACGAAGAAAAGAATTGCGGTTAGAACGAGGACGCCGCCGGCATAGAAGCGGAATCGCGAATCGTCGCTGGCGGCGTGCTGAGATGCGATCGAGTCGCGCGGTGCGGATGCGGAGACCATAGCAGCGAATTGTAACCGGCGCGCTCTATGCTCTGCCATACGGCGGCGCGGTTTCGATCGGTATGACAGAACATCGGGACGCAGATAGGATTATGTGAGATTCATGAGCCAGCCCAAAAATCCCAACAGTCATTCCGGCCGCCAGCCGAACCGGTTGATCAACGAACAGAGTCCGTACCTGCGGCAACATGCGTACAATCCGGTGGACTGGTATGCGTGGGGCCGCGACGCGCTCGAGCGCGCGCGAGTCGAGAACAAGCCAATCATGCTCTCGATTGGTTACTCGGCCTGCCATTGGTGCCACGTGATGGAGCGCGAGTCGTTCGAGAACGACGCGATCGCGCGGGTGATCAACGAGAACTTCATTCCGATCAAAGTCGATCGCGAAGAGCGGCCCGACCTCGATCAGATTTACATGGACGCGGTGCAGCTCATCACGGGTCGCGGCGGATGGCCGCTGACGATGTTCCTCGCGCCGGACGGGCGGCCGTTTTTCGGCGGAACCTACTATCCTCCCGAGGACCGCCAGGGGATGCCCGGCTTCCCGCGCATCCTGATGGCGGTGTCGCAGGCGTATCGTGACCAGGCGAAGGAAGTCACCAACAATCTCGAGAAGCTGACTGAAGCGCTCGGCGCCATTACCAACTATGTCCCGACCGGCGGCGATTTGAAGCCGGGGCTGGCGGCCGAGTCAGCGCGCGCGCTCGCCACGCACTACGACAGTATCAACGGCGGGCTCGGTCAGGCGCCGAAATTTCCCAACACGTTCGTGTTCTCGCTGTTTCTTCGCGTGCATGCCGCCGACGGCGACGAGTCGATGGCCGAGATGGTTCGGCACACGCTGTCGAAGATGGCGCGCGGCGGAATCTACGACCAGGTCGGCGGCGGATTCCATCGCTACAGCGTTGACGAGCGATGGCTGGTGCCGCATTTCGAAAAAATGCTCTACGACAACGCGCTGCTGGCGCGCCTGTACCTCGATGCCGGCCGCGCGCTGAACGAGCCGGAGTTTCTGGGCGTCGCGCGTGAGGTCTTCGACTATGTTTTGCGCGAGATGACGAGTCCCGAAGGCGGCTTTTACGCCGCGCAGGATGCGGACAGCGAGGGCGTCGAGGGGAAGTTCTTCGTGTGGACGCCCGAGCAGGTTGACGCGGTCATCGGTGCCGAGCTTGGCGCGATCGCGGAACGCTATTTCGACATCTCAATCGAAGGCAATTTCGAAGATGCGAATATTCCGCATCGCACGATCGAGCTGGCCGATGCGGCGCGGATGTTCAAAATCTCGGAAGACGAGATGGCGGCGAAGATTCGCGAGATTCGCACCAAGCTGTTCGCGGCGCGCGAACAAAGGGTGAAGCCGGGCCGCGACGAAAAGATCCTGGTGGCGTGGAACGCGATGATGATCGGCGCGTTCGCCGAGGGCTATCGCGCGCTGCATGAGCAAAGGTATCTCGAAGCCGCGGAGCGTGCGGCGGATTTCATGATGACGACGATGTGGGACGGGCATGCGCTGCGCCGGTCGTTCAAGGACGGCGTCGCGCGGCACAATGCCTACCTCGAAGACTATGCGCAGTTGGCGGGCGCGATGCTCGACCTGTACGAAGCGTCGCTCGACCCGAAATATTTGGCGCATGCGCGGACGCTAGCGGACGTGATCCTCGAGCGGTTCATCGACAAGGAAAAAGGTGGATTCTTTTTCACCTCGGACGATCACGAAGTGCTGATCATGCGCTCGAAGGCGGCGTTCGACGGATCGACGCCGTCGGGCAACAGCGCGGCCGTGATGGCGCTGCTCGGCTGCACGGGTACACCGGCGACGAGCGCTACCGCGTCGAGGCCGAGCGGACGCTTCGCTTGTTCCGCGAATTTATCGAGAAGCAGCCGTTCGGATTTTCGCACATGCTCGAAGCGGTTGACCTCTATCAGCGCGGGCCAACCGAAGTTGTGATTGTCGGCGATCGTAAATCACCTGAGCTGCACGAATGGATCGAGCGGCTCGGCCTGCTCTACGTTCCAAATCTCGCGATCTTCGTCGCCGATCCGGCCGACGCGCAAACTGGTTTCATCCCCGAGCAGGTGCGCGACAAGCGGCAGATCGACGGCCACCTGACCGCCTACGTATGCCGCGAGCATACGTGCACGCCCCCGATTACGACGTTCCGGAATCTGCAAAAGGAATTGGCCGACTAGCTTCCGGCGATGCAACGCAACGCGCTCGATCTTAACGCGGCTGTCCCGAAGCTCGCACCGCCTTTTCCGCCGATCGTGGTGAATCGCGCGGCGCGACGGCAGGGCTCGCGGCTCCGAGTCGTGCTGCTCAATGCGGCCGGCGGCAGGAGGTTCCCCGAAATCGTCGCATGTCTGAAGCGTCAGCCGCTGCAAGCCGCAGACGTGATCCTTTTGTGCGAAGTCAACGCGAAGGGGACGAAGCCGTCGACGCGCCGCGACGTTGCGGTGGAGATGGCATCGATGCTCGGGATGAGCTGCGCGTACGTCCGCGAGTTCGGGGTGATTAACGAGAGCGGTGAAATCCGCGGGTACTTGGGCAACGCGATCCTGAGCGCCGTGCCATTTGACGACGTAACCGCGGTTGCGATGCACAATCCACGCACGCCGCGCATGTTGCGGCGCAACCCGAACTGGTCGCGGGTTGGCACGCCAACGGGAATCGTCACGAGAATGAATTTCGGCGGTCGAGAACTGACCGTCGGCCTCGCGCATCTGCATAGCCGATGCGCGCCGGCCGAGCGCGCCCGCCAGTTGGCGACTTACCTTGAATCGTTTCCGGCGGCGGGTCGCGCGGTTTTCGGCGGCGATTTGAATACCACGACCACTCAACTGTCCAGCTGGTCTGATTTGCGGTGGACGGCGCGCGAAATGATCGTGAATCCGTCCCGGTTCCGCGCGCCCCAAGCATTTGAGCCTTCGTTCGAGCATCTGCGAGCGCATGGGCTCGAGATCGATGGCGTCAACGTTGCCGATCGCCCTACCTTCACGTTCTCCGGACTGATTCCGCGATCGATGCGGCCGAAACTCGACTGGCTCGCGGTTCGCGACCTCCATCCGATCGCCGGGACGGCGGCGGTGATCACTCCGCGGTCGCCGATCATGATGCGCCGCGTGTCCGATCACGATTTCGTGACCGTCGATCTAAAATTGTAAGCGGCTGAAATCCTTCCGCATCGCGACGCGACCTGACTAGAATTGCGCGGCTCGTCACAAGGAGGCGCACGCGATGGCATCGTTCAACGGACTCGGCATGCACCTGGGTAATCTCGCGCTACTGTCGAATGCCGAGAGCCGATCGATAAGTCCCGAAAATCCGACCGGCGAAAAGGGCAAAGGTGCGATGGCGATGCCGGACCTGGCCAAGAGTCCGGCGCGGAAACTTGGACGCGGTTGGAAGGTCGCGCCGTACGTCGTGATCGAGCCGGGCGAGGTCAAGGTGCTCGCCGATATTTCGGGCGCGGGCGCGATCGCGCAGATCTGGATGACGCCGACGGGGCAATGGCGCTCGAGTATCCTGAGAATTTACTGGGACGGATCGCCGGAGCCGTCGGTGGAATGTCCGGTCGGCGATTTTTTCGCGTGCGGATGGAACAAATACGCGCAGGTTTCGTCGCTGGCGGTGTGTGTGAATCCCGGCAGCGCGTTCAATTGCTATTGGGAAATGCCATTTCGCAAGCGATGCCTGATTACTATGACCAATACTGCCGAGACGGCGATGATACTATTTTACCAAATCAACTATGTACTCACTGAAGTAGCTACTGACGCTGCCTACTTCCATGCGCAGTTCCGGCGCGTGAATCCGCTGCCATACAAAACGGTTTATACGATTGTCGATGGGGTAACGGGGCGCGGGCAGTACGTCGGCACGTACATGGCGTGGGGAGTTAACAATAACGGATGGTGGGGCGAGGGCGAGATTAAGTTTTTCATGGACGGCGACACCGAGTTTCCGACGATCTGCGGCACCGGCACCGAGGATTATTTTTGCGGCTCGTACAATTTCGATGTGGGCAAGGAAAACGGCGGTTATCGCGAATTCACCACGCCCTACGCGGGGTTGGCGCAAGTGATTCGGCCGGACGGGCTGTACTCGTCGCAGCAGAGATTTGGAATGTACCGATGGCATATCGCGGACCCGATCAGGTTCACGCGGGACCTGCGGGTGACGATCCAGGCGCTCGGATGGCTGGGCGATCCGCGCAAGGGCGCGGAGTTCCTACCGCTGCAGGACGACATCGCGTCGGTGGCGTACTGGTATCAAACATTGCCATCGGCAAAATTCCCGCCGCTACCGTCGCCCGACTATCTGCGAATAGTGTAGTGCGGATTCCGACTGACTATTCGAGCTTGTGCGCGGATTCGATTATCAGGTCGCGGACGCGAAGTGGTTCTTCAAGCGCGAGCAGCCGGTAGCACTCGGCCCATCCGATCCAGTCCGGAGGGACGGAAGGGTTCGTGAACGGCAGGTAGCTCGGTTGAAACATCTTCTCACTACGACCGCGCAGTTCGATGATGCGGTGTATGCGCTGGACGCGCAGTTGCGGAGTGTTCAAGCGGTCGAGCAAAACGCCGACCACCACCGGTTCCCGCAGTCCCGAGACAATGATTACGCGTTGATTGGTGACACCGTAAAACGTGTTCGACAGGTAGCTGTGGAAGACGATCGCTTCAGCGACCAACACGCAAACCAGCACTGCCAACAGGATTGAATTGAGGTCCGCGCGCTCGGCGAGACTCGCGTCGAGCGGTAATGAACGCAACACGATCGCGGCGATTCCGACGAGGATGATTGCACTGGCGCGCCATCGGAGTGCGGTCGTGTTGTGCGGGCGGCCGCACCAGAGCAGGGTTTCGCGCGCCAGCAGATGCGGCGTGATGACGGCGGACGCGTCAGGGTCCATTGATCACTTTTTCACTTTATTATGCCGGCGGCGCGCAGCTTGGCGATTCGGTCGGGGGAGTAGCCGAGGTACTCGCGGAGAATTTCGTCGGTGTGTTCGCCGAGCATCGGGGCGGCGCGATCGATCTTGCCGGGGGTCGCGGAGAACTTGGTCAGCATTCCGGTTTGCTTCACGCGGCCCCATTCCGAATGAGACAACTCGGCGATCAGGTCGTTCGCGACGACCTGCGGATCGTCGAACAGTTCGCGGGTGTGATTTACCGGTGTTGCCGGAATCGCCGATTTCTTTAACATTGCGAGTGCGTCGGTGCGATCGAGCCTGACGAATTGTTCCGACAGCGCTGAGGCGAGTGCGCCTTCGTTCGGCGCCGCCGACGCGGTGTCCCAGTTGGTATTCGGCAGGTCAGGTAGAATAGTCAGTAGCGCCTTCCACTGAGTTTCGTCGGATAGTGAGATGAATAGCCATTCGCCGTCGCGCGATTGGTAGGCGCGTGAGAGGGCGGAGCGTCCGCGATTCTCGGCACTGCCATTTTCCATGTCGGGGCGACCGGAATAGAAGGCGAACTCGCCGGCCTGAAACGCCATCGCGGATTGCAGGAGCGAGGTCTCGCAGAATTGGCCGCGTCCCGTGATTTCGCGCGCACGCAGCGCGAGGACGCATCCAAACGCGGAGAGCATCGCGGCGCCGTAATCGCAAATCGCGCAGGTCAGGTACACCGGATGCCCGTGGTGGCCGCCCTGCGCCGCCATCACGCCCGACCGCGCTTGCAGCAGGGGATCGAAGCCGGGCTGATTGTGTTCCGGGCCGCGATTGCCGAACGCGTTGACCGACATATAGATGATGCGCGGGTTGCGCGCGGCAAGGCTGTCGTAGTCGAAGCCGAACTTGCGCATCCGGCCCGGCCGCAGGTTCTCGACCATGATGTCTGCCTTGTCTGCGAGTCCGTGAATGATTTCGCGGCCCTGATCGGTCGTAAGATTCAGCGCGATGCCGCGCTTGCCCTGATTCCAGCCGAGGAAGCCGAAGCCGAAATGGCGAAACGAGTCGCCCTCGAGGCTTTCGATCTTAATAACTTTGGCGCCGAGTTGCGCGAGGATCATCGGGCCGTACGAACCGGCGATGTAGCTGGCGAAGTCGAGCACCGTGACGCCGTCGAGTGGAGGCCTTTTGTCAGTGACACGGACATCTATTTTAAGCGGAGACTCGGGTTTTGGCTCTGCAAGCCATTGCAGTGCAGCGCGATTTTCGCCCTTGGCAGGAGCCGGCCCGGTGATTGCGCCGGGGGTGTCGTTGAGAAAGACCGGGAGGCCCATCTGAATCATGCGGCCGAGAGTGGGGTCGTCGATTTCATGCCGCATCCCGAGGGCGCGCGTCTGCGGGTGATCGATAAACTCGTGACGCGACATCACGGGAGCGCAGGGAACGTCGGCCTCGCGCAGGATGCTGAGCCATTCGTCGCGCGAGCGCGTGCGAATGATCGGCTCGATGATGTCCTTGAGCGGCTGCCAGTGTTCTTGCGCGATTCCCCATGGCGCATTTTCGAAACGGGGGTCGCCGACGAGATCGGGGCGATCGATTGCGATCGCAAATTTGCCCCAGAAGGTCGCGTTGCCGCACGCGGCGAACAGATATTTGCCGTCGACGGCTTCGAACAGACGATAGACCGGAATCGGACCGAGCGGATCCTGCGGCCCGTGATAGAGCGTCGTCATCTTTTCGTGGCGCAGGATTCCGCCGGTGTGGAGCGAGAAGGCGCCGGCGAGGAGCGACACTTCGACCGCCTGCCCTCCTCCGTCGCGACCGCGCGCGAGGATCGCGGCGACGGCGGCGGTCGCTGCCATCACGCCGGCCGAATAACTGGCGGCTGGAAAAACCAGCGCGACGGGATTGCCGCTGCGCGCCCATTGGCTGCCGGTGATTCCGCCGCGCGCCGCGACCAGGTCGTCGTTCGCATCGAAGTTGGCGTCGGGGCCGCGGCTGCCGAGTGGAGGCACGCCGAGCGCAATCGCGCGCGGATTTATACGGCGAATCGATTCAGGATCGAGATTCAGTTGTTGCAGACGGGCCGGGGTGAAGCCGGTGACGACGATGTCGGCCCATCGAATCAGATCAGCGACGCGCGCATTCGAGGCGGGATCGTCGAGGTCAAGCTCGAGCATCCGCTTGCTGCGGTTGAGCACGTGGAAGTGCGGGGTCCCGCGATTGGGCGAGGCGCCGATTGGCTCGACCTTGATGGCATGCGCGCCGTTTTCTGCGAGAAGCATCGCAGCGTAGGCGGCGCCGAGGTTGGAGTCGAATTCTACGAGGTTGATTCCGTCGAGTGACTTAGTCATCGGATGCGTCCAAGAACCTAACCCTTCTCATAGTGGGAAGCGGAACCGGATTTGATGAGATTGTCGTTGAGCTTGGGCGGGGAATGCAAACGATTGCGTCAAAGCGCGGTTATTCGCTGGAATGGGGGCTCAGGCGGACGAATTCAATCGGCGGACACGGCGGGTTCATCCTCTGTTAATGTTGAGTGCATAGCTTCTGCGCGCCGCATACCTTACTGGCGGAGCGGACACGACTAACCCGAGGCAAGTTCAAAAGATGATCAAACGACGACTCATTCTGGCCCTTTTCATTGCGATTGCGGGAATCGGCCGATCCGGATTCGCCGATATGCTGGTTAACGGCGCCGGCGCCACGTTCCCATATCCGATCTATTCCAAGTGGTTCGACGTTTACGCGAAAGAAAATCCCGGCATCAAGTTCAACTACCAATCGATTGGTTCGGGCGGCGGAATTCGGATGCTCTCGAATCGCACTGTCGACGTTGGTGCGAGCGACGCGCCGATGACCGATGCACAACTGGCCGATGCGCCGGGAAAAATTCTGCACTTCCCGAGCGTGATGGGCGCGGATCGTGGTCGCGTACAATCTCCCTGGCTTCACCGGCACGATGCGTCTGACGGGTCCGGTAATCGCGGACATCTTTTCGGCCAAGATAACGAAGTGGGATGACGACAAGATCAAGGCGCTGAATCCCGGTGTTGCGATTCCGTCGGAGGACATCGTCGTATGCCATCGTTCTGATGGCAGCGGCACGTCGTATATTTTCACCGACTACCTTTCGAAGGTCAGCCCGAGCTGGGCGTCGGATCCGGGCAAGGGCACTGCGGTCAAGTGGCCGACCGGACTCGGCGGCAAGGGCAATGAGGGAGTGACGGCGCTGATCCAGCAGACCCCGGGCGCGATCGGATACATCGAGTTGATTTATGCGCTCAACAACAAGATTCCGTTCGCCCAGATCCAGAACAAGGCGGGCAACTGGGTGACTGCGAGCCTGGCGGGAGTGACCGCGGCGGCCGCATCGGTTGCGGGCAGTATGCCGGCGGACTTTCGCGTCTCGATCACTGACGCGCCGGGTGCCGATGCATATCCGATCTCGTCGTTCACCTGGATACTGGTTTACCAGAAGCAGACCAACAAAGAGGTTGGCGAGCAGATCAAGAAGTTCCTGAGCTGGGCGCTGACCGAGGGCCAGACGCTGGCGCCAGCGCTGCAGTACGCGCCGCTCCCGGCGGAAGTTGTACAGAAAGAGACGGCACAGATTCAGCAGATCCAGGTTCCGTAAAGCGATAGTCGTCAGGCATCGAGAAGCGCGGGCGTCGTACATGGCGTCCGCGCTTTATTTTGTTCGAATCCCCTTTCCGCGCTTTGGTGCCTGCGCCGTAATTTTTGCAATAAGTGTGGACAAATGAAGAAATTCATTATAAAAACAAGTATCACGTAATACTTGTTTTCATGAGAAAATCTTATAAACATGGGCCATTCGACATAAAACGAGCTAGTCGCCTATGCGGGCTGACCCGCCCGATGCTCGATTATTTGGCTCGTACCGGAGTGTTGGTCCCGAGTTACTTGGGTCATCCTGGCAAGGGGCGCGATCGTCTCTACTCATTCGGCGATATCGTCCTTCTCCGGAGCTTGGCTCAGATTCTCAAGGGCGGGATATCAGTCAGAAAGCTCAGGCAAGCATTTCAGACGCTGATCAGCAAACATCCGGAGATAACGCCCACTTCTATACCTGCCCGTTATCTCGTGACCGATGGTGTTCAAGTTTTTCTTCGTAACGATGGCACCCTTGAAGAGCTCACGGCCAGGCGACAATTGGCATTTGCTTTTGTTGTGAAATTGGAGAAACTTCGCAACAGACTCTCTTCAGACTTGAAAATCCCGGCGAAACGACGAATCGCATGACCTATCGAATGCGATCCTCGGAGGCAGCCATGCTAAAGGTTACAATATCCGGCAGCTTTCACCGCGGCCACCTACAGGCCATCACTCATGCGGTATATGAGCTTACCGATCTGGGCGTGCGCGTCCTCTCGCCCGCCGATCCTCGAATCGTAGCGGCGCATGAAGAGTTCCTATTTGTCGCCAGTGATCGGTTCCGCTCCATTAGCCTAGTCCAAGATCGGCATTTGGAGTGCATCCGAGCCTCCGATTTTCTCTGGGTAGTGGCGCCGGACGGCTACCTAGGGGTATCGGCATCTATGGAGATCGGCTTTGCTGTAGCGAACGGCATTCCGATATTCTCTCTCGACCAAGTCTCAGATCTCACGTTGCGACAGTATGTGCGTAAAGTCGAACGCATCAAGGATGTACTCAATTCCTTTCGGTCGTGTCGCGCCGATAGTATCGAAGGGTTCCTCATCAATCCCCACGACAGCATTGAGTTCGTCCGGAATTGCCTTGACAAAATTGAGAACGCAATGAGGAAGGTTCCGGTTGCTCGCGAACGTGATGTTGCTCCAGAAATTTACGCAGAATGTAGAGCGGCCGCCGCGTCGTTAGTACTCCCATCATAGAATACTTGGCGCCGGCGACTGGATGAACTTTCCTCGGCTCGAAGCTCTTCGGCGGTTTCTCGCTGAGTTGCGGGCGACTCATGTACCATCGCTTAGCGAATATTACCATCCCCCCTCTAACGGCTTCGCACGGAAACACGACGAACTACATTTTTCTCTAGCGAGCACGGCGACTTGCATCGCCTCGCTGATCGCAGCAGGTCACTGGGAGGCGGATGAATGCGTCACTTGGAAAGTCAGAGAAAATGATCTCGTCGACGGATTACTAAGTGCCGAACTTAAAAGCGCCGAACTAAAGGACACGCCTTTCACAATTGCGTTTGTAGTCGAAGCTGTGACCCTGTTGTGCAAAGCAGGCGCGCGCGGCTCCGGCGCTCATCTCACTGCAAACCAAAAACAGAATCTGGAAGACGGCGTACAGAGATTAAAGACTTCACTTCTCGATGAAGATCACCCCGGCGCAGTGAGGATCGCGGAATATCCGCCTACTGCCTATGTGACGCAGTTGGTCGTGAGGGTACTTGATCGGCGCGCTTGCCTAGACCCGAAAAGCCGGAAAGACGTACGGACTTGGAGTGTGGGCGAGATTAATCGTCAGATTGCCCTTTTTGCCAACGGCGAAAAGACGGCAGACATTCACTCGTTAGCCTACGCTACTATCCTCTTGGCGAGCTTATCCTCACCCGGCGAGTCCACTCCCGAGGAAGCGAGAATTGAGCGCTCAGCTATTAGGCTGCTGTTCGAGAAACAGCTACCCGATGGCTCCTGGCCACCTAGTCGGCCGCTATTTCACTATCCTGGCGCAGGTAACGCCTATTGCTACGAATACGAGATGTTAGTTCAGCTGTTAACAACAGAGGCGCTCCAGCCAATCCTCCTCGACTACTTGGACAACCTTGGTCGGGCGGCATACGCACTAAAGAATCAAGCGTTCCGATTCGGTTCCGAAGCTCAAGCGTGGGCATCCGGTCATCATCCGCAGACAAAAGGTCCAGAATCATGGTCAACTGCGTCCGTTTTCCATTTCCTCTATGCGCTAGATCGACTGATTGCAGAGGCCGTGAGGACGACGATCTTCACGCACTTGGATCAAGATTACCGTCCGCCAAAGAAGCCAAATTTGAGCCGCAGGCTTTTTCCGGAAGACTTTCTTGACAGTACGGTTGAGGTTGGCAACAAGTCTGAATCTCTTAAAGAAATCCTGGGCCAAATCATCAGAGACGTAGCGAATGGTGCGGGCGCCGTCAGTTCAGGTCGGCCGTTGCCGGAACGCACGGCGATGTCTGCGATCTTCTTCGGTCCGCCCGGAACTTCAAAGACAGAGGTTACTCGTAGGATCGCTGAGGTACTTGGATGGCCTCGCGTGACGGTGGATCCATCGCATTTGGTTAAGTACGGAATGGACCGAGTTCAGGCCGAGGCAAACAGGCTCTTTAGCATGTTAGCGGCGGCTGAGCGGGTTGTAGTGCTCCTCGACGAATTCGATGAAATGGTCGGAGAACGCGGAGCGCATGGGACTGAAGCTTTGTCGAGATTCTTGACGACAGCTATGCTGCCCAAGCTCACATTTATTAACGAGCGTCGTAGGATACTGTTTATTTTGGCTACGAATCACATCGAGCAGTTTGATTTCGCGATTAGTCGGCTGGGTCGATTTGATCGCATAATCCAAATCATGCCTCCTTCCGCGAGGGAAAAGCGGCGACGATGGACATCCTCAAAAAACTTCCGCGCGATGCGAACCCGGACTTAGAACTTCTTACCCATTCGGAATGCAAGAATCTTGTTAAGCAGCTGCTGGATCCGCTATTTCTCCACAAGAGGCATTCGCACAGGCCGTCGCGGATTGTACGTTGCGGAAGATCGCGCGAACTCTACCGACCGGCGAAATAGTCACGTGGGAGCGAGAATGCGTTCTGCAGCGGCACTACAATCGAGTGTGATCTCCCTGCCCGCACCCGAAGCGCTACTCTGCGCTAGCGATGAGGTTCTATCGAAGATAGTCCTATCCTCCAATGAAAGATGGCCCAATGAACCCGACTCAAAACTCGTTCTGGGGCCTAATGCGGACTGTAATAGCGCAGCAGATTTCTACTAGAGCGGCTGTCACGATTCAAAGGAGAGTCGAAAAACTCTATCCTGAACTGGCAAAAGGTTCCGTTTCTCCAGAGATGAACATTCACGCCCTGAGAGCGTGCGGATTGTCACCGCGCAAGGCTGAATGCTGTTCCCAAGATCGCAGCCAACGCAGAGAAAATGCTCGAAGAGATCGAAAAAGGACATAGCTGGGAACGAATGCTGCTTAGCCTACCAGGCATCGGACCTTGGACTGTCGCTATTTTTCGTATGCTGGTCATTCGTGATCCGGACTTGCTTCCGCAAGGAGATCTTGGGCTGGACCGCGCCCTGGCTATGCATTATCCGATGGGTTCGGAACTTAAGACGATTTCAGAACGTTGGAAACCGTACCGGACGGTTGCCTGCTGGTATTTGTGGCGCTCGCTTGGTAACCCACCTCTAGGTTGAGCCCACAATCCCGGACTCGTTGGCTTGTTGAGTCGGGACACGCGCGCGACTAAGTATGTGGTCGAAGACCGTGATGCGACGAAGGCAAGCATTGATCAGAGCGATAGTCGTGATGGTCGCGGTAGATGATCGCGATCGGCGGCGTCGCGCGGGCGCAAAACTATGTGATCGATCAGGGGACCAGCGACGCGCTCACGAAGTATCTGCGCATGAATGAGTTGCCGATGGTCACTGCGCAGTTCTCAACGTCGCCGGGTGGCAGCAAGCAGTTGATACTTACCGGGTTTGTGGCGACGCAGTTCGGCGCAACGATGCGGAACGAATCGCGTACGCGTACTTGAACGATCCGAGCGTCAACCTGGTTGACCATATCCTGCTCGATCCGCACGTCGAAGATCTGCGTCCGCCGCCGGGAGCCGCAGCGGCCACGTCAGGTACGAGCATCGCCCAACAGTCCGAATCAACTGTGGAACAAGACGATGCAGGGTATCTATAAGAACGGCGGTCAGGCGCCGTCGAGCAGCGGGCCGATGCTGCCGTAGGCATCGCGGCGCGTGGCGTGATAGGATTCACGCTCGACGTGGCCGACAAGGGAATCTACCTGCGCGAAAAGCCGGCGTCGCCGGCCGACGAGCGCAACTTCAAAATCAAGTACGCCAAGCTGCTGAATCCCGCGCAGCTCGCGGCCGTGACGCATCGGCGGTTCGCTGCTGGTGATTGCGGGGGCGGGATCGGGCAAGACGCGCACGCTGATTTATCGGGTCGCGCGGCTTATCGAGAGCGGCGTGCCGCCGGGCGCGATTCTGCTGCTGACGTTCACGCGGCGTGCGGCGCAGGAGATGTTGCGGCGCGCGGAGAAACTGGTGGGAGATCGCGCGGGCGCGGTGGCGGGCGGCACGTTTCACTCATCCGCCAACAACGTGCTGCGGCGGCATGGCGCGCCGATGGGCCTCAAGCCTAACTTTACGATTCTCGATCGCTCCGACATGGAAGACGTCGTCAACCTGATCCGGACGCGGATGGACTGGCGTCGCGCGAGCGCCGGTTTCCGAAGAAGAGCACGATTGCCGAGGCGATAAGCATGGCGCGCAATAAGCGGCGCGCGCTCGAAGAAGAAATCGAGATCGATTTTCCGCATCTCGGCGAGCATCAGACGGAAATTCTCGACTCGCGAAAAATTACGAGAGCTACAAACGCGAGGAGCGCGCGCTC